>NZ_JAQIRN010000001.1:0-964307 GCF_050600815.1 Klebsiella sp. 141161 | reverse complement strand
AACCGCAGCATTATGCTCTCCAGCATCGTGCGCATTATCAACACCCTGTCGCTGTTCGGCTTCGCGGTGGTCATGCCGATGATGTTCGTCGATGAGCTTGGCTTCACCACTTCCGAATGGCTGCAGGTGTGGGCGGCGTTCTTCTTCACCACCATCTTCTCCAACGTTTTCTGGGGGATTGTGGCGGAGAAAATGGGCTGGATGAAAGTGGTGCGCTGGTTCGGCTGCATCGGCATGGCGCTGTCGAGCCTGGCGTTTTACTACCTGCCGCAGCACTTCGGCCATAACTTCGCCATGGCGCTGGTGCCGGCAATTGCGCTGGGGATTTTCGTCGCGGCGTTTGTGCCGATGGCCGCGGTATTCCCGGCGCTGGAGCCAGAGCATAAAGGGGCGGCGATTTCGGTCTATAACCTGTCGGCCGGGCTGTCGAACTTCCTCGCGCCGGCGATTGCGGTGGTGCTGCTGCCGCACTTCAGCACCATCGGCGTGGTGGTGGCTTATACCGCGCTCTATCTGCTGGCGTTTTGTCTGTGCCCGTTTATTAGCGTCGATCAGCCGGGCTTTGCCCGTAAGGCAAGCGGCGTCAGGGAAGGGGTAGAATATTCATAACGTTGTCAGGGCGGGTATATCCCGCCCTGATGTTTTAACGCAGTAGCATACAGTCCGGCGGCAGACGGCAGCGTAGCGCCTCGCCGAGGATTTCCATCCGGAAAGATTTGCCGCTTAGCGGTTCGCCATCAAGGTTGAAGGTCATTTCATGGGCGGCGGTGACTTCAAACCACGGCGATACGCCGTCGATAAGGTTTGGCGAATTATCGGGATTAGCGAGAGTACTGAACAATGCCGGTAACAGCTCTTCGCCTGTAAAAATACGCAGATGCAGTAGCCCGTCGTTAATTAATGCTTCAGGGCACAGTTGCTGACCGCCGCCGGCCTGACGGCCATTGCCGATGCCGATAACCAGCGCATCGCCCTGCCAGTGAAAGTTCTCGCCGCGAATTTCGCAGCGGTCCGGCTTCAGGGTATCCATGCGCGTCAGGCCATGAATCAGATAGGAGACGCCACCGAGCGCGGCTTTTAGTTTTTCCGGCGTTTCGGTGGTGATGCGGGTACCAAAGCCGCCAGTGGCCATATTGATAAACCCGGCCTCGTTGTTAACGCGTACCACATCAATAGGGACATCGCGCCCGGCTATCGCCAGCTTCAGCGCGCTGGCTAAATCCTGCGGGATGCCGACGCTGGTGGCGAAATCATTGGCTGTGCCGAGGGGGAGTATTCCCAGCGCCATATTGCTGCCGCGCTGGACCAGCGCGGTGGCGACTTCATTAATTGTGCCATCGCCGCCGCCGGCAATTACCGTCGCCACCTTGAGCGTTTCGGCTTCCTCGACAAAACGAATCGCATCGCCTTTCTCCCAGGTCACGCGGACGTGTATCTCGATACCTTCTTCGCGCAGGAGATTAACGGCTTCGCGCAGTTGGGGTTCATTTGCGCCTTTACCGTTGAGAATTAATAAGCTGGCTGGAAATTGGGTCATCCTTTATCGCCTCATTCTTAGTCGTCATCCTCAGTGTATCGCATGAATGGCGTCATGGAATAAGAAAGTCGGGAAAATGGGATGCATAAAAAATAAGCCCGCGTAAGGGAGATTACGCAGGCTAAGGAGGTGGTTCCTGGTACAGCTAGCATTTATGGGTTATGTTTTTCAGCGAAATGGATGATACCTGCTTCGAACGTAACGGTATGTGATCCGATTCTAATATCCATACATAGTGAAAAAATAACGCCAATAAACTAATTTTTATGCGGATTGCGCGTCGACTCGCCGTTGAAATTACGCATCAGCAAACCATACTCCAGCGCCATATCCTCCGGCAGCGGCAGCCAGACGATATAACCGTCTCCCGGCGCGACCGGCATTGCTTCGCCTTTGGCGTTCTCCATATGTTCGAGCGTAAAGTTGACGTTGCCTTGCGGAGTCATGACCTCCAGGCTGTCGCCGACCGAGAACTTATTTTTCACCGCCACTTCGGCCAAATTACCGTTACGCTTGCCGGTGAATTCGCCGACAAACTGCTGGCGTTCGGAAACCGAATAGCCGTATTCATAATTCTGATAGTCGTCGTGGGTGTGGCGACGCAGGAAGCCTTCGGTATAGCCGCGGTGGGCCAGACCTTCCAGCGTCTCCAGCAGGCTGGTGTCGAACGGTTTACCGGCGGCGGCGTCGTCAATCGCTTTACGGTACACCTGGGCGGTGCGTGCGCAGTAGTAGAAGGATTTGGTGCGGCCTTCAATTTTCAGCGAGTGCACGCCCATCCGGGTCAGGCGCTCCACGTGGGCGATTGCGCGCAGATCTTTAGAGTTCATGATGTAGGTGCCGTGTTCGTCTTCGAAGGCGGTCATGTACTCGCCCGGACGTTTGGCTTCCTCAATCATAAATACCTGGTCGGTTGGCGCGCCGATACCGAGAGTGGGTTCAACGTTCTGCACCGGGATAGGCTCATGCTTGTGGACAATATTACCCACATCATCTTCTTTGCCTTCCTGGACGTTGTACTCCCAGCGGCAGGCGTTGGTGCAGGTACCCTGGTTAGGGTCACGTTTGTTGATATAGCCGGAGAGCAGGCAGCGGCCGGAGTAGGCCATGCACAGCGCGCCATGGACGAAAATCTCGATTTCCATTTCCGGCACCTGGCTGCGAATTTCGGCGATCTCGTCCAGCGACAGCTCGCGGGACAGGATCACGCGGGTTAGTCCCATTTGCTGCCAGAATTTCACCGTCGCCCAGTTGACGGCGTTAGCCTGTACCGAAAGGTGTATCGGCATATCAGGGAAGTTTTCGCGCACCAGCATGATTAAACCAGGATCGGACATAATCAGCGCGTCCGGGCCCATCTCCACTACCGGTTTGAGATCGCGAATGAACGTTTTCAACTTGGCGTTATGCGGCGCGATGTTAACCACTACGTAGAATTTTTTCCCCAGCTCGTGGGCCTCATTGATGCCGAGCTGCAGGTTTTCGTGGTTAAATTCATTGTTGCGCACGCGCAGTGAGTAACGCGGCTGGCCGGCGTAGACCGCATCGGCGCCATAAGCGAAAGCGTAACGCATATTTTTCAGCGTTCCCGCCGGGGAAAGGAGTTCCGGTTTAAACATGATGTTCTCGTTCTGATGACAGGTCAGACTCGCCGCACCAGGTACGGCGATTCGGGGGAGTGTCCCCACATTAAGGGCGGGCATTGTAGCGCCGTGGAAAGAGGGAGTAAACCTTTGCGCCTCTCTGCGCTAAGAGGCGCGGTGATCAAGCCATTCGACAGGCGTCGGCTTCCCAGCGATAGCCGACGCCGTAGACGGCGCGAATAAACGACTGCTCGGCATCCAGCGATTCCAGCTTACGGCGCAGGTTTTTAATATGGCTATCTATGGTGCGGTCGGTCACCACGCGATAATCGTCGTACAGATGATTGAGCAGTTGTTCGCGGGAGAAGACTTTACCCGGCTCCTGCGACAGCGTTTTTAATAGCCGAAACTCGGCGGGAGTCAGGTCCAGCAATTTTTCGCGCCACGAGGCCTGGAAGCGGCTCTCATCAACGATAAGCGGGCTTTGCGCATCCAGCGCCTGCAGAACGCGCTGTGGCTTGCAGCGACGCAGGATCGTTTTCACGCGAGCCACGACTTCACGCGGACTATACGGTTTGCAGATATAGTCGTCGGCGCCGATCTCCAACCCTAGCAGGCGATCGATCTCTTCGATTTTGGCGGTGACCATCACGATTGGCACATCGGAAAAACGGCGGATCTCACGGCACAGGGTCAGGCCGTCGGTGCCGGGCAGCATTAAATCCAGCAGGATTAAATGCGGGGGCGTCTGGCGGACATAGGGCAGTACGCGATCGCCATGCGCAATGAGCGTTGGCGCATAGCTCGCGGCCTGCAAATAGTCGATTAACAACTGACCGAGCTTAGGCTCGTCTTCCACGATTAAAATACGCGGCGTGTTTTCATCAATGGGTAATTCGCTCATACGTCCCTCGATAAATCCTGTTCCAGAGGTAATTCTACTTTAATGCTAACCCCGCCAAAAGGCGAATGGCTGGCGTTCAGGCTGCCGCCGTGGGCCGCGACAATGTTCATACAGATTGCCAGCCCAAGGCCGGATCCACCGCTGGCGCGGTTACGCGAACCTTCGGTGCGGTAAAAACGCTCGCACAGCCGCGCCAGCTGCTCGTCGCTAACGCCGGGGCCGCTATCGGCGAAATCGAGTATTAATCTGCGGCCGTTTTGTTTGGCGCTAATCAGCAGGCGTCCGCCGTGGTCGGTATAGCGCAGGCTGTTTTCCAGCAGGTTATTGAACAACTGCATCAGCCGATCGCGATCGCCGAACACGACAGCGTTATCCGGCAGCGAGACGCCGATGGTCAACCCGCGGCTGGCGAAACGTTCGCGGAACGCCCCTGCGGCGACCTCCAGCAGCGCAATTAAATCCACCGACTCTTTCTGGTAGGCTAACGCGCCTTCATCGGACATCGACAACTGATGCAGATCGTCCACCAGCTTGGTGAGCGTACCGACTTCCGCCTGCAGCGAAGAGATCGAATCCGGGGTAAATTTACGCACTCCGTCCTGAATGGCCTCCAGCTCGCCGCGCAGGACCGCTAACGGCGTGCGGAGTTCATGCGAAATATCGGCCATTAAATCGCGGCGCATCTGTTGGTTACGCTCAAGCGTACTGGCAAGCTGGTTGAAATCCTGCGCCAGACGACCCAGTTCATCCCCGCCGGTGACCGTGACGCGGGTAGAGAAATCGCCCGCCGCCAGCTTATGGGTGCCTTCCACCAGCCGTTTGACCGGCGCCAGCAGCCCGCGGGCCAACGGGAAAGTAGCCAGCGCGGCGAGGATGGTGGCGAGGGCGACGATCAACCAACTGGTGCGTTTTTGCTGGCGGTCGAAATTGATATCCGTGTTGCGCGTGAGCCGCTCGACCGGCGAGGCGATCACCGCCCCAACGGTCACGCCGTCGACGACAATGTTGCGCCGGGTGCCGTCCTGCGGTACCGGCGCCCGCGGGCCTACCAGCACGCGCCCTTGTTGATCGACAACCCAAAATTGCGTGCGCCAGCCGTGCGGCGGCATATCGGGCCGCGGGCCAGGCCCGGGCATTGGCCCTGGCTCGCCATGCGGGCCCGGACCACCCGGTGGGCGTTCGTCGTTATCGCGCTCGAAGGTGCGCAGTAACTGGAAGATAAAACGATCGTTATTGCGCAAAAACTTCCAGTCGCCGTGCTGCTCGTACTGTTCACTGAGCGCATCGCCGAGCATCGTTAATCGCTGTTCATTACCGCGTTTTATATAGTCGATAAAGCCGCGCTCAAAGCTGATGCGCACCGCCCAGTGCATGCTAATCAGCAGCACGATACAGGTGGCGAAAATAGCCAGGAACAGCTTACCGGTGATACCCGGGCGCCAAAGTTTCACGATTCACTCCTTTTGCGTCGGCGGATGACGGTGTTGCTGCCGACATCGTTCGGTACACGGGAAAAGATAAGTGCCGGGAGGGCGATAATCACCGCCATGCTCAGATAGGTGTAGAGGAAAACCTGATGAACGGCTGGCGCATCGGCGCTGATATGCTGCTGGCCGTACATACCCAGCAAGAGCCCGGCAATGGTCACGCCGATACTCATCGAGAGCTGCATAACCATTGAGAGCAGGCTGTTGCCGCTGCTGGCCAACTCATCAGGCAGGTCTTTTAGCGTCAGGGTATTCATTGATGAGAAACGGCTGGAGTTAATCATACCCTGCAGAAACAGCACCAGCGGCAGCAGCCAGTACCAGCCGGCCAGAGCGACGGCCATGAACAATAAACTCACCAGCGCCAGGCCGAGGGTTGCGAAAACCAGTACGCGGCGATAGCCAAAGCGGTTTACTACCTGCACCACGATGCGTTTCATCCCCATGCTGCCCAGCACCATCGGGATCATCATCAGCCCGGCGTGGAACGGCGAGAAGCCGAGGCCAATTTGCAGGAATACCGGAGTCATAAACGGTAACATCCCGCTACCGATACGCCCGGCAAAGCTGCCGCCAAGACCGAGCGAGAAGGTTTTATTGCGAAACAGATTGAGGCTGAACAATGCGTTAACGTTGCCGCGGGCGTGCCACAAATAAAAAATTATGGCCATCAGGCCACCGGCGACCAGCGCGGCGAGCAGCAGCGGCGAGATACCGAGCCCTTTTTTACCGTCGAGCGCCAGCGTCAGGGTGGCCATTCCCACCGCCAGCAGAATAAAACCAAGGATATCAAAGCGCCGGGTCTGCAGGGTGTAGTTCGGCATCAGGCATAATGTGGCGATAGCGCCGATGATGCCAACCGGGATGTTGATCAAGAAAATCCAGTGCCAGGAAGCATATTCGACCAGTACCCCGCCAAGCGCCGGGCCGAGCAGGGGGCCAACCTGGCCGGGCAGGGTGACGAAGGTCATCGCCGCCATATACTGATCGCGTGGAACGATTTTCATCACCGTTAGCCGCCCGACCGGTACCATCATCGCGCCGCCGACGCCTTGCAGCACGCGGGACATCACCAACTGATCGAGGGTGGTTGCCTGGGCGCAGAACAGCGAGCCGACGGTAAACAACACAATGGCGCTGAAAAAAATATTGCGCACGCCAACCCGGTCCGCCAGCCAGCCGCTGGCCGGTAGCATGACTGCCACCGTTAGCACATACGAGACCACCACCATATGCATGTGCAGCGGGCTCTCCCCAAGGCTTTTGGCCATCGAGGGGAGGGCGGTGTTGACGATGGTGGTATCCAGCGACTGCATAAAGAAGCCGAAGGCCACAATCCATAACTGCCAGCGTACGCTGGCGGGCAGATCTGTCATCTTATTCGCTTACCGGTTGAGAAGACTTGCGCGTAAAACGCAGCCGCAGACGATCAAAGAACAAATAGACCACCGGGGTAGTGTACAGCGTCAGCAGCTGGCTCATGACCAGACCGCCGACGATGGTGATCCCCAACGGCTGCCGCAGCTCTGAACCATCCCCGCCAGACAGCACCAGCGGTAGCGCGCCGAACAGCGCCGCCAGGGTGGTCATCATGATCGGGCGAAAACGTAGCAGGCAGGCCTGGAAGATGGCTTCTTCCGGCGGAAGATTGCCGGTACGCTGCGCTTCAAGGGCGAAATCGACCATCATGATGGCGTTTTTCTTCACGATGCCAATTAATAGCAGGATCCCTATCAGGGCGATTAGGCTGAATGGGGCACCGAACAACTCCAGCGCCAGCAGCGCGCCAACCCCCGCTGACGGAAGGGTAGAGAGGATCGTTAACGGATGCACGTAGCTTTCGTAGAGGATCCCCAGCACGATATACACCGTAGCGATGGCGGCGATAATCAGGATCACCTGTGAGTTCATCGTCTGCTGGAATACCTGCGCGGTGCCGGCAAAGGATCCACGGACGCTCGACGGCACGCCGAGCTGGGTCATCGCCCGGTCAATGGCGTCGCTGGCTTCCGACAGCGATTTGCCGGTCGGTAGGTTGAAGGAGATGGTCGAGGCGGCCGATAGCCCCTGGTGGTTGACCGAAAGCGGCGCGTTCGCCGGTTGCCATTTGGCGAAATACGACAGCGGAATAGGTTTCCCGTCTTTACTGATGACAAACATATGCTCCAGCGCGCTAACGTCCTGGGTATAAAGCGGATCGACTTCCATTACCACTTTGTACTGGTTGAGCGGCTGGTAGATGGTCGAGATTTGCCGTTGGCCGAAAGCGTTGTTTAACAGGCTGTTGGCATCCTGCACGCTGACGCCCAGGCGTGACATGGTGTCGCGATCGTAGACCAGATCCATCTCCGCGCCGTTATCCTGTTGGTCCGAGTTAACGTCGGCCAGTTCCGGCAGCGCCGCCAGCGCCTTGCGGATTTTCGGCTCCCATTCACGCAGCGCCGACAGATCGTCCGATAACAGGGTGTACTGGTAGCTGGCGTTCGACTGACGCCCGCCAACGCGGATATCCTGCACCGCCATCAGGAACAGATTCGCGCCGGGCTCTTTCGCCAGCTTTTTCCGCAGCCGGTCGATGATTTGCTGCGCCGTTTCGTGGCGCTGGTCGCGCGGTTTCAGGGTGATAAACATCATACCGCTATTCACCCGCGAGCCGCCGGTAAAGCCGGTCACGTTATCGACAGCCGGATCCTCGCGGATGATCTTCATAAAGTCCTGCAGTTTGCCGCGCATCGCCTGGAAGGAAATACTCTGATCCGCCTGAATTCCGCCCATCAGCACCCCGGTGTCCTGCTCCGGGAAGAAGGTTTTCGGAATGGCGATATACAGCCACACGCTGAGCGCCATCGTACCGAGCAGCACCAGGCCAGTCAGGCGACTATGCTTCAGCACCCATTTTAACGATTTGCCATAGCCGCCCTGAATAGCGACCAGCAGGCGGCCAAAGCCGCGATTCCGCGTTGGTTCATGAGGTTTGCCGCTTTTCAGCAGCCAGCCGCACATCATTGGCGTCAGCGTGAGTGACACGGCGAGCGAAATACCGATCGCTACCGATAGCGTGACGGCGAACTCGCGCAACAGGCGACCCGGCAGGCCGCCCATCAGCAGCAGCGGTAAGAACACCGCCACCAGCGACAGGCTCATCGACAGCACGGTAAAGCCGACTTCACGGCTGCCTTGTAACGCGGCCTGCAGCGGCTTCATTCCCGCCTCAAGATGGCGGGAAATATTCTCCAGCACCACGATGGCGTCATCGACAACGAAACCGGTGGCGATGGTCAGCGCCATTAGCGACAGATTATTGAGGCTGAAACCGCATAAATACATGGCGGCGAAGGTACCGATTAACGATACCGGCACGGCGACGGCCGGGATAAGCGTTGCGCGCCCGGAGCGCAAAAACAGGAAGACCACCAGAATCACCAGCGCGACCGAGATCACCAGCGTTTGTTCGACCTCTTCCAGCGAAGCGCGGATAGTGGGCGAACGATCCTGGGCAATTTGCAAATCAATGGCGGCCGGGATAGTACGCTGTAGCTCAGGAAGGCGGGCGCGGATGCTGTCGACCGTCTGAATAATGTTGGCTTCCGGCAGCTTGCGAATCATTAACAGGATCGCTGGTTTCGCGTTGGTCATCCCGGCGTTACGCACATCCTGCACTGAATCCGTCACTTTTGCCACGTCGCCAAGGCGTACCGCCGCGCCGTTGTTGTAGTGGACGATCACCGGCAAATATTCCGCCGCGGTTTTCAGTTCATCATTGGTCTGCACCTGCCAGCGATGGGTTTCATCTTCCAGAGCGCCCTGCGGGCGACGCACGTTGGCGTTATCAATGGCGCTGCGCACGGCATCCAGTGAGACGCCCTGGTTAAATAGCGCCTGCGGGTTAAGATCGACGCGCACCGCCGGCAGTGAGCTGCCGCCGACGTCGACATCGCCGACGCCGTCAATCTGCGCGATGGTTTGCGCCAGCTGGGTTGACGCGAAATCGTACAACTCGCCCTGCGAATAGGTATCCGAGGTGAGCGTCAGGATCATGATCGGCGCATCGGACGGGTTAGCTTTGCGATACGTGGGGCGGCTGGGCATCCCGCTCGGCAGCAGGCTTTGCGCGGCATTAATCGCCGCCTGCACGTCGCGGGCGGCGCCGTTAATATCGCGATCGAAATTAAACTCCATGATGATGCGGGTACTGCCAAGCGAGCTCGACGAGGTCATTTCATTGACCCCGGCAATGCGCCCCAGCGATCGTTCCAGCGGTGTTGCCACCGATGAGGCCATGGTTTCCGGCGAGGCGCCGGGCAGCGAGGCGCTAATCATGATCACCGGGAAATCCACCTGCGGCAGCGGCGCGACCGGCAGCAGGCGGAATCCGAGGACTCCGCATAGGGTAATCGCCAGCGAAATAAGAATCGTCGCCACCGGCCGATAAATGAAGAGAGCGAAGAACTTCACTTACGCCTCCTCTTCACGGCGCGGGAAGCGGCTCTTCATATACAGCGATAACCGATCGAACAGCAGATAAATGACCGGCGTGGTGAATAACGTCAGTACCTGGCTGAGCATCAGGCCACCGACCATACCGATGCCCAGTGGGCGGCGCAATTCGGCGCCGACGCCGGTACTAAGCATCAAGGGCAGCGCGCCAAGCAGGGCGGCGAGGGTGGTCATCAGGATTGGCCGGAAACGCAGCAGGCAGGCCTGGTAAATGGCTTCGCGCGGCGGCATCCCCTGCTCGCGCTCGGCGGCGAGGGCAAAGTCAATCATCATGATGGCGTTTTTCTTCACGATACCAATCAGCAGAATGATGCCGATGATGGCAATCACGTCCAGCTCGCTACCGGCCAGCCATAGCGCCAGCAGCGCCCCGACGCCCGCGGTCGGCAGGGTTGAAAGAATGGTGATGGGATGAATGAAGCTTTCGTATAGTACGCCGAGGACGATATACATGGCGACTACCGCCGCGACGACCAGCCAGACGGTGCTACCGAGCGCCGACTGGAACGCGAGGGAACTGCCCTGGAACTGGGTGCGGATGTCGCTTGGGAAATCCAGCGACAGCTCGGCTGACAAAATAGCCTCTACCGCTTCGCCGAGGGAGTAGTTATCCGGCACGTTGAATGAAATGGTGGTTACCGGGAACTGATCGAGATGGTTAACCGACAGCGGGGTAAAACGCTGCTCGACGCTGGCGATGGATTTCAGCGGCACGATGCCGCCGTCGCTGCTGGTGAGGCGGATATTATCCAGCGCCGCCAGCCCCGGCGTCGCCTGGGTGTCGTGCTCCAGTACCACGCGATATTGGTTGGCCTGGGTATAAATTGTCGAGATCAGCCGTTGGCCAAAGGCGTTATACAGCGCGTTATCGACATCCGCCATGGAAATACCCAGCCGGCTGGCGCTATCGCGATCGACATTAATATAAGCCGCGAGCCCTTTATCCTGCCAGTCGCTGCTGACGTCGGCAAGCTGGGGTAAGGATTGCAGGCGCGACAGCAATTGCGGCACCCAGTTGCTCAGCGCATCAAGCGAGTTAGCCTGCAGGGTAAACTGATACTGAGTTCGGCTGACGGTGGTATCGATAGTCAGATCCTGCGTTGGCTGGAGATAGAGCTCAATACCAGGGACGCTTGCCACCGATTGCTGTAGACGACTGATGACCGTTTGCACGCGATCGTCGCGTTCATCCAGTGGTTTAAGGTTAATCTGCAGACGCGCGCTGTTCAGCGCCGGATTGGTGCCATCAACGCCGACGAACGACGTCAGGCTTTCAACCGCCGGATCTTTCAGAATCAGATCGGATACCTGCTGCTGGCGTTGCGCCATACTGGCGAACGACACCGACTGCGGGGCCTGTAAGGTGCCCTGAATAATGCCGTTATCCTGGATTGGGAAGAAGCCTTTCGGGATAAAGACCCACAGCAGAATCGATAACGCCAGGGTACTTAACGCTACGCTCAACGTTAGCCATGGGTGGTTCAGTACCCGGCTTAGCCAGCGGCCATAAACGGCAATCACCCGCTCGAAGAAACGCTCGCTGGCCCGCGAAAAGCGGTTTTGTTTGCGCAGCGATTCGTGGCTTAACATCCGCGCGCACATCATTGGCGTCAGGGTCAGCGAGACCACCGCCGAAATCAGAATCGCCACCGCGAGGGTAATGGCGAATTCGCGGAACAATCGCCCAACGATATCACCCATAAACAGCAGCGGGATCAGTACGGCAATCAGCGAGAAGGTTAATGAAATAATCGTGAAGCCGATTTCCCCCGCGCCTTTCAGCGCGGCGGCGAGCGGTTTTTCACCTTTTTCGATATAGCGGGAGATGTTTTCAATGACCACGATAGCGTCATCGACCACGAAACCAGTGGCGATGGTCAATGCCATTAGCGTCAGGTTGTTAATCGAAAAATCGAGGAACACCATGACCGCGAAGGTGCCGACCAGCGACAGCGGCACGGCGACGCCGGGGATGATTGTCGCCGGGACATTGCGTAAGAAGAGATAAATGATCATCACCACCAGCGCGATGGCCAGCAGCAATTCGAACTGGGTATCGCTGACCGACGCGCGAATATTGGTGGTGCGGTCAGAAAGCACCTGTACCTTAACGGATTTAGGCAAGCTCTCGGTCAGTTGCGGTAGCATCTGGCGGATGCTGTCGGCGGTGGCGATGATGTTCGCTCCCGGCTGGCGTTGGACGTTCATCACGATCGCCCGCTGCTTATTGGCCCACGCCCCAAGCCAGGCGTTCTCGGCGCCCTGCTCGATGGTCGCGACATCGCCAAGACGGATCGGCGCGCCGTTCTGATAGGCGATAATCAGCCGACGGTAATCTTCTGCCGACTGCATCTGATCGTTGGCGGAAAGGGTGACCGCGCGGGCCGGACCATCAAGACTACCTTTCGCTGAATTCACGTTGGCGCTGGTAATAGCGGTACGCACGGTTTCGCTGGTCAAACCTAACGCGGCGATCGCCTGGGCATTGAGCTTAACGCGTACCGCAGGACGCTGGCCGCCGGCAAGCGTCACCAGACCGACGCCGGAAACCTGAGAAATCTTCTGCGCCACCCGAGTTTCCACCATATCTTCGACCTGCGTCATCGGCATCGCGCTGGAGGTGACGGCCAGGGTCATGATCGGCGGATCCGCCGGATTCACTTTGCTGTAAACCGGCGGGTTGGGTAAATCAGACGGCAGCAGATTGGTCGCGGCGTTGATGGCCGCCTGCACTTCCTGTTCAGCGACATCCAGCGCCAGGGTCAGCTGGAACTGCAGGGTGATGACCGACGCGCCGCCCGAACTTTGCGAGGACATCTGCTTAAGGCCGGACATCTGGCCAAACTGGCGTTCCAGCGGCGCGGTAATCGATGACGTCACCACATCCGGGCTGGCGCCGGGGTAGAGTGTCACCACCTGAATGGTCGGGTAGTCAACTTCCGGCAGCGCGGAGACCGGCAGGAAGCGATAGCCGATGATCCCGGCCAGCAGAATGGCGACCATCAATAGCGTTGTCGCCACCGGACGCATAATAAACAGCCGGGACGGACCGCCCGTACTGCTCGGGGGTAAGACTTGCATCAGGCGCCCGCTCCGTTTTTACCACTCTGGCGGGCGGCAGGTTGTTCCTGCGCGGCGCTGTGAGCTTCGACGACTTCGACCTTAGCGCCTTCGGTCAGGCGGTCGATACCATCGGTCACCACCCGGTCTCCCGCTGACAGTCCGGCGTTAATCACCACTTTTTGGCTATCCTGAATACCCGGCGTAACCGTATGTTTGCTGACTTTATTCTCACTGTTCAGCACCCATACGAAGTGCCCCTCATTGCCCATTTGTAGCGCGGCGGTGGGGATCACGACCGCATCCTGCTCGGTATCCACCAGCATTCTGGCGTTGACGAACTGATTCGGGAACAATGCGTCATCGAGGTTATTAAAGCGGGCCTTAAGCTTAATAGTGCCGGTAGTGGCATCGATTTGGTTATCGAGGCTCAGCAGGCTGCCTGTACTGATCTTCTGTTTATTGGTTCGGTCCCAGGCCTCGACGCTCAGCGTTTTACCAGCTTTCTGCGCCTGTACCACGGTGGCGATATCGCTTTCCGGCAGGGTAAAGACCAAATCGATAGGGTGAGTTTGCGTGAGAACGACAATACCGGTGGTGTCGCCACTGGAAATTTGGTTGCCGATATCGACCTGCTTCAGGCCCACGCGCCCGTCAATCGGCGCGGTGATGCGGGTCCAGTCCAGCTGCAGTTGCGCACTGGCGACGGCGGCCTGATCGGCTTTAACCGTACCGGCGGATTCGACCACCAGTGACTGCTGGGTATCCAGCTCCTGACGGGAGATAAGATTTGTTTTCACCAGTTGTTGATAGCGGGCGAGATCGCGGCGTGCGTTTGCGAGGGTGGCGTTATCTTTGGCAAGCTGCCCCTGCGCCTGGGCCAGCGCCACCTTGAACTGGCTGGGATCGATTTGCGCCAGCAGATCGCCGGCTTTGACCTGCTGACCTTCCTGGAAATGAATACTCAGTAACTGGCCGTCAACCCGACTGCGCACGGTCACGGTATTCGCCGCGGCGATAGTCCCCAGGCCAGTAAGGTAGCGGGGGACGGCTTCGCTGGTGGCTGTTGCCGCCTGCACCGGGGCCAGCGTTGCCCCAAAACGCCCGTGACGCGCCCCGGCAGGCGCTTTTGCTCCTTGCTGACTTGCGCCAGCGGCGCCTGCGGTTGTCTCTTCGGAACGATCGTGCCAGAACCAATAGGCGGCTCCCGCCACCAAAATTACCGTCAGGACTATTCCCCAACGAAGTGTGTTACTGCTTTTCATTGTTTTGCTATCTCATCCTGAAGCTTTCGCTGAATGATACTAGTTTAGTAACGGAACGCCCCGCAAAAATGGAGGAATTATGAAAAGAGCGTATGGAAAGGTCTGAATTGGCGGGCTTTCACGAGGAGGCTCGCAAAGCCGAACGCTGAAAAGAAATGTGTCAGACGCGGCATGGTAACGTCAGCTTGATTTAGCGGAGGCTAAATACAGGAAAGCCCCTCCTGAGGAAGGGGCCTTAAATAAGGAAAGGGTTATGATGAATCTGGTCATCATACTGATAGTGCTGTTACTGATAAGTTTCCCGACTTACTAACAGTGTATCAGGGGGAGGAGAAATCCTCCCTTACCCTTCACCCTGCAAATTAGGACGAAAAAGCGGCAAAGTCAACTCAGGTTACCGAATGGCGCTCGCGTTTCAGGCGAAAACCACCTGCGCCCAGCGGGCAAGCCCGGCGGTAACGGAACCAAAATCATCGCCGCCGGCGATCGGTATCCCCGGCAGCTGCGCGGCCAGCGCCTTCTTAATTAACGGCGATCGTGCGCTACCGCCGGTGAGATAGATAACGTCCGGGGTTTCTTGACTGCTTTCCAGCGCTAACTTTACCTGCTCCATAATGCGAGCCAGCGGTTGATTGAGCGCCTCTTCCAGCCCCTGCTGGCTGATAGCGGTTGCCAGCTCATCGCTGATAAACGGCAGTTCGGCGTTGAAATCCGGCTGAGCGGAAAGGGCGATTTTGCTCTCTTCCGCGCTGCGCACCAGGCGATAGCTCAGACGCTGTCGCCAGACTTTAAGCAGCAGTGCGACCTTGTCGGCATCGCGAGCGTCGCGCAGCAGGTCATTAAGCATACGACCGTTGGCGGCGCTGTAAAAATCGCTCTGCGCCGGGACGTCGTTAATCGCCACCGCATTCCACCAGGGCAGTACCGGCAGCGCGATGCCTTTTTCCGTTTCGCCGCCCATGCCGAGTAACGGCATCAGGCATTTGAAGGCCAGGGCGATATCGAGATCGTTACCGCCGATACGGCAGCCGCTGTGGCCGAGCAGGCTATCCTGACGTTCGGCTTTCTGCCGCCACTGTGGCCCCATCAACAGCAGCGAGCAGTCGGTGGTACCGCCGCCGATATCGACGACCAGCACGCGTTTTTCGTCGTCGAGCGTGGCTTCAAAATCTAACCCCGCTGCAACGGGTTCAAACTGAAACACGACATCGTTGAATCCTGCTCGCGTCGCCGCGCGTTCGAGAATACCCTGTGCCTGAGCGTTAGCGTCATCACCGCCAAGACCCTGGAAGTTAATCGGTCGACCAATGACCGCCTGGGTAATCTGTTCGCTAAGCTGAGACTGCGCCTGCTGTTTAATATGCAGCATCATCGCGCAGACCAGATCTTCAAATAACGCGACCTGCTGGGGTTTAAGGCCATTAGCGCCAAGAAACGACTTTGGCGACTTAACGAAGTAGACCTCTTCCGGATCGTCAACGTATTGATGCAGAGAGGCGAGTCCGAACTGAACGCTGTTGCTGAGGACTTCGATATCTTGATCACGGTTATAATTAATGGCGCGTCGTAGCAGCGCCTGGTTTTCCGCGCCGTCGGCCGGGACATTGTGATGGCGGTACAGCCATTCGCTGACCGCTTCGCGCGTCGGGGCGCAAAGCATCGACGGCAGCAATGGGCTACCGTTTTCCAGCGTTAAAAGCCGTGGGCTGCCACCCTGCATAACGGCGACCGAACAGTTGGCGGTACCATAGTCAAAACCAATAAACATAACCGGAAAAATCCCCATGCCAGTGAAGAAGGGGGGCGACTTTAGCGGATTGCCGCCATGCCGACAACTGGAATTTAAAAGCAAGGCGCATCTGGCGCAGAGCATCTATGCTTGTTGCGATTAATAAGGAGAGTGCATGACATTATTATCCTGGCAACCCCCCTATGACTGGCAATGGATGTTCGCGTTTCTCAGCGCGCGTGCGGTGGCGGGAATTGAAACCTTCCATGAAGATGAATATACCCGCAGCTTCAGTTTAGATGGGCATCGTGGGTTGATTACCGTTAAACCGGATGAACGCAGCCAGGGGTTCCAGGTTACGCTTTCTCATGGGCTGTTACCGGTAGCAGATCAGTGCCTGGCGCGTGTAGCACAACTGTTTGATTTAGCATGCGATCCATTTGAGGTCACGAAAACCTTAGGCAAACTGGCGCAGCCGCGACCAGGACTTCGCTTGCCGGGGGCGCTGGATGCGTTTGAACAGGCGGTGCGTGCGGTATTGGGGCAACTGGTGAGCGTAGCGATGGCGGCGAAGCTGACGGCGAAAGTGGCCGCGGTCTATGGGGAAGCGTTAAGCGAAGCGCCTGGTTATGTTATTTTTCCCGAACCACAGAAACTAGCGCAAGCCGACCCTTTGGCGCTTAAGGCGTTAGGGATGCCGCTTCGCCGCGCGGAAGCGTTAATTCACCTCGGCAAAGCGGCATTGAGCGGAGAATTGCCGTTGACGGCGCCTGCTGATATGGCAACCGGCATGAAACAATTGCAGAGTCTGCCGGGCATCGGTCGCTGGACGGCGAATTACTATGCGCTGCGCGGTTGGCAGGCAAAAGATATTTTTCTGCCCGATGACTATCTGATTAAACAGCGTTTTCCCGGAATGACGCCTGCGCGTATTGCGCGTTATGCCAGCCGCTGGCAACCCTGGCGCTCCTATGCTTTGTTGCATATCTGGTACACCGAAGGCTGGGCGCCGGACGAGGAATAGGCGTACAGGGCGCATATCACTGGTATCGCCGCCCTGAAATCCCTATAATTGCCGCGTTTGACGGTCAACCGTCACCCTCCATCTACATCCAGGTTAATCAGGTCGCAAAAATTTATGACTGATACGTCTCATCAGTGCGTCATTGTAGGCATCGCCGGCGCATCGGCTTCGGGCAAAAGCCTTATCGCCAGCACACTTTATCGTGAATTACGTGAACAAGTTGGCGATGAGCATATTGGCGTTATTCCAGAAGACAGCTATTACAAAGATCAAAGCCATCTGTCGATGGAAGAGCGTGTAAAAACCAACTATGACCATCCGAGCTCGATGGACCATAGCTTGCTGTTCCAGCATTTGCAGACGCTGAAAAGCGGCCAGCCAATTGAATTACCCGTGTATAGCTACGTTGAACATACGCGTATGCCGGAAACTATTCATATTCAACCGAAGAAAGTGATCATTCTCGAAGGGATCCTGCTGTTGACGGATGCCAGACTGCGCAATGAATTAAACTTCTCTATTTTCGTCGATACCCCGCTGGATATCTGTCTGATGCGCCGCATCAAGCGTGATGTTAACGAGCGTGGCCGTTCCATGGACTCGGTGATGGCGCAGTATCAGAAGACGGTGCGGCCAATGTTCCTGCAATTTATTGAACCTTCCAAGCAATATGCTGACATTATTGTCCCGCGCGGCGGTAAAAACCGTATTGCCATCGATATTCTGAAGGCCAAAATCAGTCAGTTCTTTGAATAACACGTGCTAATTGTGTAACGTGCAAAGAGAATCCCAATTGCCCTTATTCCCGGAAAGCGTAAGGGCTAGATGCCTTAAAGGAGAAAGCTCATGCGTCTGTGTGACCGAGATATAGAAGCCTGGTTGGATGAAGGGCGCCTGGCAATCAGCCCGCGCCCGCCGGTGGATCGAATTAACGGCGCCACCGTTGACGTTCGCTTAGGCAATAAATTCCGTACCTTCCGCGGTCATACGGCGCCGTTTATTGACCTGAGCGGCCCGAAGGCGGAAGTGAGCGCGGCGCTGGACCGGGTAATGAGCGAAGAGATCGTATTGCCGGAAGGCGAGGCTTTCTATCTTCATCCAGGAGAATTAGCGCTGGCTGTGACTTATGAGTCAGTAACGCTTCCGGCAGACCTCGTCGGCTGGCTTGATGGCCGTTCGTCGCTGGCGCGCCTTGGGCTGATGGTACACGTCACTGCGCACCGTATTGATCCGGGCTGGTCTGGCTGCATCGTGCTGGAATTCTATAATTCCGGAAAGCTGCCGTTGGCGTTGCGCCCGGGAATGCCCATTGGCGCGCTGAGCTTTGAGCCGCTTTCGGGCCCGGCGGCGCGGCCATATAACCGCCGTGAAGATGCCAAATATCGCGACCAGCAGGGCGCGGTAGCGAGTCGAATCGACAAGGATTGATAAAGTTAGCGGCTTATCGAGGATGCCATGAGACGAATTCTGACCACGCTGATGATCTTGTTGACCGTCATTGTCGCGGGGCTCGCTGCGCTGGTGCTGTTGGTCAACCCTAATGACTTCCGCAACTATATGGTGCAGGAAGTGGCGGAGCGTAGCGGCTATCAGCTGAAGCTTGATGGACCGCTGCGTTGGCATGTCTGGCCGCAGCTGAGTATTCTCTCCGGCCGTATGGCGCTGACGGCGCCAGGCGCTTCCGAACCGGTGGTGCGTGCCGATAACATGCGGTTGGATGTTGCGCTGATGCCGCTACTTTCTCATCAACTGCAGGTGAAGCAGGTGATGCTGAAAGGCGCGGTCATTCAGCTGACCGCCAAAACGGAAGCGGTGCGTGACCAGAACGCGCCGGTGGTGCCGCATGACAATACGTTGCCGCAGGCGCCGCAAGATCGCGGATGGTCATACGATGTCCGTAAACTGCAGGTGGCCGATAGTGTCCTGTTCTTCCAGCATGAAAATGGCGAACAGGTCACCGTGCGCGATATACGCTTACAAATGGAGCAGGATGACAACCATCTGGCGACGGTTGATTTCTCCGGCAGGGTCAATCGCGATCAACGTGACTTAGCGTTGTCCTTTACAGCCCAGGTTCAGGGCGGCGATTATCCTCACTCTCTGAAAGCGGATTTTTCGCAGCTCAACTGGCAGGTACGTGGTGCGGAGTTGCCGCCGGACGGCCTGAGCGGGCAAGGAAGTTTGCAAGCCAGCTGGATTGAAGAGGCGAAAAAACTCAATTTCGACAATCTCAATCTCACTGCTAATGGCAGCGCAATTACCGGTAGCGGTAGCGTTGTGCTGGGGGATAAACCTGACTGGCTGCTAAATCTGAAGGCAACCACACTGAATCTGGATAGTTTGCTTGCGCAAAGCGCGGCGGCTAATGAAGGCAATGCCGATCAGCGTGGACAAAGCCAGCCGAGACAGTTGCGCCCTGTGATTGCCGATAGCGATATCCAGCAGGATTATCATAGTCTGCTTGGCTTTAACGGCCAGCTGGCGATTTCGGCGGACCAGGTGCAGTGGCGTGGTATGCGATTCAGCCAGGTGAAGAGTGATATCACTAACCAGCAGGGGCTGCTGACGGTGAAACAACTGCAGGGTAGTCTGGGGGAAGGGCATCTCTCGTTACCTGGGGTGCTGGATGTCAGAGGCAACACTGCGCATGCTGCTTTCCAACCGCAACTGGATAATGTAGAAATCGGTACCATCTTGCAGGCGTTTAACTACCCGATTAGCCTGACGGGGAAATTATCCCTGAATGGGGATTTCTCCGGGCCGCGCATTGATGCAGATGACTTCCGTCGCAACTGGCGTGGACAGGCGCAGCTGCAAATGAAGGATACGCGTACCGAAGGGCTCAACTTCCAGCAGCTAGTACAGCAGGCTGTAGCGAGGAGCACCAATGTTCAGGCGCAGGAAAACTTCGATAACGCAACTCAGCTTGACGCACTAAGCAGTGATTTAACCCTGAACAATGGCCAGATAACGCTTAACGACTTGCAGGGACAGTCGGCAATGATGGCGTTGAATGGACAAGGCAATCTGAATCTGCTCGCAGAGGATTGCGACATGCATTTCAACGTGCGGGTGTTAGGTGGCTGGAAAGGCGAAAGCAAGCTTATTGATCGCCTCAAGCAGACGGCAATTCCGCTGCGCATTTATGGTAAGTGGCAGTCGTTAAGCTATAGCCTGCAGGTAGATCAGATCCTGCGCAAGCAGTTGCAGGATGAAGCGAGACAGCGTTTGAATGAGTGGGCGGAACGCAATAGTAATAGCCAGAACGGCAAAGACGTGAAGAAACTACTCGATAAGCTGTAATCATCAGCCGCCGCGAGTTGCTCGCGGCGGCTGAGCCCTCAACTTCATTCACACTTCATAATCTAATTCATCTTCTACTTCAACCGGCGGGATAATCTGTACTTTCTGCACCCTATGGCTTTCAACTTCCAGTGTACGCAGGGTATAACCGCCGATTTTCACTTCCTCGCCAGCGGCAGGAATATGCTGCAAATACTCCATCAGTAACCCGGCAATCGTGTGGTAATCACGCTTATCATCCAACGGCAGTGGAACGTACTGCACCAGATCTTCCAGCGGCATATGGCCGTTAGCGGTCCAACTGCCATCGGCGTTTTTGTGAATATCATGACGAGCATCGATCTCTTCTACTTCATTAGGCAGATTACCCGCAATGGTTTCCATAACATCGCTGATGGTTACAAGCCCTTCAACGGAGCCAAATTCGTCGACCACAAAAGCAAAGTGCGTCCGCGCCAGGCGGAACTGCTCCAGCGCCGGGAGCAACGGCAAGGTCTCCGGGAAAATAAGCGGTTGGCGCAGCAAAATGTGTAAATCGAGCGGCTCATTTCGTAACGACTGCTGTAGCAAGTCGATAACATGAACAACTCCTAAAAGATCTTCATTGTCGTTGCCGCCGGTGACGACAATTCGGGTATGCTGGTTTTTCTCCAGCAGTGCGCGAACTTCCTCTTCGGGCGCGCTTAAGTCGATGTGCTCGATATCATGACGTGAAGTCATAATGCTGCTGACGGTGCGTTGATTCAGATTCAGGACGCGCTCAATCATTAAGCGTTCCTGCGGATTAAACAGCGGGTTTTCTCCCTGGTCCGCGACCATGGTTGCCGTCTCAGCATCAAGCTCAGCGTTCTCTTTACGCCCGCTTAGTAGATTCATCACCGCCTCAGTAGTCCGCTGCCGCATGGTCAGGTTGGCCGAGAGGAAGCGTCGGCGATTGAAGATGGCTAACTGGTTGAACGATTCGATCATTACCGAGAAACCGATGGCGGCATACAGATAGCCTTTCGGGATTGGGAAGCCAAATCCTTCGGCAATCAGGCTAAAACCGATCATCAGCAGGAAACTAAGGCACAGAATGACGATCGTGGGGTGGCTGTTGACAAAGCGAGTGAGAGCTTTGCTGGCCATTAGCATCAGCGTAATAGCAATGATGACCGCAGCCATCATCACCGCCAGGTGATCAACCATACCCACTGCGGTAATGACCGAATCCAGCGAGAAAATGGCATCAAGCACGACTATTTGCGTCACCACGCCCCAGAACTTCGCGCCTTTACGCTGGGTGGGGTTATTGCTGTCTTTTCCTTCCAGCCGCTCATTAAGCTCTACGGTGGCTTTAAACAACAGGAACAACCCGCCGAATAACATAATTAAATCACGGGCGCTGAAGCTTAAGTCATGCCAGTTGAAGAGCGGTGTGGTGAGGGTGACTAACCAGGAAATTGACGCCAGCAGAACCAGACGCATCACCATTGCCAACAACAGACCGGTAACGCGTGCACGATCGCGCTGAGCAGGGGGGAGCTTTTCGGCAAGGATCGCAATAAATACCAGGTTATCTATCCCCAGAACCAGTTCGATAACCACAAGCGTAATGAGACCAGCCCAGATTGAGGGATCGGCAATCCATTCCATAATCACTAAGAACCTTTACAACCTAATCGAATCATCTACCGATCATGGATAAGCGCCAGGTAAAATGCAACGTTTTATCGTAGCAATGGGCAGTGGGTTGGGATACAAACGAAAGTTATAACGTAATAAACGATGGTTAAATATCGGGCGTTTAAGATCTATCTGGGCTGTTTCGGAATTAATTAGAAATCCATGCAATTACTGTGCGGTAATAGCAAGGATAAGGAAGAGTTATTAACTACGGGCAATGCCAAAATATTGCCGTATTTTTCACCAAAATGTTATTAAGGGGAATATTCCTACTGAATTCCGTAGCTTGTCAGGACTCGGGTTTAATAAGACCCTTAAGATGGCTCATTGTTGCATAAAAGCAGCAGTATCAGCGATGGTCAACGGGTTAATCCGCGTGTAAGAAGGTTAGTCAGAGAAGCTTTTGTCCAAAGTTTAGACGATTTTACTGATTACTATCGGCAAATTGCTATTTCGCGTGGGATTTGACTTTTCCTGAAGTGGCTCATCACTATCATTTTTAAGAATGATGGTGTTAAATCCGCAAAGACAGTAGCTTATCATCAGGAGAGTTTGTCAATTATTATTGTTAAATAACAATGTATTAAACGTTGTTTTTGCTCTATTTCCTCAAGCGGCGATTGGCCAGGACAAAAGTGTGAGAATTTTCTTAAAGCTACCTGTCAGCTAGCATTTTTTGCGTGTATTCTTGGACTAAGAGAGTAATTTAGGATTTTGGTTAAAGTCGTGCACGGTACGATGCTGTACCATCACAAACAAATGCCAGTGACATCAACGTTCTGACAAAAATTCGAAAGTTTATAACCATATAGGTGGATGAAATAATGGTGAGTTTGAAAGCAATTATTCCGGTAGCAGGGTTAGGGATGCATATGTTGCCTGCGACCAAAGCGATACCGAAAGAGATGCTGCCGATCGTTGATAAGCCGATGGTTCAGTATATCGTCGATGAGATTGTCGCCGCCGGAATCAAAGAAATTGTGCTGGTCACCCATTCATCTAAGAATGCTGTTGAAAACCATTTCGATACCTCTTATGAGCTGGAAGCGCTGCTGGAGCAACGTGTTAAGCGCCAATTATTAGCCGAAGTGCAGGCGATTTGTCCGCCAGGCGTAACAATAATGAACGTTCGACAAGGCCAGCAACTGGGCCTGGGTCACTCTATCCTCTGTGCGCGTCCGGCGGTTGGCAATAATCCATTTGTTGTGGTGTTACCGGATATCATTCTTGATGGCGCAAGCGCGGATCCACTGCGTTATAACCTGGCGGCAATGGTAGCGCGGTTTAATGAAACCGGGCGCAGCCAGGTTCTGGCCAAACGAATGCCAGGCGATCTCTCCGAGTATTCCGTCATTCAAACCAAAGATGGCTTGAAAGTGGAAGGGGAGATTGGCCGTATTGTTGAATTTATTGAAAAACCAGACGAACCGCAAACGCTGGACTCCGACCTGATGGCCGTTGGCCGTTATGTGCTATCCGCTGATATCTGGGAAGAACTTGAGCGTACTGAACCTGGCGCATGGGGTCGTATTCAGCTGACAGACGCTATTGCTGCCCTGGCGAAGAAACAGTCTGTCGATGCCATGTTGATGACCGGCGAGAGCTACGATTGCGGCAAAAAAATGGGTTACATGCAGGCGTTTGTAAGCTACGGCTTACGTAACCATAAAGAAGGAACCAAATTCCGCGAGAGCATCAAAAAGCTGCTGGCGTGAAACTAAACGGTTAATACGGGCGAGAGCTGGCGTGCAGGTGACATCACAATGTTGAGTGCCACGCCAGCATTATAAGATCCAACTGAAATGAAACCGAGATTCCTATTTATTCGGTTCATTAATTGCAATGAAGAATTTTCATCTCAGTTGAATCTTATTGAGTACGTAGATGTAACGGCTTATCGGTGATTGTCGCGCGTGGGGCTGTCATTTGGTCAGATGAGTCAAAAAATTGCTTAACTGATAGTTGTTTAGTGCGCTCTTTCTTAAACAAGTGCACTGCAGCACAGTTAGAGATGCGAAATAAAACTTGACTGAGATCATGTTTAGCCATTAAACAACGGTGATGTATGCATATAAACGTGATGTTAATGGATGAATATGCCCATAAGGAATTCATGGATAAGGTACAGGGAAAAGGGATGTATCGTCAGAGGATGAAGCGTAAATGAACTGGCAATTTGTCTCTTTTTTTGGCGATAGTACCGTGTTACTGCCCAGCGCGGTGGTGCTGTTCGCGGTGCTGGTGCTTCGTAAAACATCCCGGACGCTGGCCTGGCAATGGGCGTTGCTATTTGGGATTACGGGAACTGTCGTGTGCATTTCAAAGCTGGCTTTTATGGGCTGGGGAATTGGCATACGTGAAATCGATTTTACTGGTTTCAGCGGGCATACCGCGCTCTCTACCGCATTTTGGCCAATACTCATATGGCTGTTAACTTCCCGAGCTTCATCATCCCTTCGCGGGGGGGCCGTACTTTTGGGCTTTGTTCTTGCGGGCATTGTTGGTTATTCCCGTTTGATGATTCATGCACATTCGGTATCTGAAGTAGTGAGTGGATTTATCCTGGGCGCTTGCGGAAGTTTGACTTTTCTGCTGTTGCAATGGCGTACGCCGGCCTCACGCTCTGCGCAGATTTCATGGATGGGGGCGTTGAGCGTGGTCATCATCCCGCTCATATTATTAAACACTGGGGTTAAAGCGCCGACGCAGTCGTTGTTAGGCGAGGTTGCAACTATGATCGGACCATTTGAGAAGCCATTCACCAGAGCCGATCTACATAAGCATATATATTAATCATACTGGTTCGATAAGTTTACAAATTAACTGCTGTAGTGATTAGTATGATAAATAGCTTGTCCATCGATAACATGGGGATTTTAGAATCGTGACTTTCATAATGGTGAAACATAATAATGGTAACAGACTATCTGAAAGCACGGTTCAGCATGTTATTACGAGTAAGATGATTCTTAAATGAAAAGAGAATAACGGAAATCAGAGTTGTCGTTCTGGAACCCAAAAAAGAAGTGGGTAATGATAGCTATCATATTTTGTAGTTGACTACTGCATGGTTATTTTTTTTCTTAAACAAAGGATTTATTTTTATCCCTTTAAAATCATGTGGTTACAAGGCGTTGCGCTTTGGGTGGTAATAATCTGGCCGGTTGCTGAGAGATTCCATTAAATAATCTTATTAACAGATGAATCCTTGCCGGTAAAAATGAAAAATATCGCTTTATCCGCTTTGTAGGGTTGAATTTATACTCCCAATTAAGAGAAGAATCTCGTAAACTCGAGGCGGTAAAAAATAATTGCTGTGGTTAATTCACCAACAGTCAATGTAAAGAAAATTGCTGGGTTAGAGGTACAGTGCGTTGGTAGCTGTTAAGCCAAGGGCGGTAGCGTATCCTGACACTCACGGTACCCAGCGTTTTGAATACTCATCCTACGCTTAGCGACGTTGTCAGACTTCTGATCATGTGCACATTATTGAGGCCATGAAAGTAGCCTTAGCAACCAATATCGCTTACATTATGAATGCGTTAAGTTCACATCCGTTTGCAGCAAACCGCTCGTGCTTGAGGAGTTGTCCATCGAGGCAATGGATCGCTGTTGTAAAAAAAGGCTTGTCGAACTCATAAGCTCCTGATTCTTAAAAATCCCCATTGCCGTACCCACCTGGTGGGAAGGGACTCGTAAATGGAACTTGAACAATGATAAAAATTGCTCGTATCGCACTTGCTTTGGGTCTGGTTGCATCAGTTAGCTCGCAGGTATATGCAGCAGGATTGGTGCAAAATGATAATGAACTTCGCAACGACCTGGCATGGTTATCCGATCGCGGAGTCATTCATCTAAGTCTCTCCACCTGGCCGCTCAGCCAGGAAGAAATTACCCGAGCGCTGAAAAAAGCAAAACCTTCATATTCCTCTGAACAAGTTGTCCTTGCGCGCATCAATCAACGTCTTTCTAATTTGAAGGCGGATTTTCGCGTAAGCGGCTATACGTCGACTGACCAACCAGGAACACCGCAGGGATTTGGCCAAAGTCAACCAGCGGATAACTCCTTGTCTCTTGCCTTCAACAACAGCGGTGAGTGGTGGGATGTACATCTACAGGGGAATGTCGAAGGCGGGGAGCGAATTAGCAATGGATCACGTTTTAATGCCAACGGCGCTTATGGCGCAGTCAAGTTCTGGAACCAGTGGTTATCATTCGGGCAGGTGCCTCAGTGGTGGGGCCCTGGTTATGAAGGTAGTCTGATTCGTGGCGATGCGGCCAGACCGATGACCGGTTTTTTAATGCAACGTGCTGAGCAAGCTGCTCCTGAGACATGGTGGCTGCGCTGGATTGGTCCGTGGCAGTATCAGATTTCCGCTAGCCAGATGAACCAATACACGGCCGTACCTCATACCAAAATTATCGGTGGCCGTTTTACCTTTACCCCGTTCCAGTCACTTGAGCTTGGCGCTTCAAGAATAATGCAGTGGGGGGGGGAGGGACGCCCTCAGTCGTTTAGCAACTTCTGGGATGGGTTCACCGGTAAAGACAACACCTCAGCCAACGACCCAAATGAACCGGGCAACCAACTTGCCGGTTTTGATTTTAAGTTTAAGCTCGAACCTACCCTGGGCTGGCCGGTGAGTTTCTATGGCCAAATGATTGGCGAAGATGAGTCAGGATTCTTACCTTCGGCGAATATGTATCTTGGTGGTATTGAAGGCCACCACGGCTGGGGTAAAGATGCGATTAACTGGTATGTGGAAGCGCATGATACCCGTACGAATATGAGTCGCACCAATTACAGTTATACCCATCACATCTATAAAGATGGTTATTATCAGCAAGGCTATCCACTTGGTGACGCGATGGGGGGTGATGGCCAGTTGTTTGCAGGCAAAGTTGAGTTGGTGACTGAAGATAATCAACGCTGGAGTACCCGTCTGGTGTACGCGAAAGTGAACCCGGAAAATCAGACTATCAATAAAGCGTTTCCTAATTCAGACACCTTAAAAGGGATACAGTTGGGCTGGAGTGGCGATGTCTATAAATCTGTTCGATTGAATACTAATCTTTGGTATACCAATGCCGATAACAGCGATAGTGACGATGTTGGCGCCAGTGCAGGGATAGAGATTCCATTTAGTTTATAGGCTGGATGCTGAGAAGAGGGTAAGGATTACTGATTGTAAATTGTTAATCGGTAAAACTCAGACAGCAAATCAGTAATTGAAAAAATTTGGTTTATTGATGATGTGACATTATGAAGAAAAAAATTGTTAGGGTTTCAGCAGTGGCATTGGCAATTAGCTTTTTGACGGGGTGTACTATTGTTCCGGGTCAGGGGCTGAACAGCTTACGCAAAAATGTAGTTGAACTTCCGGATAGCGATTATGACCTGGACAAGTTGGTGAACGTATATCCAATGACTCCGAGTTTGGTTGAAAAGCTTCGACCTGAGACCATTCTTGCTCGCCCAAATCCGCAGCTCGATCAGTTGCTTCATAGCTATGAATACCGAATTGGTGTTGGCGATGTACTGATGGTGACTGTTTGGGATCACCCTGAACTAACAACTCCTGCAGGTCAGTATCGTAGTGCGAGTGATACAGGTAACTGGGTAAACTCCGATGGAACTATCTTCTATCCTTATATTGGTAAGGTCCAGGTTGCAGGCAAAACGTTGAGCCAGGTACGTCACGACATAGCGAGCCGATTAACAACCTATATAGAAAGCCCGCAAGTAGACGTGAGTATTGCTGCATTTCGTTCACAAAAAGCCTATGTCACCGGAGAGGTTGTTAAGTCTGGACAACAGCCGATTACAAATATACCGCTAACCGTAATGGATGCAATAAATAATGCTGGTGGATTAGCTCCAGATGCAGACTGGCGTAACGTTGTTTTGACTCACAACGGCAAAGACACAAAAATATCGCTGTTTGCATTAATGCAAAAAGGTGATTTGACAGAAAACCATTTACTCTACCCTGGCGATATATTGTTCGTACCAAGAAATGATGATCTAAAAGTGTTTGTCATGGGGGAAGTTGGCAAACAAAGTACCATGAAAATGGATCGAAGTGGCATGACATTAGCTGAGGCATTGGGTAATGCTGAAGGGATGTCACAGGCGTTTAGTGATGCCACTGGGGTCTTTGTTGTGCGGCAGTTAAAAGGCGATAAAGAGGGTAAAATTGCCAATATTTACCAGCTTAATGCACAGGATGCATCGGCCATGGTGTTAGGTACAGAATTCCAGCTACAGCCGTATGATATCGTTTATGTCACTACAGCCCCATTGGTACGATGGAATCGCGTGATATCTCAGCTAGTTCCGACAATTACTGGGGTACATGATATGACCGAAACTGTCCGATATATTAAAACATGGCCATAATATGTTTGACTCAATATTAGTTATTTGTACAGGTAATATTTGCCGCTCTCCGATTGGAGAGCGATTGTTACGTAAGGCATTACCGACTAAGAAAATAGACTCAGCGGGCGTTGGTGCCTTAATCGGTCATCCTGCAGATCCCTCAGCGATACGAATTGCTGAAAGTCATGGTCTTTCTTTGGAAGGGCATGAAGGTAAGCAATTTAGCGCAAGTCTTGGGCGCCAATATGATTTGCTCTTAGTAATGGAGCAAGTTCATTTGGAACAAGTCAGTCGAATTGCTCCAGAAGTTAGGGGTAAAACAATGCTTCTTGGACATTGGCTATCAGGTAAAGAGATACCAGACCCTTACAGGAAGAGCGATGAAGCATTCGAATCAGTTTATCAGCTGATTGACTTAAGTTGTCGTTCTTGGGCTGAGAAGTTAGGGCAATAATATCGGGAAAAACCGCATGACATCGGTAATTGATAAAAAAGTAACACCTCAAGAAAATAATGAGATTGATTTTGGCCGTTTGTTCGGTGAATTAATTGATCATCGCAAACTCATTATTTCTATAACCACTGGCTTTACAGTTATAGCAGTTTTATATGCTCTGTTTGCCACCCCAATTTATGAAGCTAATGCATTAATACAGGTTGAACAAAAGCAGGGTAACGCATTAATAGATAGCCTCAGCCAAATGTTGCCGGATAGTCAACCTCAATCTGCGCCAGAGATAGCATTACTGCAGTCACGTATGATTTTAGGAAAGACTGTCGATGATCTTAATCTTCAAGCTCTTGTTGAACAGACACATTTCCCTCTATTAGGCAAGGGGTTTGCTAGACTATTAGGTGAGAAAGAAGGTAGCCTGGAGATTAATCGTCTTTATTTGCCGAAAGATGCTGGGGGAAAAGTACCTGAGATCTTGGTAACAGTAAAAGATGATAAACATTATACTGTCGATTTTGAAGGTACCGTTTTACAGGGAACCGTTGGTATTCCACTGGATGAGAAAGGTATTGCTCTCGATATAAAATCGATTGATGCAAAACCTGGAACGCAATTTGAGGTTAAATATTATTCTCGACTGAAAGCAATCACGAATCTGCAGGAATCATTTAGCGCTTTAGATCAGGGCAAAGATACGGGAATGCTTAACTTAACTTTGACCGGTGAAGACCCTGATTTCATTTCGCGAGTGTTAAACAGTATCAGTCAAAATTATCTGGCTCAAAACGTTGCGCGTCAAGCCGCGCAGGATGCTAAAAGCCTGGAATTCCTTAATAATCAATTGCCATTGGTACGTGGAGATTTAGATTCAGCTGAAAATAAGTTGAATCAATATAGACAACAAAAAGACTCTGTTGACCTTACCATGGAGGCAAAATCCGTTCTGGATCAGATTGTTAACGTTGATAATCAATTGAACGAATTAACATTTCGTGAAGCAGAAATTTCTCAACTTTATACAAAAGAACATCCTACTTACAAAGCGCTGATGGAGAAAAGGAAAACACTTCAAGATGAAAAAAATAAGCTAAATAAACGTGTGAGTGGAATGCCCTCGACTCAACAAGAAGTGTTGCGCCTTAGTAGGGATGTTGAATCTGGTCGGGCTGTATATATGCAATTACTCAACCGTCAGCAAGAGTTGAATATTGCCAAATCAAGCGCAATTGGTAACGTCAGAATCATTGATGATGCTGTAACCGATCCGAAACCCGTTAAACCTAAAAAAATAATTGTAATATTAGCTGGCATTGTACTTGGTTTTATCATGTCAATAGCTATGGTCTTTGTACAAGTATTCCTGCGTCGTGGTATTGAGTCTCCAGAACAGTTAGAGGAGCTGGGAGTAAGCGTTTATGCGAGCGTTCCAGTATCTGAATGGTTAACTAAACATTCTGCGAAGAACAATATACGAAACAAAAATCAATCGGATAGACTGCTGGCTGTAGAGAACCCTGCAGACCTTGCGGTAGAAGCGATAAGGAGTCTTCGGACGAGCTTACATTTTGCGATGATGGAAGCCGAAAATAATATACTGATGATTTCCGGAGCAAGCCCAAATGCTGGTAAGACATTTATAAGTACTAACTTGGCTGCGATCATTGCTCTGACTGGGAAGAAAGTTCTATTTATAGATGCTGACCTCAGAAAAGGTTATGTGCATAAGATGCTCGGCCACAAACAGACAAAAGGATTATCAGATATACTTTCTGGCCAAAGTTCTGTTGAAAGTACAATCGAGAAGGTCACCAGTGGAGCATTTGACTATATTGGACGTGGTCAAGTTCCACCAAATCCTGCCGAGCTACTAATGCATTCGAGATTCTCAGATTTACTTAAGTGGGCTTCATCTAATTATGACCTGGTCGTCATAGATACTCCTCCTATTTTAGCTGTCACCGATGCTGCAATTATTGGTCGTTATGCAGGAACAACATTACTGGTAGCAAGATTTGAATCAAATACTGTCAAAGAAATTGCAGTTAGTGTAAGACGTTTTGAGCAAAGTGGCATTGATGTTAAGGGCGCTATTTTGAACGGAGTCGTTAAAAAAGCAAGTAGCTATTATGGCTATGGCTATAGTTATTACGGTTATTCGTATTCAGATAAAGAAAAAAGTTAAAATTTGAAAGATTAAAACAAAACGGACTCTATTTATAGAGTCCGTATTCTATTCCATAGTAACTTTCTCCATGTTAATCGTGGTATAAGCAGAGGGAATCATGACCCGTTTTGCTAGAAATGTTGGGTGCAGTGTATCCTTAGCGGTATCTGATTTTTTAAGCTTTGTAATATCTCTATATTTATCTCTGGGAATTCTTTCGCTTACAATGAGTCATTTTGACGAAAGAGTTCCTACTGAGCAAATTGAAGGGTGGGTTGCTTTACATTGGCTTTTAGGTATTTGTTGCATTAGTTGGTACGGAATTCGTCTGCGGCATTATTTTTATCGTAAAACTTTTTGGTTTGAGTTAAAAGAAATTCTCCGTACTTTGGTAATATTTGCTGTTATTGAAATTGCTGTGATAGCATTTGCAAAATGGTATTTTTCACGGTATGTATGGCTTTTAACATGGGTAATTGCAGCTATTTTGCTACCATTAACCAGGATGTTTACTAAATGGCTGTTGAATCGAATGGGCCTTTGGTTACGAGATACGTGGATAGTGGGAAATGGTAAAAACGCTATCGATGCCTACAACGCAATAAATAGTGAACGAAATCTTGGTCTAGACGTCATTGGTTTTATTTCTTGCGATGGTGAAACGAAAACTGTTGAACATACTAATAAAACAGTAGTGCTAGATGCCAATAAAAATTGGCTAGCTAGCATTGATAAGCGTACGCAGTTCATTGTTGCAGTCGAATCAAATCAAAGTGAAATCCGAAATAACTGGCTTCGCGAGTTTATGATCAAAGGGTATCGTTTTGTCTCGGTAATACCAACTCTACGAGGTGTACCATTAGACAGCACGGATATGTCTTTCATATTTAGTCATGAGGTTATGATATTCAGAGTACAACAAAACTTGGCAAAATTATCTTCACGGGTAATTAAGCGAGGTTTTGATATTTTTGGCTCTCTAGGTATTATTTTAATTTTATCTCCTCTTTTACTATATATATATAATAAAGTAAAAAAGGATGGTGGCCCTGCTATTTACGGTCACGAGCGCGTAGGTAAAGATGGTAAATCCTTCAAATGCCTCAAGTTTAGATCTATGGTGGTTAATTCAAAAGAAGTCTTGGATAACTTATTGGCGAGCGATCCGGAAGCTCGAGCTGAATGGGAGGCGACGTTTAAATTGAAAGATGATCCAAGAATCACCAAAATTGGCCAATTTTTACGTAGCACAAGTCTTGATGAACTCCCTCAATTGTTTAATGTTTTAAAAGGGGAGATGAGTCTGGTTGGTCCACGGCCTATTATTACCGCAGAGTTAGAAAGATATAACGAAGAAGTCGATTATTATTTACTTAGTAAACCTGGAATGACTGGACTATGGCAAGTGAGTGGCAGGAGTGACGTTGATTATGATACTCGTGTCTATTTGGATGCATGGTACGTTAAAAACTGGTCTATGTGGAACGATATAGCTATCCTTTTTAAAACTGTAGGTGTTGTATTAAAAAAAGATGGCGCATATTAAATCATCTAAAAGGTGAAAAATAAAAACAGTTTTGCATATTACTTATAGGTTAAATGGTTTTTTAATTATTTACAAATGAGTGGTATGCGAACTGCATTTTCCATGGACTATCTATGAATAGAAAAGAAGTAATCGCTGTCGTATTTACTGCAGCAATCGTTGGCGGTCATGAATTGATGACGATTGCTCATTTAAATAAATTTAGAAATAAAGGGTTTAAATTTGCATGCTTTGTCCCTTCAGATAATATAGCGTTAAAAAAAATACTCACTGAGCATAATATTTCATATGAGAATCATGAAGTACTCCATAAGAAATTTGAAATACTTCATTCTATTTTTAATTATCCTTTTCGGAAAAAAGCTGAAGAACTACTAGTATCCCTGAAGGAAAAACATAAAGCTATTATCATTGTGCAAGGTGATATTGAATTAGGCTCTGTATTTGTGAATACTTCGAAGGCCGCGGGAGTTCAAAACTTAGTTAGCTATATACCTTATGCGCATAGTTTTCGTTTGATGGGTAGCAAGTTAGGGTGGTTAAAAGACTTTTTAGCAAATTTTGTTTACAAGAACTGCGAGAATTATATTACGATTAGCAAAGTTTTTGCAGAGCAAATTTCCCTCAAAAACAAACGAGCCAAAGTAAGAGTATTACATAATTTTTCATCTAAGTTACCAAAAGAATACATTAGAGGTAAGGGGTATATTTATAAGAAAGATGATAATAAGTTTACTATCTTAATGGCAGGGCGAGTTTCATTTAGACAAAAAGGGCAAGATATTTTATTCCAGGCGTTAAATTCTGTTTCGACCTCTAAAGAAATAGTAGTTAACGTTATTGGAGATGGGCCTGATCTTGAGAAATTGAAAACTTTAACAAGACGATCTAATAATAATGTTAGAGTAAATTATTATGGTTGGCAGCAAAATGTATGGGAGTATAGCAAGGATGTTGATCTTATTACCTTGCCATCTCGATTTGAAGGTGTGCCGCTTTTGATGCTAGAAGCAAACCAAGCCAATATCCCGATTATTGCACCTGCACGTGATGGTATGATTGATTTTCTTCCTCCCGCAAATTTATATGAGCCGGGAAGTCGTAACTCTGAAGCTACAGCGTTAGCTAATAAGATCCAGACAATAATAAATAACCACTGAAATGTATCAAGGAATATATGAAAAACATTCTAATTGATGACCGATGGTCAGGTTCAGGCGGAATCGGAACATTTGCTGAAGAAATTAATAAAATAACAAATTTTAAAAGTGCGGGTTTCACTGGCAAACCATTCAGCCCTGTTGATTGCATAAAAACATCATTAAAGATGTTGAAGATGCGTGATGGTATTGTTTTTTTTCCAGGTTATATTCCTCCGTTATTTGCCAGGGTACCATATGTATTTACAATCCATGATTTGAATCATTTGGAACGTCCTGAAAACTCAAGCTTGTTAAAAAAAATATTTTATAAGGTTGTCATAAAAAGAGGGTGTCAAAAAGCTAAGTATATTTTTACTGTTTCCGAGTTTTCGCGACAAAAAATCATTCAATGGTCCGGAGTTCCTGCTGAAAAGGTTGTAAATGTAGGTAATGGAGTATCCAACGATTTCAGACCTGATGGAAAAAAGAAAGAGTTTGGCTATCCTTATTATTTATGTGTCAGCAACAGAAAAAGCCATAAGAATGAGGTTGGAACGATTCAGGCCTTTGCCAGAGCAGATATCCCTAAAAGCGTAAAACTTGTTTTTACTGGGAAGAAAACAGATGAGTTAGCGACTCTCATTGAAATCAATGAACTTACTGATAGAGTTGTATTTACTGGATTCGTTAACACCGAAGAATTACCTGAGTTATACCGTGGTGCAGAAGGACTGATTTTTGTCTCCTTCTATGAAGGTTTTGGTCTTCCGGTCATTGAGGCAATGGCCAGTGGTGTGCCCGTTATTACTTCCAAAACAACCTCCCTCGGAGAGGTCGCTGGCGATGCAGCACTGGTGGTCGACCCTGAGAATATACAGCAAATAGCAACAGCAATATCTAAATTACATTCTGATATTGACCTTAAAACCCAACTTATTAGAAAAGGCTCTAAACAGGTCGGTAAATATTCGTGGAGTGCTACCGCTGAACTTGTTAATAAGTATCTAACAAGTAATTAAGAGTATAGAAATCGTAAAACAAGAATTAACTTTTCTGTGTTGACGATAATGTTGGTAAAAATGAGTGAAAAATACGCTACAAATAAAAAAATAGTTGCAAAGAACACATTCATGCTTTATGGCAGGATGCTACTGATAATGTTTGCAACTTTTTATACCTCACGCTTGGTTTTAAATGCGCTTGGGGTTTATGACTTTGGGCTTTACAGTGTCATTGGCAGTATTATCGTTTTATTTTCGTTCATTCAAAACGTGTCGGCTTTGGCAACTCAAAGGTTCTTGTCAGTTGGTTTAGGTAGAAGGGATTTTTCCTGGACTAAAAGAGTATTTTCGACAAGTATATTGGTCCATTTTATAATATGCGGTGCTGTTTTATTCCTCGCTGAAACAATTGGCTTATGGTTCTTAATCTATAAATTAAGAGTTCCTGTTGAGCGTATGACAGAAATATTTTGGGTGTATCAACTATCTGTCGTATCTCTCCTCGTTCAGATAATGCAAACACCATTTATCGCAGCTTTAATCGCTACTGAAAAAATGGATTTGTTTGCCAAAATAGGGATATTTGATGCCATTCAGCGTTGGGGGATGGTGTATTTATTTACCTTATTTGATTTCGACTCGAAATTGATATGGTATGCTGCGTTCTTGCTTTTTGGATATATTTCAGTGTATTTTGTCTATTTTGTTAACTGTATTAGAAAAATAGATATATGCACTGTAAAGGTGAGTTTCAAAGAAAATAAAGAACTGCTTAAAGAAATATTAACCTTCTCGAGTTGGTCCATGATGGGCTCATTGAGTTTAGTTGGGCTTTCTCAAGGTATCGCTCTGCTGACATATTTCTTTGTAGGTGTAGTGGCGAATGGTTCTGTTTGGTTAGCGGAGCAGGTATTGATTGCATTTAACCGTGTCATAGGTACTTTGCAAACCGCATTTAATCCTCAACTGATAAAGCAGCATTCAACTGGAAATCATGAAGAGGTTTCCTCTCTTCTGTCTTTATCATGTAAGTTGACTGGCTTTATCGTACTGATTGCAGCGGTACCTGCTTTTGTAGATGCGCCTTTTGTTATTAACCTATGGTTGAAACAAGTTCCAGAACATTTGGTGGTGTTGGTAAGAATTGTCATACTGTATGTCATCGTTGATTCTCTTTCAGGACCTTTCGTTACAGTAGCATATGCAGTGGGGAAATTGCGTAACTATCAATTAATAGCATCATTGATAATGCTTTTAACTTTAGTAGTTACATATGCTCTTTACTCATTAGGGTTTGCATTGGTCGTGGCGGTTTCGAGTCGTATACTTTGTGCAGTTGCAATGCTTATATTCAGGGTTCTGTATGTGGAAAAGGTAACAGGATTAAATAGTAAAATATTTTTTCTTAATATTTTTCCGCGATTATTATCTGTTTCTTTAATATCATTTGCAATTTCATTTTATATCAACACCGTTCTTCCTGTAGGTTTTTTAGGATTACTGCTTCTAATATCCTTAAACACAATTGCAGTGACTATACTCTTTTTCTATTTGGTGCTAATTAGTTCAGAAAGAAAATATTTAATATCTTTAATAAAGAAAAAATTAGGTAGGAAATAACATGCAAGTAAACAATACTCAATATGGCGTCCTGACATACGAAAGTGACATCTATGTCAAAAGAAACTGGATCAATCTGGGTGATTATGTACAAAGTACAGCAGCACGCCAGTTTTTACCTTGCGTGAATGAGTATATACCACGAGATCATATGAATACTTATAGTGGTAATAAAGTAAAAATGATCATGAATGCGTGGTACATGGATATACCAGAAAACTTTCCACCATCTGAAGATATAACTCCTTTATATGTATCAATCCATATTAACTCTACTATTGTAGACAAAATTTTCACACCTGCGAGTATCGAGCATTTTAAAAAGCATGCACCTATAGGTTGCCGTGATTTTTACACACGTGACTTGCTTATTTCAAAAGGAATTGATGCATATTATTCAGGTTGCATGACCCTTACTTTGGGGAATAAATATAAACGAGATAATGTAACGGATGATGTTTATTTTATTGATGTAATGTATGACTCAATGTCATTACCAGAGTTAATTAGCCAACCGTTACGTTTTGGTAAGCGCTTACTAAATGGTCGTGCATTTGAATTTAATCATAGAAGTAAAGTCCTTAATCAGTTTTTTGATAGTGAATTACTAAAGCATGCTAAATATGAAAAACAGATCATCCCGTACCTTTCTGCGGATGAAGGTTTTAAATTAGCTGATGAATTTCTGAGGAAATTAGCTAATGCAAAACTGGTTGTAACATCCAGGATCCATACAGCTCTTCCGTGCCTGGCTATGGGGACTCCAGTTATTTTTGTAAATGGTGGCTTTAAAAATAAAGTTGATAACTGCCGTTTCGATGGATTGTTTGACTTCTTTAATAGAATTGACGTCGATATGAACGCCAATGCGACTGCTAATTTTGAATTTGATGGTAAGAAAATTGGAATGAATACCATTATTAAAAATAAAACTTTGCATGAACAATATGCTAATGAATTAGCTGATAAATGCAAAAGTTTTGTTGTTTAATGTAATTCTTAATGTCTCTATATCGAACTGTTAATATACTAAATGAGGTTAAGTCATGATTCTCCCAGTGATAATGGCTGGAGGTACTGGAAGTCGTTTATGGCCGATGTCGCGAGAGCTATATCCGAAACAGTTTTTACGTTTACACGGCGAGCTATCGATGCTTCAGGAGACTATTACTCGCCTTAATGGTTTAGAGACTAAAGAACCTATTGTAATTTGTAACGAACAACATCGTTTTTTAGTCGCTGAACAACTACGTCAAATCGAGAAGCTCTCTAATAATATTATTCTTGAACCAATTGGGCGTAATACGGCTCCAGCTATAGCTCTTGCCGCGTTACACGCAGTTGCACATGATGATGACCCATTGCTCCTTGTTTTGGCTGCAGACCACGTTATTGAGAATAATGAAGCTTTTCAAGCTGCAATCAACAGTGCTGTAGTTTATGCAAATCAAGGAAAGCTTGTAACATTTGGGATTGTGCCTACTGGTCCCGAAACGGGTTATGGTTATATCCAGCGGGGTAGCGAAGAACATTTTGATGATCATGTAGCTTATGATGTAAAACGTTTCGTTGAAAAACCCAATTTGCCTACAGCACAGGAATATCTAGACAGCGGTGAATATTACTGGAATAGCGGCATGTTCATGTTTCGAGCAAGTCGCTTTCTACAAGAGTTGGATGAGTTTCGTCCAGATATTCTCAGTTCATGTAAACAGGCAATGCAGACTGTGCATACCGATTCTTTACGTGACTTTATTCGTGTTGACAAAGATGCTTTCTCTGCTTGTCCTGATGAGTCAGTTGATTATGCAGTGATGGAAAAAACGCAGTCTGCATCTGTGGTACCATTGGATGCTGGTTGGAATGATGTGGGTTCATGGTCCGCATTGTGGGAAGTTAACGACAAGGATGGTAAAGGGAATTCACTATCAGGGGATGTTTTTGTCCATGATTCTTCTAATTGTTATATAAACAGCGAAGAACAACTTGTAGCTGCGGTTGGGGTTAATAATCTGGTAGTAGTTAGTACCAAAGATGCTGTGCTCGTTATTGATAAATCCCAAGTGCAGGACGTTAAACGCGTAGTTGAACATCTTAAAATGACTTCGCGCCGTGAGTATAGAATCCACCGCGAATCCTATAGCCCTTGGGGGCATAGTGATAAAGTTGTTAATACAACTAAATATCATATTAACAAAGTCACAGTTAAACCGGGCGGTAAGTTTTCATTACAAATGCATCATCACCGTGCCGAGCACTGGATTATATTATCAGGAACAGCGAAGATTACCTTAAACGATCGTGAGTTTTTACTTACTGAAAACCAGTCAACATTTATTCCTGCAGGTTCGACTCATATGCTGGAAAATCCAGGAAAAATAGCTCTTGAAATCCTTGAGATTCAGTCTGGTTCATATTTAGGTGAAGATGATATTGTTCGTCTAAAAGATCATTATGGAATTTGATTAATTGGGGAAAATGATGGAATTATTAACCTGCTTTAAAGCGTATGACATTCGCGGCAAATTAGGCTCTGAACTTACGGAGGACATCGCATATCGTATTGGTCGTGCCTATGGTGAGTATCTTAAGCCTAAAAAAATGGTTGTTGGAGGCGATGTTAGACTAACTAGTGAATCCCTTAAACTTTCCCTTGCCAAAGGATTACAGGACGCTGGTACTGATGTTTTTGACATCGGATTATCAGGTACAGAGGAGATCTACTTTGCTACATCCTATCTCGGTGTTGATGGGGGAGTGGAAGTAACAGCCAGTCATAACCCAATTGATTATAATGGCATGAAACTCGTGCGTGAAAACTCAAAGCCAATCAGTGGTGATACTGGGCTAAGGGAGATCCAGCGTCTGGCCGAAGAGAATAATTTTGCTATAAACTCATCACAGCCTAAAGGTACTTATCAATCGATTTCAGTATTAGATGCATATATTGATAAATTATTGAGCTATATTAATCTTAATAATATTAATAGAACGCTAAAATTAGTTGTTAATTCTGGAAACGGCGCAGCTGGCCACGTTATTGATGCCCTTGAGAAGCGATTTATAAAACAGAATGTTCCTGTTGAATTTATAAAGGTGCATCATGAACCTGATGGTACCTTTCCAAATGGTATACCTAATCCATTATTACCTGAGTGCAGAAAAGATACCACTGACGCTGTCATAAAGAATAAAGCTGATATGGGGATTGCATTTGATGGTGATTTCGATCGATGCTTCCTATTCGATAATATGGGTAACTTTATTGAAGGATACTATATTGTTGGTCTTTTGGCTGATGCATTCCTTGAAAAGAATCCAGGATCTCGTATTATTCATGATCCGCGTTTAAGCTGGAATACAATTGATATTGTAAATAAAGCGGGCGGCATTCCCGTGATGTCCAAAACAGGTCATGCTTTCATTAAAGAACGTATGCGCGCAGAAGATGCGATATACGGTGGCGAAATGAGTGCTCACCATTATTTCCGCGATTTTGCCTATTGCGATAGCGGGATGATCCCATGGCTCCTTGTTGCCGAGTTGCTATGTATCAAAGATAAAACGCTGAACCAATTAGTTAATACGCGGATGCAAGCTTACCCAGCTTCTGGAGAAATCAACAGCTCCCTTAGCGATCCACAGTCTGCGATCAAACGGGTTCTTGAACGCTATCAGGGGGAAGCCCTTGATATCAACCATACTGATGGTATAAGCCTTGAGTTTGCGGAATGGCGCTTCAATCTACGTAGTTCTAACACTGAGCCTGTAGTTCGCCTAAATGTAGAGTCCAGAGGTGATGTTACTTTAATGGAAAACAAAACTGCAGAGATTTTGGCATTATTAAGGGCTTAAATTTAAATTCCTAAAGGTGCTTTGCAATTATGAAGCACCTTATATATTTTGCATGTTGAATTATAAATATACGATGGGTTTTTATGCGCGATTTAAATGTTGGTATTGTTGCTGATTGGTTTATAACTTATGCTGGTTCAGAAAAAGTTGTAGCTGAACTTATTAAATCCTATCCAGAATCGCACTTGTATTCTGTTGTGGATTTTCTCTCCTCTGAAAATAAAAAACACTTTCAGAATAAAGAAATAACCACAACATTCATTCAACGCCTACCGAAAGCGAAGAAAAAATATCAAACATATCTTCCTTTGATGCCAATAGCAATTGAGCAACTTGATGTATCAAAGCACGATGTCATTCTTTCAAGCAGCCATGCTGTTGCTAAAGGGGTTTTAACTGGTCCTGATCAACTCCATATTAGTTATGTTCATTCCCCTATAAGATATGCTTGGGATCTTCAGCATCAGTATCTTCGAGAAGCAGGTTTAGATCATGGCTTAAAGGGAATGATTGCAAAATTGATTCTGCATAAAATGCGTATGTGGGATTATCGAACTGCAAATGGCGTTGATCATTTCATTGCTAACTCTCATTTCATCGCGCGCCGGATTAAAAAAGTTTATGGGCGTGAAGCTGATGTCATTTATCCGCCTGTTGACGTCAATCGCTTCCTCCTGAATGAAGATAAAGAAGATTATTTCTTTACAGCATCACGGCTTGTCCCTTATAAGCGTATTGATCTGATTGTTGAGGCTTTCAGTCACATGCCAGATCGTAAACTCGTCGTCGTTGGTGATGGCCCGGAGATGCAAAAGATAAAGTCTAAAGCCACGGCTAACATTGAAATTCTGGGTTATCAATCAAATGAGGTCATGCAAGAGCATATGAGGAATGCTAAAGCATTTGTTTTTGCTGCAGAAGAAGATTTTGGAATTACTCCAGTTGAAGCACAGTCTTGTGGGACGCCTGTAATTGCGTTTGGAAAAGGTGGTTCACTTGAAACAGTAAGACCATTTGGTGTAGATAATCCAACAGGTATCCTTTTTGACAAACAGGATGTAGCTTCAGTCATTGATGCTGTGCAAAAGTTTGAAACGATGCAAGATCAAATTCTTCCAAATGATTGCCGCGCGCATGCGTTAAAATTTTCTACCGAGCGCTTTAATCAGGAAATTGCTGAATACGTTAATTCTAAATATTCGGAGTTTATTGAAACTAAAAAAATCAATTATTAATAAATGCAGAAAAACTAAACAATTTCATATCGGTTGGCTTTTATTGCGTTAATGGTGCTGTATGTAAGATTGGAACTCCATAATTTTCAATGGGTTATGTTTTTTATTCTTCATTTGTTAACATTTTTACACTATACGTCATACAGGCTTTGAGCTAATATAAACATCACATTTAAACTGCGAACGTGTCGCAGTGACCACACCAGACAGGAGTAAGTAATGTCCAAGCAACAGATAGGGGTTGTTGGTATGGCGGTGATGGGCCGAAACCTTGCGCTCAACATCGAAAGTCGTGGCTATACCGTCTCTGTTTTCAACCGCTCCCGTGAAAAGACTGAAGAAGTTATTGCTGAAAATCCAGGCAAAAAATTAGTCCCTTATTTCACAGTGAAAGAGTTTGTTGAATCTCTGGAAACCCCTCGACGTATCCTGTTGATGGTTAAAGCCGGTGCCGGCACTGATAGTGCAATTGAATCGTTGAAGCCATACCTGGAAAAAGGTGACATCATAATTGATGGGGGTAATACATTCTTCCAGGATACTATCCGCCGTAATCGCGAACTCTCTGCTGAAGGGTTCAACTTTATCGGGACAGGTGTATCCGGCGGAGAAGAAGGGGCATTGAAAGGCCCTTCAATTATGCCTGGTGGTCAAAAAGAAGCTTATGAACTGGTTGCGCCAATTCTTAAACAAATTGCGGCTGTAGCGGAAGACGGTGAGCCTTGCGTAACCTACATCGGGGCTGATGGCGCGGGCCATTATGTTAAGATGGTTCACAATGGTATCGAATACGGCGATATGCAACTAATCGCTGAAGCCTATGCATTGTTGAAGGGTGGTTTAAATCTTTCCAACCAGGAATTGGCGGAAACTTTCACCAAATGGAATGAAGGTGAATTAAGTAGTTATCTCATTGATATTACAAAAGATATCTTCACCAAGAAAGATGAGGCAGGTAACTATTTGGTTGATGTCATTCTTGACGAGGCCGCGAATAAAGGCACTGGTAAGTGGACAAGCCAGAGCTCTCTTGATTTAGGTGAACCATTGTCCCTTATTACGGAATCAGTTTTCGCTCGCTATATCTCGTCCCTTAAAGAGCAGCGTGTTGCAGCGTCTAAAGTATTGACGGGCCCACAAGCTAAACTTGCCGGTGATAAAACAGCATTTGTTGAGAAAGTCCGTAGAGCATTATATTTAGGTAAGATCGTTTCTTATGCTCAAGGTTTTTCTCAGTTGCGAGCAGCCTCGAATGAGTATCATTGGGATCTTAACTACGGAGAAATTGCTAAAATTTTCCGTGCAGGGTGCATCATCCGCGCTCAGTTCCTCCAGAAGATCACCGATGCATATAATCAGGATGCAAAAATTGCTAATCTGTTATTAGCTCCTTACTTCAAACAGATTGCTGATGATTATCAGCAGGCATTACGTGATGTTGTAGCTTATGCGGTGCAAAATGGTATCCCTGTTCCGACATTCTCAGCCGCCATCGCTTATTATGACAGTTATCGCTCTGCAGTATTGCCAGCAAATCTAATTCAGGCTCAGCGTGATTACTTCGGCGCACATACTTATAAGCGCATTGACAAAGACGGTGTGTTCCATACTGAATGGATTAACTAAGCCAGTAAAGTTTTACTTTCTAAGCCCTGTTTTTACAGGGCTTTTTTTTTACCTATGACTAATCAGTTATTACATTTTCTTCGAAAATGGTTTTTTTAAATTTATAATCCTGTCATAATAAGTTTCTTATAATAATAAACCTCAAGTAGGTCGCTAATGATTTATGTTAATGGTCGTTTTCTTACTCAAAAACTTACCGGTGTGCAGCGATTTGCTTATGAAATGAGTCTTAGGTTATCAAAATTGAGACATGATGTTGTGGTATTGGTGCCTGATATGTCAGCCATTGATAAAAGCTATAACATTTCAAATTTTAGTATTAAAGAAATCAAGGGGGGGAGAGGTCATTTTTGGGAACAATTTACATTACCGCTTTTTCTAAAAAAACAAAAAGATTGCGTGCTAGTCAATTTATGCAATAGTGGCCCTTTGTTTTTCAAAAGGCAGATTGTAACGCAACATGATATTACTTATATACGTTATCCTGAAAGTTTTTCATTCGGTTTCAGGCTGTTATACTCATTGTTCACTCCTGTTTTACTAAAGAATTCAAAATTAATAGTGACTGTCAGTGATTTTTCGAAAAGTGAGCTATTAAATTATTATAATTGTGATGCGAGTAAAATTCACATTATCCCGAATGCTGTAAGTAATGTTTTTTTTAAACCAGATGATAGTATGGTTAGGGACAATGAAATATGTGGAGGTGATTACTTTTTGACCGTGTCTTCGGTTAATCATCATAAAAATATTCATGGTCTTATTGAAACTGTACTATCTGCAGATTTAAATATAAATTTGAAGATAATAGGTGACAGGAACACGGTATTTAATTGTGTAAATATCAAAACTGATGACCCAAGAATAGATTTTTTGGGGCGTGTACCTGATGAAGAATTAATTGCTTTATACAGAGGCGCAAAGGCTTTTATTTTTCCATCATATTATGAAGGGTTCGGTATACCTCCACTGGAAGCCCAGTCATGCTCTTGTCCGGTTATTTCCTCAAATAGAGCGTCTCTTCAAGAGACTTTGGGGGATAGTGTGTTGTACTTTGACCCAGACTCAAAATATGAGCTTATCAAAGCGATCATTAAATTAAATAATAACGCTGACGAACGCAACCTGTTGATTGATAATGGTAAGTCTAATGTAGAGAGGTATTCATGGGAATGTTCTGCTGAAAAGCTGAATATACTTATTGCTAAAATTTATTAATTATACACTATGGTTCGTATCGAACTTAATTAACTGCCAACCAATTTATTTTACTCATGATAATGTTAATTGTTTTAGCTAATTAACATTTATTGTTAACTCCACTTGCTTTGACCTCAAACTGCCAGCATTTGCTAATCCTGCCCCTTTTTTTACTTTTACCACACCTGCTTTTGACGGTACCCTTAAAATTTCCGTTATTCTATCAATATCTATAATATCCTTGTTTTATGTAATGGTATCTGCCGTTGCTAATACACGTTTATCTTTTTGTCTTTTTACCTACTGAATTTAGTGGGGAGTGAGGCAGTGAGATTTTAATTCATACCTGCATAACTTATGGAAACTATTCGTAATTTATTTTTTTATTCTAGCGTGTTGACGGTGTGATTTTTTTAGACTTTTCTTATTAAGGGGAAGGTGCATCTATGCTGATGCAAACGCTTCCAATGAACTCCCAATAACTCTGGGCCTGGATTGCTCCTGATACGAAATTTTGAGGATTCTTAAATGGTTACTCAAGTGCTACTCACACAAAAAGCAGTTGCAGCTATACAATTTGCAATTCTTGGGAAAAACACCTATACGACGGCTTCCACCTATGATGCCGTAGCAGGCCAGTTTCGTACGGGGGCGATTAGCCAAGAACAATATATTTCTAACCTGTTAGCATCCACAGCGGGTCAGACTTTGTATTCTGGCAAAACCGATCTTGAGATAGTTAAACTTGTCTATGCGTCCATTTGGGGAAGTACCCCAGCAGATAGTGTCGCCCAAACTTTTTTAACAGGCTCAAATTTAAACGCGGCTCTTAATAATGTAATTAATGGTGTTCTGAATTATACAGGATTCGATTCTGCGACGCTAACGGCACAAAATAGCTTTGATAATGCGCTGAATAAAGTCATGTACAAAGACTATGGCTCAGCGAACTGGAATACATGGAGCGTCGCTCTAAGTAGTAAGGAGCAAGTCGAAGCTGCGTACATTTCTTTAGTGGGACGTTCAGTTGACATGGGCGGGCTTGGCGACTGGACTAATTATCTTGCCACCGGTGGTAATACATATAGTTCATTACTGACAAAATTAATTGCTTCTTCTGAGTTTCAAAGCAAAGGTTCTAATTTAACTGGCGATGCCTTTATCACGCATGTTTATCAGGGAATTTACGGCGTCGCCCCTAGTGCAGCGGTTTTAGCGCAATACAGCGCTCTCGGCACCAATAAGGCAACCATTACCCAGGCAATTATCAACGATTTACGCGGTTCTACGGCTACAGATGTGGCCACTGTAACCAATCAGCATGCCTTTGAATATCAGATTGGTACCGGGTTACTTTATAAAACTAGCGCTGTCCTCAGCGCCAGCGCTACAGGCGGCAACGCCACTGGTACAGTCAATACCAATGCTAGCCATCAGCTCACTAATGCTGAAACTGCGGTTCTGACTAACGCGCAACTCAATGCTAACGTGGCGAGCACCGTTAACCTCAAATTCGCCGATCATTTGGCAAATCTAGAAATTAATGGTTCAAGCGCAGCCACTGTTAACCTGTCCGATAATGGGGTGAACCCTGGGGTAGACATCGTTGTTAACAACGGTAGCGTGATCCTCAATGCCAGTTCCGGCGCTGATGATGTTCTTGTTAGTAACCTTGTTAATATGACCACCGCCACGGCTAAGTTTAACCTCGGAACGGGTAACGATACGCTGAAGTGGGCCGGTAACTCTACTGGCGGGGCAAATACGGTGAGCACATCTGTCACCGCTGATGGTGGAGCTGGGATTGATACCATTTCGGCTAACTTTATTACGAAAAATGTCGTTATGGGTGGGAATATTGTTACCCGAACTGCAGTTATCACTTCCAACTCTTCGCAGTTCAGTAATTTCGAAAAGCTGGATCTTGCTGGCTATGTAGGGCAGGCAACTGTTAGTGCAAGTTCTACCGCTCAGGCCCATACATTTGACTTTGGCGTATTAACGGGTAATGCAACCACCGAATCGAGTTTGACTGGTACTCTTGGGACAAATATCACCCAGGCCGGAACTTCAACAGTCGGCTCGCAGGGATTTGTGTTATCGGGCCTGGCAAGTAATGTCCATGTGATTAATGCGGCAGGTGGCAATTCCGCGCAACTTGAAGTCACAGGTAACGCGACTGCGGCAAGTAGTGTCGATATTACGTTCCGTCCAGGTATCACCGATCATTTCAATGTTAACTTCACCGCAACCAGTAATAGCGATATCAACGCAGGCTCGCTGGCCCTAAACAGCAGTGGCGCCACTGCGTTGACAACCCTGAATGTCGGCTCGGGTGGTACCGGTAGTTTCGCTAACGCCATCAGCTTGGCGGGAACCGGTAGCCAACTACAAACTATCAATGTCACCGGCGATCATTTGCTTAATCTGACGGTAGGCACAGGTTACGGCAACCTGGAGACTATTAATGCTTCGGCAAATTCCGCAGGATTGAATCTGGATGCTAATGTGGGGGGAACTGGTAAAGGAATCCTTTATCAACTTCTGACTATTCTTCCTGCTGCTGGTGTGACAACAACGATTATTAATCTGTTGGGGTTAGGTGGTGGGCATAACTTATCGGTTCAAGGAACTAGCGTTGCGGATACCTTTAAGGTTCTCGGTAACACCATTGTTTCAGGTGGTGACGGTGCGAACCTTTACCAATTGAAAGCAAGCACCGTCAACTCTGGTGTGACCATTTCAGATTTTAATAGCGGTAAAGATAGCATTTTTGACACTGCTTCAGGTCTGACTATTAACAATGATGCCACGCATACCCAGGTAGCTGATTATGGTGTACGTACGACTGATGTTGTTGACGCGTTGTTAGGTACATTGGTTGGTGGTGTGGTTGGCGGCGTTGTCGGTCTGTTAGGGCAAATCCTTGGTATCGGTGGTAACGGTGATCTCACTGCTAAGGTGGGTGTCGCGTCGGTTGTCTGGACTGATAACTCCCACGAGGCTAGTAACTACCTGATTGTTGATAACAACAACAACCATACTCTGGATGCGAACGATACAGTAGTGTATCTCAACGGGCAAACCCATCAGCAGTTGGTTGATACTTTGCACTACGCTTGAGTAGCGTGATGTGATGGCTGTTTTATAAAAAAAGGGGGGAGGATGCTCTTCCCCCTTTTTATTGTGATCTTTGTCGTATTTTTATTAACATTAATTTTTGCATGGATTATGAAAAAATATTTTTTTGGTAGCTTGATATTTTAGTGTTTTCCTATCTATATATTATAAATATCTCCAGCCTGAGTTGTTGGGATCTGATTGCTCTACTGTCGGTAGAGGTGTGGCTGAAGGTACACAAAAATAAGGGAAAAAGCAGTGGAGCACTATTTACCGCGCAATGAAATTGCGGACGTAATACGCACTCGCAGTAAAATATTCTGGACAGTCGGTGTTTTTACCGCATTCATTAATATCTTAATGTTAGTACCTTCGATTTATATGCTCCAGGTTTATGACCGGGTGCTACCCTCTGGTAATGAAATCACTCTGCTGATGCTAACCCTTATCATGCTGGCCATGTTTGGTATGATGGCATTGCTGGAGTATGTCCGTAGCATGGTGGTCATACGGATTGGCGCGCAGCTAGATATGCGTTTAAATACACGTGTTTATACCGCAGCATACGAAGATAATCTCAAAAATAAATCTGCTGATGCCGGGCAAATGCTTAACGATCTTACTAATATGCGTCAGTTTTTGACCGGCAGCGCGCTTTTTGCTTTTTTTGATGCGCCCTGGTTCCCGATCTATTTGTTGGTCATTTTTCTGTTTAATCCCTGGTTAGGGTTGTTTGCATTAATTGGCTCATTAATATTGATAGCGCTGGCCGTGGTGAATGAAATAGTATCAAAAGAACCATTGGCTGAAGCGAGTAAGCTTGCGTTGCAATCAGGAAGTCTTGCCAGTACTAACTTGCGCAATGCGGAAGTTATAGAAGCATTAGGAATGTTGCCAAATATCAAGGGACGATGGTTTAGTTTACATCAACGATTTCTGAACAGTCAGCGAGTCGCGAGTGAACGAGCTTCCCGTATCAATTCTATTACGAAATTTGTGCGTCTTTCCTTGCAATCTTTGGTGCTCGGGCTGGGGGGCTGGCTGGCTATCGATGGTCATATTACTCCTGGAATGATGATCGCCGGTTCTATTTTGATGGGGAGGACGCTTGCTCCGATAGAACAAGTGATTAACGTCTGGAAAAGCTGGAGCTCGGCAAAACTATCTTATCGCCGGTTGGTTAAATTACTGGATAGTAACCCACCCCGTGGCACCGGGATGTCTCTGCCGAAACCTGAAGGGGTACTGAGCGTAGAAAATGTATCGGCGAAACCGCCGGGCGCACAGGGTGAACCGGTATTGCACACTGTGTCATTTAATTTACAGGCGGGTGATGTGCTTGGCATTATTGGCCCTAGTGCATCCGGAAAATCGACCCTGGCACGATTATTAGTTGGGATTTGGCCGGTAAGTGAAGGAATTGTTCGGTTGGATGGCGCTGATATTTATCAGTGGAATAAAGATGAACTGGGGCCGCATATTGGCTATTTACCTCAAGACATTGAATTGTTCGCTGGAACCATAGCGGAGAACATAGCGAGATTTAATGACGTCGATGCTGAGAAAGTGATTGCTGCCGCGAAACTGGCAGGGGTACACGAACTGATTTTACGTTTCCCACATGGCTATGACTCAGTGATTGGCAACGGCGGGAGCGGACTTTCTGGAGGTCAAAAGCAACGAATTGGTCTTGCAAGGGCCTTATATGGCGATCCCTCGTTGATTGTTCTTGATGAACCGAATTCTAATCTGGATGACGCTGGCGAATTAGCCCTAAATAAGGCTATTGCCTTTCTTCGGGAGCGGCAAAAAACGGTGGTACTGATTACGCATCGAACTAACTTGCTTTCAATGACCAGTAAGTTGTTATTGTTAGTCAATGGTAAGGTTAACGCATTTGGTACCACCCAGCAGGTACTTCAGGCTTTGAATAATGCTCAGAGGACTCAGGCAGCACAGCAACAGGCAATGCATGCAGTTAATAGTGAATCGCATGACGGCAACGGGGTTACCCCTAAAACACAAATAAACTAAATAACGGCTTGCCAGATAAAAGCTGCAACTATCTGTTGTTAAAGGGGGGAATATGTCTTCTCAAATGAATCAGTCTTTTAGTGGCGATGTGCCATCAGATTCTACTGATGAGCGGAAATATACGCGTTTTGGTTGGTTGGTGATCGCGATTGGTTTATGCGGTTTCCTGCTATGGGCAGCTTTCGCTCCTCTGGATAAAGGCGTTGCCTCTCAAGGGTCGGTAACTGTTTCAGGAAACCGTAAAACTATTCAATCTCCAACCAGTGGTATTATCAGCAATATCGCGGTTAAAGAAGGGGATAAGGTCAAGGCCGGGCAGGTACTGGTTCAAATGAGCCAGGTGCAGGCACAGGCGCAGGTGGACTCCCTGAAGATCCAATATTACACAACACTGGCAACAGAGGGGCGTTTGTTAGCTGAAAGAGATAATCTGGATGCAATTAAATTCTCTGACGTTTTCAATGCTATCAAAGATAAGCCTCGTGCAGCGGAAATAATTGCCTTGCAGCAACAGCTTTTTATTTCTCGCCGACAGGCATTACGTAGTGAAGTCGATGGTTTTAGGCAGTCAATTGACGGTATCCGTTTCCAGCTCAAGGGATTACAGGATTCCCGGGCGAACAAACAGATTCAACTAAACAGCATCCGTGAGCAGATGACAAGTATGAAACAGCTTTCTGCGGAAGGGTATTTGCCGAGGAACCGTTATCTGGAGGCTCAACGTCAGTTTGCAGAGATCAGTAGCAGCATCGATGAGACGATAGGCAGGATCGGACAGCTACAAAAGCAACTGTTGGAGTCGCAGCAGCGTATCGACCAGCGGTATGCGGACTATCAGCGTGAAGTGAGAACGCAGTTAGCGCAAACGCAAATGGATGTAAATGATTATAAAAACAAACTGGATATGGCTAATTTTGAGCTAAGGAATACCGAAATTATTTCGCCAGTTGATGGTACCGTTGTTGGACTGAATATATTTACCCAAGGCGGCGTGGTGGGGGCTGGAGATCACCTTATGGATGTGGTACCCAGTGAAGCTGCGCTGGTTGTTGATGCTCAATTGAAAGTACAACTAATCGATAAAGTATATACCGGGCTCCCCGTTGAGCTTATGTTTACTGCTTTTAACCAAAACAGGACGCCTAAAATACCTGGTACGGTGACGCTTGTTTCTGCCGACCGTTTAATCGATAAAGCAAATGGGGAAGCTTATTATCAGATGCAGGTAACGGTCACTCCGGAAGGAATCAAAATGCTCCAGGGTGAGGAAATCAAACCAGGGATGCCAGTTGAGGTGTTCGTAAGGACGGGGTCCCGTTCGCTGTTAAGTTATCTGTTTAAACCAATTTTGGATCGTGCGCGTACTTCATTGACCGAGGAATAATCGTGATTTTCATGAAAAGGAAGATGATTAATCTCACCCTTAGTTCGATAGTGTGGGTGGTATCCTCACCGGTGTATGCATTGGGCATTCTGGACGCCTATTCGCTAGCGCTGGAAAAAGACCCGACATTTCAGGCGGCGATTAAAGAAAAGGAAGCCGGGGATGAAGCAAAAAATATTGGACGAGCAGGGTTATTACCAAAAGTCTCTCTCAATTATCAGAATGCGCCACGTAATTGGCAGACTCAAAAATATCAGACGAGTGATATTTTTGGCAATGTTAGCGATGTGACTAAACGGCAGCAGTACCGCAGTTATGCGGGTTCCGTGACCCTAACGCAACCTCTATTTGATTATGAGGCTTATGCGAAATATAAAACCGGAGTCGCACAAAGTTTGATGGCTGACGAAAAATATCGCAGTAAATACCTCGATCTTGCAGTCCGGGTCATTTCGGCTTACGTCAGTGTTGCATACGCCAAAGATCAAATTGCACTAGCTGAGGCGCAAAAGGCAGCCTATAAAGAACAACTTGCGTTGAATGATCGCCTGATGTCCGCTGGTGAGGGCACTGTGACGGACGTTGCTGAGACTCAGGCACGGTATAGTCTTGCTGAAGCTCAGGTCATCGAGGCTCGAGATGTCTTAGACTCAGCTCAGCGGGAGCTTGAAGTCATCATCGGAATTCCTCTCGATCAGTTAGATGCATTGCAGACGTTACGGCAGGGTAAATTCCAGGTCTCACCGCTACGTTTTACAGCATTCGATGATTGGCAAAAACTAGCCATGGAACGAAATCCACAACTAGCTTCATCACGTCATGGTGTGGATGCCGCGCGTTATGATGTTGAACGCAACCGGGCTGGTTTTATGCCACAAGTTCAGCTATATGCATCACACTCGGAAAATGATTCAAGCAGCGACAATACGGTAAATCAGAAATATCGAACCGACAGTGTTGGGGTTCAGGTATCAATGCCAATTTATTCTGGCGGGGGAGTTGCAGCCTCGACGAGGCAGGCTGCGGCGCGTTATGGGCAGGCTAAGTATGAACTGGACGCCCAGGTCGGTTCGATTATGAACGACCTTCGTAAACAGTTTAATCAGTGTATTAGTAGCCAGGCTAAGCTCAGGGCCTATGAATTGGCTGTAAAATCTGCGACGACGCAGGTAGAGGCTACACGGCAAAGTGTGCTCGCCGGGCAGAGGGTGAACGTTGATGTGCTTAATGCGGAGCAGCAACTCTATGCTGCACAGCGAGATTTAGCAGAAGCTAAATACACTTATATTAAGGCCTGGATTACGTTGCTTGGAGATTCGGGTACGCTGAGCGAAAAAGATATTATGCAAGTCGCGGGGTACTTCCATCGTTCTTGAGTGAAACTGTGAAGTTCGAAACAGAAAGAGTGTAAAATAGTTTGTTTTTTGCATCTCTGAAACCCGTATCGATACTACGCTTCAATCTGTATGCTCACATGAAGGGGACTTTTAAGACCCGTCCCCGTCTTGACTTCACTATTCGCAAAGAGTAAAACGCCAGCAGTATCCATCATTACTGTGGCGATTTGCCATCACCCGTTAACTGTAGAAGTGTTGCTCTATGAAAATTACTATTTCCGGTACAGGCTATGTTGGTTTATCGAATGGTGTTCTGATTGCCCAGAACCATGAAGTGGTCGCTTTGGATATCATTCAGGCCAAAGTAGATTTGCTTAACCAGAAAATTTCACCTATAGCAGATAATGAGATCCAACAATATTTAACGGAAAAAAAGCTTAATTTTCGTGCAACAACAGACAAACTCGATGCGTATCATGACGCTGATTACGTTATTATAGCTACGCCGACAGATTATGATCCCAAGACAAATTACTTCAATACGTCTTCTGTTGAGGCTGTCATCCGTGATGTGACTGCTATCAATCCGAAAGCTGTTATGGTTATAAAATCAACGGTCCCAGTTGGTTTCACTCGCGGCATAAAAGAGCGCCTTGGAATTGAAAATATCATTTTCTCGCCGGAGTTTCTCCGCGAGGGACGGGCTTTGTACGATAATTTATATCCATCGCGAATTGTCATTGGTGAGCGTTCTGCTCGTGCTGAGCGATTCGCAGACCTATTGAAAGAAGGTGCGATTAAGAAAGACATTCCGACCCTTTTTACTGATTCAACTGAAGCTGAAGCTATTAAGCTCTTTGCTAATACTTACTTAGCACTACGTGTTGCCTATTTTAATGAGTTAGACAGCTACGCTGAAAGCCAGGGGCTAAACAGTAAACAAATTATTGAGGGTGTATGTCTGGATCCGCGAATTGGTAATCATTACAACAATCCCTCTTTTGGCTATGGTGGGTACTGCTTACCGAAAGATACCAAACAGTTGCTGGCGAATTATGAGTCGGTACCCAATAATATTATTTCGGCAATTGTTGATGCAAATCGCACGCGGAAAGATTTTATTGCAGACTCCATCCTGGCGAAAAATCCGAAGGTTGTTGGTGTGTATCGGTTAATTATGAAGAGCGGCTCTGATAATTTCCGTGCTTCCTCTATTCAAGGTATAATGAAAAGAATAAAAGCGAAAGGTATACCTGTAATTATTTACGAGCCAGTGATGAAGGAAGATGAATTTTTTAACTCGCGTGTTATTCGCGACCTTGATGTTTTTAAGCAGGAGTCGGATGTAATTATCTCTAACCGCATGGCAGAAGAATTGGCGGATGTGAAAGATAAAGTGTATACGCGAGACCTATTTGGTAACGATTAAATTCTAATAACGGCAGGTGGTTTGCAAAATTACCTGCCTTAATTTTTATGATGATAAAAACGCAGCATCATTATGTGCTGAAATAAAATACTAATGCTACCGTGGCATTTACGAGACTATCTCTGTATTCTACATCGAAAGATATCCCTGTCGAATTAGAAGTATATAACGTTGAGGAAACTACTACTCTGATTACACTATGGGCTGTTAATATACCGCAATCGGTGGATTGCGGTAAAAACAGAAGATAAGAAATTATCAAATTGCGTAGTAGTCTTTATACCACTCCACGAAGTTTTTCACGCCTTGCTTGACCGTAGTTTGCGGCCTGAAACCAACCAGATCATACAGCGGTTGAGTTTCAGCGCTTGTTTCCAGAACATCGCCTGGCTGCATCGGCATCATGTTTTTCTTAGCTTCCATACCCATAGCTTCTTCAAGCGCGGTGATGTAGTCCATTAGTTCAACCGGCGAGCTATTGCCAATGTTATAGACCCGATAGGGGGCAGAACTGGTGGCCGGAGACCCGGTTTCTACCGTCCAGTCCGGATTTGGCTGCGGAATGACATCCTGAACACGAACAACAGCTTCAACTATATCGTCAATATAGGTGAAGTCTCTTTTCATTTTTCCGTAGTTGTATACGTCGATGCTTTGACCTTCGAGCATGGCTTTTGTGAACTTGAATAATGCCATATCCGGACGTCCCCATGGGCCATAGACGGTAAAAAACCGCAGACCGGTTGTTGGAATTCCATAGAGATGCGCATAAGTATGCGCCATCAATTCATTAGCTTTTTTGGTTGCCGCGTAAAGCGATACTGGGTGATCTACCGAATCATCGGTTGAGAACGGCATCTTACGATTTAAACCATAAACGGAACTGGATGACGCGTAGACCAGATGCTCGATTTTAGTATGGCGACACCCCTCAAGGATATTCAGGAACCCCATCAGGTTGGCGTCAGCATAAGCGTGCGGGTTTTCCAGTGAGTAGCGTACGCCGGCTTGCGCGGCAAGGTGGATTACGCGATTAAATTTCTCTCTAGAAAAAAGCTGCTCCATGTTAACCCGATCGGCGAGATCAATTTTGTGAAAACTGAACAAAGGCGTTTTCAGAAGATCCAGGCGGGCTTGTTTGAGGCTCACATCGTAGTAGTCATTCATGTTGTCGATCCCGACAACCTCATGACCAGCTTCCAGCAGGCGTTTACATACATGGAAGCCGATGAAGCCAGCAGCGCCAGTGACTAAAAATTTCATTTATATCCTCCAGGATCATGATGTCCCACTACTTATAGGCGCCTATTTTACACAGGGGGGAGGTAACGATCATCTTGTTTACTGGTTGGCTTGGAAAGGATGGGGAGAATAACATTTAAAGCTAAACCGCCCGGTAAAGCGCACGCCATGTCCAATTATGAGAGTGAAAATTATTCTCATTGGTGAGCAAGTTTTCTAAGTTGTAACAAACGTTTAAATGGCATTGTACTTACCTGGTGTATGAATCTTCTTTGCCAGTCAATCCTGCTTTTTCGCTTTTAATCTTATAGGCCGGGAGTATACTATGCTGCTGTTTCATTCATATGGTATTCGCTTGAGAAGCTCACATTGCAACTTTCTGATTTTATTACCATAATAGACAAGTATACCACTAACATTAATGATGCTGCCGAATGGGGCAACTCACTTAACGTTAAGCATCTCCGTTGCCAGGTCCGTTGTCTGAAATGAGACTAACCTGATGGCAAGTTGCCTCTAAAGCAGAGAGAGTGACCGCACTCAGATTGAGCTCAAGAATGATGCTTGAGATAGAGCGAGATCATAGGCTCTTGCGGTAGCATTTAGATTGCAATGCATTGAAGTTTATGAAGATTTATAAAATTATAGACTTGTTCTGCGCGCTTTGGTTGCGATAGCCAATGGCGGTAGCGTGTCTCTGATTGGTGAGGTAGATGGCTGAAGCAGGTCAAAATGAGAAAGCTAATCATTTGTGGCCGTATAGTTCCCCCCGTAACATACTCTAAATGATGGTGTATAGTACGCTATTATGTGGAACTGCGTATGGTTGCTGAGAAGGGTTTATCCATACAGTGGGTTAAAAGGCAACGGCCGCTTTTGGTGACTATATAATAATTATGTTGATATTATAGCTATGCACTATTTTCTCCGAGGTAATAAAGGTGAGTATGGTTGCGTGGTCGATTTCAAAAAAATGAGTGCAAATAATGAAGTTTAAATTAGGATATTTATTTGATCTACTTGTTGTGATAACTAATAAAGATTTAAAAGTTCGCTATAAAAGTAGCATCTTTGGATATTTATGGTCTATTGCAAACCCTTTATTATTTGCGATGATTTACTATTTTATTTTTAAAATGGTAATGAGAGTACAAATTCCAAATTATACCGTTTTTCTAATCACTGGATTGTTCCCATGGCAATGGTTTGCAAGTTCAGCAACCAATTCATTGTATTCATTTATCTCCAACGCGCAGATTATTAAGAAAACAGTATTTCCACGCTCGGTTATCCCTTTGAGCAATGTAATGATGGAAGGGTTACATTTCTTGTGTACAATTCCTGTAATTGCAGTATTTCTTTATATTTATGGTATGTCGCCATCGCTTAGTTGGTTCTGGGGCATTCCGCTACTGGCGATCGGTCAAATTATTTTTACATTTGGATTTGCTCTAATTTTCTCAACGCTAAATTTGTTCTTCCGTGACCTGGAGCGATTTGTCGCTTTAGGTATCATGTTGATGTTCTACTGTACCCCGATACTCTATAATTCCGATATGATCCCGCAACAATTTACCTGGATCATTGATTATAATCCACTGGCTAGCATGATTATGGCCTGGCGAGATCTGCTTATGAATGGCAACCTGGATTATGTGCATATCACTTATCTATACTCATCAGGCATGGTTGTATTGCTGCTAGGGGTGTGGGTCTTTAATAAATTAAAATATCGATTTGCAGAGATTTTGTGATGACAGCTGTTATTGAATTTTGCAATGTAACAAAAGAGTATCCTCTATATCATCATATTGGCTCTGGCATTAAAGATCTGTTTTTTCATCCGCGTCGGGCCTTTAATTTGCTAAAAGGTCGCAAATATCTGGCGATCGAAAACGTGTCATTCACCGTTAATAAGGGTGAATCAGTTGCATTGATTGGACGCAATGGCGCAGGCAAAAGTACTACCCTTGGTCTCGTTGCTGGTGTGCTAAAGCCAAGTAAGGGCGAGGTTAAAGTTGTCGGACGCGTGGCTTCGATGCTGGAGTTGGGAGGCGGTTTTCATCCGGAACTGACCGGGCGCGAAAATATCAAACTTAATGCCACCTTACTGGGGTTACGCAGAGCAGAAGTAAACAAGCGGCTTGATAAAATTATCGAGTTCTCAGAGCTAGGCGAGTTTATTGATGAGCCTATTCGCGTATACTCCAGTGGAATGCTGGCGAAACTGGGCTTTTCAGTAATTAGTCAGGTTGATCCAGATGTATTGATTATCGACGAAGTCCTTGCGGTTGGTGATATCGCATTCCAACGCAAATGCATTGAAACAATCAATGAGTTCAGAAAACGTGGGGTAACAATCCTGTTTGTTAGCCACAGCATGAAAGATGTCATGCAGATTTGCGATAAAGTTGTGTGGGTTGAAAATCATCGGTTGAAAGCGATCGGTGAGGCAAGCTCAATTGTTGATGAATATGTAGCCTCAATGGCTTGATGGAAAAACTAATGCAGAAGAATGTACTTATTGTCGGCGCAGGATTTTCAGGCGCGGTTATTGGTCGCTTATTGGCTGAAGCTGGTCATCAGGTGACGATTATTGACAGCCGGCCGCATGTTGCTGGTAACTGCTATAGTGAGCGGGATAGTGAAACCAATGTTATGGTTCATACTTATGGCCCTCATATTTTCCATACTGACAATGCTGAAGTTTGGGAGTACATCAACCAATACACGGAAATGATGCCTTATGTGAACCGAGTGAAGACGACGGTCAATGGGCAAGTCTTTTCCTTACCAATCAACTTACACACAATTAATCAGTTCTTCCATACTACGTGCTCCCCAACCGAAGCGCGTAAATTAATTGATGAGAAGAGTGATAAAACGATAGAAGAACCTGCAACATTTGAAGAGCAGGCACTGCGTTTTGTCGGCAAAGAACTATATGAAGCCTTTTTTAAAGGTTACACCATCAAACAGTGGGGAATGTCTCCGTCGGAGCTCCCGGCTTCAATTCTTAAGCGTCTGCCTGTACGATTCAATTATGATGATAACTACTTTAATCATAAATATCAGGGAATGCCAAAAGACGGCTATACGGTAATCGTTGATAAGATATTAGATCACAAAAATATTACTGTGGCTTTAAACACCCAGTATGATGAGACCACTCGTGGCGAATATGATCATGTATTTTATAGTGGCGCGCTGGATGGTTTTTATAAATACGATATGGGGCGCCTGGGCTATCGTACCCTGGATTTCGATGCTTTCCGAACCGAAGGTGATTATCAGGGATGTGCGGTAATGAATTATGGTGAGCAAAAAGTGCCTTACACCCGTATTACTGAGCATAAATACTTTGCTCCATGGGAGAGTCACGAGAAATCAATCTGCTACCGCGAATTTAGTCGAGCATGTGAGCCTGAGGATATTCCATACTACCCAATTCGACAGGTAGGTGAGATGGCCATGCTGCAAAATTATCTCGATCGCGCTGAAAAAGAAGCAAATATTACCTTTGTTGGTCGTCTGGGGACATACCGCTATCTTGATATGGACGTAACTATTGCTGAAGCTCTGGAAACGGGAAGAACTTATCTTAAGTCATTAGAACAGAATTCAGTGATGCCTGTATTTACGGTTAAAGTCAGATGAATGTAGCTGCTCTAATCGTCACTTATAATCGGTTAGAAAAGTTAAAAACAACAATTGAGGCAACGCTGGCGTTGCCTTTTCAGTATATAGTTGTGGTTAACAATGCATCAACCGATGATACTCAAGCCTATCTTGATTCTGTTTGCGATGAGCGAGTTAAAGTTTTACATCGAGAGGTGAATGATGGTGGGGCTGGCGGTTTTAAATACGGAGCGCAATGGATAACGCAAAATTTGAACACTGATTGGGTTCTGTTTTACGATGACGATGCATATCCGAATCATAATTTTGGCGTTGCGTTTCAGACCCTTGACCTATCAATTGAAAATGTTTATGTCTGCACGGTGGTGGATACTTCAGGCAATTACTGTAAAATGAATATACCCTGGAAGAAAATTCCTAATGGCATTTTGGGTAATATAGCTTACAGAACTAATCCTGCACGTTTTATTCCTGACGGCCATAAACAAGAGACCGTGGTGAGTGTTTCATTTGTAGGGATGTTGATTAGTCAGGAAACACTAAAGAAATCTATATCGTTTATATATGATGAGCTTTTTATCTATTATGACGATGTTTACTTTGGTCATCATCTGGTTCTACTGCATACACCTATTATATACCTTCCTGAATTATGTATTGTCCATGATATTGATACTACGAATAAATTAATTGCGCCATGGAAATTATATTATTTAAGCAGAAACCTTATCTTGTCCCGTAAAATATTCCAGGATGATTCGCCTTTCACCTTGTTTGATGTTTCATTAAGATTATTGAAGTATATATTCACAGCATTGAAACATGACAAGCGGAAAGAATGTATGATTAATGTCTATAATGGAATCAAGGATGGTTTCTGGAAGCCAAAAGGTAGAGGTGCATAATCCGCTATGAAGAAGAAGTTATGCTATTTTGTAAACTCTGCCTGGTATTTTGAGCTTCATTGGCTAGAAAGAGGAATTGCTGCTTTAGATAATGGATATGATGTCTATGTTATTGCTAATTTTTTAGATGATGCAATTTCAGATAGACTTTCTGCATTAGGATTTCACTGTATCAATAGTCAAATTAATGAGAAAAGCATCAATCCATTTGCTTTTATCAAAGGCTTTTTAAATGCCTCGAAGATATTGAAAACGATTAATCCTGATATCCTTCATTGTATTACGATTAAACCCGGTATTATAAGTTGCCTGTGGGCAAAATATCATAAAACTAAACTTGTTTATAGTTTTGTAGGTTTAGGGCGGGTATTTGAAAGTGAGCAACTCATTTTTAAAATATTACGTTGGCTGGTGCTTAGATTGTATCGATACTTGTTCTCAAATGTCGATTGTAAAATCATATTTGAACACCGAGAAGATAAAAGAAAAATACTTTCTCTGCTAGGAATCAAAGAGGAGAAGGCAAAGGTCATTGACGGCGCTGGTGTTAATACCAGTTATTTTTCTTACCAGCAAGAGCCGAAATTGACACATGGAACAATACTTTTTGCCAGCCGCATGCTACACAGTAAAGGATTACTTGACCTCATTAAGGCGAAAAGAATCCTAAAGTTAGAAGGGATAGATTGTACCATCCACGTAGCAGGTATTATCGTTGAGAATGACGACGATGGAATTACCTTGGGGCAAATAGAAAAATGGCACGCAGCGGGAGATATTGTCTGGTTAGGTACTCGAGATGATATTAGAGAATTGATTGCTGGGGCAAATATTGTTGCTCTTCCTTCTGTATATCCCGAAGGTGTACCACGAATTCTGCTTGAGGCTGGTGCCGTGGGTAGAGCTTGTGTTGTCTATGATAATGGTGGGTGTAACTCACTAATTAAAGACGGCTATAATGGTTATATAGTTGAACGCAAAAATGTCAAAGAACTGGCCGCGAGAATTAAAGCATTGATAAATGAAGATGATGACAGACAGAAAATGGGTATCAATGCCAGGGAAAATATTGTCAATCATTATACATCAGAAATTGTTATTGATAAAACATTACAAGTATATGAAGAACTGTTCCAGCGCTGAAAAATAAAGATACGGTTAGGTCTATGAATAATAGTATTTCGTTACAGTCATCAGTATTCCCTGATATACACCACCGTGAAATTAGCGCTCTGTATTTTTTATCTGATAATGTATCTACATGTGTTAATGATGCAGGGTACGTTAGGGTATTTAAAAATCAAGAAGTTTGTTTTGATACTTTTTATAATTCATTTGATCTCCAAAAATGGTCTAAATACACAACGGTTAATCAGCTTGGTTTTAAAATTGATGTTGTTGGTAGAGGTATTGCCACTATTTTCTTCAAAAACCATGATGTATTAAAGAAAGTCTTTCAGCGCGAAGTTGAAGGGGCAGTCACAATAGATAATCTAGAATTAAGTGAATGTCTTGACGGTAGGCTTTATTTTTACTGGTCGTCAATTGATGATAGTGAAATCAGGAGTTTTTCTTTTACTACATATGGGGCAGTAGAGGATTTTGGTAAGTTAGCGATTGTCATCACTACTTATAATCGACAGGCAGCATTATTATCGACATTGTCGAGATTTGAGGAGAACTTATTTGCCGATAGTATCGGTCAGTCAAAATTTCATGTATATGTTATAGATAATGGGTGCAATTTAGATTTAGAGCCAGGACCTAATGTTACCTATATAAAAAATAAAAACATGGGGGGGGCCGGTGGTTTCACCCGCGGTTTATTTGAGGTGAAAAAGAACAATAAAGAAACTTATTGTATCTTTATGGATGATGACGCATCCTGTGAAATTGAAAGTATCAAAAGAGCATATTGGTTCATGTGTTTTTCAAAAAACGATGAACAGATGATTGCAGGCAGTATGCTATATGAGGATAAACCCCAGACAGTATACGAGGCCGGCGCTATTTATCCTTACAAGCAGATACGAATGCGGCCCTTAAAAAACGGTGTTGATGTTTCAACACCAGGCGGGCTTGATGTGTTTAATCAAGAGGACGGACAGGCCAATTATGCCGCATGGTGGTTCTGCGCTTTTAAAGTATCAGCGGCAAAACACTATGCTTTTCCATTCTTTGTCCGTGGCGATGACATTTTATTCGGGGTAATGCACGCCTACCCGATCGTGACTCTCAATGGCATTGCATCATGGCAGATGAATTTTAATCAAAAATATAGTGCATTAGTTGAATATTTAAGCGTCAGAGGGTTGCTGGTCCCGGCGTTTGTATACCCGTCGCCAAAGAAAAGAAGACAGATAGCTTTTTGGATATTAGCAAAAGTGCTTTTACTATGCTTTTCCTACCGATATTCTTCGGCCGAGGCTATCATCGAAGCTTATTTAGATGTGATGAAAGGTGGTGATTTTTGGATTGACGATCCTGATGCTGAAAAAGCTCGTAGACGGATTAGTGAGTTGTCGAAAGATGAACGCGCTGGAGAAGTAGCGGATGGCAAGGCCGTGAAAAAAACGGACCGTAATGGACCTGAACCTAAATGGGCTAAGATACTCAGGCTGTTTCTTCTCAATGGTCATTTGGTTCCTAACTTTATCACGTCTGGAAATAGTGTACGAATACCGAACACAGAAATTCATCCGACAAAACAGGTTTTTTTGAATACTGAAGTTTACTATGAAACTACTGACGGTAGTTTTATCGTACTGAAACAAAATAAATTACGCTGCGCTAGATTGATAATTAAAACACTATGGGTCATTAGCAAAGGGTACTTTGCTTATAATGCTGTTGCAGAAGAGTATGGAAATAAGATTTCATACTTTACATCTGAGACTTTTTGGAAGAAATACTTTATTTAAATATTGACTGCTTTGGTCTTTATTCTTAATGATAATGTTGTTACAGTTAATTATTTCTTCTTACGGGTAAGAATCAGAGTTGTATTTATACGAAAGATATAAATTTTGATTTGGTTAGGTTATAAAATCCAGCCTGAAGTTAAATATATTCATACAAGAGACAGTAATGAGCGACATGATAGTTTGTGATACTCGACAATCGAAGGTTATACCAAAATTGTCTATTATTGTACCAGTCTATAATACCTCTGGTTTTGTGGAGAAGACTTTATCTTCATTTGATAAAAATGGTAATGATCAAATAGAAATTATCATTGTAAATGATGGTAGTACTGACAATAGTGTCGAAGTTGTTCAGCAGTGGCTTGATACCTATAAAGGTAATGCAGTTTTCATATCCCAGGAAAATAAAGGACTATCAGAGGCCAGAAACACGGCCTTACGCTATGCGAATGGCCAATATATTTCTTTCTGCGATAGCGATGATTGGTTAAATGAAAAAGCTGTTCTGGATTCGCTGAAGTTTGCTGAGTCTGACGATCTTGATATTGTATTATATCGTTCATACGTGTATGACAACCAAACTAAAGACTCCTACCCATTCTATGATGCGGCGACGTGGGATTATATTTTAGGCGGTGAACTTAAGAAGACTGTTAATATTGCAGCATATCCGCAAATTCTCAGCCTTGAACCAAATACGAACAACCGTATCCTTAAGAAAGAGTTTTTTGACAAGTATATAACTATCTTCCCAGTGGGTATTCATTTTGAAGATGTTACCCCGCATATTGTAAGTCTGGTTAACGCAACAAAAATTGGTATGATAGATACTGTCGGCTATTTTTACCGAGTTAATCGCGAAGGGAAGATTACAGATCAAAAAAGCGAAAAGCGATTTGATATCATTAAGACAGCGAAAGAGTTATTGCAAAAGCCTGAAGTTACGGGCCTCAATGCTTATCAGCAATATTGTGTGATGTCGCTAATATTCAAAATGATTTTCTGGTGTGGACGATATACAACTCTGAGCGACAGACGGCGTTACTTCCAGCAAGGTGTGGATCTATTTTCGGCATCGAATCCGGTTGTGCGTTCGCGTTTAAAAACATCCTTAGGCTTTGCGGAACGTAACAGAGAGTTCATTCTCATGTTGGCGTTTTTCAATGGTGCTACGGATTTCCTCACTGAGTACAGTACTGGTAAGCAAACGCTGTCAACAAAATTTAAATTGTTGAAGGCTATTTCAACTGCAAACATTGATGTCAATAAATTGATCTTCAAAAAAGCTTTGCGTTTTGCAAAAAACAAGTTCGGAAAACGGGTAGTGGGTTAACAAAATGATCAATAGAACACAATTGAATGCATATCTAAATAAACTACCTTCAGCAATTAGCCATGATGAGCTAGCACAACATAAGCATATTATCGAGCGCAGTTTTTTTGGCGTAGATTTCTTTTCTTGCGAAAGTGATGTTCTGGCTTTTGTGGGGACTTATACTGGTCTTGAAATTCTGGTCGCATTTTATAACAGCAAGCCGCGCGCGATTATTGTTGTTGAATCTAATGCAAGCAAATTTAAGCGTATTCAGGAACTATTAAACAAAAACCCTGAACTGAAAGATCGTGTCTACCTGTTTGATAATTTCTCGAACCCCGAAATTAATGAATTGATTGGAGAGCGGCACGTTAGTGTACGTATTTCTCTTCCGGCCTTTAGTCGGGCAGCTTTGGAATATGTCACTGCGCAGTGGAAACTTGACCATATTTGTGGTGAATTCAACCAATATGATATTGATCCATTGATTGTTTATCGCCAATGCGCGCGTGCGGCGGATACTTTTTACTGGCGTATCCAGGATCAACACCAACCTCTTACGGGTAGCCGCCAGAAGTATGAGTATGAAGTTTCAGTCGTCGTACCTGCATATAATATCAGCGCCTATATCGACCAGTGCATAGAGTCACTGGCAAATCAGTCCATTGAGAATATTGAGATTTTAGTCGTCGATGATGGTACGCCGGATGATTCCGGTGAGAAAGCTGACGCCTGGGCGGCGAAATACCCAGGTAGAGTGAAAGTCATCCATAAAGTAAACGGTGGTTGCGCGACAGCGCGAAATGCCGGCGTTAGCCAGGCCAAAGGTCAATATATTGGTTTTGTTGACGGTGATGATTGGTGCGATCTTCAGATGTATGAAGATTTGTTCCGTGCCGCGGTGATGAAAAATGCTGATATTTCCCAGTGTGGCTATAAAGAAGCTTACGAGACTGGTGAAATAGTCAAGTTCCCACTGGACATCAATCTCACTCGCCTGGATTTGTTACGCGAACGCCCAACGATGTGGCGTCGTATTTACTCTGCCGACATGCTGAAAAACAAAGGCATTTCTTTCCCTGAGCATATTCGCCGGTTTGATGATTTACCTTTCCAGTTCGAGACTTTTTTAAACGCTAAGATTATTGCTAATATACCTTTTGATTATTACTATTATCGTCAAGGGCGCTTAGGTCAGGATATTTCTGTGCGGGATGACCGACTTTATGTTCATTTCCCTATTTTTGATTGGATCTACAGTCGTAACTCAGATACGTTCAACTATGATGAAGAACGTAAATTATTTGAGTTAGAACTCGATGTCCATTTCTGGGCGTGGAGTGTGATTGAAGCCAAATTCAAGGATGAGTATTTTAAACAGGTCCTGGCACAAATTTTCGTATCCAAAAAGATTCTGTCAAAATTTGATATGCTGGTAATAGCCAAAAATAAAGGAAGAGAAAGGTTTATGTTTTATTTAAAGCTACTAAAAGCTAAAACATTTTAACTTTTCTGTTTTACTAAAAGCCGCGAAAGATTTCTTTCGCGGTTTTTTTTTACAATTCGCTGGCTCTCATATTCAACTTGTCGCCAACTAAGGATGCGATTTTGGTTGAAGGTTTATCAACAAATGTATAGCCCAGCCATGAGATAAGCACGCAACATAATAAACTGACTAATGTGCTTATTATACTGGCAAATTGGTTAGTAATACCTGCATCATGTAAATAAACAAATAATGCCGTTCCAATACTCATGATAATAGGGATATGAAACACATATAAGGAAAATGATATCTTACCCAGAAAAGTAAATACAGGTCTGGACAGATAATTTGAAAGTATTGATGATGTATTTGCTATTAATAATAAAACTACTGCTGCGATTGAATGACAGAATGTGGCTAAACCTTCTTTACTAAAACCAGTGAGTTCATTTAAGAAGTTAATTTCAATTGTCCACGGATTTTCTGTTGCAAGAACAATTGTCAATATACTGGCTGGAAGAAAAAACTTAGGTTCAAGCTTTATGTTATATACCAAAATAGTACCGCCAATGATAAATAGTATCAAATAGCAGCCAAGTGTCGGTTCAATCAGATAGATAAGTATTGCTGATATAATGATGTGGGCACCTTTTTTTTTGACAAAAAATAATGCGGCATAGAGATACAAAAAGAGTGATCCCATTAACTCTATTTTAATCGTCCAGAGGGGGCCATTATAGGATGTATCACCTATGTAAGCAGAATACAGACCATTGTATATAGCGCCAGTTAGTGTGAGTTCTGATTGATAGTTAGATTTTAACCACTCGTGTCCACCTACGATGGCCGCCATGTCGACATTATGGAAGCCAATCGTATTTTGTAAAACAACAGCCAGAATGACTGAAGCGAGTACCAGTGGGGTAAGTCTAAAGTATCTTTTTATAAAACTTTCTTTAAGATAAGAAATGTCGTTTTGCCGCTTATAAAAGCCAATGAGCAACACATAGCCACTCATCACGAAAAATAGACAAACTGAGAAGTTCCCATCCAATATTCTTCGATATATCTGCCACCATACTGAGTTTTGTGAATATAATCCATTTGGCGATACCAGCACCCCCATAAATACATCCATATGGTAAAGCACGACGACAAGCGACGCGACTCCGCGGAGTCCGTCGAGATGTTTATAATGTTGCAAGTGAGACCCCGTAGCCTGTTTGGCTTTATTTTTGTTGTGATTCCATAATCAACGCGTCAAGTAGGAGAACCTGACGGTATTTGTTTATATTACCACACTGATGTTAACTGGTAGTTATTTTTTTGTTGTTGTGATCGGTTTCACGATTGTGGATTTAACATTAAATTTGCTTAAGTATGTGAAATTAAGCCCGGAGTGCAGCTCCCATCATGCCGAATAAATTATTTTTAAACGCTTTCATTATCCAGGATCAATGGAGTGATATTTGTCAGTGAGATTCAGTGTGTTAAAATAGCAACATTACAATGCACAATAATAAGTTGCTTTATTTCGGAGTTTGCATGAGCGCTTTTTTTAGATGTTTAGAGTATTTAAAAACCAGACGTTTTTTATATTTTATACTGTTTTTTCTGTCCCTTGTGTTGTGTTGGTTTGAACCTACAAACATATTTTTTACCACTTTTTTCTCTGTCTTTATTTTCTTACGTTTGATTTTTTGTATTCGTAATAAAATAATTAGAAATAGTCTGGTTGTTTTTGTTTCATTGATCACATTCCTGACTTATTTTATCTATCAAAAATATGGTGGACTATCTACCAGTATGGTTATGTCAACCTTCGGGGTAGGCCTATCCGTTTCATTAGGTACAGTGCAAACGTTTGGTCTCAAATTCCTTGTGGGTTTCCTTTTCATACTTTTTGCGCTCTCACTGTTATCGATTAAAATACCGAAGGCACGCTACTCTGTTAAAGAGCGTGTTGTTTTGACTATTAGTCTTATTCTTATTCTTTCAAAGCCAGTGATCGATGGTGTTAGTTTTTGGGGTACAAAATTCTTTATTAACAATCTCGAATATTCACCAACTTTTATTTCGCAGCCATACATCGATCAGTACAAGATTTTTTTTGGGCCTCTTGTTTCCTCAGTGTCGATTATCGCTGAAAATATAGTTGATGATGTTAAATACAAAAAAATAGAGCATAAAGAATATCCTGCTTATATTAAAAAAGAGACGGAAGGTAGCAAGAACATTATTTATGTCATCGGCGAATCATCGAACCCTGGGCGCTATGGCATTTATGGCTATGGAAAAGATACTACGCCAAACTTATCGCAGATGGATAGAGATGGACAAATATGTGTCGTTAATAACGTTCACTCACCGGCTGCGCAAACACGACTTGCAGTACCGATGCTGGTTTCTTTTGAAACGCCCTTGCAGCGTGGCAACTTGTTTAAATTTAAGAATCTTATCGAGATGGCACAATTGCAGGGCTACCACACGTACTGGTTCGACTCTCAGATGCAAAACAACATGTGGAACAAGCCTTTCGGTTATCTGGCAAAATATGCTGAAGTACTGCAAACTCCGGAAGATAATAATACCCGTTTCCCAGTTAACGAGGGGCAGGATGAAAAGTTATTACCGGCAATCAAGCATTATTTTAAGCAATCGCAAGAGAGAAATTTTTACGTCATTCATTTGATGGGTAACCATTTGCCTTATTCTGACCGTAGAGGGGAAGCGGACAACCCAATGGTTGATGATTATGATGCGTCTATTTATAGCGTCGATGATACCTTAAAGAGTATTTTTACCCTTGCTGATACCTATCTTAAAGATTACAAGTTGGTTTATGTATCAGACCATGGGGAAGTTGTTGGTCAGGGGCATGGTTTCCCATCCAGCGATAATGAGATGTATAAAATTCCATTGCTGATGAATGATACCTCCTGGTGTGCGAAGGCTGAAAAATTGCGCAACAACAACCACTACTTCTCATCTGATTTAACCAAATTTCTGGTGTTAGAAATGATGGGCTATGCTGTTTCTGATGAGCATATGAAAGACGCGGTAAAAAATTCTGATTTTGTGCTGAATGAAAAAGAAGACGCTATTCGTTTCTCTGAATTAAGGGATGTGCCCTTACCGCAACATCCTTAATAGACGGTTAACACATTGACTCTGGTTTAAATGGTCATCACATTAAACCAGAGTCTATTTTATGCAGGTAATGTTTTACTAATGTCGAGACTTAAGATTATCGATCACTTCCCCTAAATTCAGCCCCTGATCCTGCAGCAGCACCAGCAGGTGATACATCAGGTCAGAAGCCTCATTCTTCAGCTCAAACGTATCATGTACCGTTGCTGCAAGCGCGGTCTCCACGCCTTCTTCACCTACTTTTTGCGCAATACGTTTGGTGCCGCTGGCATACAGTTTCGCGGTGTATGAGCTCTCCGGGTCAGCATGTTTGCGTTCGGCCAGCAGTTGTTCCAGTTGATAGAGGAACAGCCATTGGTGTCCGGTTTCCCCAAAGCAGCTTGAAGTCCCTTTGTGGCAGGTCGGGCCTATCGGGTTGACCAACACTAATAGGGTATCGTTATCGCAATCGGGGGTGATGCTGACCACATTAAGAAAGTTGCCGGAGGTTTCACCCTTTGTCCACAGGCGCTGTTTGGTGCGCGAGTAGAAGGTCACTTTGCCACTTTCTTGCGTTTTCGCCAGCGCGTCTTCATTCATATATCCCAGCATTAACACTTCGCCAGATTCAGCGTGCTGTATGATGGCCGGCATCATGCCGTCGGTTTTTTGCCAATCGAGCTGTTCACTCAACATACCCTGATCTCCACGCCCTGGGCTGACAGGAACGTTTTTAATTCGCCAATATTAATAATCTGTTTATGGAACACGGAAGCGGCGAGGGCGCCATCGACGTTGGCGTCGCGGAAGGCCTCAAGGAAGTGCTCCATGGTTCCGGCGCCGCCGGAGGCAATTAACGGAACGTTACATACTTCACGGACCTTTCTGAGCTGATCCAGATCGTAACCGTTGCGCACGCCGTCCTGGTTCATCATGTTGAGGACGATTTCTCCTGCTCCGCGCTTTTGTACTTCCTGCACCCAATCCAGCGTTTCCCATTGGGTGACGCGAGTTCGGCTCTCATCGCCGGTGTACTGATTAACGTGATATTTACCGGTTTGTTCATCAAACCAGGTATCGATACCTACCACGATGCACTGCACGCCAAAGCGATCGGCGAGGCGGGTGATTAACGTTGGATCCGCAAGCGCAGGCGAGTTAATTGAAATTTTGTCGGCGCCAAAGGAGAGGATCTGCGCCGCGTCTTCCAGCGACTTAATCCCGCCAGCGACGCAGAAGGGAATATCAATGACTTCCGCCACGCGTGAAACCCAACTTTTATCGACTACCCGGCCATCGCTGGAGGCGGTAATATCGTAGAACACCAGTTCATCCGCGCCTTCATCGGCATAGCGTTTTGCCAGCGGCACAATATCACCGATAATTTCGTGATTGCGGAACTGTACGCCTTTCACTACCTGGCCGTCGCGGACGTCGAGGCAGGGGATTATCCGTTTTGCCAGCATTGGATGGCCTCCGTTACGTTGAATTTACCTTCCAGCAGCGCGCGGCCGACGATCACGCCGCGGACGCCGGTTCCGCGCAGCGCGGCGATATCGTTGAGACCGCCGATCCCGCCGGAAGACTGGAACGCCACCTGCGGATAACGCGCGCAGACCTCTTCATACAGTGAGACGTTGGAACCCGCGAGAGTACCATCGCGGGAGATATCGGTACACAGCACATGTTGCAAGCCGACCGGCAGATAGCTTTCCACCAGCTCTTCCAGAGTGATGCCAGAGTTTTCCTGCCAGCCGCTCACCGCCACCTGTTTATTGCCCTCGGCATCAATACGTACATCCAGCGCCAGCACCAGATGTTCGGGGCCAAAGCGTTTAAACCAGGCTTTGACCACTTCCGGCGATTTCACCGCCGTTGAACCGACCACTACGCGCGCCACGCCGGCGTCAAGCAGTGCGGCAACGTCTTCTTCCGTACGTACGCCGCCGCCGACCTGCACCGGTACCGTAACACCGGCGACCAGGGTCTTAAGCAGCGGAATCTGACGTTTTGCCGGGTCTTTTGCCCCGGTCAGATCAACCAGGTGCAATACTTCCGCGCCCTGGTCTGCATAGGATTGCAGGCGTGGTAACGGATCGTTGCCATAGTCGCGCTGCTGGCCGTAGTCGCCCTGATGCAGGCGTACCACGGTACCGTCAATTAAATCTAAAGCTGGAATGATCATTACATCTCCAGGAAATTTTTCAGCAGCTGCGCACCGGCGCTACCTGAGCGCTCAGGGTGGAACTGTACGCCAAAGAAGTTATCTTTCTGTACCGCCGCGGTGAAGGCCTCGCCGTAGTTGCATTGGGCGATAGTGTACGGATTGACCGGCATGGCGTAGCTATGGACGAAATAGAAATAAGCGCCTTCTTCAATGCCGCGGAACAGACGATCGCCTGCTTTGGCATACACCCGGTTCCATCCCATATGCGGCAGCGGCAATCCGTGGTCGGTCATTTTCGGCACGTCTTCATCAATAATGCCCAGTAACTCAACGCCGTTATTCTCTTCGCTGCGCGCACCGAGTAACTGCATGCCGAGACAGATCCCCAGCACCGGCTGGGTACAGGCTTTAATTAAGTCAATGAGCTCGCGTTCGCGCAGCTGATCCATCGCAGCCTGCGCGGTGCCGACGCCGGGCAGAAAAAGTTTATCGGCGCGCAGAACAACATCCGGCTCGCGGCTGACCACTGGCTCATAGCCGTGGCGGCTCACCGCAGATTTCACCGAGTTGAGGTTGGCGCACCCGGTATCGAGGATCACCACGTTCATCACAATACCCCTTTTGAAGATGGCAAGGTGTCGCCCTGGACCCGAATGGCCTGGCGCAGCGTACGACCGAAGGCTTTGAACAGGCTCTCAACGCGGTGATGGTCGTTTTTACCTTTGGTTTTCAGGTGCAGCGTCACCGCCATGGTATAGGAGAGCGAGCGGAAGAAGTGTTCGACCATCTCGGTGCTCAGGTCGCCAACGCGCTGATAGGTGAAGTCAGCTTTATATTCGAGGTGTGGACGGCCAGAGATATCCAGCGCGCAGCGCGCCAGGCACTCATCCATCGGCAGCACAAAGCCAAAGCGGTTAATGCCGCGCTTATCACCCAGCGCCAGCTTCAACGCTTCACCTAACGCCAGGCCGGTATCTTCTACGGTGTGGTGATCGTCGATGTAAAGATCGCCGCCGACGTTAATCTCCAGGCGAAAGCCGCCGTGGGTGGCAATCTGATCGAGCATGTGGTCGAAGAAACCAACGCCGGTGTGGATCTTGCTGCCGCCTTCACGGTCCAGCCAGACTTTAACGTCAACCTGAGTCTCTTTGGTGATACGTTCAACGTGAGCGTAGCGATCGCGACGGGTCAGCTGTTCGCAGATGGTCGGCCAGTTTAGCGTTTCACTGTTATAGCGCAGGCCGGTGATACCCATGTTATCCGCCAACTCGATATCAGTGGCGCGGTCGCCGATGACGTAACTGTGGGCTTTATCCATCACGCCGTCTTCCAGCCAAGGCAATACCAGCTGGGTCTTCGGCTTGCGGCAGTCGCAGTTATCGCCAGGCATGTGCGGGCAGATCAGGACGAATTCAAAATTAACGCCCTGCGAGGAGAAGACTTGCATCATCAGGTTGTGCGGGCCGTCGAACTCATTTTGCGGCAGGCTATCGGTACCAAGTCCGTCCTGGTTGGTGATCATCACCAGCTTGTAGCCTTCCTGCTGCAGCTTAAGCAGCGCCGGGATCACCTGCGGCTCGAAGGCCAGTTTTTCAAACCGGTCTACCTGAAAATCAACCGGCGGTTCGGAGATAAGCGTACCGTCACGGTCAATAAAGAGAAACTTCTGGGTCATACATTCTCCGCAGTCAAAGCGTCAATCACGCGCTGGCTCTCTGCACGGGTACCGATAGTGATACGCAAACAGCAGCTTAATGAGGGTTGTTTATTTTGGTCACGTAAGATAATGCCCTGATCCCACAAAGATTTAAACACCGCGCTGGAGGCGGTTATCCGCGCCAGCAGGTAGTTGGTCTCGGAATCGAAAACCTGCTCGACGCAGGCGATGCCGCGCAGCGCATTGACCAGGTATGCGCGCTCATTAAGGATCTGCGCCACACGCGCGCGCATAGCGGCAATGCCTGCCGGGCTCAACGCCTGGGCGGCGATATCGGCGACCGGCGTCGAAAGCGGATAAGGCGCGATGACTTTCAGCAGGACATTAATCACCTCTGCATTCGCCAGCGTAAAACCGCAGCGCAGTCCGGCCAGCGCAAAAGCCTTCGATAAGGTGCGCAGGATAACCAGGTTCGGGTATTCATTTAGCCAACCGGCGAGCGACGCCTGCGGACAGAACTCAATATAGGCTTCATCCGCTACCACGATCGCTTTACCGCGCGTCATTTCCAACAGGGCGCGGAAATCTTGTGGATTGATTATCTGCCCGGTTGGATTATTTGGGCTGCAGACAAACACCACTTTCACGCCGGTGAGATTCGCTTCGATAGCAGGCAAATCGAGCTGCCAGTCGGCGAGCGTCGGCACCGTGCGGCACTCAACGCCGATAGTTTCGGCGCTGACGCTATACATGCCGTAGGTAGGCGGGCAATAAAGGACCGCGTCTTCGCCGGGTTCGCAAAAAGCTCGGATTAATAACTCGATACCTTCGTCAGCACCGCGGCTCACCAGTACCTGCTCTGGTTTTACGCCAGCATATTGCGCGTAGTTTTCGATAACCGCTTTCGGCTGTGGTTCCGGGTAGCGGTTTAACGTCTGTTCGGTCAACTGGAATTCCACAGCGGTGGGGAATTCGTTGGCGTTCAGCCACACGTCGCCTTTTCCCCCAAGACGGCGGGCGGATTGATACGGCGTCAGCGCGCGAATATTGGCGCGGGCTAAGTCTTCAATGCTCATGCTTGCTCCTTAAGGGCGGCCACGCGTAGCGTCACGGCGTTTTTGTGGGCGGTCAGCAGTTCGGCTGCAGCCAGGATCTCGATAGTCGGGGCGAGGGCGGCAAAGCCTTCACGCGTCAGTTCCTGTACGGTCATTCGTTTCTGGAAATCCGCCAGACCGAGGCTGGAACAGGTCGCGGTGTACCCATAAGTTGGCAGCACGTGGTTGGTGCCGGAGGCGTAATCACCTGCCGATTCTGGCGACCAGTCGCCGAGGAATACCGAACCGGCGCTGGTGATACCGTCAACCAGTTCACGGGCGTTGCGGGTCTGGATAATCAGGTGCTCCGGCCCGTACTGATTTGAGATCTCTACACATTGCGCGAGATCGCGGGCGACAATGATACGGCTGGCGGAAAGCGCTTCACGTGCGGTTTCGGCACGCGGCAGGGCAGCTAGCTGACGTTCAACCGCTGCGGCGACCCGGGAGCCCATGTCGGCGTCAGGGGTCAGCAAGATAACCTGGGAATCCGGGCCATGTTCCGCCTGGGAGAGTAAATCGGAGGCGACGAAATCCGGCGTCGCGCCGCCGTCGGCGATCACCAGAACTTCCGACGGGCCGGCAGGCATATCGATGGCCGCGCCGTCGAGGCGCTGGCTGACCTGGCGTTTGGCCTCGGTGACGAAGGCGTTGCCGGGGCCAAAGATTTTAGCGACTTTTGCCACCGATTCGGTACCGAAGGCCATTGCCGCGATAGCCTGCGCGCCGCCGACGTTAAAGATATTACGCACGCCGCACAGGTGCGCCGCATAAAGGATTTCATCGGCAATCGGCGGCGGCGAACACAGTACCACTTCCTGACAGCCGGCAATGCGCGCTGGCGTTGCCAGCATCAGCACCGTTGAAAACAGCGGCGCCGAGCCGCCCGGAATATATAAGCCGACGGAGGCGATAGGGCGGGTAAGCTGCTGGCAGCGTACGCCGGGCTGGGTTTCAACATCGACAACCTGCAACTGCTGCGCGTTATGAAAGGTCTCGATATTGTTGACCGCTACCGCCATCGCTTGTTTGAGTTCGTCGCTGAGGCGCGCGCCGGCAGCGGCAATTTCTTCGTCAGACACTTTCAGCGCCGTGACGGTGGTTTTATCGAATTTGGCGCTATATTCGCGTAAAGCGGCATCGCCATTCTCTTTAACGTTGCCGAGGATCCCGGCTACCGTTTTGCTGATGCTCTCGGAAGCTGAAATCGCCGGGCGCATTAATAGTTGTTGCTGTTGTGCGGCGCTGCAGCTATTCCAGTCGATAATGGTATTGAAGCTCATGGTCATTTCCCCTGTTTGTCCCGTATGCGGATTGCTGGATTACTCCATCATCTTCTCGATCGGCAGCACCAGGATGGAGCTGGCGCCCAGCGCTTTCAGTTTTTCCATGGTTTCCCAAAACAGGGTTTCGCTGCTGACCATGTGCATCGCTACCCGCTGTTTGTCGCCCGCCAGCGGCAGAATAGTTGGCCGCTCGGCGCCCGGCAGCAGTGCCACCACTTCTTCCAGCCGTTCGGTCGGCGCGTGCATCATGATGTATTTCGATTCGCGGGCCTGGATAACCCCCTGAATACGGGTCAGCAGACGGTCGATCAGCTGCTGTTTCGCATCGTCCATCTCACCGTCGCGCTGGATCAGGCAGGCTTTGGAACGATAAATAACTTCAACTTCGCGCAGACCGTTGGCTTCAAGGGTTGCGCCGGTAGAAACGAGATCGCAGATGGCATCGGCAAGGCCAGCGCGCGGCGCGACTTCGACAGAACCGTTCAGCAGACAGGATTTAAAGGAGATACCTTTCTGATCGAGATAGCGTTTTAACAGGTGCGGGTAAGAGGTGGCGATGCGTTTGCCGTCCAGCGCCGCCGGGCCATTCCAGTTTTCATCCACCGGTGTCGCCAGCGACAGGCGGCATCCGCCAAAATCGAGACGGCGCAGGGTGAAATAGCGCGGGTCTTCGCCCTGCGCGCGGCGGCTCAGCAGCTCTTCTTCCAGCACGTTCTCGCCGATAATTCCAAGGTCGACAACGCCGTCCATCACCAGCCCCGGAATATCGTCATCGCGAACGCGCAGAATATCGATCGGCATGTTTTCCGCAAGGGCGATCAGACGCTGGGTGTGCAGGTTGACTTTAATGCCGCAGCGGCCGAGCAGTTCGCGTGAATCCTCACTCAAACGGCCGGATTTCTGAATAGCTATGCGTAAACGGGTGTTGTCTAACATTGTTGTTTTCCTCTGAATACCTGTCTGAATCTGTCCGAATTCGGTCCAAAAAAAAGCCCCCGGAAGTGAATCTTCCGGGGGCTCTCTTTGCGTTCATGCACCACTGGAAGATCCAAACGTCTTCCAGCACACATCGCCTGAAAGACTAGTCAGGATGATGGTGATGGTGGTGGTTTTTAAATTGAACGCTGTTCATAAAATTCTCTTTGAATGACTATGCATTTGATGTCTTTTAACCTAAACCAGTTGCGGCGAATAAAGCAAGCCCTTTTTTCCATCATTAATTCATTTCATATTCGCCGAACAAATTGTCAGGTCTCGCAGGCTAGCGTAGCCTAGTATCAGCACAGCGAATGAGTCAGGAGCCAGGGTATGAAAAAGGTCGCGATTGTCGGGTTAGGATGGCTGGGCATGCCGCTTGCGTTGTCATTGCGGGCGCGCGGTTGGCATGTCACCGGCAGTAAAACGACGCAGGACGGCGTAGAGGCGGCGCGGATGTGCGGAATTGAAGGGTATCCGCTGCGCCTTGAACCCCAGTTGATCTGTGATGCAGAGGATCTGGACGCGATGATGAACGTCGATGCGCTGGTCATCACGTTACCTGCGCGGCGCACGGGGCCCGGGGAAGATTTTTATCTACAGGCGGTGCAGGAGATTGTCGATACCGCGCTCTCGCGGCATATTCCACGCATTATTTTTACCAGTTCGACTTCGGTTTATGGCAATACCGAAGGAACGATGAAGGAAAATTCGCCACGCAATCCACAAACCGCCAGCGGCAGGGTTCTGAAAGAGCTGGAGGACTGGCTGCATGCGTTGCCGGGGACCTCGGTGGATATTCTGCGTCTTGCCGGACTGGTTGGACCATCGCGCCATCCGGGCCGTTTCTTTGCCGGTAAATCGGCCCCGGATGGCCAGCACGGGGTCAATCTGGTGCATCTGCAGGACGTTATTGCCGCGATTGAGTTATTGCTTCAGGCTCCGAAAGGCGGACACATCTATAATATATGTGCGCCGCAGCATCCGGCGCGCGGCGTCTTTTATCCGCAGATGGCCCGTGAACTTGGGCTGCCGTTACCGGTATTTACCGATAACCCGGAGGGGGGTAAAGGCAAAATCATTGATGGCAACCGGATATGCTATGAGCTTGGCTTTGAATACCAGTACCCCGATCCGCTGGTGATGCCGATGGAGTAACCGCCAGCAGACGATCGCGTACCGTAAGGGGGGGCGATGAAACCACTGCTGGATGTTCTCGTTATTCTTGATGCCTTAGATAAAGAGGGGAGCTTTGCCGCGGCCTCGGCAAAGCTCTATAAAACCCCCTCGGCGCTAAGCTATACCATCCATAAATTAGAAAGCGATCTGAATATCCAACTGCTGGATCGCAGTGGTCATCGGGCGCGCTTTACTTGCACCGGGCAGATGCTGCTGGAGAAAGGACGTGAGCTACTCCATACCGCTCGCGAACTTGAGCTGCAGGCCATCAGGCTACATCAGGGCTGGGAAAATACCCTGACCATCAGTGTCGATATGACTTTTCCTTTCTCTCTTTTAACTTCACTGATGGAACAGTTTTATCAACAACGCAACGTGACCCGTTTGCAGTTCACTAGCGCTGGTGGTTGGGATGCTCTGGCGGCAGGCGAGGTCGACATGGTGCTGGGCGCGCTTAACGAGCCGCCAACGCTGGTGGGTTATGGTTTTAGCCTGCTTGGCGATGTGGATCTGTGTTTTGTGGTCGCGATTAATCATCCGCTGGCGCAGGCTAAGGAACCGTTGAATTTGCGGGTGTTACAGCGATATCGGGCGATTATTTGCAATGCCGGGTTGCTGCAAAGCGAAAAGCAGGAGAGTGTGACGGTTTATGATATGAATAGCCTGCTGGAGCTGGTATGCGCCGGGCTGGGCTGGGCTTACCTGCCGCGCTATCTGGCAGAGGCCTTGCTGGAGAAGGGAAAATTGGTCGAGAAACGCATTACCACACCCGCGCGGTTGCATCGGGCATGGATTGGCTGGAATGAAGACGTTTTTGGCCTTGCCGCGCAATGGTGGTTACAAGCGATATTAGCAAATAGTGCTATTCGTCAGATCTACAATACTAAAATAGTATGAATATTAGTCGGTTAGAATTCTTAGCCTATTAATAAACCCTACAACATCTTGTCATTAAGCCAGAAGTTGTTGCAAAATACGCAGCCTGAAAACCAGAGACTAGCCGACGCTTTTTTTAAAGTGTCGGTTATTTTTTTGGTCGAAAGACACATCATTCAATACCAAGAGGCCGGGCTTCGTACCGGATAGATATTTACTAAAAACCGACAGTCGTTGTCGCTGAGGAATAGAAAGAAATGGGGCAATTTTTTGCTTACGCGCTGGCCTTCACCGTAAAAGGGGATAACTATGTCGCATAACGCTACTCCAAATACCTCTCGCGTGGAATTACGTAAAACGCTTACGTTAGTTCCGGTTGTAATGATGGGCCTGGCCTATATGCAGCCGATGACGCTGTTCGATACGTTTGGTATCGTCTCTGGTATGACCGACGGTCACGTGCCGACGGCCTACGCCTTTGCGTTAATCGCTATTCTTTTTACTGCGCTGAGCTACGGGAAGCTGGTACGCCGTTATCCTTCCGCGGGTTCCGCGTATACCTACGCCCAGAAATCCATTAGCCCGACCGTAGGCTTCATGGTGGGTTGGTCCTCTCTGCTCGACTACCTGTTCGCGCCGATGATCAACATCCTGCTGGCGAAAATCTACTTTGAAGCGCTGGTGCCTTCGATTCCATCGTGGGTGTTTGTTATCGCGCTGGTCGCGTTCATGACCGCCTTCAACCTGCGCAGCATCAAGTCCGTCGCCAACTTCAATACCGTTATCGTGGTGTTGCAGGTGGTGCTGATTGCCGTGATACTTGGCATGGTGGTGTATGGCGTATTTGAAGGCGAGGGCGCCGGTACGCTGGCCAGCAGCCGTCCGTTCTGGTCCGGCGATGCGCACGTTATCCCGATGATTACCGGGGCGACGATACTCTGCTTCTCATTTACCGGTTTTGACGGTATCAGCAATCTGTCTGAAGAGACCAAAGATGCTGAACGCGTTATTCCGCGCGCTATCTTCCTGACTGCGCTGATTGGCGGCCTGATCTTCATTTTTGCCACCTACTTCCTGCAGCTGTACTTCCCGGATATCTCGCGCTTTAAGGATCCGGATGCCTCACAGCCTGAAATTATGCTGTATGTGGCAGGTAAAGCCTTCCAGGTGGGCGCGCTGATCTTCTCCACCATCACCGTGCTGGCTTCCGGTATGGCGGCGCATGCTGGCGTTGCGCGTCTGATGTACGTGATGGGCCGTGATGGCGTATTCCCGAAAAGCTTCTTCGGCTACGTTCACCCGACCTGGCGCACCCCGGCGATGAACATCATCCTGGTTGGCGCGATCGCGCTGCTGGCGATTAACTTTGATCTGGTGATGGCGACTGCGCTGATTAACTTTGGCGCGCTGGTGGCGTTTACCTTCGTTAACCTGTCGGTTATCTCCCAGTTCTGGATCCGCGAGAAACGCAACAAGACGCTGAAGGACCACTTCCAGTATCTGTTCCTGCCGATGTGCGGCGCTCTGACCGTTGGCGCGCTGTGGGTTAACCTGGAAGAGAGCTCGATGATCCTGGGTCTGATCTGGGCCGGTATCGGTCTGATTTACCTGGCGTGCGTAACCAAAAGCTTCCGCAACCCGGTACCGCAGTACGAAGACGTTGCGTAATTACGCTTTATGATAAGAAAAGCCGGAGGGAGACCTCCGGCTTTTTTGTTTTTGGCGTCCGCTGGTTTTCCCCCGCTGGCGCCTGTCGCCTTACCGGGGGGACAGGGATGGCTTACTTCTCCTGTCGCATCACATTAAGCAGTGTATCCAACAGTCCTGGAAAACGGGCATCCAAATCGTCGCGGCGCAGCGAAATGAGATTTTCACGCCCTTGTGGCCGCTGCCAGATCACGCCGCTGTCGCGCAGCACCCGCCAGTGGTGAGTCATGGTGGATTTAGCGATATCTTCTTTGCGCAGCGCGTTACAGCTCTGCTCGCTGCCGTCGGATAGCGTGCGAATGATTTCCAGCCGCAAGGGGTTGCCGAGGGCAAAAAGAACATTTTCGAGGCGAATTTGTTCACGTTCGGGGTGATTGGCGATCATAATATTCCTGTGTCGGCGGTTGTGCTGTTCACGCGAACAGCAACCCGTATTGGCGGCTGGCGGCTACTATACCCAAACTCCTTTTCTTGCGCCACGCGCGCCGTCGCAAGCTGACCGATAGCAGTGATAGTGAAAATAGTTCGAGTATACTCGTACAATTGTACTATTATAGATGCCGTAAACCTAACCGCGGCAGATTTAGCCGCTCATTGACAGTCAAAATGACTAAGGACGCATCATGCCCCGACCCATCCCCCTCGAACGTTATCGCAACATCGGTATCTCCGCGCATATCGATGCCGGCAAAACCACCACCACTGAGCGCATTCTGTTTTACACCGGGATGAGCCATAAGCTGGGTGAAGTACACGATGGCGCGGCAACTACCGACTGGATGGCGCAGGAGCAGGAGCGTGGGATTACCATTACTTCGGCAGCGGTAAGCTGCTTCTGGCCCGGGATGGACCGCAGCTTTGAGCCCCATCGTATCAATATCATTGATACCCCGGGGCACGTGGACTTTACCATCGAAGTAGAACGCTCGATGCGCGTGCTGGACGGCGCGGTGATGGTCTATGACTCGGTCGGCGGCGTACAGCCGCAGTCAGAGACCGTCTGGCGGCAGGCCAACAAGTATCACGTTCCGCGACTGGCGTTCGTGAACAAAATGGACCGCCCGGGCGCCGATTGCTTCCGCGTGGTGCAAATGATGATCGATCGCCTGAAGGCCAACCCGGTCCCCATTGTGATCCCTATTGGCGCCGAAGAGCATTTCACCGGTGTCGTCGACCTGATAAAGATGCGGGCCATTCTGTGGGATGATGCAACGCAGGGGATGACGTTCAGCTATGCGCCTGTGCCTGATGACCTGCTGCCGACGGCTCAGGAGTGGCGGGAAAAAATGGTTTCGGCTGCGGCGGAAGCCAGTGATGAGCTGATGGATAAATATCTCGAAAGCGGTGAACTGAGCGAAGTGGAAATTGTGGCCGGGCTACGTAAACGCACGGTCGACGGCGAAATCCAGCCGGTGCTCTGCGGCAGCGCCTTTAAAAATAAAGGCGTGCAGCGGATGCTCGATGCGGTCGTTGAGTTAATGCCGTCGCCGCTGGATATTCCGGCGATTCAGGGCATTGATGACAAGGGGCAACCGGCGGAACGTCACCCGAGCGACGATGAGCCGCTGTCGGCGCTGGCGTTTAAACTCATGACCGATCCCTACGTCGGCCAGTTGACCTTTATTCGCGTCTATTCCGGAACGTTGAAAAAAGGCGATGCGGTCTTTAACCCGGTGAAGGGCAAGAAAGAGCGTATCGGGCGCATCGTGCTGATGCATGCCAACGATCGCCACGAAGTCGACGAGCTGCATGCCGGTGATATTGCCGCCTGCGTGGGTTTAAAAGATGTCACGACGGGTGATACGCTGTGCGATCCGGATGCGGTCATCACTCTCGAGCGTATGGAGTTCCCGGAACCGGTTATTTCGCTGGCGATTGAACCGAAGACCAAGGCCGACCAGGAGAAAATGGGCATTGCGCTACAGCGGTTGGCTTCCGAGGATCCGTCCTTCCGCCTGCATACCGATGAAGAGTCCGGGCAGACGATTATCTCCGGGATGGGGGAGTTGCATCTGGAGATTATCGTCGACCGTATGAAACGCGAGTTTGGCGTTGAGGCAAATATTGGCCGTCCGCAGGTTACCTATCGGGAAACCATCCGTAAAACGGTGAAGGATGTGGAAGGGAAATTTGTGCGGCAGTCCGGCGGTAAGGGGCAGTATGGGCACGTCGTGCTGACCCTGGAGCCACTGGCTGCGGGTAGCGGTTTTGTGTTTGAAGATGCCACCAAAGGCGGGGTGGTACCGCGTGAATACATCCCTTCTGTGGAAAAAGGGCTGCGTGAAGCGATGGGCGCCGGCGTGCTGGCGGGCTATCCGGTTGTCGACGTTAAAGCGACCCTGACGTTTGGTTCGTATCATGACGTCGATTCGTCCGAGATGGCTTTCCGTATGGCGGCGATTTTCGGCTTTAAGGAAGGGGCGCGAAAAGCGGACCCGGTGATCCTGGAGCCGGTGATGCACGTCGAAGTGGAGACGCCGGAAGAGTACGCCGGCAATATTATGGGCGATCTCTCTTCCCGTCGCGGAATGGTGCAGGGGATGGAGGAGCGTTTCGGTAGCCAGATTATTCGTGCCGATGTGCCGCTGGCCGAAATGTTCGGTTATTCCACCACGCTGCGCTCGATGTCGCAAGGCCGCGCGACCTATAGCATGGAGTTCCATCATTACGCGGAAGCGCCGCGTAACGTGGCCGACGACATCATCGCCAGCCGCGCGAAAAGTTAAGTCAGTACTCCCGGGCTACGGTGAAGGCCTGGCCCGGGTTAAACGATTTCCTGCGCATATTGCCACAGCGCCTTCAACAGGGCCTGTTTTTCACTATCGTCTGCATACTGTTGATACATCACCTGCAGTTCATCGGCGTAGGCCTGCAAAAATTCCGGCGTAAAGACGTTACGGCGGTGCTCTAACCAGCGCTGCTGTTCGTTTTCATCAAGCGTACCGGGGAAGTTGCGCGCGCGGTAGTTAAACAGCAGGCGTTCAATGCGTTTATCCGCAAACGTAATATCCAGCGCCGGCAGATTACGGGGTTCGGTTTCCAGCACTATCTTCATCGCCGCGCGATCGGCATCGCTAAAGAATCCGTTGTACAGTTGGGCGTCAACATTATCCGATGGCACGAACGGCTCGGCTTCGGCATACAGGGCCACCACTTTCTCACGAACCTGCGGATTTGCGCGCAGCAGTTGGGCGTTCTCCAGGCAGCGCTGAATATTGATACCTAAACGGTCGGCATCCTGCGGGCGCAACGTATTGGCCTGCGCCAGCACCGGGCATTTATTTAAATGAACGAGCTTAATCGGCACTGCCGGTAAATCGCCGAGTTCGTCTTTCGGGGTGTACAAACGCTCGCGCAGAGTATCAGCCTCAAGCTCCAGTAGCGGTGACATATCCCCCGCCAGATCAACCATTATCACCGCATTGCGGTTATCCGGATGCCAGGCCAGCGGCGCGACCAGGCTAGTGTTGCCGCGGGCGGCGCCGAACATCCCGGAAACGTGGACCAGTGGTTTCAACTGCGGCACGTCAATTAACGTCGCCAGCTTGCGTTTATTACGATGACTGTACAGATATTCAAACAGGCGCGGCTGACGGGCCTTCACCAGTTTCGCCATCGCGATAGTGGCGTACACATCGGCCATTGCATCGTGGGCATTGCTATGCTCAATGCCATTCGCGACGGTCAGATGCTCAAGGCGGAAGCTTGGCAGACCGTCTTCATTTTCCGGCCAGTTTATACCTTCCGGGCGCAGGGCATAGCAGGCGCGCATCACATCCAGCAGGTCCCAGCGCGAATTATCATGCTGCCAGCTCCAGGCGTACGGATCGTAGAAGTTGCGGTAAAAAATATTACGGCTGACTTCATCATCAAAGCGGACATTGTTGTAGCCGACGATACAGGTTTTCGGCACCGTGAACAGATCGTTGATGCGGCGGGCGAAAGCGGCCTCGTTGTCACCTTTGGCCAGCGCTTCCTGTGGCGTAATTCCGGTAATCATCACCGCCTGCGGTTGCGGCAGATAGTCGTCGGCAGGCTTGCAGTAGAAGACTTCCGGTTCGCCAATGACATTCAGATCGCTATCGGTGCGGATGGCGGCGAACTGCGCCGGCCGGTCGAGCGAAGGACTGGTACCGAAGGTTTCGTAGTCGTGGAAGAGGAAAGATTGTTGTTCTCTTTCTATCATAGTTACATAAAATCCATATAGTCTTCCGAAAGAAAAGATATAAAATTAAATGGAGAATATCAATTTAATTGATTATAGCATTTTTGACGCATTTTTAAATGATGTTTTTACATAATACAAGTTCAAATGGGAGTCTTTGATAGACTCCCACGTGGCACTTCCTCTAAAATATTAATCTTTTTGTTTTAATAGCCACTGGCCATTGTTTCCAGGGGAATAATATTGAGTATGTCCATTTTTAATACTCATTATTTCAGATTTTACACCTAATGGCGCGATTAAATTCTTAGGAGGACTCCATGAAATAACATCCTCAATAATGCATTGATTGGTTATAAAGGCCGCTTCACCAGAGAAAGTGAATTTTTTAATTTGCACATTATAAAATTGACCAACAAATCCACTCGCGATGTCTGCATCATTAATAAACCCCCCCTTAAATATTGCTTGGGAGTTCTGCATTCCTTTAACCTTGCCAAGGAAAATACAATCATTAAAAGAAACAGGGATGTTTGCTGAAAGTGATATTTGTGGCGTTGTATCACTTTGGCTACCTGTTTCCAATAATTCCATCTCTGGCTGGAATAGGCAGGAGCGAAATAGTATATTGCCGGTGATTTTTTTACTTATAGAAACGTTGCTGATTTTACATTTATCGATAAGTATGTTGTGGGCATTCTCTGGCATAGTGAGTGATGCCAGGTTTGAATTTTGTAATAATAGATTTCGAGTGATTACAAGTGTTTTACTAATGTTTGAGCAGTCGATTGAAGAATTATCTATTGACTGGATATCCTCAAAGAACCATGATTCGCAGAAAACAGAATTAAATTGAGATCTTATTGCCATTGAGGTTGATAGAACACATCCATTTAAATGAGCAGAATTAAGAATAGTATCAACTAAATTTAAGACAACGGATGATTTATCTGCAACAATTTTCTCTGATTTGCTAAGATCATTACTTTTTGCGGACGTGTCATGAATAACTTGATTTAGAACGCAGTTACTCAATGTTATAGAGACATTGGTGTACTTTAAGGAAGATGAAAGGTTTGAGCCATCATCTCTAGTTAAAATCGTAGTTCTCTCCGCATGTAGAGTGTTTAGTGTTGAACGGATCGCGTTTATATATAAACATTTATGAAATGCTCTTTCCGACTGTATCCTATCGATTGAAAGGCAATTTGAGGTATCACCTCCGCTAATTATTGCTATTTGGTATTTGTGGACGTTGCCACAAAGCTCGCTTGACAGACTTTTAAAAGAACTATCCCATACTGAAGATAATACTATACCTGAACCATTAAATCCGATGACTCGTATAGAATCGAAGCTTAAAAGTGAGCCTTTTATAAACAATCCATTTAAAAGCATTTTTCGATCTTCAGCAATAATACACAAAAGGCCATTAACTGTTGTATAATTTGCTCGATCACTTTTATAATCAGAGTCCGGGTTTCCGATAATTACAGCAAAATTACTATTATTAGTTGCTTGAAAATTATCTGTATTGATAATTAGCCGACCTGACCAGTCTGTGATAATAGATTTGACACCTGTCAGATCTAAAGTTTTCGATATTTTCCACGGCCCGCCCCTAAGGTCAAGATATTTATTATTTTTAATACAATCGTTAATCGCTGTAAGAACCGCAGACGTATCATCTGGCTGACTACTGTATTGAGCCTTATAATGTAAGGGAGAGGCGGAAAGGACTGCATTATTTTCTAAATGAGTGTTATCGTTAGCAATAGCAACTGGAGAAGCTTCTGATTTGTTAAGGGTTGCATCCACAATAAAGGCGGATGGAAGTATATATCTAAGAAAATTCCTTCGTGAAAAAATCATCAGTTTCTCCAGTATTCTTAATTAGAGCTTTGCCTGACTAGCCGTTAATGCACTATCGACAGTGACTTTTTGAACAGAACTCAATTTTGGGTCTCCATAACGATATACAAAGTAGAATCCAAGAAATACCCAAGGATAGAACATATACAACTGTGCACCAAAAATAAAAGGAATAATAAATAGCATCATAAAGCACATGCCTGGAAGATCTTTTTTGTAAGTCAATAAAATAATGATAGTGAAGCCCAATACGCCAAATATACCATTTTCAATCATTAAATTGAAAAATCCTCCAAGACCAGTTAGATCCCATCCAGATACAACGGGGAAACCTTCCCTGTACTCTAAGTTATTTCTTACTAACGAATAACCACCGAGGCCAACGCCAAATATAGGATTGTCTTCGAAAATTTTCGGGCCAATGTGGGATGCAGCAATTCGACCCATAATCAAACTTGGATCACCTGCACGCCCTTTTATTAATGAATAAACATTCTGATAGTCATCAATATAGTTATATGCAATCTTAAAAATTGCGAATGCCGAAATAGAAATACTCAATACTACAAAGAAAGAAAATCTTATGAAGTTTCCAGGTTTAAGGAACCCGCTTAAGTATTTGTTTTTCATCATAAAACTAACAAAAAGGAAAATTGCAATTGCACATATCCCTGCTTTTGACTGTGAAAACACAAGTGCTATTGCAAATGTAAACATCATCATTTTTCTTTTCTTGTAAAGAAACTCAAGAAATATCAGAGACGCTAAATATAAACCGTAAGGTCCACCTTCAACATAGAATCCCTTCAATCGATGGATCTGATAATAACTAACAATATGTGTCCCTGCGACTATATCTATCGTTAATAACCCAAGTACAAATAATGTCATGTAGAAATTATAAGTAATGAATTTACTAATCAACTCGGGAAGTTCAACTTTATATTTTCGTGCAACGTTGAGCATTACAATAGCGGTTGAGATACATAGCATAAGTTCAGCGAAACGAACTACTGATATTATATATTTTTGTTTTAGGCCACCATAATTCCAGAAGAAAACATCTGTAAAAAGCTGTGTAGCTAATGATATCACTAATAAAGAAAAAAAGAACAATACGAAAGGTAATGTCTTTTTGTGTATTTTAGTCATGAAAAATGGGAAAATGATAATCGCCATCAACTCCCATAGCTTCAGCACCCCCACACTCACGTCAGTTAGCTGGCTTCCTAGTGCACAGATGAACATGATAAACGATGCATACTTTACTTTGAGCATCATACTTGAGCGTTCCCTGTAGTCTGTGATTTCATAGTAAAATTCACCTGAGTAATAATAGTTACAAGATAACCATATGATTTATAAGCAATAAATGACGCTGTGTAAATTTACAGCTAAAGCGTCATATGGCTATACTCAGTATCTCAAGAGTAAGCGCATTTTTCCACTGCAAAAATTTGTTGGGATAAACTTTAGGACAATTTGCTATCGAGACTGTATAAGAGAATTTAGATGTTAATAGTATCAACTGTTTTTGGGATAACATTTAATAGACATACTTATGTGTTAAGTTGTTAAAGTTCTTTTTTGTATTGTTATATAAAATGAGCGCGATTTTATTTTAAATAATAAACATCGCGCGAAAATAATGTGCTCGAAGTAATTACATCACTTCATTTGTTTTTACTTTTTTGGAATTAATGATTTTTCTTCCAAGCATAATTCCCTTTTTCTCAATGTATTGATAAAGACCTAATGACAGCATGTAGATAATTGGTAATGAAATAACGGCAACTAGTAGACTACGTAATGGGGAGGCCAAATCAATAAATCCATTATACTTGACAAGTATTCCTATAACTGGAATAACAATCATTAAATGCAACAGATATACCGAATAAGATACGTCGCCGAGGAACTGGCTGAAGCGGGCGGAAAGTAGCTTTCTGCCCAGGAAGACAATACCTTTTAGTGGCGATTTCTCACTATGTGGCATCAGAAGAGTCGACATCCCAAGGATTATCATAATCTCAATGATCATCCGGATAGGTGAAGTAAAGTAACCCATTAAAAATGCAGCGAGTGGGGAAAGCAATGCAACCATAACATAAATCTTACTGTTCTCTGCTACGGCTTTATAGAGCAACATTCCTGATATAAATAAAGGTAGTTTGAATAAAATCATTGAGGGCATAGGGAATGCGGCGAAATATCCAGGAAAAATAAATGCTGCCATTACGCACATTACAATCACTGCCAGGCAAGTCCTAATGAAACCAATCCCCAAAACCAGCATCATGATAAACGGGAACAGGGCATAGTATTGCATTTCAAGCCCAATACTCCAGTCAGGAAGAACTGTCCTGAATGAATAATAAGGAAGGAAACCAAAGGTGAATGAGATGTGCGTTAACACGTTCGCCATTGAAGAGTCGGTATATCTCGCGGTCTCCGTTTGCGTTTCAGGCCATGCCAGCGCGATAGCATCCCGGTAATGGCCAAAGGTTTCACCGAAAATAAATGCCACAATTAGAAGGACATAGTAAAGCGGGGCGATTCGGAAAAAGCGCCTTGTCCAAAATGAAGTTACCGTTTTCACGGACGTCCAGGGTTCGACATGCTGCCTCTCTATGTAATTCTTGGCCATCAGGTAGCCGGACAGCAAAATGAAAAGATCGACACCAAAATCCGGGTTACTCAGGATAGGGATGTTGCATCGTGTCAAAATACAAATGTGACCGAGCAGGACCCACAAGGAAGCATAGCCTCGCAAGCCATCAAGCTCAGGAGACCAGTTTTTATTTTGATGCATTTTTCCACCATCATTGAGTAATAACATGTAAAAGATCTTCCAATACCTACTATAATATGAAACAAATGTCTAACGCCAGTATGGCTTGTACATGATTTTAGGAGTTCACTGAGTAATGGTTGTGATCCAAAATTTTAGTAGGTAATACATCCGTACTTCTTTCCGATTTCTTTCATGAAAGCTTTTTATTCAATAAAAAGACAATAATTTATCCTTATTGATTGCATGGTGATTGTTGGCGCTTTATTGATCTATTAACAACAATAGAGACTAGCTTCTGTACATGGCGTCTTTGAATAACATTAGATAAAAAGATCATGTCATATTTTCTTGCAATTTAACCCTGATCTCTCAGGCGAACTTCCGTAAAAAGGACGGCGAATCTGTAAATCTTGAGGATATGCCGTTGAAAGGCCGTTTTTTATTTGCTGTAACTTTGCTCGCTTCGAGCGTTTCCTGCGCATTTGCTGCCGCTGATTTGCCCGTCACCGTGACGCCGCCTTCGATCCAGGCCGGTTCCTGGGTGCTGATGGACTACACTACCGGTCAAATCCTGACCGCCGGTAACGAACACCAACAGCGTAACCCCGCCAGCCTAACCAAACTGATGACCGGTTACGTCGTCGACCGGGCCATAGACAGCCACCGCATTACCTTTGATGATATGGTCACCGTCGGTAAGGATGCCTGGGCCAAGGGCAATCCGGTGTTTAACGGTTCTTCGCTGATGTTCCTTAAAGAGGGCGATCGCGTCAGCGTTCGCGATCTTAGCCGCGGTCTGATCGTCGACTCCGGTAATGACGCCTGCGTCGCGCTCGCTGACTATGTTGCTGGCGGCCAACCGCAATTTGTCGCGTTGATGAATAGCTACGTTGAAAAATTGCATTTGAAAGATACCCATTTTGAAACCGTCCACGGACTCGACGCGCCTGGCCAGCATAGCTCCGCCTATGATTTAGCGGTGTTGTCGCGGGCGATTATTCACGGCGAGCCGGATGTCTATCACATGTATAGCGAAAAAAGCCTGACGTGGAACGGTATCACCCAACAGAACCGTAACGGTTTGCTGTGGGACAAAACCATGAATGTCGATGGCCTGAAAACCGGCCATACCTCAGGAGCGGGCTTCAATCTTATTGCCTCGGCGGTCGATGGCCAGCGTCGTTTGATTGCCGTGGTGATGGGGGCCGATAGTCCAAAAGGGCGAGAAGAGCAGGCGGCTAAGCTGCTGCACTGGGGTCAACAGAACTTTGACACCGTGCAGGTGCTGCAAAAAGGTAAGCAGGTCGGCGTCGAACATATCTGGTATGGCGACAAAGAGCAGATCAAGCTCGGCACCGATCGGGACTTCTGGCTCGCGATCCCGAAATCAGAAGTTCCGCGTATCAAAGCAAAATATGTACTGGATACTAAGGATCTGGAAGCGCCGCTCGCCGCTAACCAACGCGTGGGCGAAATCTCGCTTTACGATGGCGACAAAGTGGTCGGGCATTGGCCGCTGGTGACCCTTGAAAGCGTCGGCAAGGGCGGGATGTTTTCCCGCCTGAGCGATTATCTGCATCACGGCATTTAATCTCGTTACCTCCGGCCCGCCGCACTCCGCGGCGGGCTTCATTCATTTCGCGCTTGTGGCGACTCTGTGAATCCGCGCACATACTGTTGTTCAGCCGGCTGCTAAATTTAGTGTATGTTTATACAGTATTTTATCAACACTGGAGGCGCTATGAACTACAGCATTCAATCTCTCTCTCCCCGCAAGATTGCCGGGTTTCATATGGTTGGCCCCTGGGAGCAGACCGTAAAACAGGGGTTTGAACAACTGGCGGCGTGGGTCAGTCACCACCAGGTGCCGGCGCAGGAGTGGGTCGCGGTTTATTACGATAATCCGCAGCAGGTACCGGCGGAAAAACTGCGTTGTGACACCGTTGTTACCGTGGCGGATGATTACGTCATCCCGCCTAATAGCGAAGGGGTGATCCTCACCGCAATTGCCGGCGGCGACTACGCCTGCGCCAGCGCGCGGGTCATTAACCATGATTTCTCCACGCCCTGGCTGCAGTTCTTTGACAGCCTGCTGCAGAGCAGCGAGTTAGAAATCGCGGATAAACCCTGTTTTGAAATCTACCTTAATGACGGCAACCAGGACGGTCACTGGGATATTGAGATGTACGTGGCGGTGAACCGCATCGGCTCGTAAGTCGTTATCCCTTATGTTGACAAGGTTTTTTACATTAGCGCAGTGCGCTTGCGAAAAAAGCGGCTACAATTGGCCTTTTCTGTTTGCCGGAGCAGGCCGTGCGCGCTGATAAATCCCTTAAGCCATTTGAGATCCGTCTGTATCGTCATTACCGAATTGTGCACGGTATCCGCATCGCGCTGGCTTTTGTCCTGACCTTCCTGCTGGTGCGTCTGCTGAACGTGCCGGAGGGCACCTGGCCTCTGATCACCCTGGTGGTGGTGATGGGGCCTATCTCTTTCTGGGGCAATGTGGTGCCGCGGGCCTTCGAACGTATTGGCGGCACTATCCTCGGTTCGGTACTGGGGCTGGTGGCGCTCAAACTCGAACTTATCTCACTGCCAATCATGGTGCTGTGGTGCGCGGTGGCGATGTTCCTTTGCGGCTGGCTGGCGCTCGGCAAGCGGCCCTACCAGGCGCTGCTGATTGGCATTACGCTGGCGGTGGTGGTCGGCGCGCCGCCGGGTGATATGAACACCGCGCTGTGGCGAAGTGGCGATGTCATTTTCGGCTCGCTATTGGCGATGCTGTTTACCGGTATCTGGCCGCAGCGGGCGTTTTTGCACTGGCGCATCCAGATGGCGAATTACGTCACAACGTTTAATCGGCTGTATCAGGCCGGTTTTTCGCCGAATCTGGTTGAGCGCCCGCGGTTGGAAAAACATCTTCAGAAAGCGCTCAATGACGTGGTGAAAATGCGCGGGTTGATAACCCCGGCCAGCAAAGAAACGCATATTCAGAAAGCAATCTTCGAAGCCATTCAGACCGTCAGCCGTAATCTGGTATGCATGCTGGAACTGCAAATCAACGCTTATTGGGCCTCTCGTCAGGGCCATTTTGTGATGCTCAACGCCCAGACATTGCGCGAAACCCAACGGATGACCCAGCAAACGTTGCTGACCATCGCCCATGCCCTGTATGAGGGAAACCCGCAGCCGGTACGCGCCAACACCGAGAAGCTCAACGAGATTGTGGTCGAGTTGCGACAGCTTATCAAAGAGCATCAGGACGATAATCTGTCGGAAACGCCGATTCACGGCTATGTTTGGCTGACCATTGAGCTGGCGCGCCAGCTTGAGCTGCTGTCGCACCTTATTTGCCGCGCGCTGCGCAAATAAAAGACAGATACGTGCGCGAAGTGAACAGGTTGCTTCGATTCAGCAGCATTTAGGGTTATGATAAACGCAAAGGAAAAAACATTGTCATCAGCGACTGCTAGCAGTTATGTTAGCCCTATAGGGCAGTCGCTTTAGCGAATCCGAATCTCAAATATTAGGGGTGTAAAAATGGAAACAACTAAGCCTTCTTTCCAGGACGTTCTGGAGTTTGTTCGTCTGTTCCGTCGTAAGAACAAGCTGCAGCGTGAAATTCAGGACGTTGAGAAAAAGATCCGTGATAACCAGAAGCGTGTCCTGCTGCTGGACAACCTCAGCGACTACATCAAGCCGGGTATGAGCGTTGAAGCCATTCAGGGTATCATCGCCAGCATGAAAACCGATTATGAAGACCGCGTTGACGATTACATCATCAAAAACGCCGAGCTGTCGAAAGAGCGTCGCGACATCTCTAAAAAACTCAAAGTGATGGGTGAAGCCAAAGTCGGCGAATAAACCACTCATTAGTTCCGGCGGCATTGCTGGCCGCCGGGCTTTTCCGTCTTCCTGCCTTAAACCTCCGTATAAGCATCGCCCTTTAAGCCGACAGTTTGTTATACTGCCGCCGTGAACTTATTGATACCGGAAGGGTTTATCACATGCTGTCCCAGATTCAGGTACCGCCGCGATGATACTGATTACCGGCGGCGCGCGTAGCGGCAAAAGCCGTCACGCCGAATCTTTACTCCAATCCTGCACGTCGGTGCTCTATATCGCCACTTCAGCCGTTATTGACGATGAAATGGCCGCACGCATTCAACATCACCGCAATAGCCGACCGCCGCACTGGCGTACAGCGGAGCGCAGCCGTGACCTGACGCCACTCATTACCCCCGATAACGCACCCGATGAAGCCATTTTGCTTGAGTGCGTCACTACACTGGTCACCAATATTCTGTTCGCTGAAGGTGGGGAAACGGATCCTGATGAATGGGATTACGCTGCGTTGGAAAGGATAGTCACGCAAGAAATCACTCAGCTGATTGCTGCCTGCCGTGCCTGCCCGTCGCCGGTGCTGCTGGTCACCAATGAGGTGGGGCTGGGAATCGTGCCGGACAACCGGCTGGCGCGGCATTTTCGCGATATTGCCGGGCGTGTGAATCAGATGCTGGCCGCGGCTGCCGATGAGGTGTGGCTGGTTGTTTCGGGGATAGGAGTCAAAATCAAATGATTAAATCGTTCTTTGCCACGCTTTCCTTTATGAGCCGCATACCGGTTCCGGCCCGCTGGTCGCAGGGGCTGGAAATCGATCAATATGAGCGCGGGATCGTGACTTTCCCACTGGTGGGGTTACTACTTGGCGCGATTGCCGGGCTGGTGATGCTGGCGCTTCATGCCTGGTGCGGCCTGCCGTTGGCCGCGCTGTTCGCCGTACTGGCGCTGGCGCTGCTGACCGGCGGTTTTCATCTTGATGGCCTGGCGGATACCTGCGATGGGATCTTTTCAGCCCGTCGCCGCGAGCGGATGCTGGAGATCATGCGTGATAGTCGGCTGGGGACGCACGGCGGGCTGGCGCTGATCTTTGTGCTGGTGGCAAAGGTATTGGTCATTAGCGAACTGGCGCTGCGCGGTACCTCGATGCTGGCGGCGCTGGCTGCCGCCTGCGCTGTGGCGCGCGGGATGTCGGTGCTGCTAATGTACCGCCAGCGTTATGCCCGGGAGCAGGGGCTTGGTAACGTATTTATTGGCAAGGTGACTTTCCGGCAGACCGTCATTACCCTGGCGCTATCATTGGCGCTGGCAACGCTGCTGCTGGGCGTGCAGGGCCTGCTGGCTGCGGTTATAACGCTGCTGGTGGTATCGGCGCTTGGTCAGGCGCTGAAGCGCACGCTGGGCGGGCAAACCGGCGATACGCTGGGAGCGGCCATTGAACTGGGCGAAGTTATCTTTTTACTGGCGTTGCTATAGAGCACACACCGCGCAGACAGGAAGCATATGGATACAATAAGTGAATGGTTAGCGGCCATCCCGCGGCCGGACGAAAGCGCGATGTCGCTGGCTCGTCAGCATATTGACGGCTTGTTGAAACCGCCCGGCAGCCTGGGGCGTCTGGAATCGCTGGCGATTCAGTTAGCCGGTATGCCGGGGCTACAGGGCGCATTACGTTTTACACGCAAAACTATCGTGGTCATGTGCGCCGACCACGGCGTCTGGCATGAAGGTGTTACCGTCTCGCCACAGGCGGTGACCGCGATTCAGGCGGTCAATATGACCCGTAAGAATACCGGCGTTTGCGTGCTGGCAGCGCAGGCGGGGGCTGATGTTCAGGTGATTGACGTCGGGATTGACGCCGAACCAATCCCTGGTCTGGTGAATATGAAAGTGGCGCGCGGTAGCGGTAATATTGCCTGTACCGCGGCGATGAACCGGGAGCAGGCTGAAACGCTGCTGCTGGCGAGCATGCGCTACACCCGCCAGCTTGCGGAGCAGGGCGTGCGTCTGTTCGGCGTGGGCGAATTAGGAATGGCTAACACGACCCCCGCTGCGGCAGTAGTCAGCGTGCTGACCGATCATGATGCCGGCGATGTTGTGGGCATCGGCGCGAACCTTCCAGTATCGCAGCTGGCGCACAAGGCGGAAGTGGTACGCCGGGCGATAGCGGTCAACCAGCCTTCACCCGAAGATGGCCTCGACGTGCTGGCAAAAGTGGGCGGTTTTGACTTGCTCGGGATGGCCGGGGTCATGCTGGGCGCCGCTTCCTGCGGATTGCCGGTAATACTCGATGGCTTTTTATCGTACGCGTCGGCACTGGCGGCCTGCCGGATCGCGCCACAGTTGCATCCGTACCTGATTCCGTCGCATCTGTCGGCGGAGAAGGGGGCACGTATTGCGCTGGAGCACCTGCAGTTGCAACCTTATCTGGAGATGGGCATGCGCTTAGGCGAGGGCAGCGGCGCGGCATTAGCCATGCATCTGGTGGAGGCGGCAGGAGCGATGTTCAACGACATGGGGACGCTGGCTGAGAGCAATATCGTGCTGCCGGAAAACCGTTAACCGGCTTCGGGGCGCCGACCGGCCCCCCGAAATAGTGCTTACAGCGCCTGCTGCCACACGCTTTGCGGCAGCAGATAAACATCCGCTTTAGCCTGCATACCGTCGGTAACGATATGACGAATGCCGCTGGCCATCACCGCAAGGGTGACATCAAACGCATTCAGGCTATCGCCAAAACCGGCGGTAAGGTTGAGCATTGAGCCATCGGCCATCAGATAGATTGTTTTCCCCGGCATCCGATAAGCGTTGATATAGGGCATAACCTCTTCATGCGGGAACTGGCGCAGGTGTTCGCAATCAATCTCTTCCGCCACGTGTCCGACGTTGAGAATAAACACGCCATCTTTAGCGCTATCCAGCGCCAGGCTGTTGACCACTTTCTTGCCGCCGGTGGCGGTGGCGACGACATCGGCTGATGCGATTGCATCCTGTAAATCTACGACATGCCAGCCGTCATAAGCGGCCTGTAAACGGCGCGCCGGATCGATTTCCGCCACCATAACCTGGCCGCCGAAGGCTTTTGCCGCCGCGGCAACGCCTTGCCCGACCAGACCGTAGCCGATCACCAGTACTTTTTTCTCATGTAGGGTAAGGTGAGTGGTCTGGAAGAAAGTGTGCCAGGCCGTCAGGCCGACCATATGGCGGTTATGTAGCCCTTCTTTGACCGGCAGATCATCCCAGTTAAAGATAGGGTAGCCGGGGCGAATATCACCGAGGCGATTGACGCCGGAGCCGGTGGCTTCAAGGCCGGCGACGACATTGCCGAACTCGCCGCGCTGGTGGAGCAGGGTGGTAATATCCGCGCCCATCTCGCACAGGTGGGTTGGTTGCCAGGCGATGGCTTTTTCCCATGATTGTTGCCAGTCAGCATCGCTCATATTGCGCCAGGCGCAGGCTTCCGCGCCGCGCTCCACCAGCCAGGAGACAACCTCATCCTGCACGGTGGTTGGATTACAGGTGGTCAAAAAGACTTTCGCCCCTTTCTCAAGGAGCCCCTGCACCAGCGGGATCATTTTCATATCGAGATGCATACAGCAGGCCAGGCGCACTTCGCTGAGGTCGGGAAGGGCCGCCACCTGACGCAGGGTACGCGGCATATTCTGGCTGGCCCATGCCACTTCTTTCGTTAAATTTGTCTTATTATTCACCGTATTGTGACCTTTAATCCGTAGAGTGGGTTTAACCCCAGTGGGGAAGATGATTCTAACGCAGGGTGTATAAATCACATAACCCACACTGCCCGGTAAAGTTGCAAATAATAGGCATCATAAATACATGGTTGTTAATGAATGGTTAAATAAAGACAATGAAACATCATTTATTCCTATGATGTGAGCGATTCGTTCGATGTTACGCGTTTTACAGCGCCCGCTATTTTCCCGCGCGCGTATTTTTCTCGGCCGTTTAAAACCTCATGCCTTACCCGTTGCTAAAAAGCATATTTTATTGGGCTCAATCGGCGCCGGAACGGGACTTGCGGTGACCAGTATGTTCAGCCACTGGCTGCTGGGCGAGGTGAATCTGTGGTTTATTGCGCCGATGGGGGCCTCGGCGGTATTGCTATTCGGCGTGCCCAGCAGCCCGCTTGCTCAACCCTGGTCTATCGTTGGCGGCAACGTGCTTTCGGCGCTGATCGGCGTCACAGTCGGACTGTTGGTGCCGGATACGGCAATCGCCTGCGGCCTGGCGGCGGCGCTGGCGATTGCCGGGATGTACTTTTTGCGTTGTCTGCATCCACCTGGCGGCGCGGTGGCGCTCACGGCCATTCTTGGCGGCGCCGGCGTACACAGTGAAGGCTACCAGTTTGTGCTGACGCCGGTATTATTGAACTCCATGATGTTGGCGCTGCTGGCGATCGTCTTCAACAATCTGGTCGGGCGCCGCTATCCGCATCCGCTGGCGGCGGAAGAGGTGAAGCCGAATGTAGTGCCGATGGGGATTGCAGTCACTCGCGAAGATATTCACGCCGCGCTGATGGAAGGGCAGTTCCTTGATATCGGCGAGGACGATGTGCAGGAACTACTGGAGAATATCGAACAGCAGGCCCGGCTGCGTCTCGCCGCCGGTCAAAAAGCGCGCCAGTGATGCTATTAAGGCACCCGTTGCAATGCCTTAGCTAGCGCCAGCCTGAATCGCTCGATGAGGTCGGGTTCACCAGGCAATAATTCGGCGAGCGTAATCGTTTTGTCCGCGCGGTAGACCTTACCGCTGCCGAGCAGCGCCTCAATATCATTGGCCGCCTGATGTGCGGCCTGCAGATCGGCATCCAGTAATATCACGGCGTGAGCCAGGACGATGTGCCCCTGGCTGTCGGCTATGGGCCGCCAGTATTGAGCGGTACCGGCAATCTTGCGTGCATTTTCCCCCTCACCGCAGGCCAGATTATAGCGGCCGTCGCAGAAGGAACCGCTGACGGCCTGAAAATGGCTTTCGACGCCGAGGGTCGCCAGCGTGCGTTGCAATATTCCACACAGCAACAGATAGATAGGTTCGGCGGCTTCGCCTAACGGCTGGGTTACCGGCCAGGCAAGACTCAGGTTGAGGATCCCCGGCCCCTGCGGCACCAGCCCACCGCCGGAGCGACGCATCCACACCGGCCAGCCGCGGGCGGCAAAGGATTCACTGACGGTGGCCAGATTGGCGAATTTCCGGTAACTGCCGGGAACCACGAACCCTTGCGGCGCCTGCCAGAGTTGAGCGACGGCTTCGCCGCGGCGCGCGCGCTCGAACAGAGGCTGTTCGGCGAGCGTGGGATCATCGCAGCGGACAATCGGTAATTCGTCGGCGTTGAACCCGGCAGGCCAGCAGTCTGTGTTCTGTTGTGTTATCACGAAGCCTCCCTTGTTATGTCGGATGCCGGTTTTTCATCAACATCGCCGTGACGGCAGAGATCAGGCAGCCGACCGTCAGATAAATCGCCACGCTGTGCCACGAGCCGCCAGAGAAGGTGACCAGCGCGGCGGCGATAAATGGCGTAAAACCGCCGCCGACCACGCTGGCCACCTGGTATCCGACGCCTGCGCCGCTGTAGCGATAGCTGGCGCCAAACATTTCGGTAAACATCGGTTGCTGTACGCAGACCACCATATCATGGGCGATGTTGGCCAGCATCAGGGCAAAAAACAGGATCCAGAACAGCGAGTGCTGCTCCAGCGCCATAAAGAAGGGGAAGCCGCTTAATGTTCCGATCAGCGCCCCGGTAATATAGATACGTCGGCGGCCAAACCTATCTGCCAGCCACGCAAAGCAGGGAATGGTAAAACAGCTAATGCCGCCCACCAGCAACCCAATATTGAGGAACAGTTCACGCGGCAGGCCGAGGTTTTGTGTCGAGTAGTTGAGGGCGAATGCGGTCACGATATACATCGTTAACAGTTCACACAGGCGCAGGGCAATGATTAATAAGAAGGCACCCGGATGGCGTACCAACGCTTCCAGTACCGGCAGGCGTTTTTTCACCGCGGCGGGTGTTTTCTGCACCTGCTGCTCAAACTCTGCCGACTCGGCCATGCCGTTGCGGATCCACAATGCCGCCAGTACCAGCACTACGCTAAACAGGAACGGCAGGCGCCAGCCCCAGCTAAGGAACTGCTCATCGGTGGTGAAACTGCTGATAAGCGATACCAGCCCAGTAGAGAGTAGCAGCCCGACGCCGTAACCCACCTGCACGCCGCTGCTATAGAACGCTTTTTTGTTTTTCGGCGCGCTTTCAACTGACAGCAACGCCGCGCCGCCCCATTCGCCGCCGACGGCGAAGCCCTGTACTGCGCGCAAAATCACCAGCAAAACCGGCGCCCACCAGCCAATCTGGTTAAAGGAAGGCAGGAGCCCGATACAGGCGGTGGCGATCCCCATCATCCACACGGTCATCATCAGCATGCGCTTACGACCTAAGCGGTCGCCGAAATGGCCGAAGATCACGCCGCCGAGCGGGCGGAAGAGGAAGCCGACGCCGAAGGTCGCGAAGGCTGCCAGCGTGCCCATTGCCGGGCCAATTTGTGGGAAAAATTCGCGGTTGAACACCAGTGCGGCGGTAATGCCGTACAGCAGAAAATCGTACCAGTCGACGACGGCGCCGGCAAAGCTGCCCCATGCCGCACGACGAGCGCGATGAAGAGAGGCAACCCCGTTGCCGGAGTCGGGAGAAATAAGCGTTGAGTCCATGCCTGTCCTGTTTGTTGCTAACTTGTTATTATTTGAATGAGACGCTTTCTTATCTACGCGCCGTTAGGGAGATTACCGTGCATAAGCGCAACTGAAAAGTTTTTTACCTGCCGGAAAGACAATAAAGTAAAAAATGTCTAAATCGAACATTTAATTTTCACCACTGGCGTGGGTTAACTGTTGACCATTACTGCTATTTTATTTTTGTTGCCCCATTGGGACGGCTTTTAAGAATTCACGTAAATGGTTTACAATTACTATCTCCAACGCTGGATATGGTGGGTGATATGCGTCTAATTTTTGCAGTTTTATTTTATGTTTTAGTTTTACCTAATGCTTTCGCAGAAAAACTGCCTGTGCCAACGGGCAAACCCGTTTTAACCATTTCAGGAAAGATTACCAATACAAACGAAGGCGATACTGCCGTATTTGACGTCGCCGCGTTAGAAAAGTTGGGCAATGAGACAGTGATCACAACCACTCCCTGGTATTCAGGAAAAGTGCGCTTTGATGGTATTTCACTTAGCAAACTTATGGACTTAGTGGGTGCGCAAGGTAAGACGGCGAAGGTGATGGCCCTTAACGATTATACGACCGAGGTGCCGGTGGATGATTTTCATAAATTCCCGGTGATCCTCGCGCTGAAGATGAATGGTGAATATATGCGCATTCGTGACAAAGGGCCCCTTTTTATTGTTTATCCCTACGATAGTAGCGCGGAGTTACAGAACCAAATCTATTATTCCCGCTCGGCATGGCAGGTTTCAAAGATTATAATTGAGTAAGGCTCTGATCTTGAATCGAATACTCACTGCCATTATTTTGTCGCTTTTTATCGTCACCGGATACATTACCTATCTGGTGCATGAGCGGCAGAGTGAGCTGCAAAAATTAACACGTTATACCGACTCGTGGTCTGTGTCCCAGATGGTCTCTGAATACATGCGTCTGGAGGCTCGTTTAAGCGCCCTGGCGCTGAACGTGAAGGGGACCGACCGCGATGAGGTACGCCTGCGCCTGGAAATAATGATGAGCCAGATTGAATTGCTGCAGCAGGGCGATCTTGGTCAGTTCATCAGAAAAAGCGAGCAGCGGCAGGCGACGGTCACCAGTCTGATTCAGATCCTCGATCAACTCGACAGGCAACTGGATTCCATGACGCCTGAGCAGATGATGACTCTGCTATACACGATGAGTAAGTTGGATGGCCCAATGACCTCACTGGCCTCCATGACCCTGGCGCAGGACTTTGATGTCGTTAATCTTACGCATGATAAGATTCAGCATCTCTATTACATCTATTCGGTGATTTCAATCTTGCTGATTACGATGTGTATCACTCTTGGCCTATTGATGCTTCGACAAAATAACAACTTGCGTCGCGCGCATGTGCGCATGAAGCTGTTAGCTAATGATTTACAGCTGTCGAAAGAGAAACTTCAGGTACAGAACCGCCGTTTGCAGTATGACGCTTATCACGATTCGTTAACAGGTATGCCTAATCGCCTCTCTTTCTGGCAGAGGCTACAGGAAGTGGTTAATCACGTGAAACCTTATAATGGTTGCGCAGTGGTTATGTTGTTTGACCTCGATAATTTTAAAGATGTTAATGATACCTTAGGACATGATGCCGGCGATAAGTTGCTGCAGGAGCTCGCCAGCCGTCTGTCGTTCTTTCGTAAAACATCAGAGACGCTGTACCGCCTTGGTGGCGATGAGTTTGCCCTGGTATCGCAGGATCTGAGCGAAGAAATGGCGCTGGAGCGGGCGGATGTGATCCGCGAAAAAATCAGCCAGCCGTACTATATCTACGATTCCTTAATTAACATTGGCGCTTGCATCGGCATCGTTATCTCCGATGGTGAAAGTCGCACTGATTACTTATACAAATGTGCCGATTTAGCGTTGTATGAAGCGAAAAAGTCGGGCGCGGGCAACGTGGAGATTTTTCGTCCCGGCATGTTACAACGTTTACAGGAAAACAAATCCTTTGAGGACGATCTGCTACATGCACTGGAAAACGACCAGTTCAAGGTTTACTACCAGCCGATCGCCGACACGGTGTCGCGTGAAATCTACGGTTACGAAGCGTTGGTACGCTGGTTTCATCCACTGCGCGGCATGGTGCCGCCTACAGAATTTATCCCAGTGGCGGAGAAAACCGGCCTGATTAACCCACTTGGCGAGTGGGTGCTGAAGACCGCCTGCGAGGAGGCGGCCCGCTGGGAGCAACCGCTGAAGGTTTCGGTAAACGTCTCACCGATTCAACTTATCAATACCTCACTCACAGACACGGTGGCGGCGGTGCTAAAGAAGACCGGTCTCGACCCGCGGCGCCTTGATCTTGAGATTACGGAATCTGATGTATTTAACGAGAATACGCGCTCGCTGGAGATCCTCAGCCAGTTGCGCGAGCAGGGGATTCAGATCTCAATTGACGATTTTGGTACCGGCTATTCGTCATTGTCGCGGCTGAGTTATTTCCCTTTTGATAAGATCAAAATTGACCGCTCGTTTGTGGTCAATATTCCTATGCAAAAAGATGACCTCGATATCGTGCGCCTGATCATCAGTATGGGGAAAAGTTTACATATGCGCATTGTCGCCGAAGGTGTTGAAACCGAGGAACAGTTAACTTCGCTGCAACAATTGGGTTGCGATCTCGTTCAGGGATATTTAATCGGGAAGCCGGGGCTTTTAAATAACAACTGAAAAAAGATAATCTTCGGTCTTTAAACTGTCGCCTGTGAACTATCACAGGCGCTTTTTTATATTTTAAATAAACCTAATCCGTAATGGGTATAAATAGTGGTAGATAAAATAGGATCAAAAAAATAATACCCTTAGCAATTAAAAGGGGTATATGATATGCAATATATCGTTTCATTCGCGGCGCTATTTCACGGCGCGGAAAGAGAGGCAAATCATGCAGCGAATCATTATACCTACCCATTATGTTCAGACCCGCTCCACCCCCATGTGGACCAAGGAGACCGCGCCCGCGTCCATCTGGAAGCGCCATCTTGATGCCGGTACGCGACAGGGCGTCTATCCGCGTTTATCGGTGATGCAGGGTGCAATACGCTATTATGGTTATGCCGATGAAACGAGCCCAGACCCTGTTGAAACGATGACTATTGAAGCGGGGCAGTTTGGTGTCTTCCCTGCGGAAAAATGGCACTGCATTGAGGCATTAACTGACGATACCGTATTTAATGTCGATTTTTACGTCGACCCTAAAATTCTGATTGAGGGATAAGCTGAGTCTATGAATAGTGAAAATAAAGGTTACTCATTAGCGATAACCAATAACAACAATAATGAAAAAAAAGAGAAAATTTATCTGAAGCCGATGGCGCTTTATGTCCCTGATATTGCGGTTCAGGCAGTAGCGGAATTGCTTCAGGATCTTTCTGCCGATAACGCACAGGGCAAAGGGTTCAGCCTGATGGTGACTAACAATAATAATGGTGTATCGGTAGATAAAGATTTCGCCTCAATCGAGGCGCTTCAGGATCCACTGCATGCCGCTGACGCGGTGAAAGAGCTCATCAATATTGTGCGCGGTTATGAATCTGACGAAGAGACTAACGTCTGCGGCTGGTAACACACCGTCTGGCAGATATCGTCCGATATCTGCCTCTTTCTCCGGTTTCAACTCATCGCTATCTGCTGCAGTAGCCAGTCCCGCAACGCGCTGATATCGTCGCGCTGGGCTAACTCTTGTGTCGCCACCAGATAATAGTTTGCTCCCGGTAAGGACATCTCAAATGGTGCCGCTAATACCCCGCGTTGCAACAGATCGCGCGCCAGCAGCTCGCTGGCAATCACTACGCCTTGTCCTGCTACCGCCGCCTGTAGCGCATGCGTCTCATCGCTGAAGGTTAACCCAGCATCGATATTCAGCTGCGGTGGCCCGTAGCGACGCTGCCAGTTTTCCCAGCCCGGCGAATCAGCCGGAACGTGACGATGTTCAACGTGGAACAGGGTTGCGTGATGCAAATCCTCCAGCCGTGTAATACCCAGCGTTGGGCTAGCGACGACGATAAAGCGGTCTTCATGTAGCAAGGTACAGTGCAGTTCGCGCTCCGGCGTTTCACGATAGCGAATCGCGACGTCAACGCTGCGCTGGTTGAGATCCACCCGCTCGACGCTGGTATGCAGCCGCAGGTCAATAGCGGGGAATTCCGCTTTAAATGCTGCCAGCCGTGGTACCAGCCAGTGAGTTAGAAAGTTGGAGGTGGTGGTGACGGTGAGTGACGGCGGCTGGTGTGAGCGAACAATTTGCGTAGTCGCTTCTTCCAGCGCGCTAAAGGCGCGTTGAGTCCCTGCATAGAGAATTTCACCGCTGTCGGTAAGGCTGACTCCCAGGGCATTGCGTTCACAGACGCGGCACTCCAGCACAGATTCCAGTAGTTTTATCTGGTGGCTCACTGCGGTAGCGCTCACCCCAAGCATATCGGCGGCGCGTTTAAAACTGCGACAGCGGGCAACGGCATGAAAGGCGCGTAGCGCGCCCAGCGGCGGGAGGCGGGTTTTTCTCATGGCTGAGTTTTTCTCATCTATTGCTGAAATTTATGCGTTTGCCGTACTTATTATACAGAGGATAGCCTACTGATATGTGAAATAGACACTGAATTAAATTCATCAGTGTTTGCGATTATCAGGAGTGAATAATGAATATCTACCGTAATCAGCGAGCTGGTGGGGCAACCACTTGCGAGGCCCCGCTCACGCAAACTATCGCGCTAAGTGGCGTATTCGCGGCGGGGGCGCTGCTATTGAGCGTTTCCTCCATGATTGGCGCTCTCGGTACTCTGGCGTCGCTGCTGACGCTGACGGGAGCTTTTGCTGTTGGCTATGCAATCGCGCGTTGGCAGCTGTGGCCAGCGCATTATAGCGTTAGGGTATCGTGCTACGCCTTTGTGCTGTCCGCTATGGGCTGGTTAATGTTACTGGTGCTGTGGAATAGCGGACACGGTTGGCTATCTCAAATTCCGGGGATCGCCTTTGGTGGATTAGGTGCGGGTATTGTCTGGAAAAACAATGCTACAGCAAGATTCTCGTCGGGCATGATGGCGAACATCCCGATGACAACAGGTATCGTTATTATTATCCTGGCGACTCTGCTAACCAATCACTATGCGGATTCGGGAAAGGGAGGTTTTGTCTACGCACTGGCGGTCCTGGTAGATCTGGCATTGCTGGGAGCGGTGCTGGTGAAAATTAGACAGCAGGAAATGTCGTAAATCGGCCCGTTATTTACCATAGCAAATCCTACCTATCATCTGCGCAAGCGTAACACCACGACGACTTTGGTTCTGGCGTGGCGCCCGTTATTCTCTGTTTGTCAGTGAATCCATTAAATATTAGTCGTGAACGCTTAGTTATTTTAGTGACAGCAGAATTGAGAGAAAAAGCGGGGATTTATGTAACGCGGCAACATGTGAAGTGGCTTACATTTTTGACTTCCATCACACTTTATAGTTACGTCATTCTTGGTCGACGCAGTTATTTACTATGGCATCCATTAAAGACGTAGCAATAAAAGCTGGAGTATCTACCGCTACGGTCTCACGCGTGCTGAATAATCATCCCAGCGTGGCGCCAGAAACTCGCAAAGCAGTTCGTGAGGCAATGGATTTCTTATGCTATGTGCCTAGCAAGAGTGCGTTTCAATTGAGTGGGAAATGTTCTGGGCTGATTGCAGTTGTTCTGCCAAACCTTGTCAACCCACATTTTTGTGAACTGCTGGCGACATTTGAAGAAGAGGCAAGATACATCGGTAAAACGGTTATCGTCAAAACTCATCAGAATCAACCGCAGATAGATAAGCAAATAATATATACGCTTATTAGTATGGGTATTGACAGTTTGCTATGGGTGCCAACAGAAGCCGAAAGCGAACTTGCAGAATGGCTCATCGCGACTAATATCCCCGTTGCAGTGGTTACGCTGGTATCGCGATTTTTCAATTCTGTTTCTATCGATCAAAGTAAAGGGGCGGAAGTTATAGCCGAGCATTTTATTCAGACCGGTCATACCACGTTTGGATTTGTAGCGCAGGAAGGCGCGGATAACCGAAAGGTTTTTTCATGGGCAAAACGAATTACCGCTCAGGGATTGACTATAGATAAAGAGAATCAGTTTTGGATAGCGAAAGGCGAGGGTGAGAAAACATCAGGGCATATTAGTATACTCGATGATATTATTGTCAGGCTAGCCGAGAGAATAAATCATTGTTCATCTCTCTGGGTCTATAACGATGTGGCTGCTAGTTATATTATTGATGGCTTGAAAGAAAAAGGAATATCTGTGCCTAAAGATATTGCCATCGCTAGTTTTGATAATACTTTACTGGCACAAACTAAAAAAATCACTAGTGTGGCGCAACCGATAAGTGAAATCGCCCATCTGGCATTTCAAATGATTAACAACGAAACAAAACAAGAAAGTATTGAAATGCACGAAATTGTCTCTCGGTTAATTATACGGGAGAGTAGCGTGAGTATTAATATTACTTTGCTTTAATCTACATACGCCGTTATCAACTTATAAATATAAACTAACATTGGTTTACTAACCTCTGTTGAACACTTATGACTGTATACTCTAGAGGTCTTCTATGTCTGCAAACTCAATCGAAAGGCAAGGTGTTTACGGCAAACTGCGTTTAAAAGAAAAAATTGGTTATGGAATGGGAGATGCTGGTTCTTGTATGATTTGGAGTGTACTGGCGTTATATCTAACATGGTTCTACACGGATGTTTATGGTTTAGCTCCCGGTGTTGTCGGTACCTTGTTTCTGGTCATTCGTATTTTTGATGCCTTTAGCGACCCGGTTATGGGGGCGATTTGCGATCGTACTCGTAGCCGATGGGGTAAATTCCGACCATGGTTATTATGGATGGCATTGCCATTTGGTTTGGGAGCAGTACTGATGTTCACAACACCCGATTTAAGCATGAATGGAAAAATTGTTTATGCCTGGGTGACATATCTTGTGATGTCATTGATTTATACTGCTATCAATATTCCATATTGCTCAGTAGCTGGTGTGATCACGCTAAATCAGAAAGAGCGTTTAGGCTGTTTGTCATGGCGATTTTTCCTCAATGGATTGGCGACGCTAATAGTCTCCTCTTCAATTTTACCCTTAACAGACTGGTTAGGTAACGGTAACAGAGCGGCTGGTTTTCAGTTGACTATGGTAATCATGGGAGGTGCTGCGACACTAATGTTCTTCTTTTGTTTTGCCAGTATCAAAGAACGTGTTACTGCAATTAAAGTTAATGACTCTTTAATAAATGATCTAAAAGATATCATCAAAAACGATCAATGGTTATTGATGATTTTTATTACTTTCCTTAATGTTTTTCCGGCATTTATTCGTGGTGCAGTGACTATTTATTATGCTACCTATGTTATGCAAGCCTCCGTCGGATTTACTACGTTTTTTTTGGCTCTTGGCGTTGCATGTAACATGCTAGGTAGTGTTATAGCGAAACCACTCACCGATCGTTTTGATAAAATTAAGCTGTTCCGTTCGATTAATATCGTTCTTGGCTTCCTTTCTTTAGCTCTATGGTTTGTCGATCCCAGGTCTTTGCTACCACTACTTACACTATTTATCATCATTAACATCCTGCATTTGATTCAATCAGGGCCAATATTATGGGCCATGATGTCCGACGTTGATGACTACGGAGACTGGAAATACGGTAAACGCCTTACCGGTATTTCATTTGCTGGTAATTTGTTTATGTTAAAAATGGGTTTGGCAGTTGCTGGTGCGATTGTTGCGTGGATATTATCATTGACGGGTTACATCGCTAATAAACCTCAACAAAACACAGAGACTATCGAAGGTATCATTATTATGTTTTCTTTACTGCCAATGATTACCTATTTTATTAGCGCATTCGTAGTTAGATACTTTAAATTGAATAACCACTTTCTTGAACAAATTAAAGTGGAACTCGCTAAGCGTGAACTCAATAACGGTTCTTCACCGCATCATGACATCGAGCGAGATAGGACCGCAGTGGTTAATCATTAGTTAAAATTCCCCTGAAAGAAATTAGGGGTATTATTAATTATTATAATATTCAGAGGTCAATAGAACCGTAATATCTACCTATCCTAATAATGTAGAGGAAAATAACGCATGTCGAGTGAAAATTATTATGATGTAACAGAGTGGAGTGAAGGTAATCCTTTTGAAGATATCGGTTTAGTGATTAATAGTATTATTGCCGATATTAAAAATCGGCAAACAGACACAGATGTCAATGATGGTGGAAAACCGGGGGCTGTTATCTATATCCCGCCTGGAGACTATCATTTGCTCACTCAGGTAGTAATAGACATCAGTTACTTGAAAGTTAAAGGAGACGGACATGGGTTTACCTCTTCAAGTATCCGTTTTAATACTCCGGAAAGTGAGTGGGCAAGCTGGCATGAATTGTGGCCAGGCGGTAGTCGTATACTTGTTGATATAACACCATCATCTACGACTCCGGAAGCGGAAGGGGCGGCTTTTTATATTGAGCGTAGCGGTGACCCAAGAATAAGCTCAGTTGAGTTCGCGGATTTTTGCATTGATGGGTTACATTTTGTGGATGACGGTTCGGGAAGTAACGACCCTGAAAACACCTATCTCAATGGTAAAACGGGTATTTATATTGCCAGTGCGCAGGACTCATTCCGCATTAGTGGAATGGGATTCGTATATCTTGAACACGGCATCACTATATATAATGCCGATGCATTGGCGATACATAATAACTTTATTGCTGAGTGCGGTAATTGTATAGAACTCCGTGGGTCGGGACAGGCTTCAAAAATAACCGATAATTTGATAGGTGCCGGTTATAGAGGATATTCCATTTATGCAGAGAACTTTGGTGGCCTTCTGGTTACAGCAAACAACATTTTTCCCCGCGGTAAAAGCAGTATTCACTTTTCTGGTGTCCTCCGTTCTGCAGTTAGCAGCAACAGATTTCATTCATTCTATCCAGGGATGCTGGTTTTTGAGAATAGCTGTTCAGAAAACCTGGTGACGGCAAACCACTTTTTCCGTGAACATGAACCTTGGGAACCTATGCAGGCGTATAGTAATGGTTTAGATGACTTGTATGGGTTGCTATATATAGAAGGTGAGAATAATTCGATTATTGCTAACCATATTTCTGAATCGATTGATAAACAGTATATCGTTCCTGCTGGCGCGACACCTGTCATAATACGGTTGGCATCAGGAGATAGTAACTATATTTCTGACAATCATATTGTTGCTACCACCGATACATCATTGTTAAAAGGTCATGCAGAATCTTGTTTCTCTGCACAAGTTAGAGCGCTGCTGGCATTAGAGGGGTTGGAAGTTCTCGACGTGACGACCGTACAGGTCGACGCAGCATCTCAACGTAATATCATACTTGATGCCGGAAGCGACGCTCAGGTTGTGCTTGATAAAGCGGTCAATGCGTTTAGAGCGACGCCGGTACCCGGCTTGTCATAATAGAAAAGCAAAAAGCCTGCTCGAAAGCAGGCTTTTCTAAATCTGGCTCCTCTGACTGGACTCGAACCAGTGACATACGGATTAACAGTCCGCCGTTCTACCGACTGAACTACAGAGGAATCGTGTGAACGGGGCGCATGTTAGCGAGTGAGTAACGGGATGTCAAAGGTGATTGCGCCATTTGCGATTGTTCGCTGGTAAAATCATCAGTAGTAGAGGTTTTTTCAGCACTGAAGCGAAAATTTAAGCAATAAAAAGGTGAGGGGAGCACTAGCAGATCCGAAAAACTCTGCCTTCAGTGCTTGCTGCAAAGAGTCATTTGAACGGTGAATGTACAATCGTCATCCGGTTACACCTGTTTACAACGCAGGTGTAACTTTAGAAGTGAATGGATTATTTTTCATCGGGTTCTGCATTTAGCAGCCAGGGCTGCAAATGACCATTTTTAATTCTGGTCAAATAATCTTCAATTAAACTCTTGGTTTGCGGGGTGAGGGTATAAAATTCATATAACGTACAAGCTATATTAGATTGTAAATCTATAGTGCCGGAGATATCTTCAGGAATAAAGTACATTTGGCGGTTTGTCATGGTTCTAATGTATAATCTTTTGCCAATAATAGGATTATCGCCGAATAAATTAACGCCAATTTCCATGGCGCCGTCTACAGGGAAATATAAAACGTACCACTGTGTTTTGTTATGGTTGTTAATTAAAGATTCAACTATTTCGGTAGGAGATAGCCGTTTCAAATTATCAACACAACGCAGAATGTATCGGCGCATTACAAACTGTTTTAGTAGCGCCATGAACATCCCGGATAAAAATAAAAGGGTAAATGTCGATGCTATTACTACTAAAAACCATAGTCCTGTTGATAAAGCCGAAAAGGAAGATGCGATAACTAAACTTATTATGAGCGAAACGATAAACATTAAGCTTTGTAATCTATATTTGTCTTTTGCTAATTTGAATAAGAAATAAGTCAGGAAAAATCCAGCCAGGCAATAAAAAAATAATAATGATCTATCCATGTATTTAATCCTGGTATGTGTTAACAATATTTTCTCAAAGCATCTAAATATTTCAGACTAACTTGATTCTATGCTACCACGAAGACAGTAAACCTTGCTATTCCTGTTGGCGCGTAAACGCACCAGGCGATATTCATTTCGACTTTGCTCAGCCGATTTTGTCGTTATGTTTGATGTCTGTGGATGACGCGAACGAACAGAAGAGGGTAGAAAGCAAAAAAGCAGACGTCGCTGAACGTCTGCTTTTCTTAAAATTGGCTCCTCTGACTGGACTCGAACCAGTGACATACGGATTAACAGTCCGCCGTTCTACCGACTGAACTACAGAGGAATCGTGTGGAATGGTATCTTAGCGGCGAAAAAATTTTTGTCAAATATCAATTCAGTTGTGGCGAGCCGCTTGCTGCATCTATCGACAATTTGTCGTAATTGCCAACAAATTACCAGGAAAAATACTTTGCAGGATTAGCAGTTCTCAATCATCATTTGAAATGTTGTTTCAACTCTTCTCACTAAGGTCTCCCTTGAACGTCACTTCAGCAGTACGCCAGGCCGTAGCGCGCACGTCCTGGTTTAAAAAACGCAAGAGCTATCGGGTGCTCTACTGGCGTGAAATTAGTCCCCTTGCCGTACCGATCCTGTTGGAAAATGCCTGCGTGTTGTTGATGGGGGTTCTGAGTACTTTCCTTGTTAGCTGGCTCGGTAAAGAAGCGATGGCCGGGGTGGGCTTAGCCGATAGCTTTAATATGGTCATTATGTCGTTTTTTGCCGCGATTGACCTGGGCACCACCGTGGTGGTGGCCTTCAGCCTCGGTAAGCGCGATAGAAAGCGGGCGAGGGCGGCCGCGCGTCAATCGCTGGCGATCATGACCTTGTTCTCGATCGTGCTGGCGGCGATTATTCACGCCTTTGGTGAGCAGATTATCGATATCGTTGCCGGCGACGCCACGGTTCAGGTTAAGGCACTGGCCCTAACCTATCTTGAGCTGACAGTGCTGAGCTATCCGGCGGCGGCGATTGCCTTAATTGGTAGCGGCGCGCTTCGCGGCGCGGGGACCACCAAAATCCCGCTGTTAATTAACGGTGGGATGAATATTCTCAATATTATTATCAGCAGTATCCTGATTTACGGCCTCTTCTCCTGGCCGGGGCTTGGCTTTGTCGGCGCCGGGCTGGGGCTGACTATTGCCCGCTATATTGGCGCATTGGCAACCATCTGGGTTCTGATGACAGGTTTTAACCCGGCGCTGCGCATTTCGCTGAAGAGCTACTTTAAGCCGTTTAACTTTGCCATTATCTGGGAGGTGATGGGCATTGGCATCCCGGCGAGCATCGAATCGGTACTGTTTAATGGCGGCAAGCTGCTGACGCAGATGTTTGTTGCCGGGATGGGGACCAACGTCATCGCCGGGAACTTTATTGCCTTCTCGGTGGCTTCGTTAATTAACCTGCCGGGTAACGCGTTGGGTTCGGCCTCAACTATTATTACCGGAAAACGACTGGGGAAAGGGCAGGTCGGCCAGGCGGAACGTCAGGCCTGGTTCGTGTTCTGGTTGTCGACTATTATCCTGACGCTTATTGCCTGGGGCACCGCACCGTTCGCCGGCTTGATCGCTTCGTTCTACACCAGCGAAGAAGACGTAAAAGTGGTGGTTAAAGAGTTATTGTGGCTCAATGCCCTGTTTATGCCAATTTGGTCGCTTTCCTGGACCTTGCCCTGTGCCTTTAAAGGCGCACGCGACGTGCGTTACACCATGTGGGTTTCGATGCTGGGTATGTGGGGATGCCGGGTGGTTGCTGGCTATACGCTGGGGATCATGCTGGGCATGGGCGTCATCGGTGTCTGGCTGGGTATGGTGCTTGACTGGGCGGTGCGCGGCCTGTTGTTCTATCGCCGGATGATCACCGGGCGTTGGCTGAGGAAGTACCCGCGATTAAAGGCTCGGCTGGAAGAAAAGTCATGAATATCCTAAAAAAGTGTTACTTTTTAGTCGAAGTGAAGAATAAATCGGCAAACGGTCGCTATTATTAAAAACATCTTTGACATGGCTGAGCGTGGTCGTTAGTATTCGCCCCGTTCACACGATTCCTCTGTAGTTCAGTCGGTAGAACGGCGGACTGTTAATCCGTATGTCACTGGTTCGAGTCCAGTCAGAGGAGCCAAATTTAAAAAGCCGGCTTTCGAGCAGGCTTTTTGCTTTTCTGTATCCGTACAATTTTGCCCTAGGCAAATAGCGCGCAGGGCTTGACCGGGATTAACGGAACGGTGGTTCGTTGAAGGTACGCAGCTTGCGGGAGTGCATGTGGTCACCCTCGGCGCGCAGCAGATCGATGGCGCGGATCCCTATCTGCAGATGCTCGGAAATCGCCCCTTCATAGAAGCGGTTCGCTTGTCCCGGCAGCTTGATTTCACCGTGTAGCGGTTTATCGGAGACGCACAGCAGCGTGCCGTAAGGTACGCGGAAACGATAGCCCTGTGCGGCAATAGTGGCGCTTTCCATATCGATGGCCACCGCACGGCTTAGGTTAAAGCGCAACGCCGAGGCGGAATAACGCAATTCCCAGTTGCGGTCATCGGTGGTCACCACCGTACCGGTACGCAGACGCTGTTTGACCTCTTCGCCCGGCATGCCGCTAACCTGTTTAGTGGCGTCATACAGCGCACGCTGCACTTCGGCGATACTCGGGATGGGAATATCCGGCGGTAGCACCGCATCCAGCACGTGGTCGTCACGTAAATAGGCATGCGCCAGTACATAGTCGCCTATCGACTGGCTTTCACGCAGGCCGCCACAGTGGCCAATCATCAGCCAGACGTCAGGGCGCAGCACCGCGAGGTGATCGCAAATATTTTTGGCATTGGCCGGGCCGACGCCGATGTTGATCAACGTAATACCCTGACCGTCGTTAGTGATCAGGTGCCAGGCCGGCATCTGGTGCTTTTTCCACGCCAGATCGGAAATCGCCTCTTCCGGGGCCTCAGTGTCGGCGGTGATCCAAATCCCGCCTGCACAGGAGAGGGCAATGTACGGGCTATCCGGATCGAGGATCTGGCTACAGCCCCAGCTGACGAACTCATCGACGTAACGCGTGTAGTTGGTAAACAAGACATACGGCTGGAAGTGCTCAACCGGCGTGCCGGTGTAGTGCTTCAGGCGCGCAAGTGAAAAATCGACGCGGCGGGCGTCAAAATGCGACAGCGGATAATACTCGGTGGCGTGGAACAGGCCATCGGCGGTTTCATCGCCAATCTGCGACAGTTCGGTGGTCGGAAAATAACGCGTTAATCCGGCGCTCATCGAGCGATCCAGCGTCAGCGCAGAGCCATCAATCACGTAAGGGAAGGGAATTTCGTGCTGCGAATTGCCGACGCTAATATGCGCGCCGTAATCCTGATATAGCAGAGTTAATTGTTCCAGCAGATAAGCGCGAAAGAGTTTTGGATTGGTAATGGTGGTGGTGTAGCAGCCTGCATGGGTGAATCGCCCCCAGGCTCGGGTTTTTAAGGCTTTGTGCTCGGCGCCATCCCACGAGACAGACAATTGAGGATAGACGAATAAGCCTTCAGCACGGGCTATTTCATCAGGAAGGATATTGTGGTGAATGTACTCGCCAATGGCCTTACGCAACGCGTTAACCGCTCTTTCATACTGCGCTTCCAACTGGGAAAGCGCCTGCTCCGGGGTCAGACTGACGGCCTTCTGGTTCATCATTCGCTCCTTGTTTCAGGTCTGCTGATACTGTTGATAGTATGCTACAGCGTGAAAATGGCGAAGGAAAATTACAGGCCCGGGTAAATAGTCAAACTCGTTGATAATAAAAGCTTAGCCGCGCAGGGTCAGGCAGTCTGTGCCCAGCGTTCGGCGCTAAAATTACTTGCGCTTACCACTCTTAATGTCGCCGCGTCGTTATTGTTGATGTAATAAAGTGCATTAGGACCAGGCGTTAGCTTATCACCTTCCTGTAGTCTGCATCGGCTTTCGATTTCAGCAATTACCACGATCTGGCCACTCTGTAGAACCACGCAAGTTGTTGCTGTAGAGGCATTTTTCCGTACTTTCTTGACCCACCACTCCATGTTTTCACCCAGGCTTGTTACACTCAGAATGATGATTGACGCGTTAGTGCTTTAAAGACAACTGAAACTACCCATTGGTTTAATTTACGTTTAGCTGAAGTTGTTAAATCTTAACTCTGCGATGCAGCGGGACAGGCAAATACCACCTATGGCTTTGATGCGATTTAACAAGCTTCTGAATCAATCTGGATTAAGGATAGTCTCGCTGGCGAAAAAAGCGCTGGCAGCGGCGGTTATTGTAGCGGTGGTATTTTTCATCGGACGAATATATGAATCGGAACGTGGCCCTGCATTGCAGCGCTGGCATACCTGGTCTGGGGATGAGATGACCGCTGATGAAATCGACCGCGCCAGTTTTGCCAGCTATCTCAAACGGGAAGATAAGATATTTGCCGATTTGCGGCGTGAGGTCAGCGACCAACTGCCTGCCGCTGACAAAACGCCGATAAATCGCTTTTATCGCGACAGCCTGGTCTATCCGCAACGTTTTACGCCAGACTGGAATCGCTCCTTTATATTACTGCCATCCGGCAAACCGCGTGGTGCGGTGGTGTTGCTGCATGGATTAACCGACTCCCCCTACAGCGTGCGCTATCTGGCGGAAGAGTATCAACGGCAAGGTTTTGTCGCGGTGGCGCCGCGCTTACCCGGCCACGGTACCGCGCCGGGCGCATTAACCCGCGTTGATTGGCAGCAATGGCTGGCGACAACCCGCCTGGCGGTTCGGGAAGCGATGCGACGTGCCGGTGGGGATGTGCCGCTGCATCTGGTGGGATATTCTAACGGCGGCGCGCTGGCGCTGAAGTATGCGCTCGATGAATTGACCGATAAATCGCTGGTCAGGCCGCAGCAGATAATACTGTTATCGCCGATGATTGGCGTAACCGCTTTTGCCCGGTTCGCCGGACTGGCTGGACTGCCTTCGATATTTCCCGCCTTTGCGCGCGCGGCGTGGCTAAACGTCGTTCCGGAGTTTAATCCCTATAAATACAATTCCTTTCCGGTAAAGGCAGCGCGCCAGTCGTGGCTGCTGACCCAGGCCTTGCAAAAACAGATTATCCAGGCGGCGCAGAGCCAGCGCTTAGCCTCTATCGCGCCGGTGTTAACTTTTCAGTCGGTGATTGATTCTACAGTCAGTACCCGGGCGGTGGTTGATTCGTTATACCGCTATTTGCCGGACAACGGCAGCGAACTGGTGATTTTCGATATTAATCAGGCGGCGAACCTGCGGGCGCTGTTTCGCCCGGCGACTTATTCGGCGGTGAATACCTTGTTACCTCCGGCGCCGCGTCCGTACTCCACGACGATCGTGACGAATGCGACTCCGCACACCCTCGATACCGTCGCGCGCCTGACGCTGGCGGGGCACACTGCCGAGAGAACGCAGGCGCTGCATCTGGCCTGGCCGCAGGATATGTACTCGCTTTCGCATGTCGCGGTGCCGTTCCCCATCACCGATTCGCTGTATGGCCGCGAGCCGACGGAGAAAAACCTTAGCGGTATTAGCCTTGGCACCATTTCGCTACGCGGCGAGACCGCGACGCTGAGCGTCGGCCTTGATACGTTAATGCGCGCCACCTCTAACCCATTTTTCCCCTACCTGCTGCAGCGGGTTAATCAGCGTCTGCCGTCGTTCTCAGAAACACAGGGTGTGCAGTACCGTGCGCAGCGCAATACCGATGAGGGCGGCAGGGGCGACGAAGCGGAAAAGACGCACAAATCTTGAGCTGACGCCAAGGAAAATGCCGATGCCTGGTAGGTCGAAGGTCTGGATGAGCAGCCCTGCGGAGGCGTTAATCTGACTGAGCGTCACTTTACCCTGCTGCGCCAGCTCGGAGATAACCCCGAAATAGGCGGTGCCGCCCGCCACACATTTCACCAGCGCGGGCAGGACGAAGTTTTCGGGGATATGTAGCCATAGCAGCAGCGGCATCAGTACGCGCTGCAGCATCTCGATGACGCCGGCCGCCTGCATCAGGCCGACGATGGTCAACGATAAAATCAGCATCGGCACGGCGCCAAGCGCCAGACGGATAGCGTCGGCGCCGGCGCTATTGATCACCGCAATCAGCCCGTGATTATTTTGTTCGCTTTCCGGGAGCGCTTCTGCCCGGCTGCTCTCGACAATGGATAACTTACGCCCGGTGGCGTACCAGCAGACCGCTGCGGCGCAGAGCCCACCGATAATAGAAATGGCGATCGCGGCCAGCCAGTGCAGGCCGAACGGCGTTAAGGGATAGAAAACGTTGCCCTGACCCATGGCGAAGACCATCGCCAGGGTGGCGGCCATTTGTCGGTCAGAGACGCCGCGTTTATCCATAATTGCCAGTGTGGCAAGTGGGGCCGCAAAGCTGACGAAATTTATCTGAATCAGCGCGAAGGCGCTCATACCGGTCAGCCCAAAGGGCTTCAGCAGCGGCGCCAGCCAGCGCACGATGATGTCGAGAATTCCGCGGACTTCGAGATATTTCATTATGATCAGCATGACGACCATAATGGGTAACAAGGTATAAAGCGCTACGTCGACGGAGGATTTTCCCGCTGACATAATGATGCCGATGACATCCATTTATCTATCACTGTATGCAGGTCAAATAGTTAGCGTCATCATAATCCCGAAGTGGCGAAATGAACAGCTAGCGCAGACAGGTAAGAACAGTGCCTTCACTGAAGTAATACTCGCCGCTGAACTGGCTACCTGCGGGGAAGGCGTCGCTGAGGGTTTTATTAAGGCGCAACGTGAAACGCTGATTTGCCGGGTCGAGAGCGACCATGGCGGCGGCATCGAAATCAAACATCTGCTGCACGCGCGGATAAAGCGCTTTGAACAGGCTTTCTTTGGCTGAGAAAGCCAGCAGCAGTGCCCACTCCATATCCAGCCCACAACAGGAAAGCAGCGTCTGTTCCGTTTTCGAGACAAACATATCGGCGCTTTCCAACATGACCCCCGGTTGCAGATGCTCGATATCGACCCCTGGATGCAGGCCGTCGTCCTCGGCGCTAACCACCGCGATGGCGATATCTTCGCTATGTGAGACGCTTCCTCGCCAGCCTGCCGGCCAAATTGGCGCGCGGTCCGCGGCGATTAACACCGGCTCTAAGCAGCCGGATTGTCGCAGCAAATAGTGCGCGCAATAGCGCCCGGCCAGATATTCGGCTTTACGTTTGGCGACGGCGCCAGTAAGAGAAGGCGGGAGCGGGATGGCGTACTGGCTAAAAAGAGCGTCCTGTAGTTGCGACCTGGCGAAACGTACCCGACAAAATTTTAACGCCGGGTCAGCGCGAAGATAGCCGCACTCGGCATGCTGAATAAAGGGTTGATCGTGAAAGATATCGGTAACGATAAACATGCAGGCTCATCAGGCAAAACAAGTATGGCGCTACCATATCGCAGGTGATGAACGAAGCAGAAGAGTTATGTGAAATATAAAGCAAAAAGCCTGCTCGAAAGCAGGCTTTTTAAATTTGGCTCCTCTGACTGGACTCGAACCAGTGACATACGGATTAACAGTCCGCCGTTCTACCGACTGAACTACAGAGGAATCGTGTGAACGGGGCGCATATTATCGATGACTTGCGGTGTTGTCAAAGGCTGATTCGCCATAAAACGTTCGACTGCTGACAATTTCAACAATCAAAAGCCTTTTATGGCAAAGCTCGCTGGAAATGCACCACGATGGTGCATTTATACCCCTAATGGGGCATATCATGCGCTCATGGAAGCCACCAGTATTATCACAAACCCTTATTTTGCCGCACCGGAAGGGCAATGGCCCAACGACGTAAAAACTGGCAAGCATCTTGCAAAATCCCTGTAACTTAATGGCCAGTAGTGGCATTCCCTTACAGGAGGCAAAATGAACTTAAGACGACTGAAGTATTTTGTGAAAATCGTCGATATCGGCAGTCTGACCCAGGCCGCTGAAGTCTTGCATATCGCACAACCGGCGCTGAGCCAGCAGGTAGCGACCCTGGAAGGTGAACTGGAGCAGAAACTGCTGATCCGCACCAAACGCGGCGTTACACCAACCGAAGCGGGGAAGATTCTCTATACCCACGCGCGGACCATTTTACGCCAGTGTGAGCAGGCGCATCTGGCAGTACATAACGTTGGCCAGACGCTGAGCGGGCAGGTGGCAATTGGCCTTGCGCCGGGAACGGCGGCTTCGGCGATCACCATGCCGCTGTTGCAAACGGTGCGTAATGAACTGCCCGAGGTGAACGTATATCTGCAGGAGTGCAGCGGCAGCGTATTGAATGACAAGCTGCTTGGCGGCCAACTGGACATGGCGGTGCTGTATGAACGTTCGCCGGTGGCGGGCGTGGTCAGCCAGCCGCTGCTGAAAGAGGATTTGTATCTGGTCGGCACGCAAAACTGTCCGGGACAAAGCGTTGATCTTTCAGCCGTTGCGGAAATGAGCCTGTTCTTACCCCGCGACTATAGCGCCGTTTGCGCACGAGTTACGGAGGCTTTCACCTTACGCCGCCTGTCGGCTAAAGTGATTGGCGAGATCGAATCCATCACCACGTTAACTGCGGCAATCGCCAGCGGTATGGGCGTCACCGTACTGCCGGAATCGGCGGCGCGCGCGCTGTGTGGGACGGCTAATGGCTGGATGGCGCGCATCAGCACGCCGTCGATGAGCCTGTCGCTATCGCTGAATACTTCGGCGCGCGGCGGCTTATCTCCTCAAGCGCAGGCGGTCAAAGATATCCTGCTGTCGCTGGTCAGTCGTCCGTCTCTGGAGAATCGTGAATTACAGCTGGTCAGTTAGGTTATATTCTTTTAAGGAATAAGTTGCTGGTTTTTATTATTTGTTTGCCGGGTAAACAGACTTTAACAATAGACATTATGTTATGTCTGAAGACCTGGGGGAAAAGGTGAATTTCCAGCAACTTAAAATTATTCGCGAGGCGGCCCGTCGGGATTACAACCTGACGGAAGTCGCTAACATGCTGTACACCTCGCAATCTGGCGTCAGCCGCCATATTCGTGAGCTGGAAGAAGAGCTGGGGATAGAAATCTTTATCCGCCGCGGTAAACGCTTGCTGGGGATGACCGAGCCCGGTAAAGCGCTGCTCTCTATTGCCGAAAGGATCCTCAACGAGGCCAGCAATGTCCGCCGGCTTGCCGATCTTTTTACCAACGACGCTTCAGGCGTATTAACCATTGCCACCACGCATACTCAGGCACGTTATAGCCTGCCACCGGTGATTAAAGCTTTTCGCGAACTTTTCCCCGATGTGCGGCTGGAGTTAGTGCAAGGGACGCCGCAGGAGATCGAAGCGCTACTGCACAATGGCGGGGCGGATATTGGTATCGCCAGCGAGCGCTTAAGTAACGACCCGACGCTGGTGGCATTCCCCTGGTTCCGCTGGCACCACAGTTTATTAGTACCGAAAGATCATCCGCTGATTGAGGTTACGCCGCTGACTCTCGAGGCGATTGCGCGCTGGCCGTTAATTACCTACCGCCAGGGCATTACCGGGCGTTCGCGTATTGACGAAGCCTTCACCCGTAAAGGACTGATGCCGGATATCGTTCTCAGCGCCCAGGATTCCGATGTCATTAAAACATACGTGGAGCTGGGGTTAGGGGTGGGGCTGGTGGCGGAGCAATCCGGCGATGCTCGCGAAGCGGATACTTTTACCCGGCTGGAAACACGCCATCTTTTTGATGCCAATACCGTTTGGTTGGGGTTAAAACGCGGTCAGTTACAGCGTAACTACGTCTGGCGTTTCATTGAACTGTGCAATGCCGGGTTGTCATTGGATGAGATTAAGCGCCAGGCGATGGAGCCGGAGGAAGTGGCTATCGATTATCAAATCTGAGTGCGGGCAGCAGGCAAGCGGGAGGCGTCAAAGCAGCTATAATTCATTCACGTGAGTCGCGACTGAGGAAGGGAAAATGATGGTGCGGCGTATGAAGTTGCTTTGCTCTCTGGTGATGATGTTGGCCAGCTACAGCGCATTGGCGGTAAGTTATCCATTGCCGCCGGAAGGGAGTCGTCTGGTTGGCAGTCCGATTAAAATCAGCGTGCCCGAGCGTAATACCCAGCCGTTGGAAACCTTTGCCGCGCAGTACGGGCAGGGGCTGAGCAACATGCTGGAGGCTAACCCCGGCGTCGATGTCTATTTACCCAAATCCGGAACTTCGTTGATTATTCCGCAGCAATTGATCCTGCCTGCTACCGTGCGTAGCGGTATCGTGATAAACGTCGCCGAGATGCGGCTTTATTATTATCCGCCTGAGGGCAATACCGTTGAGGTGCTACCGATCGGTATTGGCCAGGCGGGGCGCGAGACGCCGCGTAACTGGGTAACGACCGTGGAACGTAAGCAGGAAGGGCCTACCTGGGTACCGACGGCGAATACCCGTCGTGAGTACGCTAAAGAAGGTAAAACCCTGCCGGCGATGGTACCCGCCGGGCCAGATAATCCAATGGGGCTGTATGCTATCTACATCGGCAGGCTGTATGCCATTCATGGAACTAATGCCAATTTTGGCATTGGCCTGCGGGTGAGCCAGGGCTGTATTCGCCTGCGCAACGATGACATTAAATACTTGTTCGATAATGTACCGGTCGGCACGCGAGTACAGATTATCGATCAGCCGGTGAAGTACACCACCGAGCCGGACGGCAGCCGCTGGCTGGAAGTGCATGAACCGTTGTCGCGTAATCGTTCGGAATTTGAGTCAGACCGCAAAGTGCCGCTGCCGTATACCCCGGCAATACGCGAGTTTGTGCAGGGAGCTGGCGTGAACGTCGGGCGAGCGGATTCAGCGTTACAGAGACGTTCCGGGATGCCGGTGAATATTAGTAGCTCAGCGGTGGAAGCCAGTTTTTAACGGCATGAAGGCTAAAAAGCAAAAAGCCTGCTTAAAAGCAGGCTTTTTAAATTTGGCTCCTCTGACTGGACTCGAACCAGTGACATACGGATTAACAGTCCGCCGTTCTACCGACTGAACTACAGAGGAATCGTGTGAACGAGGCGCATACTACTGGCCTCGCATTTTGGTGTCAACACTAAATTTAACCAGCTGATTCAATTGGCGAAATTTAGTTCAAAGCGTGTTTTTAATGAACAACCCGCACGTCGTCTTCATCCAGCAGATCGTTTTGCCGTAAACGTTGTAGCGGATCCTGACGATAGAACTGGCAGAACCGCTGCCATAGCGCCGGGAAACGGGGGGCGAATAGCTCTGGGGCGCTAAAGAAATATTCAGATAGCACCGCAAAGCACTCTGCCGGGTCGGTTGCCGCATAGGCATCAATGCTGGCGGCGCTTTCGCCGACCAAATCGATCTCATCCTGAATGTTGTTCATCGCCGCATGTAGATCGTGCTCCCAACCAGCGACTTCACGCAAGGGAATGAAAGGAACCCCGCTGGCGCGATCGCCGTTACGCGAATCCAGCTTGTGCGCGACCTCATGCACGATCAGGTTAAAACCGGAGGCATCGAAAGAGTCCTGGATATCTAACCAGTTAAGGATAATGGGACCTTGCTGCCAGCTTTGGCCGGACTGGACAACGCGTTGATTATGCACCAGGCCGATGTCATCTTCCCATTCGTCATCAACGACAAAGGGGGCAGGGTAGATCAAGACTTCATGGAAGCCATCTAACCATTCAAGGCCGAGCTCAAGTACCGGCAGGCAAAAGAGTAGTGCGATACGCGCGCTGTGTAGTGGGGTTAACTCAAATCCCTGTAACGGCACCAGACGTTTTTGTTGTAAAAAACGAGCTGCCATTTGGCACAGCTGCTGCTGTTCCTGTTGAGTGAGGTTTGCTAAAACCGGAATGGCAACCGCTTGTTGCCACGGGATTTCGCCATTACCTGTCTGTTCTTCTGCTTTCCACGGCCATTTAAACATCATATCGCTCGCAAAGTCGTCACTTGAACTCAATTTAAGGGACTGGAGCTATTAAAATGCCAAAGAACCTGGCATTATAGCAACCTCAACAGCGGAGAGATGCCGGAGCGGCTGAACGGACCGGTCTCGAAAACCGGAGTAGGGGCAACTCTACCGGGGGTTCAAATCCCCCTCTCTCCGCCACTATTCAATCACTTACGCCAATTCCCTTCAACGACATCCATCACACTTGGTATACTGTTGGTATATTCCGTTGCTATATTTTTATCAATAATCATCTTCTGAATCCTCGATAATTGCTACACCGGGTGTGGGCGAAACGTTGCCTATCTTTGCTCGAACTTTCCTGTTATGAAATGCCTTTCGCTTTCAAGGTTATTTTGAGTTTACGCCCTAACCATTCAATAGCACCTCCGTGATCCTTTTCACGGCAACCCTAAGAGGCTTCAGTATGGGGAGCAGGTTTGCCGGCAGGCACATGAAAGAGTGTGGTCAGTAGCCCACCTACCGGTATAGAGGTGGTGATGATGAACACATTTCGTCCCGAATCGCCTTGAGAGGCAGTTTACAGTAGCAAAGCTCCATCTGGAGTGGTACGGTGATAATAGTTCTGCAAAAAGTTATTCACGGAATTTACTGTCGTAAATAGACGATCTTGATAAGTCAGTGTGACGGAATGAATGGACTAACATAAAAAGTTGCAGGTTATCGAAGCTTCAATCCCTGCAACTACAAAATTACCTGATGTATCGATAGCCAGTAAGAAAATTTATTGACGAATAAGTATACTCCTCCAGAATTCTTCTGTTGTGAGCTTGTTAGTCACTTCTGAGTATTTTTTTCTCTGTGTTCTCGATGCAAGGATTATCTTTAAGGTATTAAACAATATCTCAATAAAACCTGATGCCTGCTGTTTTTTTGATGCCTCAGCAATATAGCCTGTTTTATTGCCGCGGTCGTAATAAAAAACCTTTTTGTACCTGAAAATCTGTCTCAGTGACACGCCTGATGTCTTTTCCTGATAAATGATTTTGTTTTTTGAAGGCGCCAGAAATCCATTTAACGTAATAATTCTGAAAAGTCGCCGTGATTTTGTTTCGAAATTACACTTAAACTCTACGCTGTTATCTGGAGGAGATATCGGTTTCATTTTTTCATTAAAAGTTATAGCATTTAATGCTTCACGAACATCCTTCATGTCTGCATTATTTTTCCAAAAGTCAGGATCGCCATAGACATGTTTGAAAGCTAAATTGATGGCGGCTGCACTACCATATTGATGAGCAAGCAGGCTTTTCAGATGAAAGGAAATATATGTGCCAATTATGTCTTTAACTGGTCGGCCAAAAAATAACATATTTACAAGATGATTGCGCGTATCAAGGTAGGCCGTCAACGGTGAGGTCTTAGAAGAGAAATCTTCCTCCGCATAACAAGCAATGCCATTTGTTGTTAATATATCAAAGTCGTTCATCATGCCGAATAAGATATCATCACCGCGAACAAAAAAAGGAAATGCAAAACTCTTGACGTGATTTATCGGGAATGCAAAGAACCACCACGCGCCATAGTTAGGAAATTGCATGAGGGTTTCTGTTTTTACCAAGGGTTCCACATCATTTAACCGCCACCCTGAGTAAATTGGATGACATACCCTATCAAAAAATGCACCTTTTTCAACTAAAGCATCGGGGCGCACACCGGTAAATAATGAACCAGAAACCGCAGCGTTGTCGTTTAATGCATAACTCAGTACAGAGTATGTCTTTTTGATGCATTCGGCTTCGCAACTTGCATCATCATCCATGAATAATGTGTGGGTGAAATCACCTTCATCAATGTAATGAAGTAGACCTCTCATAAATCCACCCGCACCACCAGTATTCTTATTGGGAATAACCCTAATCCCATTAGCCTCGCGAGCCGTTATATTCTTTGAGTTATCAATAACGGTAAAGTCAATGAGTCCGCGATAGTCATCATTTTCTAGTATTTCTCGCTTTATTCTCATCATTGAGGGGATGACATATTTTTTTCTGTCAAAATGTGTTATTGATATTCCGAGCTTTACTTTTCTGCGGGGAGATTGATTGGTAAACCATTCGCCGCTATTAAGGGAGACAATCCCATTTATCGGAGTTATTTCTATATATATAATGCCGCGATTGAGAGTGTCAGCCAAATCCAGAGTGAATATTTCTTGAGACAGGCTATTCAGCGACACGGTTGCTGATGCCAGTTCATATCTTGACATTTCTTCTGTAATAAGCAAGGCGCTGATTTTTGCTAAGCCAGTGCCTGATGCATTGAATGCAAGATCGTGTATTCCGCATTTTTCTTTCCAGAGAATAGTGGAAAAACCATTGTAATAGGTATCAAAAGAAATTTTCCCTCCGGGAAATACGGTAATAATATTTTCCGAAAATGAAAAAAGGCTCCCTCTGATGTACATGCTTTCAGATGCACCAAACCTGGCGTTTGGCATAACCAACCGCTGTAAGCATTTTGCTGTTTCCATTATTCCTCTTTTTATTATTTAATGCCTGGTGAAATTTAATAGGATGGTTGACAACTAACCGAGATTATTATTGGCAAAGCTGCCCGTGGCTATCGCAACCAAATGGCATACCTGAACAATATTATTGACCATCCGTATTAGTCGCTAGTGATATCGCAATTTTAAGAGAAAACGAATCCCATAACTTTCTTCGCTTGCCATGGGATTTTACATGGCATAGCCCTTATCCATGTTAGTTTGAGACGTTTTCCTGCATCGCGGCTGAAATTTAATGTCTCTTGTCATACATGTATTTGCTAACTTTAGAACAACAATCATCACAGAGACGATCCTTCTCAGCCATTAACCTTTCGAAAAACCTAAGCTTCTTACCGCAGCGCATGCAGTATTTACATTTAAATAATTTCACTGTGTAACTATACCAATTTGTTGTTTTTTCAATCAATGCATTTCAGACAGCTAAACCTGCTGTAGTCATGCTCTCATAAGGGTTTTTACGTGTTGTGAAGCGACACGACAAAGCTCCTCACGCTATAAGCTAGCTCGGTTATTACCTGTTTAAGAGTCACAAAATGTCCTTCCCTGTGAAGGGGATATTTTAAAGGCGTATTTTTCATGTGGATAATTGTTATGACAGATCGATTTTGTTAAATCGATCGGTTAAAACGATCGTTTTTGTAAGGGTATTCCGTTCTGGTACTGGAGTGGGGGGGAGATGTAGGGAGTGTAAGAGAGAGGGTCACCCGGCAACCGGAGGGCAAATATCCTGCCTTCTGTGCCAGAGTATTATTGAGCCATTCCCATGACAAAAGTTTGAATTACTTCAGTGGATTGATATATGCCGACGCCGCGAAAAGCCGATCGTTAAAACGAAAAAAGCCTGCACGTGGCAGGCTTTGATAATGAGGGGATATTAGAACTGGTAGACCAGGCCCAGCGCGACTACGTCATCTGTCGCAATGCCGTTGGCGCGGTAGAAGTAGTCGTCTTCGTCCAGCAGGTTGATTTTGTAATCAACGTAGGTAGACATGTTTTTGTTGAAGTAGTAAGTCATACCCACATCAACGTATTTAACCAGGTCTTTGTCGCCGCTGTTGTACAGGTCTTTACCTTTAGACTGCAGATAAGCGACAGATGGACGCAGCGGTAAATCGAAATCGTCGAACTGATACTGGGCAACAACTTCGAAGTTCTGAGTCTTGTTGGCAATACCGCCGCCAAGATAGCTGGTGGATTTACCGAAGGAAGTCATGTTGCGGGTTTCCGCGTACATTGCGGCCAGGTAGATGTTGTTAGCATCGTATTTCGCGCCCACGGTCCAGGCATCGGCTTTATCGCCGCCGGCGTAAGCGCTGTTGGCCGCTGCGGCCACCTGATTGTTGGTACGGTCTGAAGAAGCATATGCCGCGCCGAAGCTGATGCCCATGCCGAGATCGTAGGAAGAGGAGATACCGAAACCGTCGCCATTTTCACGCGCCAGTTTACGACCACCGCCGTTATTGGTGCCTTCGCCGGAGCCAGCGTTTTCGTTATTACCCTGATACTGCAGGGCAAAGCTCAGGCCATCAACCAGGCCGAAGAAATCGCTGTTACGATAGGTCGCCACGCCGTTGGTACGGCCAAGCATGAAGACGTCAGTTTGGGTGTAGCTGTCGCCGCCGAATTCCGGCAGTACGTCGGTCCACGCTTCGACATCATAGATAACGCCGTAGTTACGGCCGTAGTCCAGAGAACCGTAGTCAGCAAATTTCAGACCCGCGAAGCCCAGACGGGTCCAGGAGTTAGCGCCTTCACCTTCAGTGGTGTTAGCCTGAATGTTGTATTCCCACTGGCCGTAGCCGGTCAGCTGATCGTTGATCTGCGTTTCGCCTTTCACGCCTAAACGCGCGTAGGTTTGGTCGCCATCTTCAGAAGCGTCGTCGGAGAAATAGTGCAGACCGTCAACTTTTCCGTAGAGGTCAAGCTTGTTGCCGTTTTTGTTATAAATTTCCGCAGAGTGCGCCGCGCCTGCTGCTAATAACGCTGGCAGCATAATAGCCAATACTTTTCTTTTCATTATGTATTCCCTTTAATCATAATTAATATGAATTGTCTAATTCCCTGTGGAATGACGAATTGATACTAGCCGCTTAAGTTCATTTTTAATTAAATAAAAAATGTAATAAAAGTATATTAAAATATTTCAAAATATTTATTTTATATTCAATATATGTATTTTCTATTCTTTGGGTAATGTATATTCCCGTGGTTTATCGATGTTTTATTTTGATTTTTAATGTCAGTCGGTTTTTAATTCCCGGCAATAATGTTATCTACGCTGTAAATGACATAACAATATCATCGCTTATAATGTGATAAGTTATATTATTAAATAATTTGTTTGATAATGAATATCGTTGGATTTCATCAAATCGTCTTATTTAAAAGCATGGCGATATCCGTAGTATATAAAGGTGCTGACCCTAACCAACATTCGTGGATGGCAAAACACGCCCGGCACCATACTCATGCTTCCAGATAAGCACGATAATTGTATAATGTGATGTACGTCACAGATGTGTGGTTGGCGATGATGCGCTGTGGTTGATATAGGGAGAAGGATTTAATGGACGCTAAAGCGAAACGGGGCCCCGGTGGAAAGCTGGCGTTATGGGCTTTTTACGCCTTTTGCGGTTACTTTGTGTGGGCGATGGTACGGTACTGGTGGATAGTGGGGCGCATTCAAAGCGTCCCCGGCGTCAGCATTGATGGCGAATTGGGGTCAACGGCGGGCAAATGGATTGGCGCGCTGCTGGGTTTTTTGGTGCTGGGAGGAGTGGGGGCAATCCTTGGGGCGATAGCCTGGTATACGCGTCCCCCTATTCAGGTACATGAACAGCGCGATTAAAGTTGCTATGCTCGAGGCTAGTCCAGGCATCAGGAAACGCTCATGTTATTAGCTGAATGGCAACAACGATTTGAAAACTGGTTAAATACGCATCATGCGCAGGAGGATGCGGCTCATGACATTTCGCACTTTCGCCGCGTCTGGAGTACCGCGCAGCAGCTGGTCGGCGATAGCGGCGCTGACGAGTTGGTTATCCTGACGGCCTGCTACTTTCACGATATTGTCAGCCTGGCTAAAAACCATCCTCAGCGTCATAACTCTTCGCGGATGGCGGCAGAGAAAACGCGGTCTATCCTGCAAAGCGCTTTCCCCGACTTTCCCGCCGACCGTTATCCTGCAGTTATGCATGCTATTGAAGCGCATAGCTTTAGTGCGGCTATATTACCGCAAAGCGTAGAGGCGAAAATTGTCCAGGATGCGGACCGACTGGAAGCGCTGGGGGCGATTGGTCTGGCTCGTGTTTTTGCCGTTTCCGGCGCGCTAAACACTATCTTGTTTGATGCTGACGATCCCTTTGCTGACCAGCGCGATCTTGATGACAAGAAATTTGCCCTCGACCATTTTCAGTGTAAATTGCTACGCCTGCCTGAGACCATGCAAACGGAGCAGGGGAGAGCGCTGGCGGTGCATAATGCCCAATTTCTGGTGCAATTTATGGCCAAGCTGGGCGCCGAACTGCGTGGCGACCCGTTGTCATTGGATGAAGCGGTTTTGCGCCGCTTTGCGCCTGCGGTTTAAATCCGTTGCGACTATTTGTGGTACTCTCTGCAAAAATTGTCCGTGCTGGTTGAGGTTATGCCGCAAAAATTATCCAAAGAAAATCTCCTGTCTGAGCCGTCAGGGGAACACGCGCAGGCGTTATTGCGCCAGCTGATGACGATCTATGATGTCAAAACCCTGGTCGCGCAGCTGCTAGCGGTTGGCGATCAGCACTGGAGCCCGGCGATACTCAAACGGGTGGCGACGGTGAGTCATGCGGCAAGCAGGTTAACGAACGCGGAGTGCGCTTCTCTGGCGAGCCTGTTACCGTCTCCGCCGCGCCATCATCCAGACTATACGTTTCGTTTTATCGATCTCTTCGCCGGCATTGGCGGTATTCGCCACGGCTTTGAAGCTATTGGCGGGCAGTGCGTATTTACCAGCGAGTGGAATAAACACGCTGTACGTACCTATAAAGCTAACTGGTATTGCGATCCGCTGCAGCACAGCTTTAACGCCGATATCCGAGAAATTACCCTCAGCCAGCGCACCGATATCAGTGATGAAGAGGCGGCGAAGTCTATCCGCGAGGCGATCCCGCAACATGATGTACTGCTCGCGGGCTTCCCCTGCCAGCCCTTTTCCCTGGCCGGGGTATCAAAGAAGAATGCCATGGGGCGCGCCCATGGTTTTGCCTGTGAAACTCAGGGAACACTTTTTTTTGATGTTGTCAGAATTATTGCCGCCCGTCGTCCGCCGATCTTCGTGCTGGAAAACGTCAAGAATCTGAAGAGCCACGATAAAGGCAGAACCTTTCGCATTATCATGCAGACGCTGGATGAGCTTGGTTATGAGGTGGCGGATGCCAATCATGTAGGCGCCGATGACCCCAAGGTTATCGATGGGCGTCATTTCTTACCCCAGCACCGTGAGCGTATTGTGCTGGTGGGTTTTCGTCGCGATTTACAATTGCATGAAGGATTTACGCTGCGCGATATCACCAGTTTGTATCCGCCGCAGCGGCCAACCTTCGGCGAGTTATTGGATCCCACCGTCGATGCTAAATTCATTCTGACGCCGGTTCTGTGGAAGTATCTCTATCGTTACGCGCGTAAACATCAGGCGCGTGGCAACGGTTTCGGTTACGGTCTGGTCGACCCGACCAATCCAGGCAGCGTCGCGCGAACGCTATCTGCGCGCTACTACAAAGATGGCGCTGAGATCCTGGTCGATCGCGGTTGGGATAAACCATTGGGCGAAAAGCATTTTGACGATCCACAAAATCAACTACGCCGCCCGCGGCGTTTAACACCGCGCGAGTGCGCAAGATTGATGGGCTTCGAAGCACCGGGAGAACACCGTTTTCGTATTCCTGTTTCCGATACTCAGGCCTATCGCCAATTCGGTAATTCGGTGGTAGTCCCGGTGTTTGCCGCGGTAGCAAAACTGCTGGCGCCGCGGATTGCCGAAGCGGTAAAACTGCGCGTTGCCGGAGACAGCGATGGCGGACGTTCACGATAAGGCCACTCGTAGTAAAAATATGCGCGCTATCGCAACCCGCGATACGGCAATTGAGAAGCGGTTGGCGGCGCTGCTAACGCAGGCTGGATTCACTTTTCGCGTTCAGGAAGCATCGCTACCCGGGCGGCCTGATTTTCTGCTGCCTGACTACCGCTGCGTTATCTTTACCCATGGCTGCTTTTGGCACCATCATCACTGTTATCTGTTCAAAGTACCGGCGACCCGTACCGATTTCTGGCTGAAAAAGATTGGCGCTAACGTGCGGCGCGATCGCCGCGACCTGGCGATGTTGATAGAACAAGGCTGGCGGGTGCTTATTGTCTGGGAGTGCGCGCTCCGCGGGCGGCAGAAATTAAGCGATGAGGCCTTACGCGATCGTCTGGAGGAGTGGATCTGCGGCGGTGGAAATTGCGCGCAGATCGACACTCAGGGCATCGGTTTTATCGATCCGATTGACAAGGAGTAACGGTTGAGCGGGCAGGGAAGAGATATTTACCTAGCGTCACTAATACGACGGCGAAAATAATCACCGCCAGCGCCAGCCACTCGATCATGGAGAGGCTTTCACCGCCAAACCCGGTCCCCAATAGCACGGCGACCACCGGGTTGACATAGGCATAGCTGGTAGCAACCGCCGGCGTCACGTTACGTATCAGATACATATAGGCGTTAATGGCGATAAGCGAGCCAAAAATGGCCAGATAAGCAACGGCCAAAATACCGGACCAGGACGGCATTTGAGTGAGCTTCTCCCCTGAGAACCATGATGCCGCGGAAAGCACAATCCCTGCCGCCAGCATTTCAATCGCGCCAGCCATCATCCCGGTTGGTAATTCAATACGCGAGCCGTAAACCGAGCCAAACGCCCAGCTCAGGGAACCAATCAGAATCAGCAATGCTCCCCAGGGGTTGCCGCTGAGATTGCCGCCGCTATTGAGCATCACAATTCCCGCCAGGCCAATCGCGATACCGAACCATTCCAGCTTGCGCGTGACAATGCCAAAAAAACGGCTGAAGCAGAGCGTAAATAGCGGGACGGTGGCGACCATCACCGCGGCGATACCTGATGGTACATGCTGATGTTCTGCAAGAGTAACGAAGCCATTGCCGACGGCAAGCAACAGGATGCCTATCAGCGCCGCATTAAGTAGCGGTCGCCGGGCCGGGAGTTTATGACCGGTGGCCAGTAAATAGATAAGCAACACGCCGCCGGCAGAGAGAAAGCGGATCCCGGCCATCATCAACGGCGGCCAGCTGGCGACGCCAATAGCGATAGCAAAATAGGTTGACCCCCAAATGATATACAGCGCAAACAGCGCGCCGATAAGGGGTAACAGCTGACGGGTAGACATACTTCCTCGCGACGAAAAGAGATAGAAAGGGAACATATAGTTAACGTGAAAACTAACGTGCTGGCGAGCGCTTTCAATGTGATTTTTTTGTTATATTTTTGTTGACTAATGACATCTCTGGGCGAGAGGGCGCTTTTGCCTCATACTCTATGTTTCATAAACAGAAATTGAAGGAAGCACATTTTGGCGGGAAGTAGTCTTTTAACCTTATTGGACGATATTGCCACGCTGCTGGATGATATCTCCGTCATGGGAAAACTAGCGGCTAAGAAAACGGCGGGCGTACTGGGCGATGATCTTTCTCTCAACGCGCAGCAGGCTACTGGCGTAAGGGCTAACCGCGAGCTCCCGGTGGTGTGGGGGGTAGCAAAAGGCTCGTTTCTGAATAAAGTGATTCTGGTGCCGCTGGCGTTACTTATCAGCGCATTTATTCCCTGGGCTATTACGCCGCTATTGATGCTGGGCGGCGCTTTTCTCTGCTTTGAAGGCTTTGAAAAAGTGCTGCATAACCTGCATGCGCGCAAGAATAAGGAAGACCCGAAACTGCGCCAGCAGCGCCTGGAAACGCTCGCCGCCCAGGACCCGCTGGCCTTTGAACGCGATAAAGTAAAAGGGGCGATCCGTACCGATTTTATCTTATCAGCTGAAATCGTCGCGATAACCTTGGGTATTGTAGCTGATGCGCCCTTGCTTAATCAGATCCTGATTTTATCCGGTATCGCCATTCTTGTGACCGTTGGGGTTTACGGTCTGGTAGGCGTCATTGTCAAGCTGGATGACATGGGCTATTGGCTGGTAGAGAAAAAAAGCGTACTGGCGCAGGGGGTAGGAAAAGCCCTCCTGGCCATCGCGCCGCGGTTGATGAAAATTCTGACTTTCGTCGGTACCCTGGCGATGTTTTTGGTTGGCGGCGGTATTGCGGTTCACGGCGTAGCGCCGCTGCATCATTTCATCGAAAATCTTGCCCATGGACTGAGTGGAATGTTGGCATCCACATTGCCTGTGGTCGCTAATCTGGTGCTAGGATTTATTATTGGCGCTATCGTTTTTGGCGTTGTTAAAGCTATAGCCGCATTACGCGGTAACGCGAAATAAATCCCTGCGTCGGTTACGCAAGATGGGCCGGCGTCGTCTAAGGTGAAACTGTTTCTTCCTGATACCGGAGGCAAAAATGGTCTTGTTGGTCAGTGATGAAGTCAGACGGAAAAGCGGCGGGCCGCGAATGGTCGTCACCGGCATTGCCGGCGACATGGTCGAGTGCCGGTGGTATGACGGTCACGTCGTACAGCGTGAAGCCTTCCGTGAAGATGAGTTGGTCCGCGGCGAAGGGCAACGTTCGCAGCATAATTAGATGTGCAGCGCCCGCTGGTGCGGGCGCTTTTAATATTGATTACGTTCGGACAAGGAGCGTTGATGTTGTTGGTTTCTTTGACCGTACTGCGAGTGAATAATGGATAAGCCGCTGTGGCTAAAAAAGTTCCGTCGCCTCTTCAATCCGGGGCGTGTGGTCAATATCTGTTTCATCGTGGTGCTGTTCTTTTCAACGTTACTCATCTGGCGAGAGATCCGGGTACTGGAAGAAGCGTACGTCGCCAACCAACGTAATAATCTTGAGAACGTGGCCCATGAAATGGATGGGCTGTTGCAATTTAATCTCAACCGGCTGCTCTTTTTTCGCAACAGTATGCAATCGGCGCTGGAGAATCCGCTGGATTTCGCCATTCTGCGCCGGGCCGAGCAGGAGTACATCAGTAAACGGCACGATCCCATCTGGTCAGTCGAGCTAAACAACCGGCGTACTCTGACGGTATACGGAGTCTCCGATTCTTTTGTCGACGCTGATGACCTGTTGTCGCGTAACAATCCGCAGGCCAGCAATGAATTGATGGCTACCCTTGAGCTTGGCTATCTTCTGCGATTGACCAACAATAACCGAATCTTCAGCGAGCGCATGTCCTACGTTTCTCGTAGCGGTTTCTACACCACCACCGATGCTCCGCGCAGCTCCAGCCAGGTGCTGGCGCAGTTTTCGCGAGATACGGGTTCAGCATGGTTTATGCGGCAAACCCAGCGTGATAATCCGGGGCGAGGGATCCTTTGGCAAACCACTCAACAGGAAGACGGATATACGCAACCGCAGGTGGTTACGGCCTCGATTCCCCTGGACTATGAGCACTACTGGCTGGGCGTGCTGGCGATGGATTTTTCCATCCGCGACCTGCAGAGTTTTCTCGTCAGTGCGGTAAAAGGAGGGCAAATGGGCGAGTATCAGCTGTATGACAAGCAGCTCAATTTGCTGGCCTCTTCGGCGCCGGATGATGTGCTGACGCCGCTCTCGCCCACGGAACAAGAAAAACTTCGCTATGCGTTGGCCAATGATAACCATGGCGGCATACGCCAGTTAACTCGCTATATCAGTTGGGAAAAGATCCGTAACTTTGACGGCGTACTTTTGCATATTCATACCCTTAAGGAGGGGGTGCGTGGTGATTTCGGGACCATTTCCATCGCCCTGACCCTGATGTGGTTAATGTTTACCCTCATGCTGATCGTGTCCTGGCTGGTTATCCGCCGCATGGTCATCAATATGAGCGTGTTGCAGGCGTCGCTTGAATGGCAGGCCTGGCATGATGCATTAACACGGCTGTTAAATCGCGGTGCCCTGTTTGAGCGAGCGATTGCGGCGGCACGAAGCTGCTGGCGGAATAATCAACCCATATCCGTCATTCAGCTGGATCTGGATTATTTTAAAGGTATTAATGATAAACACGGACACCAGGCCGGGGACCGTGTTCTGACCCTGGTGGGAAGCACCATTATGGGGCAGATTCGCGAGGAGGATATTGCCGGACGCGTTGGCGGGGAAGAGTTCTGTATCGTTTTACCCAATACGCAACTGTCGCAAGCGCGCGCGATTGCTGAGCGTATTCGTCTGCGTATCCATAGCCGGGAGATATTGCTGCACAACAGCGTTAGTTTACGGATCAGCGCCTCATTGGGGGTCAGTAGTAGTGAGACATCAGATGAGTTTAACTTTGAGGAGCTGCAGTCGATTGCCGATCATCGTTTGTATCTGGCAAAGCAGAATGGACGCAACCGGGTATGTTCGGTCGGATAGACTTTGGTAAGGTGAGAACGCTCACCTTGTCTACGGCGTTGATGTTCTTCGGTATAGGAAAATTCTTAAAAAATGCACCGCTTCGCCGCACCGTTCGTAACAGAACGATAAGGGGGAGGCCTTGTCACGCCTGGGCTATTAAATTGGTTGTACATATAAGCCGCATTTCTCAATAATTCTCATCATCAATACTTCTTGTCATGCAAAATAATTGAGGATAATGTCTTCCATGCATCGGATTTCCCGGTGTAACGAATTTTCAAGTGCTTCTTGCATTAGCAAGTTTGATCCCGACTCCTGCGAGTCGGGATTTTTTTCACCTATGCTTAGCGATTGGCTTCAGTAACGCTAAAGTCATGAATATCAAGCTCAAAAGCTTCAGCCAGCTCGCGCCAGGTGTGTTCGTTACGACCATCGATACTGACATGGTGCGGATCATCTTCGCTACGATGCACTTCGCTTTCGCTTATCTCATTGATCGCCGCCAGTAGGGCATCGACATTAACGTCAATCCCGTCTGTATTCGTCACACCGCGGTCTTTAGCGGATTTCATCATCACTACCTCGCTCGGCTCTGATAGGGCCTCTTTAAGTATAGACGGTCTATAAAAACGGCAGTCACGCTGGCTGAACGCTGCGTGATGACGGGTTTTGTTCTACACTGGCTCAAAACGAGAGGAGGCGAGTTATGCAGGTAAACGATCGTGTCACGGTAAAGACCGACGGTGGCCCACGTCGTTCGGGGGTAGTACTGGCAATTGAGTCGTTTAGTGAAGGAACCATGTATCTTGTTGCGCTTGAAGACTATCCGCTTGGGATCTGGTTTTTCAACGAAGTGGGGCACCCGGACGGCATTTTTGTTGAGAAAGCTGAGTAGGTCCACAGGCAGAAACTGGCGGGTATCGCCGCCAGTTTGCTATCAGCGCATATTGACGTAAATCCCGGAAGTAATGTTTTCAGCCAACCGAACAATATGGTAAATCACCTGTTTATTATGCGTCTGGATTTTTTTCTTAATATTACCTTTATGTGACGACACGGTTTTTGCTTTGATATTCATCTGTCTTGAAATATGTGAGGTCGCGTGTCCGGCCATCCACATCTGCAGCATATTCGATTCTGCCTGACTGAGCGATAAAGTAGGAATGCGGGTGCGTAACTGGTTTAGATGATTGGCGGTATCGGTTTGCAGACAATTACCCAGAATGTTATCAAGGTCTTTCGGTGTTAGCGATTTTGAACTGATAAGTAGATTCTTGCGCACAAGTAAGTAGTGGTCAAAATGGATGTTTGCCAAAGACATAAAAATAACAAATAAGGTATCAGGGTTGGTGGTAATGATGTCGCGGATAAGTTGATTGCTCTCATCGTGATGTATAAAACAGTCCTCGTTGAGAAACACAACCGCCGGACGCAGTGATTCGCAGCGCTCCTTCAAACTAAGTGCGCTACGCACCTCAATGATATCGCGCTTCTTTATTCCCCGGCTTGCCAGATATCCGGTTAAACCTAGCCGGGTATAGCTGCACAAATCCATGATAATCGTTGACATGACCCATCCTCAATCAACACGTAACGATAATTCATCTGGCGCCTGGCCGTGTGATGAAGTCCATTTTTATAACGCCTGACTTTATGCGGAAAGCATTAGCCAGACTAAACTATTCGCTAATAATACTCATAATTTGCCAGGAATATTCTTAAAGTAAAGCCATGAAAAAAGAATAAACAGTTCCTGACAGTAATAATGCCCGGCGCTGGGCCATGGCGTCGCCACGATTTCAATTTATTTTCGGATTATCCTTATGGGGCGACCGCCAATTAAATTGGTGCTGTCTGTATTTTATTCAAAAAATGTATTTTTCATTCATGTTTAATACGGCTAATAATAATCGATAAGCGTAAATGCTGAGATTAGCGGCGAGCCTAAGCAACCTGGGTATCGCGTAGGGGTGGCGGCCTTAACGCTTTAATGCCACAATACTTTTTTATCGGTTTGTGGGATGGATGATGAAAAAGATTGTTATGGCTGGCGCGTTGCTTGCTTTGTCCGGATGCGCACAGGTTGATTCCTATCAGGCAGTGGTTAAAGCGCCAGCGCCTGCAGGATTGGAAGGGTTCTGGCAATCGAAGGGCCCGCAAAGCGCGATGGTTAGCCCTGAGGCGATAGCGACGTTGATCGTCACCAAAGACGGGGATACCCTCGATTGCCGTCAGTGGCAACGGGTGATTGCTGAACCGGGAAAATTAATGAACCGCGACGATCAGGTTTATAATGTGACCAGCAGCCTTGATATTTATCCTATTGAACGTAATGGAAACACGCTGGAATACGATCGAATGACGTTGACCCGCGTCGAACGCTTAACGCCGGAGTGCGAACAGGCCTGGAAAAAGAATCAGGCGGCGAGTAAAACCGCACAGTAATCTATTTTGACGGGCCGGCGAAAGCCGGCCCGTTTGCTTTACAGTACCTCTTCAATGACCCACACGCTGACGCTGCCGGCATTACAGGTAAATACGGCATTGCCCTCGTCATCGGTTTCAATTATCTCCTGGCGATTATTAAGAAAATCCGTCCAGCGTTTATTGGCGTAATTTTCGCCAAGCGGGAGCGTTTTCTCGCCGTCATCGCCGTTAGATAGCACCACTACGCAGCCAGGATGTTCATCGGTACCGCTGCGGCTGAAGGCAATACAGTTAGGATGATCGAACCACAGAGTTTGTACGCCGTGAGCAAAACGCTGACGTGCGTCGATGAGTTCATGAAGTTGCTCGATAACCGGCATTTCGATGGCGTAAGTCTGGCCATCTCCGCCGGTATCTTCATAACTTGCGCCGAACAGATCGGCGTAAAATACCGAGGGAACCCCGTTTTCACGCAGTAAAATCAGCGCATAGGCTAGCGGCTTAAACCAGGCTTCGACCGGCGCTTCCAGCGCCTGAAGCGGTTGGGTGTCATGATTCGTGACCAACGTAACCGCATGGAAGGGATCGGCTTCAACCAGCGTGCCGGTGAATATTTGACTCATGTCGTAATCGCGCCCCTGACGTGAGGCTTCGTGGAATTTCATCTGCAGCGGCGCATCGAACAGCAGGGTATTACCGTCAACAAGGTCGATATACTGCTGTAGTTTATCCACTTCGTGCGACCAGTATTCGGCAACAATAAAGAGTGGTTTTTCGCTGGAGCTCTGTACGTGCTCAATCCACTCTTTATAAAACCATGCCGGAATATGCTTGACGGCATCAAGGCGAAAACCATCGCAGCCAGTTTGTTCAATGACCCAGCGGGCCCAGTATTTTATCTCCTCGGTGACGGCATGGTTCCGGAAATCGATGTTTTCGCCCATGAGATAGTCGAAGTTGCCCATTTCATCGTCGACCTGATCGTTCCAGCCGTCGCCGGTGTAGTCATTAACCACTTTGAATACACCATCTTCATCGGGATTTTCAATATGGTCGATGCCGCTAAAACATTTATAGTCCCAGATGAATTGTGAATATTGTCCACCACGGGCCGGGAAGGTATAGCGAGTCCAGGCTTCACATTCGATGATCTCTTCCGCAATTTTTGTTCGATCCTGTTCATCAACGCGTTGTACGCGAATGCGCTCTTTCTCATCGGCACCCATCTTATGGTTTACGACGACATCAAGTAGGACGGCAATTTGATGCTCTTTAAGCGCATGTATCGCCGCTAACAACTGAGCCTTATCGCCATATTTGGTGGCAACCGATCCTTTCTGATCGAATTCACCAAGGTCGAAAAGATCGTAACTATCGTAGCCAACCGAATAACCGCCGGAAGCGCCCTTATAGGCTGGCGGCAACCAAATCATATTAATGCCGATTTCATTGAGATTTGGCGCAAGGGCTTCTACTTCCCGCCATAGCTCGCCACCTTCCGGGTAATACCAGTGAAAACATTGCAACAACGTGGGATTTTTCATCTTCCATGCTCCTGGCGTCATCAAGCTGACCTTTGCAGTATGGGAGATAACTGGCAAATATGAATAATTTCGTTGCTTTTTCGCTATACCCTAAATGGCTGCATATATAATAAATTGGCATAAGATGTAGCGGATAGATGTTGGTAGGCTGCTGCTAAACGCCTTACACTACAGGAAAATCTCATCATATTCGGGGTATCTATGAAATTAGCACTTCTGGGTCGCCAGGCGCTGATGGGCGCAATGGCCGTAGCATTGATGGCTGGTGTAAGCGTGAAAACCTTTGCCGCTGAAAATCTGCTTAATCAGGTCAAAGAGCGCGGCACGCTGCGCGTTGGCCTGGAAGGCACATACCCGCCGTTTAGTTATCAAGGCGATGATGGAAAATTGACCGGTTTTGAAGTTGAGTTTGCCAATGAACTGGCGAAACACATCGGTGTGAAAGCAGACCTCAAACCCACCAAATGGGACGGTATGCTGGCTTCTCTTGATTCTAAACGTATTGATGTGGTGATTAACCAGGTCACTATTTCCGACCAGCGTAAGAAAAAATACGACTTCTCCACCCCGTATACTATTTCTGGTATTCAGGCGCTGGTGAAGAAGGGTAACGAAGGCGTAATTAAAACCGCGGCGGACCTGAAAGGCAAAAAAGTCGGCGTTGGCCTGGGCACCAATTATGAAGAGTGGCTGCGCCAGAATGTACAGGGCGTTGATATTCGTACCTATGATGATGACCCGACAAAATACCAGGACCTGCGCGTAGGCCGTATTGACGCTATTTTGGTCGACCGCCTGGCAGCGTTGGATTTGGTGAAGAAAACCAACAATACCCTGGCTGTAACCGGTGAAGCATTCTCCCGTCAGGAATCCGGCGTGGCGCTGCGTAAAGGTAATGAAGATCTGCTGAAAGCGGTGGACACGGCCATCGCAGATATGCAGAAAGATGGCAGCCTGAAGGCGCTTTCAGAAAAATGGTTTGGTGCAGACGTCACTAAGTAACGTCTGCAGATGAAAAAAGGCGCTGATAATGGCGCCTTTTTTTATTTAGCGCGCAACTGCGTGCATAATAAGGATAACTGAGTCTGGAGGTGCCATGTCACTACAAAATTTAACGCGTTTCCCGCGCCTGGAATTTATTGGCGCGCCGACGCCACTGGAATATCTACCGCGCCTGTCCGATCATCTCGGGCGGGATATTTTTATTAAACGTGATGATGTGACTCCTATGGCGATGGGCGGTAATAAACTGCGCAAGCTGGAGTTTCTCGCCGCTGATGCGCTACGCGAAGGCGCTGATACGCTGATTACCGCAGGAGCCATACAGTCTAACCATGTGCGTCAGACGGCGGCCGTCGCCGCGAAACTGGGCCTGCACTGCGTCGCGCTGTTGGAAAATCCGATAGGCACTCGTGCTGAAAATTATCTGACCAACGGTAACCGCCTGTTGCTGGATTTGTTCAATACCCAAGTCGAAATGTGTGATGCGTTGACCGATCCTAATGCGCAGCTTGAAGAGCTGGCAACCCGGATTGAAGCGCAGGGATACCGTCCTTATGTCATTCCGGTCGGCGGTTCAAACGCCCTTGGCGCGCTGGGTTATGTCGAAAGTGCCCTCGAAATCGCCCAGCAATGCGAAGGGGCGGTGGAAATCTCGTCGGTAGTGGTCGCCTCCGGTAGCGCAGGCACCCACGCCGGGCTGGCGGTAGGCCTGGAACAGCTGATGCCGAACGCGGAATTAATTGGGGTGACCGTATCACGCAGCGTTGCCGACCAGTTACCTAAAGTGGTTGCGCTGCAGCAGGCCGTTGCTAACAGCCTTGAACTGCAGGCCAAAGCGGAAATTACTTTGTGGGATGATTATTTCGCGCCAGGCTACGGTACGCCCAATGAAGAAGGCATGGAAGCGGTCAAACTGCTGGCACAACTGGAAGGTATCCTGCTGGATCCGGTTTACACCGGAAAGGCCATGGCCGGGCTGATTGACGGCATTAATCAGAATCGCTTTAAGGATGAGGGGCCGATTCTGTTTATCCATACTGGCGGCGCGCCAGCGCTGTTTGCTTATCATCCGCACGTCTAATGTAGAAAAACAGAATGCAAGAAAGTATCCAACTGGTCATTGACTCCGCGCCTTATCTGTTAAAGGGCGCGGTTTTTACGTTACAGCTGAGCATCGGCGGCATGTTCTTCGGCCTGCTGCTGGGCTTTATCCTCGCATTGATGCGCATGTCGTCAATCTGGCCGGTCAGATGGCTGGCGCGGATGTATATCTCTATTTTCCGCGGAACCCCGCTGATTGCCCAACTGTTTATGATCTATTACGGCTTACCGCAGTTTGGCATTGAGCTGGACCCGATCCCGGCGGCGATGATTGGCCTGTCGTTGAATACCGCGGCCTATGCGGCGGAAACGCTGCGAGCGGCAATTGCCTCTATAGATAAAGGGCAGTGGGAAGCGGCAGCGAGTATTGGCATGACGCCGTGGCAGACTTTGCGGCGGGCTATTTTACCGCAGGCTGCCCGCGTGGCGCTGCCGCCGCTCTCTAACAGCTTTATTAGCCTTGTCAAAGATACTTCGCTGGCGGCGACGATTCAGGTACCGGAACTGTTCCGTCAGGCGCAGTTAATTACCTCGCGTACGCTGGAGGTCTTTACGATGTATCTGGCCGCCTCGCTTATCTATTGGGTGATGGCGACTGTGCTATCGACGTTGCAGAATTATTTTGAAAATCAGCTGAATCGCCAGGAGCGTGATCCAAAATGAGTGCGATTGAAGTCAAAAAACTGGTGAAGAAATTCCACGGGCAGACCGTGCTCCACGGTATCGATCTCGAGGTTCAGGAAGGGGAGGTGGTGGCGATTATCGGTCCGAGCGGATCCGGTAAGACCACGCTGTTGCGCAGCATTAATCTGCTTGAACACCCCGAAAGCGGTACCATTCGCGTGGGCGATGTGACAATCGATACTTCGCGTAGTATTAGCCAGCAAAAAGGGCTAATCCGACGTCTGCGTCAGCATGTTGGCTTTGTGTTCCAGAACTTCAATCTATTTCCACACCGTACGGTGCTGGAAAATATTATTGAAGGACCGGTTATCGTAAAAGGCGAAGATAAGAACGAGGCCATTTCTTTGGCGCGTCAGCTACTGGCAAAGGTGGGACTATCAGGAAAAGAGAATAGCTATCCGCGTCGTTTATCTGGCGGTCAGCAGCAGCGTGTGGCAATTGCCCGTGCGTTAGCAATGCGTCCGGACGTTATTCTTTTTGACGAGCCGACTTCTGCGTTGGATCCTGAGTTAGTGGGTGAAGTACTCAACACCATACGCCAGCTGGCGCAGGAAAAGCGGACTATGGTTATTGTTACCCATGAGATGAGTTTCGCTCGTGATGTCGCCGACCGCGCCATATTCATGGATCAGGGACGTATCGTCGAACAAGGTAAGGCCAGAGAGCTATTTGCTAACCCGCAGCAGCCGCGTACTCGTCAGTTCCTTGAGAAATTTTTAATGCAGTAAATTTTACCATTCTGGCGCGGCCGACCCTAACCGGCAGGGCGGTCGTGACCAGATAATTGGCGTACCTGCCAGGCGGATGGGGAATGTTAGCCGTTCAGCCAGACCGAATGTCGACCACTCCATCGCAGATTGAAAATCACGACGTTGCAGCGGCGCGAAAGGCATCTCATGTCGTGCGCCTTGCCACTCCATCAGGCTGGCGGCGACGCGAGCCAATGACAGCCGCGCATGATAACCTTTGCCGCTCTCTATGCGTTGCTCTATCCCTTTTAGTACTGCTGCAGCCATCAGATAGCCCGTCGCGTGGTCTAACGCCTGTACCGGAAGCGGGATGGGTTTATCCGCGTCGCGCCAGCGTTGACCGGCATGAGCGATACCACAGGCCATTTGTACCAGACTGTCGAAACCGCGTCGGTTTCTCCATGGCCCCTCCCATCCCCAGGCATTTAGTGAAACATCAACAATTCCCGGCGATAGTGCGGCTCGGGTATGACAATCAAGACCTAGCGCATCCAACGCATCAGCGCGGTAACCGTGAACAATGACGTCGGCTTGCGAGATTAACGTGATTAAACGTTGCTTATCGGTTTGTGTTTTTATATTCAATCGGGCGCAGCGCTTACCCAGCGTAATCTCTTCTTCGAGCGTTGATTCTTGCCAGTCGACAGGATCAATACGTAATACATCAGCGCCTAACCCTGCGAGAAAACGAGTTGCGACGGGGCCGGCAATAATCCGGGTTAAATCCAGTACCTTGATACCGAGCAAAGGACGTGAGGGGGGGAGGGACCAGGCAACCGACGGCCCCGGCGGTGAATCGGCTTCTATCAGCAGCGGTTGCCGACTGACGGCGATGCCCTGCGGGTGTGTTCGCCACTCTTCCGCGCTGCGCATCGCCGCCGCGCAACCGCCATTTTCCACCACCGCTTGTTCCAGCGCATGCGAGCGCCATTGACGAACTTGTTGAGCAAGTGTTTGTCGCGTCGCATGTTGTCCCAGAATCTGCGCCACGGCGAGTCTGTGATAGGGGGCATTCGTATGCAGTCGGATCCATCCATCTTCGGTTTGATAATCTCCCGCTAATGGATCCCAAAGCTGCTGTGCTGGACGATTATGCGGCTTGGCGCTGGCTGAAAACCAATATGACGCCAGCCGGCGATCCACTATGGGCGTGGCGGATGTTGAACATAAGCGGGCAAGGTAAGCGGCGGCGATCCCCATAGAGGCGGCAGCAAAATCACTGACTGCAAAGCAAGAAGATAAAGCCCCTGGGCGGCGGAAATCGATTGGCGGGACAGCGCTTGCGCTAAAGTCTTGCCACATCCGGGAAAAGAGCTGCATAGACGAGGACGGCGAGAGCATATTTTCCTCCTGAGTTCGATAAATAATCGTCATCGAAAATCGAATAATGCGATGGCTACGTTATTTTATACATATAAATAAGATTTATGTGTTAGTTTTATGTATTTATAATAATGATTATCAATCAGGGGTTATTTGGTAGGTTATGAGGGACATTGATTTTTTCAGCTGGCGGCGGGAAATGCTGCAACAATTCCAGTCAACTCATGATGGGGATTCGGTTTATAACCTGCTCCAGCAGCAAACAGAGGCTCTGGAATACGACTACTACGCACTCTGTGTGCGCCATCCGGTGCCTTTTACGCGCCCGAGACTCACGCTGCAATCAACTTATCCTCAGGCCTGGATGTCTCATTATCAGGCAGAGAATTATTTTGCTGTTGATCCCGTATTGCGCAGAGAAAATTTTCTTCGTGGGCATTTACCGTGGAATGACCAGCTCTTTTGTGATACGCCGGAATTATGGAACGGCGCGCGCGATCATGGTTTAAATAAAGGTGTGACGCAGTGTCTTACCTTACCAAATCATGCGCTGGGATTCTTATCGGTTTCTGCAAAAAATACGCAACCGGGTCCTTATCAGGAGGACGAATTAGAATTACGCCTGAGAACGCTCACCGAACTTAGCCTGCTGGCGTTGCTGCGCCTGGAGGATGAGATGGTAATGCCGCCGGAGATGAAGTTTAGCCGGCGCGAGCTGGAGATTCTCAAATGGACCGCGGAAGGGAAAACTTCGGCCGAGGTGGCGATGATATTGTCTATTTCAGAAAATACGGTCAATTTTCATCAGAAGAATATGCAGCGCAAATTTAACGCGCCCAACAAAACGCAAATCGCCTGTTATGCCGTCGCAACAGGATTAATTTGAGCGAATCATTCGTTCTGCGTGTCAGACGTGAAACCGGCTGTCAGTGATAACTTTCAGCCGGTCCTTTCTTACTGACGGTAAGCTTGTTTAATTTGCTTAACGGTGCTGGAGAATACGGCAGCCTGAGCCTCATCTTCCATCTGCGCGATTTGTTTTTCCATTTTAATAATCACGCGGCCTGCGTCCGCCTGGCCCATAGCCTGAAGCATTAGCGTCAGTAGCGCTTTCAGGCAGGAGACTTCCTGCGCCAGTTGCTGATTATTTTCTGCAGTGGAAAAATCTGGTGTGCTCATCGATATCCTCGTTTGCTATCGGCGCTGTTGCGCAATACTAAATGTTAAGGCGGCGCAGTATACCACAAGCAGTAGAAAAAAAAGGAGCGTGTGATTTATGTTCCTGGCTTCGGGCGCTGAGCGGTTAAATTTACTGAATAATATCTGTTCATCTTAACGGTCGTCGTTAATTTTTGCCGCGGTTTTTGGGATAAGTTAATTATTGTTACATCCTTCGAAACGTATTTATCTGCGGGCTGTTCTGTTGCTTTTTTTGCTCCTTCTGTAGGGCGAATGTTAAAAAAGAAACATAATCCAACTATATGTTCTGTATAGGTTTCCACCTGGTGTGGAGACAAATTGCCATAAATGGGAGAGAAATCTTCTCCAGGACACTTTTTGGGCTTTTAAAGTTACGATAAAACCCGGTAATATATGTGAGATAAACTATCAGTAGCGTTATCCCTAATTCTGGAGATTATTCCTTTGATCAACGTACTTCTTGTTGATGACCACGAACTAGTGCGCGCAGGGATACGACGCATTCTGGAAGATATAAAAGGGATTAAAGTTGTCGGTGAGGCCTGCTGCGGCGAGGATGCCGTGAAGTGGTGCCGTGCGAATCCTGTGGACGTGGTCCTGATGGATATGAACATGCCGGGTATCGGGGGGCTTGAAGCAACGCGTAAAATTGCGCGCGCTATTGTCGATACCAAAGTGATCATGTTGACCGTACATACTGAGAATCCGCTGCCTGCGAAGGTCATGCAAGCTGGCGCCGCCGGTTACTTAAGTAAAGGCGCAGCCCCGCAGGAAGTGGTCAATGCGATTCGTTGCGTTGCTTCGGGTCAGCGTTACATCGCTTCCGACATCGCCCAACAGATGGCGCTCAGTCAAATTGAACCGGAAAAAACGGAATCGCCGTTTGCCAGTTTGTCTGAACGCGAATTGCAGATTATGCTGATGATCACCAAGGGCCAAAAGGTCAATGAGATCTCAGAACAGTTAAACCTGAGTCCCAAGACGGTGAATAGCTATCGTTACCGAATGTTCAGTAAACTAAACATTCATGGTGACGTGGAGCTAACTCACCTGGCAATTCGCCATGGCCTGTGCAATGCGGAGTCGTTAGCAAGTCAGTGAGTGATGTTTTTGACGCAAAAGCTTTCCTCAAGACGGTTACCAGCCAACCGGGCGTTTATCGTATGTATGATGCCGGCGGTACCGTCATTTATGTTGGTAAAGCTAAAGACCTGAAAAAGCGGCTTAGCAGCTATTTTCGCAGCAACCTGGCTTCGCGTAAAACCGAGGCTCTGGTGGCGCTGATCGCGCAAATTGACGTAACCGTTACCCATACCGAAACGGAAGCGTTATTGCTTGAGCATAACTACATCAAGCTATATCAACCACGTTACAACGTGCTGCTGCGCGACGACAAATCTTATCCTTTTATTTTTCTCAGCGGCGACACCCATCCGCGACTGGCGATGCACCGCGGTGCTAAACACGCCAAAGGCGAATATTTTGGTCCGTTCCCTAACGGTTATGCAGTTCGCGAAACGCTCGCGCTGTTGCAAAAAATCTTCCCCATTCGCCAGTGTGAAAACAGCGTCTATCGCAACCGTTCGCGTCCTTGTCTGCAATATCAAATCGGTCGTTGTTTAGGGCCGTGCGTCGCCGGGCTGGTGAGTGAAGAAGAGTATGAGCAGCAGGTAGAATACGTAAGGCTGTTTCTCGCGGGCAAAGACGACCAGGTATTGACGCAACTGATTTCCCGGATGGAAAAGGCCAGCCAGGCGCTGGAATTTGAAGAAGCCGCCCGTATTCGCGATCAGATCCAGGCGGTACGCCGGGTGACTGAGAAACAGTTCGTTTCCAATACCGGCGACGATCTGGATGTTATCGGCGTGGCTTTTGATGCCGGAATGGCCTGCGTGCATGTGCTGTTTATTCGCCAGGGCAAGGTGCTTGGTAGCCGCAGTTATTTCCCGAAAGTTCCGGGTGGTACCGAGTTGGGTGAGGTCGTGGAAACCTTCGTGGGGCAGTTCTACCTGCAGGGCAGCCAGATGCGAACCTTACCGGGGGAAATTTTACTCGATTTCAACCTGGGCGATAAAACCCTGCTTGCCGATTCGCTTTCCGAACTGGCCGGTCGTCGGGTGAATGTGCAGACCAAACCCCGCGGCGATCGCGCGCGCTATTTGAAACTGGCGCGCACCAACGCCGCCGTCGCGCTGACCACCAGGCTTTCACAGCAATCAACGGTCAGCCAGCGTTTGCAGGCGTTGGCAACGTTGCTGAAACTGCCAGCTGTAAAGCGGATGGAGTGTTTTGATATCAGCCACACCATGGGGGAGCAAACCGTCGCTTCCTGTGTGGTGTTCGATAGCAATGGTCCGCTGCGGGCAGAATACCGCCGCTACAATATTACCGGTATTACCCCTGGTGATGATTACGCGGCAATGAATCAGGTGTTACGCCGCCGCTACGGTAAAGCTATAGAAGAGAACAAAATCCCTGACGTTATCCTGATCGACGGTGGTAAAGGCCAGCTTGGCCAGGCCAAAGCCGTTTTTGCCGAACTGGACGTACCGTGGGATAAAAATCATCCTCTGCTACTGGGGGTGGCGAAGGGGAGCGATCGTAAAGCCGGGTTGGAGACCTTATTCTTTGAACCAGAAGGCGAGGGCTTTAGTCTGCCGCCGGATTCTCCTGCTTTACATGTTATCCAGCACATTCGCGATGAATCGCACGATCATGCTATCTCAGGGCACCGTAAAAAACGGGCGAAAGTGAAAAGTACCAGTACTCTTGAGACGATTGAAGGCGTTGGCCCGAAACGCCGACAGATGTTGTTGAAGTATATGGGCGGTCTGCAGGGTTTGCAGAAGGCCAGTGTAGAAGAAATTGCGCAAGTACCGGGTATATCTCACGGACTGGCAGAAAAGATCTTCTACTCGTTGAAACATTAGGGGCTCTGTAGCACCATAGGGCTAATTTACACTTACAACATATAGTTACCCGTTACCATGCAATTTAATATTCCGACGTTGCTCACTCTGTTTCGCGTTATTCTGATACCGTTTTTCGTGCTGGCGTTTTATCTGCCTTTCAGCTGGGCACCTTTCGTTTGCGCGTTAATTTTCTTTGTGGCTGCCGTTACCGACTGGTTCGATGGCTATCTGGCGCGTCGCTGGAACCAAAGCACGCGTTTTGGCGCTTTCCTTGATCCAGTCGCGGATAAAGTAATGGTGGCGATTGCCATGGTGCTGGTTGCCGAACACTACCACACCTGGTGGGTGACATTGCCGGCAGCGACGATGATCGCGCGTGAAATTATTATTTCTGCTCTGCGCGAGTGGATGGCAGAGCTGGGTAAACGCAGCAGCGTAGCCGTATCATGGATTGGTAAAGTGAAAACGACAGCTCAGATGGCGGCGCTGGTCTGGATGCTGTGGCGGCCGAATATGTGGGTGGAGTGGGCAGGTATCGTTCTGTTCATGGTTGCTGCGGTGTTGACGCTGTGGTCAATGCTGCAATATTTGAACGCTGCGCGCGGCGATTTGCTTGAACAGTGATCGTTTCGACGCAAATTTCAGCAAACGAGACGAAGTTGCGAAAAATACCGTTGACTCACCGCGTGAGATAAGTAGAATGCAACGCATCGAACGGCGGCACAGTCTTCCAGACGATAACAAAATCAAGTGATTACCTAATCTACTTGATGATGCGGGAATAGCTCAGTTGGTAGAGCACGACCTTGCCAAGGTCGGGGTCGCGAGTTCGAGTCTCGTTTCCCGCTCCAAATTGAAAGCATCGGCAGTAGCGGGTGTTTAGATATTAAAGGCGCGTTAGCAAAGCGGTTATGTAGCGGATTGCAAATCCGTCTAGTCCGGTTCGACTCCGGAACGCGCCTCCACTTTATATCCCGAGCCCGGATGGTGGAATCGGTAGACACAAGGGATTTAAAATCCCTCGGCGTTCGCGCTGTGTGGGTTCAAGTCCCACTCCGGGTACCATTGGGATAAAGTAGAATAATCAAAGCAATAAGCAGTGTCGTGAAACCACCTCCGGGTGGTTTTTTCATTTCTGAATTGTCCTTTTTTGACATCCTTCCCACCAGCCGAGTTAGGCTTTGAGCGCTATAAAACGGTCATGAATACGCTGAAATCTACCGCGTTTCCCTTACCTATTTTTATCAGGAAATTTGCAAACCATTTAAGGTAATATATCACTGACGTTAATGTTAACGCTGTATTGATATCCTTTGGGTATGTGACGCCTTAATGGCAATGATAATTATATATGAGGGATCTTATGGCCACGTTGCTTGAAAGCTACGGGAACTGTTTTCGAAAATACGCCACTTTCCGCGGCCGCTCCGCGCGCCAGGAATATGTGGTTTTTACCATTGCTAACTTTATATTGTCCGCGATCCTGGGATTGATCCCCGTCGTTGGCGGTATCTTCGGGTTAATTATTATCATTCCGGGGATCGCGGTTGCGGTGCGTCGTTTGCACGATCTCAACAAATCCGGCTGGTGGTTGCTGGCGCCGTACGGCATTATGCTAATTGGCCTGATTGGCATTGCCGCCACTGTCGAAGAGGGCAGAGCCGCAGTATGGGTATGGGTGATCGCGCTGGGTGGGCTGGCCGCGTTGGTGATGTCGATTTGGATGATTTTCACCCGTGGCACCATTGGCAGTAATCGCTTTGGTGAGGAACAGAACGATGGCAACAGCGGCGGTAACACGATGGGTAAGAATTCTGCCGCGGATGACGTCAGAGAGCGCCTGGCACAGGCTAAGAAAATGCTCGATGAGGGCGTTATAAGCGCAAGTGAATACGAAGTGATGCGTGCTAATATCATTAAAGATATGTAATTGATGCGCCGCCGGGTCTGCCGGCGTTAATAAATTCACCTGTGTGAGCGAGAGCGGGTGGTTTTCTCCTCCCATTTTCGCTACTGTAAGCGCCATTTTTCTACCATCATGAGCCTGTAATGAAAACCGGACCCCTGAACGAAAGTGAACTTGAGTGGCTGGATGAGATCCTGTCGAAATATGCCACCGAGGGCGCCATCCTTGATGTCTCCGAACTTGACGGTCTGTTGACGGCTATCTTATCCGGGCCGAGCGAAATCGAACCCGCGCAGTGGCTGCTGGCTATCTGGGGTGGAGCGGATAACGTGCCGCGCTGGGCTAACGATCGTGAACGCGATCGTTTCGTCAACCTGACGCTGCAGCATATGAGCGACATCGCCGAACGTCTGGCCGACTATCCGGAGCAATTTGACCCCCTGTTCGGCACCCGCGAGTTTGAAGGCCAGGAGCTGACCATCGTTGAAGAGTGGTGCTTTGGCTATATGCGAGGCGTTGCGCTGTGCGACTGGTCGACGTTACCTGCAGAACTGCAGCCACAGCTCGATGCCATTGCGCTGCACGGAACGGAAGAACGTTTCGAAGCGCTCGATACGCTGACCGCGGATGAATTTGTCGAAAGCGTTGATAGCATCAAGCCCGCTGCGCTGGCTTTATATAATTACTGGATGGAAAATGCTCAGCCGACGGCCGTGCAGCAACCGGTAAGAAATGAGACCAAGGTGGGGCGTAATGATCCTTGCCCCTGCGGCAGCGGCAAAAAGTATAAGCAGTGTTGCTTAGCTAAATAAAAAAGGGGCCAAATGGCCCCTTTTGTTATCCCACCGCGGGGAGTAATCCCGCCACAATGCCGAATTGAATGGCCACAATCGCCACTCCACAGCCCAATACCAGCCATAGCGCAATCGAGCCGCCCGGTACACGCCATGTCGCCTGCGGGTGCAGTTTTCGGCTCTTCATTACCAACAATGATGGCAGCATCAGCGCCAGTACGGCGAGCGCCACGCCGGCGTACCCCAGCGCCATCACGAAACCTTGCGGATAAAACAGGGCGAACGCCAGCGGCGGCAGGAAAGTGATGACGCCGCTCTGAACACGCCCGGCAGGCGTATTTTTACGTTGGAACAAATCAGCAAGGTAATCAAACAAACCCAGTGCGACGCCGAGGAAAGACGTCGCCAGGGCGAAATCGGCAAACAGATGTACCGCCACCTCTACATGCGGCGAGGCGACAACATCGCGGATCGCTGCCAGCAGGCCGTTCAGGCCGGAGTTCTTCGCCAGCACGGCGGTAAAGGCCGGAGAGTCAATGCTGCCAAGCGTGGCGAGTTGCCAGAAGATGTAGGCTACCAGCGGAATAAAGCTACCGATGATAAACACGCGGCGCAGTTTGCGAATATCGCCATTCAGGTAGCTAACGATGCTGGGAATACTACCGTGAAAACCAAACGAGGTGAAAATCACCGGAATAGCGGATAGCGCCAGGCCCTGCTGTAGCGGCAGCGTCAGAAGATTTATCTGGTGAATATGGGGCAGCAGCAGCACCAGCATCACCGCGAGGAAGATAATTTTGGCGCTAAATAAAAAGCGGTTAAACAGATCGACCAGAGAAGTACCGATGCACACCACCGCGCCGCCAATGCCGGTAAAGAGCAATACGCCAGCAGAAGGCGGTAGGCTCCAGTTCAGCCACTGATTAAGACTGGAGGCCAGCAGCTCTCCAGCGCCGCTGATGTAGGCCGCCGTTAGCGCATACATCAGAAACAGCATACAGAAACCGGTAATCCATTGACCGTAACGGCCGAGATAGCGCGCCGCCAGTGAGCCTAATCCCATATCCGCAGGGACATGTTGATAAACCTCCAGCAGCAGCAGGGCGGTGTAGCACATCAGCGCCCACAGCGAGATCAGTAATACCAGGGTGACGCCAAAACCGACTCCCGCTGAAGCGAGCGGCATCGCCAACATACCGGCGCCAATGGTGGTACCGGCAACGATTAAAATACTACCCAGAGTGCGGTTCTTCACGCTTTTCTCTATCTATGAAGGAATGAACGAATAATTATGTCGCGCAGAGTATGTGAAATGAGTGATTTCGTCAAATGATGGTTACAAGTGGTGTAATTATATCTTTACATTTATGGGGGCAGAAAAGGCTGCGTTGGCGCAAAGCCGCCAGGCGCATGCTGATATATGCTGCACGCTTTACAGGAGGAGTTATGTCATCTATTCATGGTCATGAAGTACTGCAGATGATGATCGCATCGGGCGAGTCGTACAGCGTTGCCAGTCTCGAAGCGGCCATTAAGAGACAATTTGGCGAAGATGCCCGCTTTCACACCTGTTCGGCGCAGGATCTGGACGCGGCGCAACTGGTGACGTTTTTGCAGCGGAAAGGAAAATTCATCGCAGTTGAAGAGGGTTTCAATACCAGCGAGAGTAAAATTTGCCGTCATTGAGCGCGCGGCGGCCGGGGAGGCCGCCGCTGTGGGAATTAGTTTTGCGTATCGAGGGTTGCCAGTTCTTTATCGATAAAGTACAAGCCTTCACCGCTTTTACCGGCAAGGGTCAGTTTATCAATAACAGATTTGAATAATTTCTCTTCTTCATGCTGTTCTGCTACGTACCATTGCAGGAAATTAAAGGTCGGGTAATCCTGGTTGGTCATTGCCGCATGCGCCAGTTCATTAATTTTTTGCGTAATTAACTGTTCATGTTCATAGGTCTGGCGGAACAGTTCATCCAGCGAAGCATATTCGGCAAACGGCGAACTAATGGCATTAATGCGCGGCAGGCTGCCGGTATCGGTCAAATAGTCGAACAGGCGCTGCATGTGCGTCATTTCTTCCTGCGCGTGGCGGCGGAGAAAGGCGGCTGCACCTTCAAAGCTATGGTAGCTGCACCATGCGCTCATCTGCTGATAAAGCAAAGAAGAATAAAGCTCAAGATTCATTTGCTCATTAAGTTTTTCGATCATTTCTGCTTTCAGCATGGCGTCCACTCCGGAAATAAAGATTAAATCATATTGTGCCATCACTATAATTTGTTAGTAATTTATTTGCAAAAAGTAAATTAAAAAAATCAATTAGTAAAAATGCAAATGGGAATAAAACGCATTGGCAATATAATAATAAATGAGAATGGTTTTAATTTGATATTTATTTCGTAAATTATCGCGCAAAGAGAAACTACAAATATTAAGTGGTGTGAACATGGAACGGTAGGGTCGGGCCGAGTGAGGCTGGAAGTGTGAAGCGTCATGCTTTTTATAAAACACCTTTTCATAAAGTTTGAAAAAGCATTTATGAAGTAGTAGAGTCCTGATAACGCTAACACATATCGGGCAGCGCCCGGACAGTATTCAGGAGAGTTCAGCATGAAAATCGCACTGATGATGGAAAACAGCCAGGCCAGCAAAAATGCTATCATTCTCAACGAGCTTAATGCCGTTGCCGATGAAAAAGGCTTCCCGGTTTACAACGTAGGAATGAGCGATGAACAGGATCATCATCTCACCTATATCCATCTGGGTATCATGGCCAGCATCCTGCTGAATTCCAAAGCGGTCGATTTTGTGGTGACCGGTTGTGGAACCGGGCAGGGGGCGCTGATGTCGTTGAACATCCATCCCGGAGTAGTCTGTGGTTATTGTATTGACCCGGCGGATGCCTTCCTGTTTGCCCAAATCAACAACGGTAACGCGTTGTCGCTGCCTTTTGCTAAAGGCTTTGGCTGGGGGGCGGAGCTTAACGTGCGCTTTATCTTCGAGAAGGCCTTCACCGGCCGTAATGGCGAGGGCTATCCGCCGGAACGTAAAGAGCCGCAGGTTCGCAATGCTGGGATTCTGAATAAAGTGAAAGCGGCGGTGGTGAAAGAAAATTATCTTGATACCTTACGAGCTATCGATCCGGAACTGGTAAAAACCGCCGTTTCCGGGCCGCGGTTCCAGCAATGCTTCTTCGAAAACTGCCAGGATAAAGAAATCGAAGCTTTCGTACGCCAGATTATAGGCTAATAGGGCTTTTCAAACAGGCCTGCATCAATATGCGGGCCTGTTTGTTATGGTCGTGCTTTACTGGATACCGTGCTACCGGCATCTCGCGTAAGTCGCAGCGTATCAATCATCCCTATCAAACAGATCAGCGCGATAAAGACAAACGCCAAACGGAAATCAATTCCCGGTAGCGTCGTCAGGTTAAACCACTCGCTCAACTGTTCACCGATGCGAATGCCGATAGCGCCGAGAGTGATTCCGAGCCCAACCGCCAGCTGTGAAGCGGTGCTGAACAGCGTATTGGCATAACTCATCTGGGCGGAAGGAACGTCGGCAAAAGCGAGCGTACTGACGCCGGTAAATTGGATGGAACGGAACACCCCGCCAAGATAGAGGATCAACATTATCAGCCATACCGGCGTTTGCGGCGTTAACAGCGCGCAGGCAAGTAGCGAGGCGACATTCAGCGCACCGTTAATCAGCAATAAGCGGCGAAACCCCAACCAGCGGATGAGCGGCGTAGTTGCGGGCTTGATAGTGAGATTGCCGACAAAAACGGCCAGCACCAGTAGCCCGGAATGAAAAGCATCCATACCGAACCCTACCTGGAATAGTAGCGGAAGCAGAAACGGGACGGCGCTTATCGAGGCGCGAAATAGTGAACCGCCGTACATGGTTACCCGGAAAGTAGGAACCCGCAGAGCGTCCAACCGTACCATTGGCCAGGCGGCGCGGCGGAAATGACGTAGCGCAAAAGCCATACATCCAATACCCGTCGCCAATAGCGCCAGCGTTTGCCAGCTTTGCGGCTGTTGGTCGCCGAGTCGTTCCATCGCCGCCACCAGGCTTATCATTGCCAATGATGTCGCCACAAAACCGGGTAGATCGAAAGGGCGACGTTCTTCTTCACGGATATTGGGAATGATGCGTAGCGAAAGCGCCATCGCCAGTAGCCCGAGCGGAACGTTAATAAAAAAGATCCAGTGCCAGCTGGCGTAACTGGTAATGAAGCCCCCGAGCGGCGGGCCGATTATCGGTGCGACCAACGCCGGCCAGGTTAGCGTGGCGATTGCTTTGATGAGCTGATCTTTGGGCGTGGTGCGCAACACCGCCAGTCGCCCGACGGGGACCATTAGCGCGCCGCCGACGCCCTGTAGAATGCGCATTGTCACAAAGCTTTCGAGGTTGCGCGATAAACCGCAGAAAACGGAGGCGAGGGTAAAAATGGCGAGTGCCAGCGTAAACACTTTCCGCGCGCCGAAGCGGTCAGCAATCCAGCCGCTGGCCGGGATCAGCACCGCGAGGGTGATCAGGTAGGCGCTGATGCCAATATTGAGCGCGACCGCCGCTACGCCAAACTCCTTCGCCATATCAGGCAGGGCGGTAGCGATGACCGTGCCATCGAGAAACTCCATAAAGAAAGCGCCAGCCACCAATAATGCCGGGGCGGAAAAAGCGCCTTTTTTCGGCGTAATTGTTGTTGTACCCATTGATTCGTTGCCATAGCAAAGTGAATAAGTATCTTTGCGGTACGTTTTCTTTTCGCCGCTCCCGCACATGTTTTTTTATCTGGTGCGATTTAGGTTACTATTACGCTCCTGAAAATAGGAGTAAAAAATGTCTCAACCTTTCACTGAACAAGATGAGTTGGTATCCGATGTCGTCGCATGCCAGCTGGTCATCAAACAGATCCTCGATGTGATTGACGTTATCGCCCCGGTCGAGGTGCGCGAAAAAATGGCGACGCAGTTAAAAGCGATTGATTTTGCGAGTAACCCTGCTTCGGCGGATCCGGTGACGCTGCGCGCAGTGCAAAAAGCAATTGCGCTGATTGAGCTGAAGTTTACCCCGCAGGGTGAAGCGCACTAGATTATCTCTGAGAAGTTGATTGCCTGGCCGTTCCAGTCTGAAACGGCCAGATTCAATTAGTGCTGTTGAGGCGAGATGAGATTGAGAAGTCGGCGGTCCGTTTGCTCCATACCGAGCCCGGCTTTATCAGCAGTCCGTATTTCTTCAAGAACGGTTTGTAGTAACAGCCCATCTTGCTGCTGCTCTTTCTCCAGCAGCGTCAAAAAACGCCACGTCGTGTCATCGCGCTGCGCTTTGGCTTCCTGCGCCAGACCGGACAGCATGCTGCTACGTTGCTGATACTCTTCAAGGGTTTTGGCAAACACTTCTTCAAGCGTTGTGCATTGCGGGGGATAGCTTTCATCGGCTTTGACAATTGGCCAGGCGCCGGCCTTTTTCATATAGTCAAAAACCTGCATCATTAACGTCACGCTTGATTGAGCTCGGGTACGCAAGAAGGTAGCGGTGCCGTTGAGACGCTGCTGCGCGCACCATTCGCCTAAATGTAGATAAACATTTGATGCGTGAAACTCGAGATTAATCTGGGTATTTAATTTCTGAACCATTCCTGGAACTGCCATAACAATATCCTTATTTATCCGCATGGGAAGTATGACGCGCTACCATCGCCTCACAGGCGAGTTTTGCAAGCGCAACGCAATAGGCAGGAAATAAAAACGGTGCATTCCATTTGCACGTGACTATTTATTTATATCTGCCGATACATCAAGAATACCCTTAGATGTCGAATAAGAAAACTCTCAACATGCGTTATTTACGATTTGTTACAACATCAGTTTTACTGCTTGTTTTTATTGTCTTTTTTGTGGTTTTTAAATCGTAACACATTGAATTTAAATGGTTATATTTAATAGTTCGTAGAGCTAGTTAATTTGTATTAATGAAGGTGATTTAACGGTAAATTCATATATCGATCATAGCTTATTCATTATTCGGAAATAGCGAGATGATAATGAACTTGTGATAGATCATTTTTTGTTAGAAGTGGAAGAATAACGTATAAGCTGACGGAGAATCGAAGGATAGAGTAGCCCGGGATGGCGTTAGCGAACCCACAAGGATAAGTCTGCTGGTGATATGGACTATTGTGCCACACATAACGCTAATTGTCTGACAATTAGCGTTTTTTTTATGTCATTTTTTGCTGAATTTATGTACGCAATTACTGTAATTCTGCGGTGTGATGACGCTCTCGTATGGATAAATAATTTCCAGTTAAAACTATTTTAACAACGGCAATGTTGATTGCGTTTTTTCTAATGCCTTGTTTTAAGACTGATAAAAAATTTAAGTCCGATTTTTCCCTACAGAAAAGCGAATTAAAGCTGGAGTTTACCATGCACAAATTTACTAAAGCGCTGGCGGCCATTGGTCTCGCGGCGGTTATGTCACAATCAGCTATGGCTGAAACCCTCAAGCTCGGTTTCCTGGTGAAGCAGCCAGAGGAGCCCTGGTTCCAGACCGAGTGGAAATTTGCTGATAAAGCCGGCAAGGATTTGGGCTTTGAGGTGATTAAAATCGCGGTGCCAGATGGTGAAAAAACGCTTAATGCAATCGACAGCCTCGCCGCCAGCGGCGCGAAGGGATTTGTCATCTGCACCCCGGACCCAAAACTGGGGTCGGCGATTGTTGCCAAGGCTCGCGGCTATGACATGAAAGTTATCACCGTCGACGATCAGTTTGTTAATGCCAAAGGTAAGCCGATGGAGAGCGTGCCGCTGGTTATGATGGCCGCCAGCGAAATCGGCGCTCGTCAGGGGCAGGAATTGTATAAAGAGATGCAAAAACGCGGCTGGGACGTGAAAGATACCGGCGTGATGGCGATTACCGCCGATGAACTGGATACTGCCCGCCGCCGCACCACTGGCTCGATTGACGCACTGAAAGCAGCGGGGTTCCCGGAAAAACAGATCTATCGCGTGCCAACCAAATCCAATGATATCCCAGGGGCCTTCGATGCTGGCAACTCCATGCTGGTTCAGCATCCGCAGGTGAAACACTGGTTAATTGTTGGTATGAACGATAACACCGTGCTGGGCGGCGTACGGGCAACTGAAGGCCAGGGCTTTAAAGCGCCGGATGTTATCGGCATCGGTATTAACGGCGTCGACGCGGTGAACGAGCTTTCGAAAGCCCAGCCGACAGGGTTCTATGGATCTCTGCTGCCAAGCCCGGATATCCATGGCTATAAAACTAGTGAGATGCTCTACAACTGGGTGACCAAAGGTACCGAGCCGCCGAAATTTACCGCCGTGACGGACGTGGTGCTGATTACCCGCGACAACTTTAAGCAAGAGTTGGCTAAGAAAGGGCTGTAAGGCCGGGTTCATTCTGCCTCCCGCACTGGCGGGAGGTTATGCGTAGTTGAGCGGAGTCGTTATGCAACAATCTACCCCTTATCTCTCATTTCGCGGTATCACCATGACGTTCCCGGGCGTTAAAGCACTGTCTGACATTAGCTTTGACTGCTATCGCGGGCAGATCCATGCGTTGATGGGTGAAAACGGCGCCGGGAAGTCCACTCTCTTAAAAATTCTCAGCGGTAATTACATTCCAACCGCCGGGCATTTGCAAATTGATGGCCAGCAAATGGCATTCACGAATACTACCGCTGCGCTGAATGCTGGCGTAGCGATTATTTATCAGGAACTTCATCTGATCCCGGAAATGACCGTGGCGGAGAATATCTATCTGGGCCAGTTGCCGCATAAAGGCGGCATTGTGAACCGGTCATTGCTGAACTATGAAGCGCGGCTGCAGCTGGAGCATCTGGGGCTGGATATCGACCCGGAAATGCCGCTGAAGTATTTGTCGATCGGCCAGTGGCAGATGGTAGAGATCGCCAAGGCGCTGGCGCGTAACGCGAAGATCATCGCTTTCGATGAACCTACCAGCTCACTCTCTGCACGCGAAATCGACAATTTGTTTCGCGTCATCCGCGAACTGCGTGAAGAAGGGCGGGTGATTATTTACGTCTCGCACCGTATGGAGGAAATTTTCGCCCTCAGCGATGCCATTACCGTGTTTAAAGATGGCCGCTACGTGCGCACCTTCGATGACATGCGGCTGGTGGATCACGATGCCCTCGTGCAAGCGATGGTAGGGCGTAATCTTGGCGATATCTACGGCTGGAAAGCGCGTGAATATGGCAGCGAGCGGTTACGACTGGATCAGGTTAAAGCGCCAGGCGTCAGAATGCCGATCAGTTTATCGGTACGCAGCGGCGAAATCGTCGGCTTGTTCGGTCTGGTCGGGGCCGGACGCAGTGAATTAATGAAAGGGCTGTTTGGCGGCAGCAGAATTACCGGCGGTCAGGTCTATATCGACGGTCAGGCGATAAACATTCGCAAACCCGCGCAGGCGATTCAGGCGGGAATGATGCTGTGTCCGGAGGATCGCAAAGCCGAGGGCATCATTCCGGTACATTCGGTGCGCGACAACATCAATATCAGCGCGCGACGTAAGCATATTCATGCCGGCTGCCTGATTAACAACGCCTGGGAAGCGAGTAATGCCGAACAGCATATCAAATCGCTCAATATCAAAACCCCAGGAGCTGAACAGTTAATTATGAATCTCTCCGGTGGTAATCAGCAGAAGGCTATTCTTGGTCGCTGGTTGTCGGAAGAGATGAAGGTCATCCTGCTTGATGAACCGACCCGCGGCATCGATGTTGGCGCAAAGCATGAAATCTACAACGTTATCTATGCGCTGGCGGCTTCTGGCGTGGCGGTCGTTTTTGCCTCCAGCGACCTGCCAGAGGTGCTCGGCGTCGCTGACCGCATCGTCGTCATGCGCGAAGGTGAAGTGGCCGGTGAATTGCTGCATGAAGACGCGAATGAACAGCAGGCGCTGAGCCTTGCGATGCCTAAAGTCAGCCAGGCCGTAGCCTGATTAAGGAGTGAATGATGTCATCTGTAACTACGCCCAGCGCCGCACGATCCTCTTTCAGCTTCGGCCGAATCTGGGATCAGTTTGGTATGCTGGTGGTCTTCGCCGTGTTGTTCATCGGCTGCGTGATCTTTGTTCCTAACTTTGCCTCTTTCGTCAATATGAAAGGGCTGGGGCTGGCGATTTCCATGTCGGGAATGGTTGCCTGCGGTATGTTGTTCTGCCTGGCCTCCGGGGATTTCGATCTGTCAGTCGCTTCGGTCATTGCCTGTGCCGGTGTGACGACAGCAGTCGTTATTAATCTCACCGAAAGTCTGTGGATTGGTATTGCCGCCGGATTACTATTGGGGGCGGTCAGCGGGCTGGTGAATGGTTTTGTTATTGCGCGTTTGAAAATCAACGCGCTAATCACAACTCTGGCTACCATGCAAATCGTCCGCGGGCTGGCCTATATTATTTCCGATGGTAAAGCGGTTGGCATTGAGGATGAACGTTTCTTCACCCTGGGTTATGCCAACTGGCTTGGTCTGCCGGCGCCTATCTGGCTGACGGTTGCCTGCCTGATCGTCTTTGGGCTGCTACTGAATAAAACCACCTTTGGCCGCAACACGCTGGCCATAGGGGGCAATGAAGAGGCGGCGCGCCTGGCAGGGGTGCCTGTTGTTCGTACCAAGATCATCATCTTTGTTCTTTCAGGTCTGGTATCGGCGGCGGCGGGGATTATCCTGGCTTCGCGCATGACCAGCGGGCAGCCTATGACCTCAATTGGTTATGAACTGATTGTGATCTCGGCCTGTGTCCTGGGCGGCGTCTCGCTAAAAGGCGGGATCGGTAAGATCTCTTATGTGGTGGCCGGGATCCTGATCTTGGGTACCGTGGAGAATGCGATGAACCTGCTGAACATCTCGCCATTCTCGCAATATGTGGTCCGTGGGGTAATATTGCTGGCAGCGGTTATCTTCGACCGTTACAAGCAAAAAGCGAAACGTTCGCATTAATTGCGCGCAACTTTTAAGTCTACTCCTAATGTCCCGCCGGCGCCCGCTGCGCTGGCGGTGACTATCAAAAATGGCGAGGCTGGTCACACTGTCTATACTTACATGGCTAACAATTAGTTAACAACCAGCATAACGCTGGCCATGATAAGGAGGAACACAGGGTGGCTGACCAGATATCTGTACCGCCTGAGCTAACCGGAAACCACGCTTTTTTTCTGGATCTTGACGGCACGCTTGCCGATATCAAACCTCATCCCGATCAGGTTGTTATCCCCGAAGACGTCCTTCAGATGTTGCGATTACTGGCACAGCAGCAACATGACGCTGTGGCATTGATTTCAGGGCGCTCACTCGCAGAGCTCGATGCACTTACCCGTCACTGGCGATTACCGCTTGCCGGCGTCCACGGGGCTGAACGCCGCGATATCAATGGAAAAAGACATGACGTATCACTACCGCCGGCGCTCAGCCGTGAAGTCGGCGAAGCATTAACGTCGGCGCTCCAGACGTTGCCTGGCAGTGAACTGGAAGATAAAGGCATCGCTTTTGCGCTGCACTATCGCCAGGCGCCACAACACCAGAGCGCCATCCTGGCATTGGCGCAGGAAATCGTACAGCGTTATCCGATTCTGGCCATTCAGCAAGGGAAGTGTGTCGTAGAGATCAAGCCACGTGGCATCAACAAAGGTGAAGCGATTGCCGCGTTTATGCGGGAAGCGCCTTTTGCGGGACGAACGCCGGTATTTATCGGCGATGACCTGACTGATGAGGCGGGTTTTACTATGGTTAATCAATTAGGCGGAATATCGATAAAAGTTGGACAAGGCGACACACAGGCGCGCTGGCGGCTGGCAAATGTTGCCGCCGTACATCAGTGGTTACGTCATGTCGTCGACAATACGCAATGCCTGGATGTATTCACTAACGGGAGGGATGACCATGGGTCGTTTAGTCGTAGTATCTAACCGTATTGCAACGCCGAATGATAAAAAGGCCAGCGCAGGCGGCCTGGCGGTGGGCATTTTAGGTGCGCTGAAGGCGAGCGGCGGCACGTGGTTTGGTTGGAGTGGGGAAATCGGCGATGATAACCAGCCGTTGAAGAAGGTGAGTAAGGGGGATATTTCCTGGGCCTCATTCAACCTGAGCGAAGAAGACCACGAACTCTACTACAATCAATTTTCCAATGCGGTGCTATGGCCCGCTTTTCACTATCGTCTCGACTTAGTCAATTTTCAGCGTCCGGCCTGGGATGGCTATTTACGCGTTAACGCTGCCGTGGCGCAAAAGCTGCTGCCGCTGCTAGCCGACGACGATATGATTTGGGTTCATGATTATCATCTGTTGCCATTTGCCAGCGAATTACGCAAAAACGGTGTGAAGAACCGCATCGGCTTTTTCCTGCATATTCCGTTCCCGACGCCTGAAATATTCAACGCCTTACCTCCACATGCGGAGCTTCTTGAACAGCTTTGTGATTATGATTTGCTCGGCTTTCAGACCGAAAATGACCGACAGGCATTTGTTGATTGCGTCGCCCAGCAAACCACCTTATGTGAAGTGGGGCATCAGCAATACCGCGCCTGGGGCAAGACGTTCCGTACTGCCGTCTATCCGATAAGCATTGAGCCTCAGGAGGTCGCGCGCAGCGCCAGCGGGCCGTTGCCGCCGAAGTTGGCTCAATTGAAAGCTGAACTAAAAGGCGTTAAGAATATTTTTTCCGTTGAGCGGCTGGATTACTCCAAGGGGTTGCCGGAGCGTTTTCAGGCTTACGAGGCGCTATTGGAAAACTACCCCCAGCATCGTGGGAAAATTCGCTATACCCAGATAGCGCCCACTTCGCGGGGTGATGTTCAGGCGTATCAGGATATCCGCCATCAGCTGGAAACGGCCGCCGGACGAATCAACGGCCACTATGGTCAACTGGGGTGGACGCCGCTGTATTATCTGAATCAGCATTTCGATCGCAAACTGCTCATGAAGGTATTTCGTTATTCCGACGTGGGGCTTGTCACGCCGCTGCGCGACGGCATGAACCTCGTAGCCAAGGAGTTTGTCGCCGCACAGGATCCCGCAAACCCAGGGGTGCTGGTGTTATCGCAGTTCGCTGGCGCGGCTAATGAACTGACTTCCGCGCTCATCGTCAACCCCTACGATCGCGATGAAGTGGCGGCGGCGCTGGATCGCGCACTTACGATGCCGCTTGCCGAGCGAATTATTCGCCATGGCAAAATGCTCAAGGCGATCGAGAGTAATGATATTGATAACTGGCAGGCGCAGTTTGTTGCCGATCTAAAGCGGGTAAAGTCGCATGAAGATAGCTGCCAGCAGCCAACCGTAGTTACTCCCTCCGCGTAGTCAAAACGGCTGATGCTTCGGCATCAGCTTATTCCAGGGAAACCAACAGCACATCAACGCCGCTGCTGCCGACGATATTCTTCGCTGAACAGGTCGCGCGGGAAAACAGGCTCTGGTTATGGTTGCCGCAGATCACCAGGTCGACGTGATGCTGACGACAAAAATCCTTCACGTGATGACAAAGCTCGCCGCTGGCGATAGTCATTTTGCTGATGGGATACTCCGCCTGGGCGGCGAGTTCATTAAGAAAGCTACGTGTCTCCTCCTGCATAATCTCACGCAAATTCTCCATCATCGGCGCGGCGAACTGATTATACATCTCCGGATCTGTAGCCAGCGTGATCAGGCTGACCTGCGCATTGAACGGACGTGCTATAGACACCGCTTTATTGACCAACATGCGGCTTTCCGGCGTTGGGGCGACGGCGACTAACAGATGAGAGTAGGGCATCTAGCCTCCTTGAGATACGCAACGGGACCTTTCTACTTTCTTTACTCCTAATTCCATTTTTCCACAAGGGGTATTCGCGCGGTTGAAAACGCCTTTCTGCGAACGTGTGGTATCAGATTCTGGCAGCTGACTCGCAAAAATGATTCCCTCTTTTGCTTTAAAAGAAACGCTGTTTTATAAATCGGTGACGCATGTTGCCCGGCCCTTTGTTTTTTTGCCACTGAATGATTGGTACTGGCAAAAATGCAAAGGTAAGCCGGTTTTCATGATCTTACTGTAGCCATGTATCCGCAAAACTTCGGTATAGCCCGTGGTAAGACCGAAGTTATCTAATAAAAAAGAGACAGGATTTACGGCGATGAAAACACGAAAAATCGGTTTGGCTAATTATCTCGCCTATGGTTCCGGCGATTTTCTCGGCGCGGGAACCACCGCGCTAACCGCAGCATGGCTACTCTATTTTTACACCACCTTCTGCGGGCTATCGCCCATTGAGGCGACGCTCATTTTCGCCACCGCGCGCGTGCTCGACGCGGTCGTCAGCCCGCTGATGGGCTTCTTAACCGATAACTTTGGCTCTACCTGGCTGGGTAAGCGGTTCGGCAGACGCAAATTTTTTATTTTGCTCGGGATTCCCTGCGTTTTTAGCTACTCAATGATGTGGGTAGGCGATATGGGATTCTGGTACTACCTCGCAACTTATCTGCTGTTTGATATTGTCTATACCATGATTCTGGTGCCTTACGAGACGCTGGTGCCGGAGATGACCGATGATTTCAAACAGAAGACCAAATTTTCCGGCGCGCGTATTTCCATGGCGCAAATGTCGGCGATATTAGCCTCGTTTTTACCGGGGATCCTGCTCACCCAACTGGGTAAAGATAACGCCAGCTCATTTTTTTACGCAAGCCTGGTCTTTTCGGTGCTGTGCGCGCTAATGCTGACCTTCGTCTGGTTTTTCACCTGGGAACGCCCGCGGGAAGCGTGGTCTGAAGCGGCGCTACGCGCGGAAGAAGAAAAGCGCAACTTAACCCTCGCGCAGAGTCTTAATCGCCTGTTTATTGAACTCAGCTCTACGCTGCGCATTAAAATCTTCCGCCAGCATCTTGGTATGTATCTGGGCGGCTATATCGCGCAGGACGTGTTCAACGCCGTGTTTACCTATTACGTGGTCTTTGTGCTGATGCAGGACGCCTCTGTCGCCTCTAACCTGCTCGGCACGATGGCTATCTTCCAGTTCATCGCGGTTATCGCCATGATCCCGCTCTGCATCCGCTTTGGCCCGGCGCCTTCATACCGCATGGTAGTGGTGCTGTTTGGTTTGAGCTCTCTCTCTTATGCCGTGCTCTATTACGCGGGGCTGAGCGACGTCTATTCATTATTACTGCTCATTTCCGCGATCGCGGGCCTGGGGCGCGGCGGCATTAATTACGTGCCGTGGAATACCTACACCTATATTGCCGACGTCGACGAAGTCATTACCGGCCAGCGTCGGGAGGGCATTTTCGCCGGTATTATGACGCTGACCCGCAAAGCATCCCAGGCGGGGGCGGTGATGCTGGTTGGTATCATCATGCAATTATCGGGCTTTGTTTCCGGGCAAAAAATTCAGCCGGAAGGCGTTAGTCACACCATTCTGTTGATCCTTAGCGTCGGTACTTTAGTGGTGCTGGCCTGCGGCTTCCTGATCTCCCTGCGCTTTAAACTCAATTTACATACGCACAGTGTGCTCCGCGCCGAGACGCTGGTGATGCGTGATATCGGTTACGCACAGCCCGAGCAGGCAACGGCGGAAAACCGCGCGGTAGTTGAGATGCTGGCGGGAATGCCTTACGACTGCCTGTGGGGTAATAACAACATTGGCTACCTGAATCGCAATAAACCTGCCGCCCCGGCGCTGAATCAGGGCGGCACTTTGAATTCGACATATACCAGAGGTTAAGAACATGAAAGTTTGGCCGGTCAAACATAGCCCATTATTGCGTCAGCCTGAGCGCTTTATCGCTCGCAGTGAGCTTCAGGCATCGATCCGTAATGTGACGCAAAACCTGGTGAATATTAAGGATGAAAGCGGGCAGTTTTTACTTCGGCTGGACGACGGGCGGGTCATCGATACCAAAGGCTGGGCCGGTTGGGAATGGACCCACGGCGTTGGGCTGTACGGCATCTACCAGTATTATCAACAAACCGGCGATATCGCGATGCGCGATATCATTGACGGCTGGTTCGCCGATCGCTTCGCCGAAGGGGCAACCACCAAAAACGTTAATACCATGGCGCCATTTCTGACGCTGGCTTACCGCTATGAAGAGACCGGGCGCCAGGAGTATCTACCGTGGCTCGATAGCTGGGCCGAGTGGGCGATGCATGAGATGCCGCGCACCGAGCAGGGAGGCATGCAGCACATTACCCTGGCGGAAGAGAACCATCAGCAGATGTGGGATGACACGCTGATGATGACGGTGCTGCCGCTAGCCAAAATCGGTAAATTACTAAATCGTCCGCAGTATATTGAAGAAGCAACCTATCAGTTTTTGCTGCACGTACAGAACCTGATGGATAAAGAGACTGGCCTGTGGTTCCACGGCTGGAATTACGACGGTCGGCACAACTTTGCGCGTGCGCGCTGGGCGCGAGGTAACAGCTGGCTCACCATCGTGATCCCGGACTTCCTTGAGCTGGTGGATTTGCCAGAGGGCAGTGCGGTACGCCGCTATCTGCTACAGGTGCTGAATGCGCAAATTGCCGCGTTAGCGAAATGTCAGGATGAGAGCGGGCTTTGGCATACCCTGCTCGACGATCCGCATTCCTATCTTGAAGCGTCGGCGACGGCGGGCTTCGCTTACGGCATCCTGAAAGCGATACGCAAGCGTTATGTCGGGGCGGAGTACACCGAGGTTGCCGAAAAGGCGATACGCGGGATTGTGCGACATATTTCACCAGAGGGGGAACTGCTGCAAACCTCGTTTGGTACCGGAATGGGCTCCGATCTCGATTTTTACCGGCAAATTCCGCTCACCTCGATGCCGTACGGCCAGGCGATGGCGATTCTTTGTCTGACGGAGTATCTGCGCAAATATTTCTGATAGCGGCATTGATTCCCCGGCCGCGCTGTGCGGACCGGGGCGACGAATAAAACAAACCCGGCTTTCACCGGGTTTGTTTTTACATCCGCTCTACGGTCTCAATACCCAGAGTATCAAGACCCAGCTTCAGCGTCTTCGCCGTCAGCAGCGCCAGTTTCAGGCGGCTATTACGGGCCTCTTCGCTTTCGGCGCTGAGGATCGGGCAGTGTTCGTAGAAACCAGAGAACAGACCGGCCAGATCGTACAGGTAGGCGCACATTACGTGCGGAGTACCTTCACGGGCGACGACGGCCAGCGTTTCTTCGAACTGCAGCAGGCGGGCAGCCAACTGCGCTTCACGATCTTCACTAATAACTACCGGCGCGGCAGCCAGCGCGCTTTCGTCGATACCGGCTTTACGGAACACCGACAGCACACGGGTATAGGCATACTGCATGTAAGGCGCGGTATTACCTTCGAACGCCAGCATGTTGTCCCAGTCAAAAATGTAATCGGTAGTGCGGTTTTTCGACAGATCGGCATATTTCACCGCGCCGATACCCACCGCATTGGCCAGTTTTTCCAGCTCATCGGCCGGCATATCCGGGTTCTTCTCGGCCACCAGGCGGCGTGCGCGCTCCAGCGCTTCGTCCAGCAGATCGGCCAGTTTAACGGTACCGCCGGCGCGGGTTTTAAACGGTTTACCGTCTTTACCGAGCATCATGCCGAACATGTGGTGTTCCAGCGGTACGGACTCCGGTACATAGCCGGCTTTACGGACAATAGTCCATGCCTGCATCAGATGCTGATGCTGACGAGAGTCGATGTAGTAGAGCACGCGGTCGGCGTGCAGCGTTTCATAACGGTATTTTGCGCAGGCGATATCGGTAGTCGTGTAGAGGTAGCCGCCATCCTTTTTCTGGATGATGACGCCCATCGGTTCGCCTTCTTTGTTTTTGTATTCATCAAGGAAGACCACGGTCGCGCCTTCGCTCTCGACGGCCATGCCTTTTGCTTTCAGATCGGCAACGATCCCCGGCAGCATCGGGTTGTACAGGCTCTCACCCATCACATCATCGCGGGTCAGAGTGACATTCAGGCGATCGTAGGTGATCTGGTTTTGCAACATGGTGATGTCGACCAGTTTGCGCCACATCTGCAGGAAGTACTCGTCGCCGCCCTGCAGCTTAACCACGTAGCTACGCGCGCGCTCGGCGAAGGCTTCGTCTTCGTCATAGTGCTTTTTCGCTTCGCGGTAGAAACCTTCGAGGTCGGCCAGCGCCATTTCGCCGGCGTTTTCCTGCTGCTGCTTTTCCAGATAAGCGATGAGCATACCGAACTGGGTACCCCAGTCACCGACGTGGTTGGCGCGGATAACGCGATGGCCGAGGAACTCCAGAGTACGTACCGAGGCATCGCCGATGATGGTTGAACGCAGATGGCCGACGTGCATCTCTTTCGCCACGTTCGGCGCGGAGTAGTCAACAACGATAGTCTGCGGCTGTGGTTTCGCCACGCCCAGGCGCTCGGACTGCAGCGCGACATTGACGTTTTCCGCCAGGAAAGCTGGATCGAGGAAAATATTGATAAAGCCCGGCCCGGCGATTTCGACTTTATTGGCAATGCCGTTCAGATCGAGATGAGACAGTACCTGCTCTGCAAGTTGTCGCGGCGCCATGCCCAGTTTTTTGGCCACTGCCATCACGCCATTGGCCTGATAGTCGCCGAACTGAACTTTTGCTGACTGGCGGACCTGAGGTTCGCAATCGGCAGGCGCGCCTGCCGCGATCAGGGCCTGGCTGACTTTTTCTGAGAGAAGAGCCTGAATATTCACCGGAATACCTTACTTTTAAGGCGCGAGAACCCCTGTGGGGCGGCGCCGGAACATGGACAAATTAAGGCGGGAGTATACTGCATTTGCGCCCCGTCGTCAGCACCGCGCGCAAGTTGAAAATCAGCACGCTTAATGAATAACCATTCGTCATCCCGGCGCGCGGATTGGCGGTTGGTCGGGGCGGCGAAACAGGATAAATTAGCCTTTTTAGCGATCACCGAGGCGCAAGATGGCGAACTGGCAGCAAATTGATGAACTGAATGATATTTCGGCGGATTTACCGCGTTTTAGCGATGCCATACTGGCGCTGGCGGTTCGTCTGGGGCTGGATATGACACCGCTGGACGCCGATCATATTTCGCTGCGTTGTCATCAAAATACGACGGCGGAGCGCTGGCGGCAGGGGCTGGAGCGTTGCGGCACGTTGCTATCGGAAAATATCATTAATGGCCGCCCCATTTGCTTATTTAAGCTTGCCGAACCCATTTGTGTCGCCCACTGGCGCTTTACGGTTGTCGAGTTGCCCTGGCCGGGTGAAAAACGTTACCCGCACGAAGGCTGGGAGCATATCGAAATCGTTCTGCCGGGCGAGCCGGAGACGCTGAATGCCCGCGCCCTGGCGCTACTTTCTGATGATGGACTCAGCCAGCCGGGGATTTTTGTGAAAACCAGTGCGCCGAAAGGGGAGCGTGAACGTTTGCCGAACCCGACGCTGGCGGTCACGGATGGCAAAGTGACCATTAAATTCCATCCCTGGTCGATCGAGCAAATCGTCGCCAGCGAGCGATCCGATACTTAACAGTGTGAAGCGGCGCGGCGTCTGTGAGGATAAATCGTGACATGCTGTGTTGCCCGTAATGAAAATGGAGAAGGGAACGATGTTGCTGGAAGTCTGCTGCTATAGCATGGAGTGCGCGCTGGAGGCGCAGCGTTGCGGCGCCGATCGCATTGAACTGTGCGCCGCGCCGCAGGAGGGCGGATTAACGCCGTCGCTGGGCGTACTGCGTTCGGCGCGAGCGAGTATCTCGATTCCGGTTCATCCGATTATTCGCCCGCGCGGCGGCGATTTTTGTTACACCGAGGGCGAATTTGCCGCCATGCTGGATGATGTGGCGACGGTCAGAGATCTGGGTTTTGCGGGTCTGGTGATTGGCGTGCTCGATGCTGACGGCCAGGTGGATATCGCCCGCATGCAAAAAATTATGGCGGCGGCGGGGCCGCTGGCGGTGACCTTCCATCGGGCCTTTGATATGTGCGCCGACCCGCGTCAGGCCTGGCATTCGCTTGCTGAACTGGGCGTTGCTCGGATCCTCACTTCCGGTCAACGGCCAACGGCGGAACAAGGTCTTGCAAAAATTATGGAACTAATTGCCCTGGGTGATACTCCAATCATTATGGCCGGAGCGGGAGTGCGGGCTGCCAATCTGCAACAATTTCTGCAGGCAGGCCTCAAAGAGGTGCATAGTTCCGCGGGGCAGTGGTTGCCATCGCCGATGCGCTTTCGTAATCCGGGGTTATCGATGTCCACCGACGCAGATGCCGACGAATATTGCCGCTATGCCGTTAACGGCGAGGCGGTGGCGGAAATGAAACAGATTATTTCTGCCGCGCGGGGTTAACCCGCGGAGCTGACCGTTTTTTGCTGCACATCATGTCGCCCAATATGATGATTGCCCGTACCAGGCCCCTGCAATTTCAACAGGGGCCTTTTTTTGTCTCGCGAGCGTCAGTAGTCGCTCGAGGTCAATTACGCTCTGCCCGCGGCTGCTTTTTTCGCCAGTGACTGCTGCGTCTCTGGTTTAGTGGCGACGATCACCGCGCGCAGCGGCGCGGGATAACCTTCCAGCGTTTTGCTGCTGTCATGTGGATCGAGGAAGTCGGCGAGTGATTCCGTCGTCATCCATTCGGTGCGGCGCTGCTCTTCGCTGGTGGTGACGCAGGTATCAACAATGCGCACATCGATGAATCCGCACTTCTCCAGCCACTGTTTCAGCGCGGCTGCGGAAGGAATGAAATAAACGTTACGCATTTGCGCGTAGCGGTCACCGGGCACCAGCACCGTATTTTCATCGCCTTCAACGACCAGCGTCTCCAGTACCAGCTCGCCGCCGGGGGCTAGCTGATCTTTGAGCTGCCACAGATGATCCAGCGGGGAACGGCGGTGATACAGCACGCCCATCGAAAAGACGGTATCAAAGGCTTCCAGCGCCGGCAGTTGTTCGATACCGAGCGGCAGCAGGTGCGCGCGCTGATCGTTGCCGATGAGTTTACGCACTGCTTCAAACTGGCATAAGAACAGCTGCGTTGGGTCGATACCGACCGCCAGATGCGCGCCGGCGCCGATCATTCGCCACATGTGATAACCACTGCCGCAGCCGACATCAAGGATAGTACGACCGGTAAGATCGGAAAGATGAGGCAGCACGCGTTCCCATTTCAGGTCGGAACGCCATTCGGTATCGATATTAATGCCATACAGCGAATAAGGGCCTTTACGCCACGGCATCAGGTTTCGCAGTAGATTTTCAATTCGCAGCTGGTGGCCTTCGCTGAGTGGCGTTTCGCTTTCCGCCGTGACGCTATGCAATAGATCGAGACGCCAGGGCGTCAGCTCGGGCAGAAACTCAACGGCGCGTTCCCATTCACGAAACTTGCCGTGTAGCGCTTCGCGTTGCCAGGCCGCGACCTGAGCGGGCAAGGTTTCCAGCCAGTGGGAGAGCGGCCCTTTCGCGATCAACTGATAAAAATTACTGAAGTCGATCATGCCCGTTCCTCGGATTTAACCGCCACCAACGAACCAAAGTTAAAACATTGGAACCACAGTTCGGCATGTTCAAACCCGGCCTGGCGCAGACGCGCTTTGTGGGTTTCCACCGAATCCGTCAGCATCACGTTTTCCAGCATGCTGCGTTTCTGGCTGATTTCCAGTTCGCTATAGCCATTGGCGCGCTTGAAGTCATGGTGCATGTTGAACAGCAGTTCGCCGACGTTGGCGTCTTCGAAGCTAAATTTTTCGGAAAGCACCAGCGCGCCGCCAGGATTTAGCCCCTGATAGACTTTATCAAGGATCGCCTGACGTTCGCTTGGTTCGAGGAACTGAATAGTGAAGTTCAAGACGACCATCGAAGCATTTTCAATGGCGATATGGCGAATATCGCCCTCAATAACCTCAACCGGCGTTGGCGCTTTATAGGCATCAATATGACGACGGCAGCGTTCCACCATAGCCGGGGAGTTATCGATGGCGATAATTTTGCATCCCGGATGCGCGATATTGCGACGCACGGAAAGCGTCGCGGCGCCAAGCGAGCAGCCGAGATCGTAAACCTGTGTATTTGGCTGAACAAAACGCTCAGCCAGCATGCCGATCATTGAAATAATATTGGAGTAACCAGGAACGGAGCGCTGGATCATATCCGGGAAGACTTCGGCTACCCGTTCATCAAAGGTCCAGTCGCCGAGACTGGCAATCGGCGCGGAAAAAAGCGTATCGCGGTGAGACATAACGTTAAACCCGAAAAAACGAAAACGGCGTATTGTGCGCTAACGCAGGGAGAAAACCAACTCCCAGGGCATATACCACAGGTTAGCCAGCACCATCAGCAACAGCGAGCACCAGGTGGCGCTCATTCCGGAACGCCGCCAGCGGAACAGGCGATGATGGAAACCGTACGAGTGCATCAGGCGTCCGGCAATCAGCAAAATACCGCAAACGTGCACCATCCAGGTTAGCGCGCCGTTCATTTCCATGAACAACAGCAGAATGAGCCCAATGGGGACGTATTCCACCGCATTGCCATGAACGCGAATGGCGACCTGTAGTTCGCTAAAACCACCGTCTCCATAGCCGACGCGATACTGCATGCGCAGACGTACCACGTCGAAGGAAAACTTGATTAACAATAACGCACCCAAAACCGCATACAGCGCGCTGACCATACCCAAAACTCCCTTTAATTATGTCAGGTGGCTCCGACTATCATAGCAGGATATCAGAAAAGCGAGGATTGCTGCGGAATTGACGGCGCGGCGCCGACGCCCGGCAGCACCGCGCGTAGATCTTCCCATAAGGTATCTACCAGTTCAGGCGCCTGGGCGATATCCGGGGTATGCAGAAACAGCCACGGCGTGGCCGACTGATGCCACTTTGGCAGCGTCTGTAGCCAGACGCGAAATAATTCGCGATTCTGCGCCATATCATCGCTGCCGATAAAACGCACCATCGGCTGCTCCGCGGTCATGACCGCGTGAACCGGCACTTTGGGTTTCTTTTTCTGCGCGTCGATCATCGCCGGGTTACGCGCGACGGCGCTATGTACCGGGCGGCTATCGAGGATAACTCGATTGGCGTTGCGCTGGTGTAGCCCGCGATTAAGCTGCTGTTCGGCATCGCCTTTGGCGAAAAACTCGGGATGGCGAACTTCAACGCCGTAAGTGAAGTTTTTCGGTAGCGTATCGAGAAACTGCCACAGGGCAGGGAGGTCTCGTGGCCCGAAGGTGGCGGGCAACTGCAGCCAGTACTGGCCGATGCGCGATTCCAGCGGCGCCAGACGAGTAAAAAATTCGTGGCTTAAGTCGTCGCAGTCGCGCAGCGCCGCCTGATGTGAAATCGTGGCCGGGAATTTAAAACAGAAGCGAAAAGCATCGTGAGTTTGTTGATACCAGCGATCGACAATCTCGGCCTTTGGTAAGGCATATAGGGTGGTATTACCCTCCACGCAGTTAAAATGGCGGGCATACTCTTCAAGGCTGGTGATGCCAAGGCGCACCCATTTAGGGTGCGACCATTGCGGAAGCCCGATATAAATCATAAGGCGGCGAGAATGTCCTCGGTGCTGCGCACGCGGGCGATGCGCGGGAAGATATGCGTCATACTGCCCTGGTGCTGCTCGGCGGAAGCGGCGCTGCACGCATCCTCGGCAATGACCAGATTAAAACCGAGTTCCCAGCCATTGCGGGCGGTGGATTCCACGCCGATATTGGTGGAGATACCGCAAAGAATAATGGTGTCGATACCGCGGCGGCGAAGCTGCAGTTCAAGATCGGTGCCGTAGAACGCGCCCCACTGGCGTTTCGTGACTTCGATATCGCTATCCTGTTTGCCGAGCGCTGGCGGATAGACCCACCAGTTTTCAGGTAATTTTACGGCGCCAGCCTGGGCATCTACCGGCTGTTTTAACGCTTCGGCGAAATCGGCGGACCAGCCCACTCGAACCATGATGACGGGCGAACCCTGTTGACGACATTTTTCAGCCAGCTTTGCCGCGCGCGCCACCACCTCGTCGGCGCGGTGCGGGCCGCCGGCAAAGGGTAAAATGCCTTCTTGCAGGTCAATAACGACCAGCGCGGTTTTTTTCGCATTGAGTTCTAACATGGTATCCCCGTATCTTGTTCTGTTGTCAGGCCGCTACAATACCGTTGCTAATTCGGCTCAAGGGTAACAAATTTTGTTAATTTATGTGAGCACAAGCAATAAGCGCGCAGCAAAGCAGCGTACAAACTGCGTCGGGCTTATCGTCAGACAGAATTTCCAGTATAATAGCCGCCTTTTTTCATTCAGTAGTGACATTCAGCAAAGCTGCGACCTCGTCGCCTGCAAGGCAGGCAACATCCGCCTGCGGCTAAGTTAAGGGATATCTCATGCGTACAGAATATTGCGGACAGCTACGTCAGTCCCACGTGGGGCAGCAAGTGACCCTGTGTGGTTGGGTCAACCGTCGTCGTGATCTCGGTAGCCTTATCTTCATCGATATGCGCGACCGTGAAGGCATCGTGCAGGTGTTTTTCGATCCGGATCGTGCGGATGCATTAAAACTGGCTTCCGAACTGCGTAATGAGTTCTGCATCCAAATCACCGGCACCGTGCGCGCGCGTGAAGAGCGCAACGTTAACCGCGAGATGGCCACCGGCGAAATCGAAGTGCTGGCGTCTGACCTGACCATCATCAACCGCGCGGAAGCGCTGCCGCTGGACTCCAACCACGTCAACACCGAAGAAGCGCGCCTGAAATACCGCTATCTGGACCTGCGCCGTCCGGAAATGGCTCAGCGCCTGAAAACCCGCGCAAAAATCACCAGCTTCGTGCGCCGCTTCATGGACGATCACGGGTTCCTCGATATCGAAACCCCGATGCTGACTAAAGCCACACCGGAAGGCGCGCGTGACTATCTGGTGCCGTCGCGCGTACACAAAGGTAAATTCTACGCGCTACCGCAGTCTCCGCAGCTGTTCAAACAGCTCCTGATGATGTCCGGTTTCGATCGTTACTATCAGATAGTCAAATGCTTCCGCGACGAAGACCTGCGTGCCGACCGTCAGCCTGAATTTACCCAGATTGATGTTGAAACCTCGTTCATGACCGCGCCGCAGGTGCGTGAAGTGATGGAAGATCTGGTACGCAAGCTGTGGCAGGACGTGAAGGGCGTAGACCTCGGTCAATTCCCGGTGATGACCTTTGCTGAAGCAGAGCGTCGTTACGGTTCCGATAAGCCGGACCTGCGTAACCCGATGGAGCTGGTAGACGTAGCCGATCTGGTGAAAGCGGTAGAATTCGCCGTCTTCTCCGGCCCGGCTAACGACGCCAAAGGCCGCGTTGCTGCCTTACGCGTGCCGGGCGGCGCGGCGCTGACCCGTAAACAGATTGATGAATACGGCAAATTCGTGCAGATCTACGGTGCGAAAGGGTTGGCCTATATTAAAGTGACCGAGCGTGCGAAGGGCCTTGAAGGCATCAATAGCCCGGTGGCGAAATTCCTCAACGCCGAAATCGTTGAAGCTATCCTTGAGCGCACCGGTGCGCAGGACGGCGACATGATCTTCTTCGGCGCTGACAACAAGAAAGTGGTTGCCGATGCCCTCGGCGCGCTGCGTCTGAAGCTGGGCAAAGACCTGAATCTCACCGACGAGACCAAATGGGCGCCGCTGTGGGTTATCGACTTCCCGATGTTCGAAGACGACGGCGAAGGCGGCCTGACTGCGATGCACCACCCGTTCACCTCGCCGAAAGATATGACCGCCGCTGAGCTGAAAGCCGCGCCGGAAGACGCTGTGGCTAACGCCTACGACATGGTCATCAATGGCTACGAAGTCGGTGGTGGTTCGGTGCGTATCCACAGCGGTGAAATGCAGCAAACCGTGTTTGGTATTCTGGGCATTAACGAACAAGAACAGCGTGAAAAATTCGGCTTCCTGCTGGATGCGCTGAAATACGGTACGCCGCCGCACGCCGGCCTGGCGTTTGGCCTCGATCGCCTGACCATGCTGCTGACCGGTACCGATAACATCCGTGACGTTATCGCCTTCCCGAAAACCACGGCTGCCGCGTGCCTGATGACCGAAGCGCCGAGCTTCGCGAATCCTGCCGCGTTAGGCGAACTGGGGATTCAGGTTGTGGCGAAAGAGGCAAAAGAGTCTCCGGAGAACAACTAAGATGTCATTCAAGCTGCCCGTCTCCGTTCTGGTGGTGATTTACGCCGAAGATACGAAGCGGGTGCTGATGTTGCAGCGACGCGACGATCCCGCTTTCTGGCAGTCGGTTACCGGCAGCCTGGAAGAGGGGGAAACCGCGTTGCAGGCCGCCGCGCGCGAAGTAAAGGAAGAGGTCGCCATTGACGTTGCTCGCGAGCAACTGGCCTTAATTGACTGTCAGCGTACGGTGGAGTTCGAGATATTTTCTCACTTACGTCATCGCTATGCGCCGGGCGTCGAGCGCAATACGGAATTCTGGTTCCGTCTTGCGCTGCCCCATGAGCGCCAGATTGTTTTCACTGAACATCTGGATTACCGCTGGGTTAGCGCGTCGGATGCCGCCGCGCTAACTAAATCGTGGAGCAACCGGCAGGCGATTGAAGAATTTGTAATTAACGCCGGGTAACTTCCCGCGGCGTTTGTCGCGGAAAGACGGCTTTTTTGGAGAGTTTTTTATGGCAGGTCATAGTAAATGGGCCAACACCAAACACCGCAAAGCGGCGCAAGATGCCAAGCGCGGTAAGATCTTTACTAAAATCATCCGCGAGCTGGTCACCGCTGCGCGTCTGGGCGGCGGCGATCCGGCATCCAACCCGCGTCTGCGCGCGGCGGTAGATAAAGCGCTGTCCAACAACATGACTCGCGACACCCTGAACCGCGCTATCGCGCGCGGCGTCGGCGGTGATGAAGACGCGAACATGGAAACCATCATTTATGAAGGTTACGGCCCGGGCGGCACTGCGGTAATGGTTGAATGTCTGAGTGACAACCGTAACCGTACCGTCGCCGAAGTGCGCCACGCCTTTACCAAAACTGGTGGTAACCTCGGAACCGACGGCTCCGTGGCCTATCTGTTCAGCAAAAAAGGCGTGATCTCCTTCGAGAAAGGCGACGAAGACACCATCATGGAAGCTGCGCTGGAAGCGGGTGCTGAAGACGTAGTTACCTATGACGACGGCGCCATTGACGTTTACACCGCCTGGGAAGAGATGGGCGCGGTACGTGATGCGCTGGAAGCTGCAGGCCTGAAAGCTGACGCTGCTGAAGTCTCAATGATCCCGTCGACTAAAGCGGATATGGATGCGGAAACCGCGCCGAAGCTGCTGCGTCTTATTGATATGCTGGAAGACTGCGACGACGTGCAGGAAGTGTATCATAACGGCGAAATCTCCGATGAGGTTGCCGCAACGCTGTGATGCCGGTAGCCGGTATCGCGGGTGAGTTAATACTGGAGGCGCGTGATGGCCATTATTCTCGGCATTGACCCGGGGTCACGCGTGACCGGTTATGGCGTGATTCGCCAGGTCGGGCGGCAGTTGAGCTATCTTGGCAGCGGATGCATCCGCACCAAAGTAGACGATCTGCCGTCGCGGCTGAAGCTGATTTACGCCGGCGTCACCGAAATTATTACCCAGTTCCAGCCTGACTATTTCGCTATCGAGCAGGTCTTTATGGCGAAAAATGCCGATTCGGCGTTGAAACTTGGGCAGGCACGCGGGGTGGCGATTGTCGCGGCGACGAACCAGGACCTGCCGGTCTTTGAGTACGCTGCCCGCCAGGTTAAGCAAACCGTCGTCGGCATCGGTAGCGCGGAAAAGAGCCAGGTACAGCATATGGTGCGTACTTTGCTGAAACTTCCGGCAAATCCGCAGGCGGATGCGGCGGATGCATTGGCCATCGCCATCACCCATTGCCACCTCAGTCAGAACCTGGCTCAGATTAGCGAGACCCGGCTCAATCTGGCGCGAGGGCGGTTACGATAATCACAAATCAGGCTGGATATTCATCCAGCCTTTTTTTATGATAACGCATTAAACTTTCGGCCCTTTATTCAGGAGCGCTACGTGATAGGCAGACTCAGAGGCATCATTCTCGAAAAGCAACCCCCGCTGGTATTACTGGAAACCGGGGGCGTAGGTTATGAAGTCCATATGCCGATGACCTGCTTCTACGAGCTACCGGAAGCCGGGCAGGAAGCCATCGTCTTCACCCATTTTGTGGTACGCGAAGACGCGCAGCTGCTCTACGGCTTTAACAACAAGCAGGAACGCACCCTGTTTAAAGAGCTTATCAAAACCAACGGCGTCGGGCCGAAGCTGGCGCTGGCTATCCTTTCCGGCATGTCGGCGCAGCAGTTCGTGAATGCCGTTGAGCGTGAAGAAGTCGCCTCGCTGGTGAAACTGCCGGGTATTGGCAAGAAAACCGCTGAGCGTTTAATTGTCGAAATGAAAGACCGCTTTAAAGGCCTGCATGGCGACCTGTTTACTCCGGCCGCCGATCTGGTGCTGACGACGCCTGCCGGCCCAACTGCCGACGACGCGGAGCAAGAAGCGGTTGCCGCGCTGGTGGCGCTGGGCTATAAACCACAAGAGGCCAGCCGGATGGTGAGCAAAATCGCCCGTCCGGACGCTAATAGTGAAACGCTAATCCGCGAAGCGCTGCGCGCGGCGTTGTGAGGTAAGGGATGATTGAAGCAGATCGGCTGGTATCAGGCGACAGCATTGGTTTCGAAGAGGCCGCTGACCGCGCTATCCGCCCCAAATTGCTCGCAGAGTACGTCGGCCAGCCGCAGGTGCGTTCGCAGATGGAGATCTTTATCCAGGCGGCGAAACTGCGCGGCGATGCGCTCGATCACCTGCTGATTTTTGGCCCGCCGGGTTTGGGGAAAACCACGCTTGCCAATATCGTCGCCAACGAAATGGGCGTGAATCTGCGCACCACCTCCGGCCCGGTGTTGGAAAAGGCCGGAGACCTGGCGGCAATGCTGACCAACCTTGAGCCGCATGATGTCCTGTTTATTGATGAGATCCACCGCCTTTCGCCAGTAGTGGAAGAGGTACTGTATCCGGCGATGGAAGATTACCAGCTGGATATCATGATTGGCGAAGGCCCGGCCGCACGCTCGATTAAAATCGATCTGCCGCCGTTTACCCTGATTGGCGCGACCACCCGCGCTGGTTCATTGACTTCGCCGCTGCGCGACCGCTTTGGTATCGTACAGCGCCTCGAGTTTTATCAGGTGCCGGACCTGCAGCACATTGTTGGCCGCAGCGCCCGTCATATGGGGCTGGAGATGAGCGAAGAAGGGGCGCTGGAAGTCGCCCGTCGCGCGCGCGGTACGCCGCGTATCGCCAACCGCCTGCTGCGCCGGGTGCGCGACTTCGCCGAAGTCCGTCACGATGGCACTATCTCCGCTGAGATCGCCGCTCAGGCGCTGGATATGCTCAACGTGGATGCCGAAGGGTTTGATTATATGGATCGCAAGCTGCTATTGGCGGTAATCGACAAATTCTTCGGTGGGCCGGTCGGCCTCGATAATCTCGCGGCGGCTATCGGCGAGGAGCGCGAAACCATTGAAGACGTGCTGGAGCCGTACTTAATTCAGCAGGGGTTCCTGCAGCGCACGCCGCGTGGCCGAATGGCGACGGTGCGCGCCTGGAATCACTTCGGTATTACCCCGCCGGAAATGCCCTGATGAAACCCGGTAGCTTTCCGCTACCGGGTAGCCTCTCAATCAACTCGCCGCTTTCTTCGTCATACTCAGAACAAACAGCGCCGCTGCGCACAGCACAACCGAAGGGCCTGCAGGGGTATCGTAGAACGCCGAGAAGGTTAATCCCCCGGTTACCGCCAGCATACCCACGCCAACGGCTACTGCGGCCATCTGTTCCGGCGTGCGGGCAAAGCGGCGGGCGGTAGCGGCCGGGATTATCAACAGCGAAGTGATGATCAGCGCGCCGACGAATTTCATTGCCACGCCGATAGTCAATGCCGTCACCAGCATCAGCAACAGTTTAACCCGCTGCAACTTCACGCCGTCAACAAACGCTAAATCAGGGCTGATAGTCATCGCCAGCAGGTTACGCCATTGCCAGAGCAATATCGCGACCACCACCACTACGCCTAATGCAATGGAGATTAAATCCTGTGGGGTTACGGCTAACAGATCGCCAAACAGATAGGCCATCAGGTCGACGCGAACGTTCGACATCAGGCTCACCACCACCAGACCGAGCGACAGCGCGCTGTGGGCCATAATACCCAGCAGGGTATCGACCGCCAGGTGAGGGCGTTTTTCCAGCCACACCAGGCCGCCCGCCAGCAGCAGCGTGACCACGATAACCGCATAAAACGGATTCACGTTGAGCAGCAGACCAAACGCCACTCCAAGCAGCGAAGCATGCGCCAGCGTATCGCCAAAGTAGGACATTCTCCGCCAGACCACGAACGAACCCAGGGGGCCTGCCGCGCAGGCGAGCATCATGCCGGCTAACCAGCCGGGTAACAGTAATTCAATCATTAGCGACCATTTCCCCGACGCAGTACAATCCGCCCCTGCAGGTCGTGGCGGTGATTATGTTGGTGACGATAAATGCCAAGCTGTTCCGCGCCGCGCGGGCCGAACATGGAGATAAATTCCGGATGCATCGAGACCACTTCCGGGGTTCCGGAGCAGCAAATATGCTGGTTCAGGCACAGCACTTCATCGGTTTTGGCCATGACGAGGTGCAGATCGTGGGAAACCATTAAGACCGCGCAGTTCAGCTCCTGACGCAGTTGGTTTATTAAATCATACAGCGCCACCTGCCCATTGACGTCGACGCCCTGGGTAGGTTCATCCAGCACCAGCAGTTGCGGTTGATTCAGCAGGGCTCGCGCCAGCAACACGCGCTGGGTTTCGCCGCCGGAGAGCTTTTGCATTGGCGCATCGATTAGATGCCCGGCCTGCACGCGCTGCAGCGCCGGCATAATATCCTGTTTGCGGGTACCGGGACGTAGGCGCATAAAGCGGCTGACCGTCAGCGGCATGGTCGCATCAAGATGCAGTTTTTGCGGCACATAGCCGATACGCAGATTTTTCTCGCGCTGGATAGCACCTTCTGTCGGCGTCACCAGGCCGAGCACCACGCGCACCAGCGTCGATTTCCCGGCGCCGTTTGGGCCAAGAAGTGTTAAAATTTTGCCTGGTTTTAGCGTTAGCGAAATGTCAGACAACACGCGCCGCTGGCCGTAGACGACCGCGACTTTTTCCAGCGTTACAAGATTCGTCATGTCAAATTAGGGGTTGCACTAGCGATTGAATGTTATAATATCACATCACTTTCGCTCATTACGATGATTAGTCGCATTATGTTACATAAAAATACGCTTCTTTGCGCTGGACTTAGCGCCGCTTTTTTGTTCGCTCATGCCCCGGTGGCTCATGCTGCCGTCGTCGCTTCCATGAAACCCCTTGGCTTTATCGCTTCCGCTATCGCCGATGGCGTAACGGATACCCAGGTTTTGCTACCTGACGGTGCTTCCGAGCATGATTATTCCCTGCGCCCATCTGATGTAAAACGCTTACAGAACGCAGACTTAGTGGTGTGGATTGGTCCAGAAATGGAAGCATTCATGGACAAGTCAACGCAAAGCATTGCGGAGCAGAAAAAGGTCACTATCGCGCAGTTGGATGGGGTGAAACCGTTGCTCATCAAAGGGACGGATGATGACGATGACGAACATGGTCACGAACATGCTAATGGCGAAAAAAGTGACGGCGATCACCATCACGGCATTTACAATATGCATCTGTGGCTCTCCCCAGAGATAGCGCGGCTCTCAGCGGTTGCAATCCACGATAAATTATTGGAACTTATGCCGCAGAGTCGAGCCAAACTTGACGCCAACCTGAAGGAATTTGAGGCAAAATTAGCCGCAACCGACAAACAGGTGAGTAACGAGCTGGCGCCGGTGAAAGGTAAGGGATATTTCGTTTTTCATGACGCCTATGGCTACTACGAAAAACATTACGGTTTGACCTCATTGGGGCATTTTACCGTCAACCCTGAAATCCAGCCTGGTGCGCAGCGTTTACACGAAATAAGAACACAGTTGGTTGAGCAAAAAGCGACTTGCGTTTTTGCTGAGCCACAATTCAGGCCAGCGGTTATCGAAGCTGTTGCCAGGGGGACCTCCGTGCGCATGGGAACCCTGGATCCACTTGGAATCGGAATTAAACTGGGTAAAGACAGTTACCCACAGTTCCTGAGCCAGTTGGGGCATCAGTATTCAAGCTGCCTGAAAGGAGATTAACGAGGAAGTGAATACGTGCAACAGATAGCCCGCGCTGTCACTCAGGCATTCAACAACTTGCCGCGACCTCATCGCGTTATGCTGGGGTCGTTGAGCGTTCTAACATTAGCGGTCGCCGTCTGGCGGCCCTACATCTACCACCCGGAATCAGCCCCGATAGTCAGAACGATTGAGCTGGAAAAAAGCGAAATCCGCTCTTTGTTGCCGGAAGCTTCCGAACCCATCGATCAGGCGCCGCAGGAAGAGGAAGCTATCCCGCAGGACGAGCTCGACGATAAATCCGATAGCGACTCCGGCGGCCATGAATATGTGGTTTCTACCGGCGATACGCTGAGCAGTATTCTTAATCAGTACGGTATTGATATGGGCGATATCGCTCAACTCTCCTCTGCTGATAAAGAGCTGCGTAATCTTAAAATTGGTCAACAGCTCTCCTGGACGCTAACCGCTGATGGCGATCTACAAAGCTTGACGTGGGAGATGTCGCGCCGTGAGACGCGTACTTATAACCGCGTCGCCAATGGTTTTAAAATGAGCAGCGAGCTGCAGAAAGGGGATTGGGTCAACAACGTCCTGAAAGGCACCGTTGGCGCCAGCTTCGTTTCCAGCGCTCGTGATGCTGGCCTCACCAGTACGGAAATCAGCGCGGTCATCAAAGCGATGCAGTGGCAGATGGACTTCCGTAAGCTGAAAAAAGGCGATGAATTCTCGGTTCTGATGTCGCGTGAAATGCTGGATGGCAAGCGCGAGCAGAGCCAGCTGTTAGGCGTGCGTTTACGTTCCGATGGCAAAGACTATTACGCGATCCGTGCCGAAGATGGCAAATTCTACGATCGCAACGGTACGGGTCTGGCGAAGGGCTTCCTGCGCTTCCCGACCTCGCGTCAGTTCCGCGTGTCGTCCAACTTCAACCCGCGTCGCCTGAATCCGGTGACCGGCCGCGTTGCGCCGCATCGCGGCGTTGACTTCGCTATGCCGCAGGGCACGCCGGTGCTTTCCGTCGGCGATGGTGAAGTGGTGGTGGCGAAACGCAGCGGCGCGGCAGGCTACTATGTTGCCGTGCGTCATGGCCGCACCTATACCACCCGTTATATGCACCTGCGTAAGCTGCTGGTGAAACCGGGGCAGAAAGTGAAACGCGGCGACCGTATCGCGCTGTCGGGCAATACCGGGCGTTCTACTGGCCCGCACCTGCACTATGAAGTCTGGATCAACCAGCAGGCGGTTAACCCGCTGACGGCAAAACTGCCGCGTACCGAAGGTTTAACCGGTTCCGACCGTACCGATTACCTGGCGCAGGCCAAAGAGGTTATCCCGCAGCTGCGCTTTGATTAGTCTGAATTATCTTCACTGAAAGCCGGCGCCCGCTATGCGCCGGCTTTTTCTTTTGTGCGATGAGTGACGTATCGCTAAACTAAGCCATTATCTTTATTGATTGAGCAGACCTTCTGCGGACCGGGCATGGAAACGAAAAAAAATAACATTGAATTTATCCCCAAATTTGAGAAATCTTTTTTACTGCCGCGCTACTGGGGCGCGTGGCTGGGCGTTTTCGCCTTCGCCGGAATCGCGCTGACGCCTCCCTCTTTCCGCGACCCCATTCTCGGCAAACTGGGGCGTTTTGTAGGCCGTCTGGCAAAAAGCTCCCGCCGTCGGGCGCAGATTAACCTGCTGTACTGCTTCCCGGAAAAAAGCGAACAAGAGCGTGAAGCTATCATTGATGCGATGTATATGTCGGCTCCGCAGGCAATGGTGATGATGGCCGAACTCGGCATGCGCGACCCGCAGCGCGTGATGTCCCGCGTTGACTGGCAGGGGAAAGAGATCATTGACGAGATGCACCGTAATAATGAAAAGGTCATCTTTTTAGTGCCGCACGCCTGGGGCGTGGATATTCCGGCGATGCTGATGGCTTCAGGCGGGCAAAAAATGGCGGCGATGTTCCATAACCAGGGAAATCCGGTCTTTGATTACGTCTGGAACACCGTACGCCGTCGTTTTGGCGGGCGCATGCACGCGCGTAACGATGGTATCAAGCCGTTTATTCAATCGGTGCGCCAGGGCTACTGGGGCTATTATCTGCCCGACCAGGATCACGGCGCCGAGCATAGCGAATTTGTCGATTTCTTTGCGACTTACAAAGCGACGCTCCCGGCGATTGGCCGTCTGATGAAAGTCTGCCGTGCGCGCGTAGTGCCGCTGTTCCCGGTGTATGACGGTAAAACGCATCGTCTGACGGTACTGGTACGCCCGCCGATGGACGATCTGCTGGAAGCCGATGACACGACGATTGCGCGTCGTATGAACGAAGAGGTTGAGATTTTCGTCAGGCCGCACACCGAACAGTATACCTGGATCCTGAAACTGCTGAAGACGCGTAAGCCGGGCGAAACTGAGCCTTATAAGCGCAAAGAACTGTTTCCGAAGAAGTAAGCTGTATGCTGCGCTGAGCGGGGCTATGGCGCCTGCATTTACCAGACCGTAGGCCGGATAAGGCGCAGCCGCCATCCGGCGCAAAAGCGGCTCCTTATCCGCGGATATTGCCCGGCGGCGCTGCGCTTGCGCGGGCCTACAAAACATTTCCGTATGCTACCATCGCCGGCATGTTGTGATTCCTGTATTTACCAGGATAACAAGCATAAAAAAGCCTCCATAAGGAGGCTTTCCCATCACTGAAGGCGATTACTCGACGGTCAGAATACGGGTGGTGTTGGTGCTGCCAATGGTGCTCATCACGTCGCCCTGGGTGACGACCACCAGGTCGCCGGAGACCAGATAGCCTTTATCACGCAGCAGGTTAACCGCATCGTGCGCGGCGGCAACGCCGTCGTTATGGCTATCGAAATGCACCGGCGTCACGCCACGATAGAGCGCCGTCAGGTTCAGGGTGCGCTCGTGACGGGAGAGGGCGAAAATCGGCAGGCCGGAACTGATACGCGAAGTCATCAGCGCGGTGCGGCCGGACTCGGTCATGGTGATAATCGCGGTAATGCCTTTCAGGTGGTTGGCCGCATACATCGCCGACATGGCAATCGCTTCTTCGACATTGTCGAACTGGACGTCAAGACGGTGTTTGGAAACGTTGAGACTTGGGATCTTCTCTGCGCCCAGGCACACGCGCGCCATCGCGGCGACGGTTTCTGACGGATACTGGCCGGCAGCGGTTTCTGCGGACAGCATTACGGCATCGGTACCGTCCAGCACGGCGTTCGCCACGTCCATGACTTCCGCACGGGTCGGCATTGGATTGGTGATCATCGATTCCATCATCTGCGTGGCGGTGATGACCGAGCGGTTAAGCTGGCGAGCGCGGCGAATCAGCGCCTTCTGGATACCCACCAGTTCCGGATCGCCGATTTCCACACCGAGATCGCCGCGAGCCACCATCACCACGTCGGAGGCGAGAATAACGTCGTCCATGGCATCCTGATCGCAGACCGCTTCCGCACGTTCGACTTTGGCGACGATTTTCGCATCGCAGCCAGCGTCACGGGCCAGACGGCGAGCGTAGTTCAGGTCTTCGCCGCAACGCGGGAAGGAGACCGCCAGGTAATCAACGCCAATTTTTGCGGCGGTAACGATGTCGGCTTTGTCTTTATCGGTTAATGCTTCTGCAGACAGCCCGCCGCCGAGTTTGTTGATACCTTTATTGTTAGATAGCGGGCCACCAACGGTAACTTCGGTGAAAACTTTCATCCCCTGTACTTCCAGGACCTTCAGCTGCACGCGACCATCGTCGAGCAGCAGGATATCGCCTGGCACGACGTCCGCCGGCAGGCCTTTATAGTCGATGCCGACTTTTTCTTTATCGCCTTCACCTTTACCCAGGTTGGCGTCGAGCAGGAATTTGTCGCCAATGTTAAGGAAAATTTTGCCTTCTTTGAAGGTAGAGACACGGATTTTCGGCCCCTGCAGGTCGCCGAGAATCGCTACGTGACGGCCCAGTTTTGCTGCAATTTCACGGACTTTGTCTGCGCGGAGCTGGTGATCTTCCGGGGTACCGTGAGAGAAGTTCATGCGTACGACGTTAGCGCCCGCGGCGATAACCTTTTCGAGGTTGTTATCGCGGTCAGTTGCCGGACCTAAGGTCGTTACGATTTTGGTTCTGCGAAGCCTTCTGGACATGTAATACTCCGTTGACTAAAACAACTTTGGTGTTGCGTGAACATGGATTCGGTAGCGCCAAATCCGCTAACGGGCGGAACTGCTACGCTGCCGAGACATAATTGGTCTCTGACTTATAATGACTATTATTGTTTATCACTACTCATGAGTAGTTCTTTATCAAAGCGCGATTCCTTCAGCGCTTCCTTGACCCTCTTCAAGTTATCTCTGAATTTTGCTCCGCGGCGCAGGGTGAAGCCGGTCGCCAGCACATCAATTACCGTGAGCTGGGCCAGACGCGACACCATTGGCATATAAATATCGGTGTCTTCCGGGACGTCCAGCGTAATGGCCAGCGTCGACTCCCGCGCCAGCGGGGTGCCGGCTGAAGTAATGGCAATGACCATAGCATCGTTTTCACGCGCCAGCTGCGCCAGCTCAACCAGGCTTTTGGTGCGCCCGGTGTGTGAAATGATGACCACCACGTCATCATCGTTACAATTCATACAGCTCATGCGCTGCAGGACAATATCGTCGGAGTAGATGACCGGGACGTTAAAACGGAAAAATTTATTCATCGCGTCATGCGCGACGGCGGCTGAAGACCCCAGGCCGAAGAAGGAAATTTTCTTCGCCTGGGTAAGCAGATCCACTGCCCGGTTGACCGCCGACATATCCAGCGCGTGATGCACCTGATCGAGGCTGGCCATTGCCGATTCGAAAATTTTCGCCGTATAGGATTCGACGCTGTCGTCTTCATCGACATTACGGTTAACATAGAGGGTACCGTGTGCCAGACTTTGTGCCAGATGCAGTTTAAAATCGGGGAAGCCCCGGGTTTCCAGGCTGCGACAAAATCGGTTTACGGTCGGCTCGCTGACGCCGGCTTCCAGCGCCAGGGCCGCAATGCTTGAGTGAATGGCCTGCGCCGGGGTGGCAAGAATGACTTCCGCCACTTTGCGTTCAGATTTGCTAAGGTTTTCCAGTCGGGACTGGATTTTTTCCAGCATGTTCATTGTTTACAGGCGCTCATCAATGGAAACGATTTCATTAATGGGTGAAATCATCAGGCGTTTTAGCAAGAATATACCCCTCCGCAATCAGAAGCGGTGAGGAATGACGAGAAAAAATGTCGTTTTTTTTCATTACATGATCAGAGTCGTATTTTACTAACTGAAAACCAGACGAAACAACGAACATTCTTAGCCTGATGCCCAATTTGTCGGCGAACGCTTTTCCTCTATGTGCGGTAACGTCGGGAAAGCACCGCCAAGGGTTTCAGGAAATTCGTAAACACAGTACAGTGCAGCGTAAGAAAATTACAAATTTAGCCTGGCATAAGCACCAGACTATCAACTGAGGAGAATGACATGGCGGTAACGCAAACGGCCCAGGCATGCGATCTGGTCATTTTCGGCGCGAAAGGTGACCTCGCGCGCCGTAAACTGTTGCCTTCCCTGTATCAGCTTGAAAAGGCTGGCCAGATTAACCCTGAAACCCGCATCATCGGCGTAGGTCGCGCCGATTGGGATAAAGACGCTTACACTAAAGTCGTACGTGAAGCGTTAGAAACCTTCATGAAAGAGAAAATCGACGAAGGTCTATGGGATACCCTGAGCGGTCGTCTGGACTTCTGTAACCTTGATGTCAACGATACCAGCGGCTTTACGCGTCTGGGCGAAATGCTGGATCAGGAAAACCGCGTCACCATTAACTACTTCGCGATGCCGCCCAGCACATTCGGCGCTATCTGCAAAGGTCTGGGCGAAGCGAAGCTGAATGCCAAACCCGCGCGGGTGGTGATGGAAAAACCGCTCGGAACCTCGCTGGAAACCTCGCGTGAAATTAATGACCAGGTGGGTGAGTATTTCGAAGAGTGCCAGGTTTACCGTATCGACCATTACCTGGGCAAAGAGACGGTACTGAATCTGTTGGCGCTGCGCTTTGCTAACTCCCTGTTCGTCAATAACTGGGACTGCCGCACCATTGACCACGTTGAAATCACCGTGGCGGAGGAAGTGGGTATTGAAGGCCGCTGGGGTTATTTCGATCAAGCCGGGCAGATGCGCGACATGATCCAGAACCATCTGCTGCAGATCCTGTGCATGATCGCCATGTCGCCGCCGTCCGATCTGACTGCCGACAGCATCCGCGATGAAAAAGTGAAAGTGCTGAAATCGCTGCGCCGTATCGATCGCTCGAACGTGCGTGAGAAAACCGTCCGCGGTCAGTACACCGCCGGGTTCGCGCAAGGCAAAAAAGTACCGGGCTATCTGGAAGAAGAGGGCGCTAACAAATCCAGTAATACGGAGACCTTTGTGGCCATCCGCGTGGATATCGATAACTGGCGCTGGGCTGGGGTTCCGTTCTACCTGCGTACCGGTAAACGCCTGCCGACGAAATGCTCCGAAGTGGTAGTTTACTTCAAAACTCCGGAACTGAACCTGTTCAAAGAGACCTGGCAGGAGCTGCCGCAGAACAAATTGACCATTCGTCTGCAGCCAGATGAAGGTGTGGATATTCAGGTGCTTAACAAAGTTCCAGGCCTCGATCACAAGCATAATCTGCAGATCACCAAGCTGGATCTGAGCTACTCCGAAACCTTCAATCAAACTCACCTGGCGGATGCCTACGAACGCCTGCTGTTGGAAACCATGCGCGGTATCCAGGCTCTGTTCGTGCGTCGCGATGAAGTAGAAGAAGCGTGGAAGTGGGTAGACTCCATAACCGGCGCATGGGCGGCCGACGGCGACGCGCCGAAGCCTTATCAGGCAGGTACCTGGGGCCCGGTGGCGTCGGTGGCGATGATCACCCGCGATGGCCGTTCCTGGAACGAATTCGAGTAAGTGTATCGTTAATCCGGGAGAGTTATTTTACCGGTAACATGATCTGGCGCAGTCTGGCGCATAATTTTTAATCTTTTAAGCCCCGGGAGGATTCACCCCCGGGGCTTTTTTTATTACACTGCCCGTAGACATTTTGCCCCTGAGCCCCAGTGGTGGTGCCATTTACACCATTCTTCGACGTCATCGCGCGGTGGCCGGACAGATAAATTTTGAGGAGCCTCTATGAATTCGACAATGTTACGGGTAACAAATCGCATTATCGAACGGTCGCGCGAAACCCGCTCAGCCTACCTCGCACGGATTAATCAAGCCAAAAGCGATACCGTCCATCGTTCACAGTTGGCCTGCGGCAACCTGGCGCACGGTTTTGCCGCCTGTCAGTCAGAAGATAAAGCGTCGCTGAAGAGCATGTTGCGCAACAACATCGCCATTATCACCTCCTATAACGATATGTTGTCCGCCCACCAGCCTTATGAACATTATCCGGATATCATTCGCAAAGCCTTGCACTCCGCCAATGCGGTAGGGCAAGTGGCCGGCGGCGTGCCGGCAATGTGTGACGGCGTGACGCAGGGCCAGGATGGTATGGAGCTGTCGCTGTTGAGCCGCGAAGTGATTGCCATGTCTGCCGCCATCGGTCTGTCGCACAATATGTTCGACGGCGCGTTGTATCTTGGCGTATGCGATAAAATTGTTCCCGGACTGACCATGGCGGCGCTCTCCTTCGGCCATCTGCCGTCGGTATTTATTCCGTCTGGCCCGATGGCCAGCGGCCTGCCGAATAAAGAAAAAGTGCGCATTCGTCAGCTGTACGCCGAAGGTAAGGTTGACCGTATGGCGCTGCTTGAATCTGAAGCCGCCTCTTATCATGCGCCGGGCACCTGTACCTTCTACGGTACCGCCAACACCAACCAGATGGTGGTTGAGTTTATGGGCATGCAGTTGCCTGGTTCCTCGTTTGTTCATCCGGACGCTCCGCTGCGCGAAGCGCTGACCAGCGCCGCCGCGCGTCAGGTGACGCGCATGACCGGTAACGGCAATGAGTGGATGCCGCTGGGCAAAATGATTGACGAAAAAGTGGTGGTCAACGGTATCGTTGCGCTGCTGGCGACCGGCGGTTCCACCAACCACACGATGCATCTGGTGGCAATGGCGCGCGCGGCGGGCATTATCATTAACTGGGATGATTTCTCCGATCTTTCCGATGTGGTGCCGCTGTTGGCGCGTCTGTATCCAAACGGTCCGGCGGACATTAACCACTTCCAGGCGGCAGGCGGCGTGCCGGTACTGGTTCGCGAGCTGCTGAAAGGCGGATTGCTGCACGAAGATGTCAACACGGTTGCCGGCTTCGGGCTGTCGCGTTACACCATGGAACCATGGCTGAATAACGGCGAACTGGACTGGCGTGAAGGGGCGACCGCGCCGCTTGACGATCAGGTCATCGCTACCTTCGAGAAACCGTTCTCCCGCCATGGCGGTACCAAAGTGCTGAGCGGTAACCTCGGTCGTGCGGTAATGAAAACCTCCGCAGTGCCGGTTGAGAACCAGATTATCGAAGCGCCAGCGGTCGTCTTTGAGAGCCAGCACGACGTGCTACCCGCGTTTGAAGCGGGGCTGCTGGATAAAGATTGCGTAGTCGTCGTACGCCATCAGGGGCCGAAAGCGAACGGCATGCCAGAATTACATAAACTTATGCCGCCACTTGGTGTATTATTGGACCGCCGTTTCAAAATTGCGCTGGTCACCGATGGCCGACTTTCCGGCGCATCAGGCAAGGTACCGTCAGCCATCCATGTAACTCCTGAAGCCTACGATGGCGGGCTGCTGGCGAAAGTGCGCGATGGCGACATCATTCGCGTTAACGGGCAGACCGGCGAGTTGACCCTGCTGGTCGATGAAGCCGAACTGGCCGCCCGCCAGCCGCATATTCCTGACCTGAGCAGCTCGCGGGTCGGTACCGGCCGCGAGATGTTCGGCGCGCTGCGCGAGAAGCTCTCCGGAGCCGAGCAGGGCGCAACCTGCATCACTTTTTAAGACGATTCGATTTGTAGATCTGGCGAGAGAAAACTCTGATGAAAAACTGGAAAACAACTGCAGAAGCAATCCTGACTAACGGCCCGGTCGTACCGGTTATCGTGGTGAAAAAGCTGGAACACGCGGTGCCGATGGCGAAAGCGCTGGTTGCAGGCGGTGTACGCGTTCTGGAAGTCACGCTGCGCACCGAGTGCGCGCTGGAAGCTATCCGCGCTATCGCCAAAGAAGTGCCGGAGGCGATTGTCGGCGCCGGCACCGTGACCAACGTTGAGCAACTGAAAGCCGTTACTGAAGCAGGCGCGCAGTTCGCTATTAGCCCGGGCCTGACCGAATCCCTGCTGAAAGCGGCGACCGGCGAAGGCACTATCCCGCTGATCCCGGGTATTAGCACCGTATCCGAGCTGATGCTGGGCATGCAGTATGGCCTGAAAGAGTTCAAATTCTTCCCGGCGGAAGCGAACGGCGGCGTGAAAGCGCTGCAGGCGATTGCGGGTCCATTCGGCCACATTCGTTTTTGCCCGACCGGCGGCATCTCTCCGGCGAATTACCGCGACTATCTGGCGCTTAACAGCGTGCTGTGCATCGGCGGCTCCTGGCTGGTTCCAGCCGACGCGCTGGAAAACGGCGACTACGATCGCATCACCAAACTGGCCCGCGAAGCGGTAGAAGGCGCGAAATAATTTCTGCGCCTTAAATGACAGAAGCCCGGCGGCGTGAGCGACCGGGCTTTTTTTATCCCTTCACGACAACCGCGGCGGCGGCGGTTTTGGCGCGGCTGATGGCTTCATCGACGTTATCAGCAACCGCCAGCGTAACGCCCAGGCGACGCGCGCCGGCGATTTCCGGTTTACCGAACAGACGCAACTGCAGACCCGCGCCGACGGCGGCCTGCAGATTGCTAAAGGTCACGTTCTCACTGGTTAGCTGCGGTAAAATCACCGCCGATGCCGCCGGGCCATACTGGCGGATGGCGCCGATCGGCAGGCTAAGGAAGGCGCGAACGTGCAGGGCGAATTCCGATAGATCCTGCGAGATCAGAGTGACCATACCGGTATCGTGTGGGCGAGGGGAGACTTCGCTGAAGATCACCTCATCGCCGCAAACGAACAATTCAACGCCGAAGAGCCCATATCCACCCAGCGCCAGCACCACTTTGCGGGCGATCTCCTGCGCGCGTTGCAGCGCGAGATCGCTCATCTGTTGGGGCTGCCAGGATTCACGGTAGTCGCCATCTTCCTGACGATGGCCTACCGGGGCGCAAAAGTGGACGCCGTCGACGGCGCTGACGGTGAGCAGCGTAATTTCAAAATCAAAATTTACCACTCCTTCGACGATGACGCGTCCGGCGCCTGCGCGCCCGCCCTGTTGAGCGTATTGCCAGGCGGCGCTGAGCTGCTCAGCCGAGCGGATAAAGCTTTGGCCTTTACCCGAGGAGCTCATCACCGGCTTAACGATACAAGGCAGACCAATTTCGGCGACGGCAGCGCGGAAGCCTTCTTCACTGTCGGCAAAACGATAGGCAGAGGTGGGAATTTGCAGCTCTTCGGCCGCGAGGCGGCGAATGCCTTCGCGATTCATGGTGAGTTTTGCGGCTCTCGCCGTCGGCACTACTTTTTGCCCGGCCTGCTCCAGCTCAACAAGCGTGTCGGTGGCAATGGCTTCGATCTCCGGCACGATATAATCCGGTTTTTCTAAGGCGATCAGTTCACGCAGCGCGTCGCCGTGCAGCATGTTGATGACGTGAGAACGATGGGCCACCTGCATCGCCGGCGCATCGGGATAGCGGTCGACGGCTATGGTTTCAATACCCAACCGCTGGCATTCAATGGCGACTTCTTTTCCGAGCTCGCCGGAACCTAACAACATTACCTTCGTGGCCGCGGGGCGCAGCGCGGTACCTAATAAAGTCATAACCTACTCTCAGCGTAAACAGAACATGCCGCGCATTATAAACGAAAACGTTTGCGTCTGTCTTTACACGCGTAAGTTGAGAACAGCGGCGAAATTTGATATACTGTATATAAATACAGTATAAAGAGGCTGCACAATGGCGGTTGAAATCAAATACGTCGTGATCCGTGAAGGTGAGGAAAAAATGTCTTTTGCCAGCAAAAAAGAGGCCGATGCTTACGACAAAATGCTCGATTTGGCAGAGGTGCTCAATGACTGGCTGGTCGCGTGCCCGCTGGAATTAGATGAAGCTCAGCGTGACAATATGTCGATGTGGCTGGCCGAGCGCAAAGACGCCTTACACCACATTCTGAAGTCAGGGAAATTGCCGGAAGCAGAAGATCATGCTGATGCGGCGGCAGAAATGCCGGAGTCGGCAATTGCCGAGGCTGAGTCCTCTTCCGCCGAAGAAGGCGCCGCAAAAAAGCCGCGGAAAGTGAAAGCTGCCTGATAACCGGGCGCAACGGAAATTTTCGCATCTTTAGCCAGCCATAACATTTCCTGACGTCTCGTCGTTTAGGCTGATGGCATCGCATCTCGCGCTATGAGGAATGTTATGGCTAACTGGCTTAATCAACTTCAGTCCCTGCTGGGCCAGCAGGGTAACCCCGTCTCCGCTGAAAAGTCGTCATCCGCTAAAAACCTGCTGCCCGGCGCATTGGGCGGTCTTGCGGGCTTATTGGTCGCCAGCAAGTCATCGCGCAAGCTGCTGGCGAAATATGGCACCGGCGCGCTGCTGGTTGGCGGCGGCGCGGTGGCAGGCAGCGTGCTGTGGAATAAGTATCAGCAAAAAATGCGCGGCCAGCAGGCGGATATCGTGACACAGACATCAACAGCGCCTGCCCAGGAACCGGTTGTGCTTGATGCGCGCAGCGAGCGGCTGATTACCGCGCTAGTCTTTGCCGCCAAAAGCGACGGTCATATTGACGAGCGTGAACGTCAGCATATAGAAGAGCAGTTGCGAGCGGCGAACATCGACGTGCAGGGCCGGGTGTTGATCGACAGGGTTTTAACCCAGCCGCTCGACCCGCAGCGGCTGGCGCAAAGCGTGCGCGATGGGCAAGAAGCGCTGGAAATTTACTACCTCAGCTGTGCGGTAATTGATATCGACCATTTTATGGAGCGCAGCTACCTGGATGCGCTCGGTGACGCGCTCAAACTGCCTGAAGATGTCCGCGAAGAGATAGAACGCGATGTTCAGGCGCAAAAGCAGGCGCTTGATTCTTAAAAGAGAGCGTTCCGCTTGCATCGCTGGCCACTTTTGCCACCCTTATAGACACGACATCGTTCAGGGCGCACGATGCCCTGAGTGATTTTGTGATTCCATAATAAGACGCAGAAGAATAACGCATGCTACCGAAAGCCAAACGGATCCCCCACGCCATGACGCTACATGGCGACACTCGCATCGATAATTACTACTGGCTGCGCGATGACGAACGCGCGCGCCCGGAAGTGCTGGATTATCTCCATCAGGAAAATGACTACGGTAAAAAGGTGATGGACTCGCAAAGCAGCCTGCAGGAGCGGGTGCTGAAAGAAATCATCGATCGCATTCCGCAGCGGGAGGTCTCCGCACTTTATAGCAAAAATGGCTACCGCTATCGTCAGGTCTATGAACCCGGCTGTGAATACGCGATTTACCAACGTCAGTCAGTGCTCAAAGAAGAGTGGGATGAATGGGAGATTTTGCTCGACGCCAACCAGCGGGCTGCGAAAAGCGAATTCTACACTCTCGGCGGATTAGGCGTCGCGCCGAACAACCAGCTGATGGCGGTGGCGGAAGATTATCTTTCACGGCGTCAGTACGGCTTACGTTTTAAGGATCTGAACAGCGGCGAATGGTCGGCTGAAATCCTGGAAAACGTCACGCCAGGATTCGCCTGGAGCAACGACTCGCGCTTCCTGTGGTATGTGCGCAAACATCCGACGACGCTGCTGCCTTATCAGGTCTGGCGGCATGCCATTGGCACCACCGCAGATAACGATGTCCTGGTCTACGAAGAGAAAGACGACACGTTTTACGTCAGCGTGCATAAGACTACCTCCCAGCAGTTTGTGGTGATTTATCTTGCCAGCGCCACCACCAGCGAAGTGTTATTACTTAACCCGGAGCTTCCCGATGCGGCACCGGTGTGTTTTTTGCCACGACGTAAGGATCATGAATATAGCCTCGACCATTATCAGCACGCGTTTTATCTGCGTTCTAATCGCGAGGGCAAAAACTTCGGTCTTTACCGCACCGTGCTCCGCGATGAAGACCAGTGGCAGACGCTGATCCCAGCGCGTCCTGACGTGATGCTCGAAGGCTTTACTCTATTCACCGACTGGCTGGTGGTTGAGGAGCGTCAGCGTGGCTTGACCAGCCTGCGGCAAATCAACCGTAAAACGCGAGAAGTGGTAGGTATCGCCTTTGACGATCCCGCCTACGTCACCTGGCTTGCCTATAATCCGGAACCGGAGACCTCGCGGCTACGCTATGGTTATTCATCAATGACTACTCCGGATACGCTGTTTGAGCTGGATATGGATACCGGCGAGCGGCGGGTTATCAAACAACAGGAAGTGCAGGGCTTTGACGCTGCCTGTTATCGCAGCGAACATCTGTGGGTGACAGCGCGTGACGGCGTGGAGGTGCCGGTATCGCTGGTCTATCACCGCGAACACTTTCGTAAAGGGGCCAACCCGCTACTGGTGTACGGCTATGGCTCTTACGGCGCCAGCATGGACGCCGATTTTAGCGCCAGCCGTCTGAGCCTGCTGGATCGCGGTTTTGTCTTTGCAATAGCTCATATTCGCGGCGGCGGCGAACTTGGCCAGCAGTGGTATGAAGACGGCAAATTCCTCAACAAAAAGAATACCTTTAACGATTATCTGGACGTCTGCGATGCGCTGCTGGCGCAGGGATATGGCGACCCTAAATTATGTTATGGCATGGGCGGCAGCGCCGGCGGCATGCTGATGGGCGTGGCGATTAACCAACGACCGGAGTTGTTCCATGGCGTAGTGGCGCAGGTGCCGTTTGTTGACGTACTGACCACCATGCTCGACGAATCTATTCCGCTCACTACCGGTGAGTTTGAGGAGTGGGGAAACCCGCAGGACGAAACCTATTATCACTATATGAAGAGCTATAGCCCCTATGATGGCGTATCTGCCCAGGCTTATCCGCATATGCTAGTGACCACCGGGCTGCATGATTCGCAGGTGCAATATTGGGAGCCCGCGAAGTGGGTGGCGAAGCTACGCGAGCTGAAAACCGACGACAATCTGCTGCTGCTATGTACCGATATGGATTCCGGGCATGGCGGCAAGTCGGGACGGTTTAAAAGCTACGAGGGCGTGGCATTGGAATACGCCTTTTTAATCGCCCTCGCGCAGGGGACTTTGCCCGGCAAGGTGGAAGTGTAGCGTTACTCGCCGAGATAGTGTTTAAGGGTCAGACGCAGTTCCGGGCTCATCCGGTCCAGGTTATTGAACAGCCAACGTAAATAGCCTGGATCGTTTTCCGCCACTTCCGACACCTCTTTGCCGCGATATTTGCCGAAGGTAAAGGTAGTCAGCAGCGCCGGGCGGCCGGTAATGTTGGCCATTTCATCCGGCGACCAGCCGGAGACCTGCATAATATCCAGCAGTAAGGCGGCGGTGATATAGCAGTCGTACAGCGCGCGGTGGTGATGCAAACCCGGCGGGGTAGCTACGCTCAGCTTGCGCGACTTATACAACCCCATATTGCTGTACTTAATCCCCGGCCACAGGCGGCGCGCCAGCTTCATAGTACAAATCCACTCGCCGTTCATTTCCGGTAATACCCGGCGATCGAAACTGGCGTTATGGGCGACATACCATGGGCTGCCCTGGTAGTGCGGCACGATTTCTTCAATCCAGGGCTTATCGGCCACCATCTCTTCAGTAATGCGATGGATTGCCATTGCCTGCGGGCTGATTGGGCGGTCAGGGCGCACCAGATGACTCATGGGATTGGTTATCTGGCCGTCGATGATATCGACGGAGGCAATTTCAACAATGCCGCCCTGCAAACCGCAGGTTTCGGTATCGATTACGCGCAGCATGGCTTACTCCTCGCCAAAAACCCCAGCGTAATAGAATGCGCGGCGGTTGCCAATGGGCAGAATCTCAAGGAATGAGCAATCATTTCGCTTTCGGTTCATACGGCAGGCGGGAAAGTGACACGGATGCCAGACGGTGCGCGATCAGTCGTTCACGAAACCAGTCGCGCAGGTGAGCGGGTTGCTCTCGTTCGACGAGATCGGCAACGACGGGCATATTGTAGCGTTCTTTAAAAGCGACGCCGGCCGCTGCGAGGTCAACGTTGACCTTGTCCATTTCATCTTGCGAAATTTTTGCCAGATTATTTGCCATCAGTACCTCCTTCATTACGGCGCAAAAGTTACTAAGCGTGACGCTGAAAGGCAAGTCCCGGATGCTTAGCTCGACTCTGCTATTATACAGGGTTATTCTCTGTCCAACATACATAACAAAAAGGAATGACGTTAATGCGAAACATTGCCGGACGCGCGCTATACGCCGCCGTATTTCTCAGCGCTATGTTGACCACCGCCAGCGCTTTTGCCCATGCCCATCTCCAGCAACAAATCCCGGCGGCCGATTCGACGGTCTCAACGTCGCCGCAGGCGCTCACCTTAACCTTCAGTGAAGGGGTGGAAACCACTTTCAGCGGCGTGACCCTCAGCGGTCCGCAGAATAAACCAGTGGCTACCGGCAAATTGGCCCGTAGCGACGGTAATAAAGCGCAATTAACGCTGCCGCTGAATGAACCGCTGGCGGCGGGCGAGTACACCGTAGAGTGGCATGTGGTCTCCGTTGACGGCCATAAGACCAAAGGGCAATACCACTTCAGCGTGAAATAAACCATGCTGTCGGGAATATATGTCGGCCTGCGGTTTGTCCACTTCATCTCATTGATGACGGCCTTCGGTTGCGCGCTGTACGGCGCATGGTGGGCGCCAGTCTCGCTGCGTCGCCTGTTGATGCAGCGTTTTTATCCTCTGCTGCGCTATCTGCTAATGATTAGCGCTATTTCAGCCACCTTGATGCTGATGGCGCAGGGTGGGTTGATGGGCGATGGCTGGAACGATGTCTGGCAACCCGCAATCTGGCGCGCTGTTATCGGGACGCAGTTTGGCGGCGTCTGGCTGTGGCAGATGGTACTGGCGTGGATTGCGCTGACTGTCGCGTGGATCAAACCGCGTCGCCCGGCGCGTCTGTTGTTGCTGCTATTTTGCGCGCAGTTGTTGTTAATGGCAGGCGTGGGGCATGCGGCGATGAACGATGGTTGGACTGGCGCATTACAGCGTACTAATCACGCGCTACATCTGTTTTGCGTCGCTGCCTGGGCCGGTGGGCTGCTGCCATTTGTCTACTGCCTGCGGCTGGCGCGCGGGCGCTGGCGTCAGGTAGCCATAACCGCCATGATGCGCTTTTCACGTTACGGGCATTTGGCCGTGGCTGGCGCGATTGCCAGCGGGATTGGCAATACGCTGTTGATACAGGGGCGGCTGATTGGCGATTCACCGTGGGGAGTGATGTTGTTGTTCAAATGTGCGCTGGTCGCCGGGATGGTAGCAATTGCGCTGGTGAACAGGTATGTTCTGGTACCGCGAATGTCAGGTAACGGCTCGTGGGCGGAACGAACTATTTTACGCACTACACAGCTGGAAATGGCGCTTGCCGCGCTGGCGATACTTGCCGTCAGCCTGTTCGCGACCTGGCAACCTAATTGAATTAACTGGCTAAATGATGAAAAAAATCGTTCTGACAATGTTGTTACTGGCAAGCTCAGGCGCCGCGTTGGCGGCGCCACAGGTGATTACCGTGAGCCGTTTTGAAGTGGGTAAGGACAACTGGGCGTTCACCCGTGAAGAAGTCATGTTAACCTGCCGCCCGGGTAATGCGCTGTACGCCATCAACCCGAGCACCCTGGTGCAGTATCCGCTGAATGATGTCGCCGAGCAGGAAGTGAAGGCCGGTAAGACTACCGCACAGCCGATTTCCATCATTCAGGCTGACGATCCGCAGCATCCGGGGCAAAAAATGAGCCTGGCGCCATTTATCGAACGAGCGCAAAAGCTTTGTTGATAATGACCTATATCACTTTGTTTTAAAGGTAAAAAAACCGCCGGCGTTTGATAAGAGAACGCGGCGGTTTTTTGTTATTTGTCAGCAATTTTTCAACCACTTTTGTCGCGGACTGGAAAACCTGTCACAGTCATCTATTCTTATAAGGCAAGGCGACTTAGCCTGCATTAATGCCAACTTTTAGCGCACGGCTCTCTCCCAAGAGCCATTTCCCTGGACCGAATACAGGAATCGTGTTCGGTCTCTTTTTATCTGTTATTCAGCGAGTTACACACATCCCGCTGAGAGTGCTCAAACGGCCGAATGCTGAACTTTCTACCTTATATCACAACCAAAACCAGCTTAACATTATTTTTACATAAAAATTGCCGTCCTGCCGTTACGGCAACTCCGATACCCAAAATGCGGCTTTAGTGAAATGGCGCAACTTTGATGTGTGAAGATCAAAGAGAGGGACAGCCCCCTTTTTATACGGCCAACTTTGTCTCATGCGCTTTAACAGAATGTCTTTTTATATAGTATTTAAACACTTTCATCGCGGGTAATTCTATGAGTCGATATGATAAATAAGAGAAGACGAAAGTCAGGCTGAGTATAGCCGCGACTTTTATAACCCCTGGGATATCACTCCAAATCCAGTTGGTATGAATTCTGATGTACTGGTTAATTGCATAATGAATCAGATACATCGAATATGAAATATTGCCCAGGAAATGCAGGAACTTATTTTTGAACATTGCATTTCCGGCTTCAAAGTATAATGCTGTGAAGAATATTAAAAATGCCCCGTAAAAAATACCAGCCTTGAATATTAAGCCATGACCGCCATTGACATATAACATCGTCAAATATATTGTTGATAATATAATTAAGGCTTGTTCAACGAGTTTGCTTCTATATTTTACAAGCCATCCTCTTAGTTCGAAAAGAGCCATCCCAGCAATGAATTCCCATGTGATTGTGGTACTAATAATTTTGAGTGGAACCTGATACCAATGTTGTACTAATATATTTGCAGACACATATCGGTTGAACTCAAATGCTCCATTATATGTGATCTGAGATATGACTGTTAATGCTATTAAGAACAGGGAGCATAGCACGGATCTGTATTTATGCGATACTTTCATAGCTACTGAAAATACAATATAAAAATAAATTTCATAGGTTAACGTCCATGGAGTCCCCATCAGGTTAAAGTCATACGCAGGAGCGGGGGCGGAGTAATTTTTATGAAACAGAAGTAATGATTTAATCATGGTCGATAGGTTAGCGTCGCGAAAAACGGTAACGCAATAGAATACCCAAACAATAAAAAGACAAGGGTAAATTCGAACAAGTCTTTTCCCCAGGAATAAAACCGTATTTTCATTACCATGTCTTGTAGCATAGGCAATAATAAACCCACTAATTATAAAAAATATATCCACACCAATCCTTCCGGCATCGAATAAATGCCCCCATTCATCCCCCATATACCAGGAAATGTGAAGTAGTACGACTAATAATGCTGCTATGCCGCGAAGATAATGTATTGATAATATTTCTTGCTTGCTGTTCATTTAATCAACAACCTGAGGGGGGATTTCCGCAGATGTTACCACTTACAATGCGGGCTCTCAGCATAAATAAGAGGGGGTGGTGATCTACAAGTATTAGCAATTATTGCACTCTGTTTTTATTTTTCATTATTATCAATTGGTTATGGATTTTTTGTTTTAGATGTTCATTTTTTTTGTTACTTTTTCAGAAAATATTTAATATAAATCGATGCGGTGTTTTAGCTTTTTATATATTGTTCCTGTATGGGTTGTTTGTTGGTATTTGAGGTGTGAATGATTTATTGACGGATTTAGAGATTAAATTAGCTATAACGCTCATATTTATATGCCAACCTAAACGTCAGGTTAACTTGCAGTTACCGATCATCAGATGTCAGTTATCCCGATATGGCGGCCAGATCATATCAGCTCCTCTACCCTGGTGGAGCATGGGGTAAAAGGTTGCTAAAAGTGTGTTACATCGTAGCTCTATCGCATGGGGACCGTTGAGAACGTAGCCATTCTACCGGTTGCAATTCACGGTATTGCTAGCGTGTTGCTGTTAAAAGGCAGTGGGTGTGTAAAAACACAACAGAAAGAAGACACCTGCACACAACCAGACCCATAGTGCAGGTGAAAGATGGGTCTACATCGGAAGTCAGTAGTATACCTATTTGTATGATAAATTAAATGAGGCAATGATGTAATGTTATGCAATTAATGCGGTTCTTAGAGGGGCGAAGAGGTTTTGCCGCTAATTGATAAAGATAGAAATAAATCCATGGACGGTCAGCATGTTGGCATTTATTCCGGGGCGATTAACGTAGGATAGAGTAAGGTTTCCAGATAGCTGACCAATACCCATATCTCGTCACTGAAAATAAACCACAGCGCGCTAACTAAAATAAGCAGGATAACCAGCAGCAGGAAAATCTCAGTTTTACTCATGGGTCAATGGCCAACTTAAACCAATTATCAACAGGCCACGATATTAACCAAAGAATGTACAAATGAAAACGCCGTTATTAAAAACGGCGAATCTTTTTCGTAATAAGACGTGAATATTTATTTTACACTTAGCAGATTAGCCACCTGTACGGCCATCTCATCCATGAACTGGAAACGGCGGCGATATTCGGCGCGCTTTTTACTGGCGATACTCTCCAGCGATTTTCTTTCCAGCTTCAGCGGTAGGCGCCAGCGATAACTATCGTCACGCACGCCTTCAATTGATTGCCAGAACTCATCGTAGCTGGCGTGGAAGTGCCGGCCTTTACTTAAACGATAGCGCAGCGCGCGAAACACATGACCATTATCGCTGACGCCGTAAATAGCCTGAATATTGCTTCGGGCGGCCAGCAGCCAGATGAACTCCAACAGCAGGCGTTTGGGAAACAGACCGTAGCAGGCGCGGGTTGCGTGTTTAATGACGTCATGGGAAACATGCCGACGCGGCCCCTGCAGGCCGCCGATGACCAGTTGCCACTGCCCTTGATGGCGGACTACGCTAAACGTGGCGCTGGCCAACAGTTGCTGCTGGCTATCGCGAAGCCAAAGAGTCGTTTCACCTTCTCGTTCGGCTTTGCCGGCTGACGAGGCAAAGAGCGTGAAGGCCGCATCATCTTTAGCGGACAGGGTCAGTAACGGTCGTTCTGACGGCGATATCATGGCCGTTGCCAATCGGTTCTCGCCCAGCGAGTCGACGTACTGATAGTGGCTAATGATAGCCTGGGAACGCTGACGGGCGTTAAGGTCGCGCACTAAATACTGGCGATGTACTTTACCTGGCAGCGTAGCCTGCGCCGCCAGCAGTTGGCGGAAATCACCACGCGCAGAAAGGGTGTCCAGCATCTCGCGGGTCGGCTGATAGAACAGTGCCGTACGCAGCAAGAATTTGAGCCGATAATTGCGTTTTTGCCAGATTGGCGCAGGCGTGATACGCCCCATTACGAGATCGGCAATCAAATTTGAGCGTTGCTGAAGTGTGCATGATGAATGCAGGCTATTGTCCGTCACGATGTCATACCTCGTCATTATTTTATTTTTATTTTACGGATCTCGCGGGACAAGCTTAATGCTTCGCCAGACTATATTTACGCCTTGTTTAACGTTGATTGACGTATGTATTTCTAACCACGCCTTCAGTCATATTTTGTATAATTAACTGAGGGGGTGGAAATATGTATCAGCGCGTAGAAGGTAGCGCCTGGCGTAATATCTGGCTGGTGGGCGATCTACATGGTTGTTTTGATTTATTAATGTCCCAGCTGCGGCAGCGTAAATTTGATCCCTGGCAGGATCTTCTGATCTCTGTTGGCGATCTGATTGACCGTGGGCCGCAAAGCGTGAAATGTCTGGGCTTGCTGCATTGCCGGTGGTTCAGAGCGGTGCGCGGCAACCATGAGCAAATGGCGCTGGATGCGCTGGCGAGCGGGGAAATGGCGCTGTGGACGATGAACGGCGGCGGCTGGTATCCAACCGCCTCACAGGAACAGAAACGGTTAGCTGATTTGCTGTTTAACCGCTGCCGGGATGTGCCGTTAATCATTGAACTCCGCTGCCAGGATACCACCCACGTGATTGCCCATGCCGACTATCCCGCCAGCGTTTATCGTTGGCAGTTGCCCGTGGACGAGCATCAGGTGCTCTGGGGCCGCCAGCGTTTAACCGATCATCTGGCGGGACGGCACGGAGAGATAGCCGGGGCGGATCACTTTTGGTTTGGCCATACGCCGCTTAAACGCCGTTACGATAGCGATAACCAACACTACATTGATACCGGCGCGGTGTTTGGCGGAGAGCTAACGCTGGTGCGGCTGCAGTCGGCTGTTTAAAAGTCGCTATATTCCGTCGCCGGACGCCAGAAGCCGTCGATAAAATCTTCTACCGGGAAACAGCCTCCCTGGCGAATTCGTTGGTCGTCCATAGCGACGAGGCATTGTCGTTCGCTATCATAGACGTCCACTACGATGTCTTCGCACCCGCCGTCCAGATAGCAAATGAATAATACTAAGGCAAACATCCCGCCCTCATTAGCGAATGAACATAAGGTAAGTGTAGGGGAAGTTAGCGCAGCGGGGGAGGGATATAAATAACCCGTCTCAGGCGACGGGTTCATTTGAGTCAGGCAAGACGCATGACCCAGGCATCGGATTGGCGGTCGTAGTGTTTACGGTAAAGCACAGAATGTTCGCCATTAAGAATGGCGGGAACGCTGGTTTCGGCATCCCAGGCGTCTAATTGCATGCATAAGTCAGGATCGGATTTGCAAGGAATGCTTAACGTTCGCTCACCCTGTGACTCGCCATGCAGCTCGGCGTCGTCGATTTCAAACGCGCCGATTCGTACATTAGTTTTACTCATCATTCACCCCGTTTGTCTGCTGAGTTGTGGTACGACCAGTTAGGCCGTCATTTTTCAGCGTAGACAACGGGGAGTATATCGCCAGTCAAAAAGTGCGCTTTTTGGCGCGCGGTCACGACTTTCCGGCGAAAAGTTTGCCGTCGCGCACCAGTTCGCGAGGGTAACTGTTTTTCAACCGCGATCCCACGCGCTTGGCGAGTCCTAATGGCGCGCCCTGGAAAGTGACAATCACTTCATCCTGCCGCGGCGGCGTCTCGGGATAGACATCGCGCCCACGATACCACTCTTCCGCTTCCGCTAAGGTGAGCTCAAACGGCTCCTCTGGCGCAGCAAGCGCGATCGCTGCTTCATGCTGCCAGCGGTAGCCTTTGTTATGCGTTTCAGCGAGGCGAATTCCGATGCGCGAAAAACGAACCCTGCCGATTAACGCTTCCAGTTCTTGCGGGAACAGCCAGATTTCTTTATCGCGTTGCCATAAACGAAGATGCTCTGCCCATTGCAGGCCAACGGCGTTGGCGGCTGCGGTGACAGCCGCTGCCTCACGTCCTTTCATCGGTGCGAAAGGGAACTTGCCCACTTTATAACCTGGCGCAGGTAGGGGATCGATAGAGGTGGTTTTACGCAGGCGGGCAACGAAAAAACCCTCACAATCAAAAATCTGCGGGAATACGTGCAGGAAACCTTCGTCGGTGAGCGCTTCGCGAGCCTGCGGGAAGAGTGAATCCAGCGTCATGACTTCAACCGCCTGCGGATAGGTTTGCAGCAGCCAGTTAACCACTTCCTCGTTTTCTTCACGGTTCAGCGTACAGGTGGAGTAGACGAGGGTACCGCCAGGACGCAGAGCGTGAAATGCGCTGTCAATGAGTTCTCTTTGCGTGCCGGCAATCTCCTGATTACTTTCTGGAGACCAGTTTTTTAGCGCGTCGGGATCTTTACGCACTACTCCTTCGCCCGAGCAGGGGGCATCGAGCAAAATCGCGTCGAAGCACTCAGGCAGAGCGGCGCCGAAGACGCGCCCGTCGAAGTGGGTGAGGGCAACGTTATTAATGCCGCAGCGGCTGATATTGGCGTGCAGCACTTTCACCCGGCTGGCAGAAAATTCGTTCGCCAGGATCGCTCCGTGGTTGCTCATCCGGGCGGCTATCTGCGTGGTCTTGGAACCCGGCGCAGCGGCGACGTCCATCACTCGCTCGGGCATTTCACCATCGGCGAACAGCGCCGCCACCGGCAGCATCGAGCTCGCTTCCTGAATATAAAATAGCCCGCTCAGATGCTCGGCGGTGCTGCCCAGCGGGAGTACATCGTCATCATCACGCTCGATCCAGAAACCCTCTGCGCACCACGGGACCGGCGTTAACTGCCAGCCGTAAGGGGCGACCAGTTGCAGAAAATCAGCGACCGTAATCTTCAACGTATTGACGCGAATACTGCGGCGCAGCGGGCGCTGGCAGGCGGCGATGAAGTCATCGAACGAAAGATGCGTTGGCATTGCCGCACGCATTTGAGCGAGGAAGAGTTCCGGGAGAAAGACAGCGTTTTGAGCCACGAGCAGCGCACCACAAGCAAAAAGGGGGCGCAGTTTACCATAAACGCCCCGGAGCGGGACACCGGGGCGTTCAGGCATTGGAGAGAATTAATTAGGCAGCGCCGTTCCCCAATCGCGCCACTCTTTTGGCTCGCTTTCCAGCAGCAAGAAGTGTTTGCCATCCTGCGCTTTCGGCGCCAGCGGCGTTCCCGGCGGGGTGGCAAAGGCGATACCGCCGCGGATAAACTGGTTGAAGGTACCTGTTTTCACCACTCCGCCAATCAGACCGAAGTCGAGGCTATAGCCGGAAGCCAGCCAGAACACCGAGTTATTGCGCACTAAGTACTGATAACGCTTACTGATACGCAGCTTAACCATAACGCGGTCGGACATCGAGCCCAGCGTCAGCCCGGTCACGGTACCCACTTCCAGGCCGCGGAACAGCACCGGCGTACCAATATCGAGCGAACCGGCTTCCGGCACTTCGACGATAATGCTCAGGCCGTCGATGTAGCGCGAATCGGTGATGGTGGTGTCCTGAATCTCGAAGTCGCGGCGCGGCGAACCACGGCCAGGTTCAACATTGATATACGACTGGAAGATCGTGTCCAGATGTTCAACGCCGGCGGCAGAGATCTGCGGCGTAATCACCGAGAAGCGGGTACCGGCACGGGCAAAGGTGCCGACATATTCCGGATAAAGCACCGCTTTCGCCTGAACTTCATTTTTTGCCGTAATCAACTCCAGCGACTGGATCTGGCCGATGTCGATACCGAGATAGCGAATCGGCATACCCGCCGCCATTTTACCCGCATCGAAAGCGTGCAGCGTAATCTGGCCGCCCACCGCGCGGGCGGCGGTTTCGGAGGCGTACAGGATACGCTTATTGTTCAAGCGCGCGTTGGCGCTGCTGCCGTTGAGGTTATCAAAGCTGATGGCGCCTTTCAGCGCGCGAGCCAGCGGCGACGCCTGCACGGTTAGCCCATTACCGTCGAGTTTTACCTTCGCGCCGCCTTCCGCCCAGAAAACGCTGTTATTGGTTAACAAATGGCGATATTCCGGTTTGATATGCAGATCGATATCGAAAGCGTTGCTGCGCGGTTTCACCGAGATGATCTCGCCGACGGCGAATTTGCGATACAACACTACCGAGCCTGCCTGCACATCGGGCAGCGTTTCCGCGGAAAGACTCAGCGTGGTGGTCGGGATTTCACTGAGGCTATTTTCCTGCGCTTTTTCCAGGTTGGCATACAGCGGATAGCTGTTGTGCATTTCCCCTTTTTCACCGGGGATGATGCGGATCCCGCCATCAACCCATTCGCTGGCGCTGGCGCCAAGTACCTGCACGCCATCCAGCCCAACTTTCACATCAAGGCGGCTGTTGACGACAAATTTGCTATCGCCGCGTACCAGATTGCGATACTCCGGCGAAATGGCGACCTGGAAAGTGACACCCTCTGCGGTGAGCTTGCGTTCCAGCACCTGGCCGACCTTAACGCCGTGTAGCATCAGCGGCTGGCCGGCAGAAATGCCATAGCTTTCCGGCGCCGATAGCGTCACGGTGGCGACGTTGGGCTCTTCCAGTAGCGCTTTATCGGCTGCCATAACCATAAAGTGATTTCGCGGTTCGCCGTCACCAGGGACCAGCTCGAAGGTGTTGCCGGTGAGTAGAGCGCTAACGCTTGGGTTATCCAGCGAGATTTTCGGCTTCTTCATTTGAATCAGCGTCTTATCCCGAAGCAGGGTGACCACGCTCGGGTCGACGGTCATCTCACCGCTAACTTTACCGCCGGGATTGAGATTGAGTTTGGTTAACTGACCTACTTCCAGCCCCTGGTACATTAGCGGCGTAGAGCCCGCCTTCAACCCATCGCCGTCGGGTAGCTCCAGCGTCACCAGCACCCCGCGCTGGCTGTGCGCCAGATCCTCATACAGGTTGTACTCGTCGTTTTGCGCCGCCGCTTTGGAGTCGTCAGGCGAGTCAAAGGCAATGGCGCCGTTAACTAACGCGGAGAGGTTTTCCAACTGGACTTTGGCACCGCTCAGGCTGACGTCGGCTTTAATCCCGGAGACGTTCCAGAACCGACTGCCTTTTTTAACAAGATTGGTGAAGCGACGCTCGATTAATACATCAATCGTCACCCCCTGATTGTTGGCGTTGAGCGTGTAGTCATACACCCGGCCAACCGGAATTTTACGGAAATAGACCAGCGAGCCGCTGTTCAGCGAACCGAGATCTGGCGCCTGCAGATGAATCATCAGTTCGCCGTTGTTGATGCGATATTTTGGCTGAGTATCCAGGGCGACGAAGTGATCTTCCGGTTCGCCTTTACCTGGCATCATGCCGATATAGTTACCGCCGACCAGCGCATCCAGCCCGGAAACGCCGGCCAATGAAGCCTTTGGCGTCACCAGCCAGAACTGGGTGTCTTTGCGCAGCGCGTCTTTCATATCGCTCTTCACGCTGGCGGAAACTTCGATCTTGCTGAGGTCCTTACTCAAAGAGATATCCTGTACCGTACCAACCTCTACCCCTTGATAGCGGATAGGGGTACGTCCCGGAACAATCCCGTTTGCGGACTGGAAATCGATGGTAATCGTCGTTCCCCGACCTTCAAAGCTGGTCCAGATGAGCCATCCGGCAATCATCAGCGCGATGACCGGCAACAGCCAGAATGGCGAGATACGGCGTTTGGTTTTTATTTTGGCTTCAGTCGGCGAAGCGGGCGTTTCCTGACTCATGAGCGTCCCAAAGTAAGCGGCTGTCCAGCCATTCAACTGCAAGGATAGTTAAAATTACCGCGCCGCCGAAATACACCGCCGCCGGCCCCATGGTAAAAGCCAGGAGCTGATCGCGGTTTATCAACGACATGGTTAATGAGATAACAAACAGATCCAACATCGACCAGCGGCCGATCCAGGTAATCAGCCGCAGCAGCAGGATACGCGTACGTAGCCCCTGTTCGCACTTGAATTGTATGCTGACCAGCAGGGTAAATAACACTATAACTTTGGTGAATGGTACCAAAATACTGGCGATGAACACTACGCCGGCGATTGCGATGTTGCTGTTGGCGAGTGAAATGATCCCCGAAAGAATCGTATCTTCCTGGCGCGCGCCATTGACGTAGATTATCGAAATCGGTAGCAGGTTGGCCGGCAGCAGGAAAACCAGCGACGCAATCAGGGCCGCCCAGCTACGCTGCAGGCTTTGCGGCCGGCGATGATGCAGCGAAGTATGGCACCGGCGGCAGCGGCCGCGGGAGTCGCGATAACCGGTATAGTGACAGCCGGTGCAAACCTGAAGATTGGTGTCGTAGCGCATGGCCGGGCGTTCGGGATAAAAACGCTCCCACAACTCTTCCACGTTCATGTGGATGAGCGTCAGGATGCTGAGTAGGGTCAGTGCGATAAAGGCGATCAAGCCGATGCCGGGCTGCAGGAAGGCATAGTCCTGGACTTTTATGGAGGCGACGCCGATACCGACCAGATAAATGTCCAGCATCACCCACTCTTTCAGTTTGCCGAGCATCAGCAGCACCGGCCGCAGGTTCATCCCCAGCACGTTGCCAAGCCAAAGGTAGGCGATGGAAACTACCAGCAGGACGGGCGCAACCACCGCGCAGAAGAGCACCATCGCGGCGGTAATGGGATCGCCCTGGTTGGTCATCTGCCAGATCCCCTGCAAAACGTTGGCGTCAATACGCACGCCGAGCAGATGCAAACGCAGCAGCGGCTCGCTCCAGGCGAACGGCATCAGCAACATCATCGTAAACGCCATACTGGCGAGCCGGGAGAGGGACCAATCGCGGCCGTCACGGACCTTCGCGTTGCACCGCGGACACCAGGCGCATTGATTTCTTTTCACAACCGGTATGCGGAACAGCATGTCGCACTGCGTACAGCGCTGATAGTGCGCATGCGGCGTTGGCGAACTGACCGAATGAACGGTAATCTTCTTCGTCGGCGTGATTGAGGGTGTTTTTATCAGCATTTATTACGTTCGGGAATGAATGTATCCCACTATATTAACCCAGGAATGAATTCATCTTGAGCCCGAAGGCATTTAATGCTTATTTTAGTAGGCATCTGCAGATGAGATAGTAAGACAACTAAGTGATTAAAAAATGAACAAAACAGAATTCTACGCGGATCTGAACCGCGATTTTCAGGCGCTTATGGCAGGCGAAACCAGTTTTTTGGCAATGATCTCAAATACCAGCGCGTTGTTGTTTGAACGGCTGGAAGAGGTCAACTGGGCCGGGTTTTATCTCCTGGAAGGCGACACGCTGGTGCTGGGGCCGTTCCAGGGTAAGCTGGCCTGTGTACGTATTCCGGTCGGTCGCGGCGTTTGTGGTTCCGCCGTGGCGCAGAACCGCGTCCAGCGCGTGGAAGATGTCCATGCGTTTGACGGCCATATTGCCTGTGACGCCGCCAGCAATTCGGAAATCGTCTTTCCGTTGCAGGTAAACAATCAGATTATTGGCGTACTGGATATCGATAGCACGGCGTATTCCCGCTTCACCGCAGAAGACGAACAGGGGCTTGCAGAGCTGGTCTCGCGCCTTGAAACGCTGATTGCGGCGACCGATTATCAAAAAATCTTTGCCCACGTCGCAGGATAATCAACGGATAACGTAGCATTTAGCGATGACGTCATTATAATGACGCCTGTTCATGCCTGCGGCTTGTTGGCTACGTCCGTTGTAATCAGGAAATTTCATGGAAAATCAACCTAAGTTGAATAGCAGTAAAGAAGTAATCGCGTTTCTGGCCGAACGTTTTCCTCAGTGTTTCAGCGCTGAAGGCGAAGCGCGCCCCCTGAAAATCGGTATTTTTCAGGATCTTGTAGAGCGAGTTGGCGGAGAGATGAATCTCAGCAAAACCCAACTGCGCGCTGCCTTACGTCTTTATACTTCGAGCTGGCGTTATCTGTATGGCGTGAAAGCGGGAGCGATTCGCGTCGATCTCGACGGCAACCCGTGCGGCGAACTGGAAGAGCAACACGTTGCTCACGCCCGTCAGCAGCTCGAAGAAGCCAAAGCTCGCGTTCAGGCGCAGCGCGCCAGCCAGCAGGCTAAGAAGCGCGAAGCCGCTGCCGCGGCAGGCCAGCAGGAAGAAGGGGCACGCCGCGAGCGTAAACCGCGTCCTCAGCCGCAGGCTCGCCGTAAAGAAGGTAGTGAACAGCGTAAGCCGCGTCCTGCAGCTGCCAAAGCACCGCGTGAAGAGCAACGCCTTACCCCGGTGTCTGACGTCTCTGTATTAAGCGTCGGTCAGGCTCTGAAGGTGAAAGCAGGCAACAACGCAATGGACGCCACCGTTGTGGAAATCACCAAAGATGGCGTTCGTGTACAGCTGACTTCTGGTATGTCAATGATTGTACGCGCAGAACACCTGGTGTTCTGAAACGGAGGCCGGGCCAGGCATGAACAAACTTTTTAAGCTCACCGCGCTTGCGGGCCTGCTAGCAATAGCAGGCCATGCCTTCGCCGTGGACGATATCACCCGAGTCGATCAAATTCCCGTGCTGAAAGAAGAGCCGCAGCACGCGACGGTAAGTGAGCGCGTTACCTCGCGCTTTACCCGTTCCCATTATCGGCAGTTTGATCTCGACAACGCCTTTTCGGCAAAGATTTTTGACCGCTATCTGAATCTGCTGGATTACAGCCATAACGTGCTGCTGGCCAGCGATGTTTCTCAGTATGCGGCGCAAAAAAATAAAATCGGCGACGAACTGCGCAGCGGTAAACTGGACGTTTTCTACGACCTGTATAACCTCGCGCAGAAGCGTCGCTTTGAGCGTTACCAGTACGCTTTAAAGGTACTGGATCGTCCGATGAATTTTACCGGCAACGACAACTTCAACCTCGATCGCAGCAAAGCGCCGTGGCCGAAGGATGAAGCCGAGCTTAACGCGCTGTGGGACGCCAAGGTGAAGTTCGATGAACTGAGCCTGAAGCTGGCGGGTAAAGACGATAAAGAAATTCGTGAAACCCTGACCAGGCGTTACAAGTTTGCGATTCGTCGCCTGGCCCAAACCAACAGCGAAGACGTCTTCTCGCTGGCGATGACCGCTTTCGCGCGCGAAATCGACCCGCATACCAACTATCTCTCCCCGCGTAACACCGAACAGTTCAATACTGAAATGAGCCTGTCTCTGGAAGGTATTGGCGCGGTGCTGCAGATGGACGACGACTACACGGTGATCAATTCACTGGTTGCCGGCGGTCCGGCGGCGAAGAGCAAAGCGATTAGCGTTGGCGACCGTATCGTCGGCGTCGGTCAGCCGGGTAAGAGCATGGTTGATGTTATCGGCTGGCGGCTGGATGATGTTGTCGCGCTGATCAAAGGACCGAAGGGCAGCAAAGTTCGCCTGGAAGTTCTGCCGGCTGGCAAAGGGGCAAAAACCCGTATTGTTACTCTGACCCGCGAGCGTATTCGTCTTGAGGACCGCGCGGTTAAGATGTCGGTTAAAACCGTCGGTAAAGAAAAAGTCGGCGTGCTGGATATCCCGGGGTTCTACGTTGGTCTGACTGATGATGTCAAAGTGCAACTGCAGAAGCTGGAAAAACAGAATGTCAGCAGTATCGTCATCGATCTGCGCAGTAACGGCGGTGGGGCGCTGACGGAGGCGGTTTCGCTCTCCGGTCTGTTTATCCCATCCGGCCCGGTAGTGCAGGTGCGTGATAACAACGGTAAGGTCCGCGAAGATAGCGATACCGACGGTGTGGTTTACTATAAAGGCCCGCTGGTGGTCTTAGTCGATCGCTTCAGCGCCTCGGCATCGGAAATTTTTGCCGCCGCGATGCAGGACTATGGCCGTGCGCTGATCGTCGGCGAGCAGACCTTTGGTAAAGGTACCGTTCAGCAGTATCGTTCGCTAAACCGTATCTACGATCAAATGCTGCGCCCGGAATGGCCGGCGTTAGGTTCCGTGCAGTACACCATCCAGAAGTTCTACCGCATTAACGGCGGCAGCACTCAGCGTAAAGGTGTTACTCCGGACATCATGATGCCAACCGGTAAAGAAGATCGCGATACCGGCGAGCAGTATGAAGATAACGCGCTGCCGTGGGATAGTATCGATCCGGCGACCTACGTGAAGTCGGGCGATATGAAACCGTTCGAACCAGAACTGCTTAAGCGCCATGAAGACCGTATCGCGAAAGATCCGGAATTCCAGTACATCATTAAGGATATTGCACGCTTTAACGCCATGAAAGACAAGCGCAATATCGTTTCTCTGAACTACGCACAGCGTGAGAAAGAGAATGAAGAAGATGATGCAATTCGTCTGGCGCGGGTGAACGATCGCCTGAAACGCGAAGGCAAGCCGCTGCTCAAAAAGATTGACGATCTGCCGAAGGATTATCAGGAACCGGATCCATATCTTGATGAGACCGTGCATATTGCGATTGACCTGGCGCAACAGGAAAAAGCTCAGCCTCCGGTAGAGCCGCCGGTAAGCAAATAACTCCTCAACGGGCACAAGTGATTGTGCCCGTTTCTTTTTCTCTCTTCATCTGCCCTTCGACTTTATTCAACAAAAATGTCAACACTCTCATAGGGTGTCAGCGATATGCTACAAAATGTAAAGTTGTGTCTTTCTCGTGACTTAGCAGGGCATGATAGTTGAAAATTAGCATCTGACCCATACGATATGGGTATCGCATAGTGCGTTTTGTTAAATCGAGGTAAAAAGAATATTATGATGCGAATCGCGCTTTTCCTGCTGACTAACCTGGCAGTCATGGTGGTGTTTGGCCTGGTGCTTAGCCTGACGGGGATTCAGTCGAGCAGCATGACCGGCCTGCTGATCATGGCGCTGCTGTTTGGTTTCGGCGGCTCGATCGTTTCGCTGCTGATGTCGAAATGGATGGCGCTGAAGTCGGTTGGTGGGGAAGTTATCGAACAGCCGCGTAACGAAACTGAACGTTGGCTGATGAGTACCGTCGCGCAGCAGGCGCAGCAGGCGGGCATCGGCATGCCGCAGGTGGCGATTTATCACGCCCCGGACATTAACGCCTTCGCCACCGGCGCGCGCCGCGACGCTTCTCTGGTCGCCGTGAGCACCGGCTTGCTGCAGAATATGAGCCGTGACGAAGCGGAAGCCGTTATCGCGCACGAAATCAGCCATATTGCCAATGGCGACATGGTCACCATGACGCTGATTCAGGGGGTAGTGAACACCTTCGTTATCTTTATCTCCCGCGTTATCGCGCAGATTGCGGCTGGTTTCCTCGGCGGTAATCGTGAAGATGAAGGCGAAAGCAGCAATGGTAACCCGCTTATCTACTTTGCGGTCGCAACCGTACTGGAACTGGTGTTCGGTATTCTCGCTAGCATCATTACCATGTGGTTCTCGCGCTACCGTGAATTCCACGCCGATGCTGGTTCCGCCAAATTGGTCGGTCGTGAGAAAATGATTGCTGCCTTGCAGCGCTTGAAAACCAGCTATGAACCGCAGGAAGCCAGCAGCATGATGGCGTTCTGTATCAACGGTAAAGCGAAGTCGATGAGCGAACTGTTCATGACCCATCCGCCGTTGGACAAACGCATTGAAGCGCTGCGTAGCGGAGAATATCTGAAATAATCTGGCGTACAAACGCTGAAAATAAAAATCCGCAGCTTTCGGGCTGCGGATTTTTTTTGGCCGCGCGCTATCAGGCGGCGCGCGGTTGAGTTACGCGTAGCCCGCTGATGGCGGCGGCAATGACCGCCAGGGAGCCGGCCAGCAGAAGCGCGGTGTGGGTGCCGCTATCGCCTGCCAGGTTAAACAGCAGGGCGACCAGCGCGGCGCCGCTACTTTGTCCCAGTAACCGTGCGGTCCCCAACATGCCGCTGGCGCCGCCGCTGCGATGGCCTGGCGCGGAGGAGACAATGGTATGGTTGTTTGGTGACTGGAACAGCCCGAAGCCTGCGCCGCACAGCGCCATCCGCCAGATAATATCGAGATCGGAAGGGGAAGAGGGTAATAGCGCAAGACCAAACAGGCCACAGGCCATGATCAGCAGCCCCATTGCCCCCAGTAGCCCGGCATGAACTTTCTCTATCAAGTAACCCGCCAGAGGGGCCATCACCATGGTCGCCAATGGCCACGGCGTTAACAGCAGCCCCGTCTCTACTTCACTGCGTCCGATAACGGTTTGCAGGAAAAAAGGCAGGGAGACCATCGCCAGCATCTGAGCGCAAAAAGAACAGATCGAGGTACAGATAGAGAGCGAAAAGATCGGAATTCGCAGTAAATCAACCGGTAACAGTGGTACCGGCATGCGTAACTGCCGGCGCACAAAGAAGAAGCCGATAATCAGCATGGCGATGACTTCCGCGAGCACCAGATAACCGGATTGCCCCTGGGCAAAGCCGCCGAGCGCCGTGATGAGCAGCCCGAAGGTGAGGGCGTTCATTATCGCGCTCGGCAGATCGAAACGGGTAATTTTGCTGGCAGTGCTGTTGGGTGGCAAAAAACGCATGGCGAGGAAGATAGAAATAATCCCCAGCGGTACGTTGATTAAAAACAGCCATTGCCAGGAAGCAAGCGAAAGAATAGCGGCGGCAATGGTTGGCCCCGCGGCGGAGGAGACGGCAACGACGAAAGAGTTGATGCCCATTCCGCGACCTAGTTGTCTCTTCGGATAGATAAGGCGAATCAGCGCCGTGTTGACGCTCATCAGCGCCGCGCCGCCTAAACCTTGAGCCACTCGCGCCAGCGTCAACATTTCAAGGCTTCGGGAGAGTGCGCAAATCAGCGAGGTGATAGTGAATACCACCAGACCGATTTTATAGATGCGCCGATAGCCAACCATATCGCCAAGAAACGATAGCGGTAGCAGGGCGATGACAATAGCGATTTGGTAAGCGTTGACTATCCAGATTGACGATGCCGGCGAGGCATTGAGGTCGGTGGCAATCGTCGGTAGGGCGACGTTGGCGATAGCGCCGTCGAGTACGGCCATTGTCAGGCCTAACACAATCGTCAGAATGGCGCCGTAGCGCTGCGGTACCGGCAGGCCATCCAAAATTTTTTTATCCATGTGAAGTTTAAGTCTTAGAGGAAACTATTTTCTGATTAATGATTTTAGCATTGATTATTCAACCATAAGTCGCAGATTTGTAACCAACTCGCAGAACAACGATTGCGACGGTCATAATGTGAATTTATAATAAAAAACAGTTCTGAATTTTATAAAACAGTTACGATGAGGTGAACAATGGCAGCTGCTGATATGGATAAACAGCCAGATTCTGTCTCTTCAGTATTAAAAGTTTTTGGCATCCTGCAGGCTTTGGGCGAAGAGCGTGAGATTGGTATCACCGAATTGTCACAGCGTGTGATGATGTCTAAAAGCACGGTGTATCGTTTTTTACAGACGATGAAGTCACTGGGCTATGTTGCACAGGAAGGCGAGTCTGAGAAATATTCTTTAACGTTGAAGTTATTTGAGCTTGGCGCGCGGGCGTTGCAGAACGTTGACCTGATCCGCAGCGCGGATATCCAGATGCGTGAAATTTCTCGCCTGACCAAAGAGACGATTCACCTCGGCGCGCTGGATGAAGACAGCATCGTTTATATCCACAAAATTGATTCCATGTATAACCTGCGGATGTATTCGCGTATCGGTCGACGTAATCCGCTGTATAGCACCGCCATTGGCAAAGTGCTGCTGGCGTGGCGCGACCGGGCGGAAGTCGAGCAAATCATGGAAGGAGTGGAGTACAAACGTAGCACCGAGCGCACCATTACTGATACCAGCGAGCTATTGAAAGTGCTGGACCAGGTGCGCGAACAGGGCTATGGCGAAGACAATGAGGAGCAGGAAGAAGGATTACGTTGTATTGCGGTGCCGGTCTTCGACCGCTTCGGCGTGGTAATTGCCGGCTTGAGTATTTCCTTCCCGACGCTACGCTTCTCTGAAGAACGTTTGCACGAGTATGTGGCGATGCTGCATGCCGCCGCGCGTAAGATTTCCGAGCAGATGGGTTTTAACAATTATCCGTTCTGATAGTCAGAGAGAGCTACAGCGCGATGCTGTAGCTCCAGTTGTTTTAACCCTGATCGATAACCTTGACGCTTTTACGCAGAATCGGGCAGTTGGTAATACCGATAATACCGCTATCAGAGTGAACATATTGTGCGGTGGTGATGCCTTGCGCCGTCAGGTATTTGCACTGTAGTCCCAGTCCGCCAGCATTCTGATTGCTGCCAATTAACACGCCATAACCGCTTAATAATACGCCAATCCAGACGATCGCTAGTATGACAATAGAGCGAATGATCAATCGCATTGTTGCCTCGTTATTTGTATGATCCTGACGTTTATTCTGGCATGAACATTATTTGATACAAGTCTATGATTCCTAAACTCGCCTTTCGTATTACAGTTAGCCGCGGTTTAAGAAGGCCATGTTATCCTGGCCACATCTGATTATGGTACGGAGAGTGGAGTGAAAAAATTACGCTGGGTTTTGCTGATCGTTGTCATAGCGGGTTGTTTACTGCTGTGGACTCAGATGCTTAACGTAATGTGCGATCAGGATGTACAATTTTTCAGCGGTATTTGCGCTATTAACAAGTTCATCCCCTGGTAAGACATTTTTGTGCCGACGGATTTTCTTCTGCCGCGCGGGTGGTAGAATGAACGCCTTCTCTTTGAGGTGGTGAAATGAGTGAGTTACTGAATCCTGGGATTGTAAGTCTGGCGTCTCTGGCGCTTTCCGTTGTACTGCTGCTTGTAGGGCTGCTGCTGTGGTTCTTTGTGAATCGTGCCAGTTCACGTAGCAATGAGCAAATTGAACTGCTGCAGTCGCTGCTTGATCAACAAAAGCGGCAGAACGCGCTGCTGCGCCGTCTCTGTGAAGCCAATGAGCCGGAGAAAGAAGAGGTTGTTGAACCTTCAGCGGCTGAGAAGGAGAAAAACGACGACGATTTCATTCGTCTCGTTGCTGAACGTTAAGTTGATGAACAGGTGTGCACATCCTGTGCGCGCCTGTGAGTGTCATAAAATTTTGCTATAACTTATTCTTATGTAATCTCTTATTCCACGCCAAACCGTTTCCGTTTAATAGATTAAACACCTACGCTCTATTTCACATATTGAATAATCTTTTGAGCTAATCAAAAAAAGTAATAACGAAACGTTTCTATTGCCTGATGGCAATACTTTGTCATTAATTTTTCATTATTAACGTCTATTTTAGCGAATATTTGTGTCGTCATGAGTTAGCGCTTTAATTAACACTATGACAGAGACAGTTAAGGCGATTTCCTCTTGTTCTTCAGACTCATTTGCGCATCATTATGCACATTACGCCGCAACGCCCCCTTAAATATGGCAGTTCGTATACGTACGTACCTGGACGAACAGAAGTTGTTGAGCTATGGTAAAAAAGTTGCATTTATCAGGCATACGTTATTGTTTGTTTTGTGACAATGCAAAGATAAGCCAGGCGCGGCAAAGACGCATAAATGTGCAGGCGATCAAATGATTTCCTGATAATTTGTGCGAACGATCGTGACACGTTTAAAAATGGCTTGCCATTATTTACGTTGTGTGTGATAACACGTTTCGGGTTAAACGAGGTACAGTTCTGTTTATGTGTGGCATTTTCAGTAAAGAAGTCCTGAGTAAACACGTTGTCGTTGAATACCGCTTCTCTGCCGAACCTTATATTAGTGCCTCATGCAGTTATGTGTCAGTTTTATCTATGTAAGCACCTGCGGGTGAAGAAAACAGTTTAAGGAATTTTGCAAATGGCAAAGATTAAAGGTCAAGTTAAGTGGTTCAACGAGTCTAAAGGTTTTGGCTTCATTACTCCGGCTGATGGCAGCAAAGACGTGTTCGTACACTTCTCTGCAATCCAGGGTAACGGCTTCAAAACTCTGGCTGAAGGCCAGAACGTTGAGTTCGAAATTCAGGACGGCCAGAAAGGTCCGGCTGCAGTTAACGTAACTGCTATCTGATTCAAGACCACTCATCTTGTAAGAAAGCCTCGCTACTGCGGGGCTTTTTAGCATCTGTTGCAAAGTATTTCCAATATTTCCCCTCCGACGCGCTTTGTTGCAAAACATCACCCTTATTAGCACTGTTTAGCAGTCTGTTTTGCCAATTTTCTGTTAAATCAGGTGGTTGCAAAATAATGCTGGAGCTACGGTGCAAAAGAATAAAAGTAAGTCCGCCACAAATTTTCTCCCTATCCGTTTTGGGTTGCTGTGTGTGGCGATTTTGGGATGTCTTGGATTTCTGCTGGCGAGGGTAGGTTGGCTGCAAATCGTCTCTCCGGATAATCTGGTTAAACAAGAGGATATGCGTTCGCTGCGCGAAGAACCCATTGCCGTAATGCGCGGAACTATCAGCGATCGTGAAGGACGCCCGCTGGCGGTGAGCGTGCCGGTAAGCGCAATCTGGATAGATCCGCAGACCATGCTGGAGAAGGGCGGCGTCGGCTATGGCCCGCGCTGGCAGGCTATGGCGGAAGCATTGCATCTCGATCTTATTGAGCTCTCTCATCGGGTTCAGTCGCATCCCCATGCCCGATTCCTCTATCTGGCGCGCCAGGTTAATCCGGAACAGGCCGACTGGATCGATAAATTGCACCTCCCGGGCGTTTATTTGCGCGATGAGTCCCGCCGTTTTTATCCGGCCGGACACGTCGCCGCCAACCTGCTGGGCTTTACCAACGTAGATAATCAGGGGATTGAGGGAGTTGAGAAAAGTTTTAACAAACAGCTCATGGGCACGCCCGGGCGTCGGCTGGTGCGCAAAGACCGCCACGGTCATGTGATAGAAAATATTACCGAGCAGGCCGCCGTTCCGGCACATAACCTGCAACTTAGTATCGACGAGCGGCTGCAAACGGTCACGGAGGATGCGCTGGATAATGCCGTGCGTTGGAATAAGGCGGAATCAGGCGCGGCGGTGTTGATCAAGATTGATACCGGCGAAATCCTGTCGATGGCCAGCTACCCGGATTTTAACCCTAATAACCGCGACAGCGCCCAGCTCGATGATTTTCGAAATCGCGCTATCAGCGATACCTTTGAGCCGGGTTCAACGGTTAAACCGCTGGTGATTATGACCGCGTTACAGCAGGGTATCGTGCAGCCGGATAGCGTCGTCGATACCCATCCCTTTACGCTTGATGGTCATCGCATCCGCGACGTGGGTTATTATCCCGAGCTGACGCTCACCGGTATCCTGCAAAAATCGAGCGATACAGGAGTTTCGCACCTCTCACTGGCAATGCCGGTGCAACACTTGATCGACACTTATAAGGCCTTTGGCTTTGGCGACCCGACCGGGCTTGGCTTGACCGGCGAAAGCTCCGGGTTAATGCCGCATCGCCGTTATTGGGGCGAGCTGGATCGCGCCACCTTCGCCTTTGGCTATGGACTGATGGTAACCCCGCTGCAGCTGGCGCATGTCTATGCGACGATCGGCGGTTACGGTATTGAGCGCCCGCTGTCGATAACCCGTATCGACCCGCCTGTCATCGGTACGCGCGTCATGCCGCAAGAGATCGTGCATGAAGTTGAACATATGATGGAGAGCGTGGCGCTGCCGGGGGGCGGCGGGACAAAAGCGGCGGTACGTGATTATCGGATAGCGGTGAAAACAGGCACGGCGAAGAAAATTGGCCCTGACGGAAAATATATCGATAAATATGTCGCCTACACCGCCGGCGTGGCGCCGGCCAGTCAGCCGAAGTTTGCGCTGGTGGTGGTGATAAACGACCCCAGCAACGGTAAATACTACGGTGGTGCGGTATCCGCGCCGGTGTTCAGCCAGATCATGGGCGATGTGTTACGTCTGGAAAACGTGATGCCAGACGGTATGCCGCAAGGCTCTGAGAATCTTATCGTCATGCATAACCGCGAGGATCTGGCTCCCGCGTTGTAACAGTGGTCTGCGAGGGCGAATAGCGCTACACTTTCGCCCTTTCAGTGCCACCGGAGTTATCATGTCTTATACCTGCCCACTATGCCACGCGCCGCTTAGCCGCAGCGCAAATAGCTATATTTGCCCGCAGGGGCACCAGTTCGATCTGGCAAAGGAAGGGTATGTCAATTTACTGCCGGTGCAGTTCAAACGTTCACGTGACCCGGGCGATAGCGCTGAGATGATGCAGGCGCGCCGCGCTTTCCTTGATGGCGGATATTATCAACCGCTGCGCGAGGCGATTTGCGGCTATCTGCGGACTTTCGCCCCGGGCGAGCTGCTGGATATCGGCTGCGGAGAGGGATACTACACGCATGCTTTCGCCGCCATTGCCGCACGCAGTTTCGGCCTCGATGTCTCAAAATCGGCGATCCGCGCCGCCGCTAAACGTTACCCACAGGTCGAATTCTGCGTGGCTTCCAGCCAACGGTTGCCTTTTGCCGATCGGTCTCTGGATACGGTGGTGCGTATTTATGCGCCCTGTAACGCCGATGAACTGGCGCGTGTAGTAAAGGCAGGCGGTTGGGTGATTACCGCCACCCCTGGGCCGCGCCATCTGATGGAACTGAAAGGGCTAATCTACGATGAAGTTCGTCTGCATGAACAGAACCGGGAAGCGATGCCGGGCTTTACGCTGCGTCATGAGCAGCAGTTAGCTTATCCGATGCAGTTGAGCGGCGCGCAGGCGGAAGCATTACTACAGATGACGCCGTTTGCATGGCGAGCGAAACCGGAAGTCAGGGAGTCGTTACGCCAGCAGGAAATCTTTGGCTGCCAGACCGATTTCATGATTCACTGCTGGCAGCGAGAGGGGTAAGGGCTACGGCGCGAAATGGCCCCACAGAATCTGCGCGCCGATACCGATTAGCACGATACCGCCAAGAATTTCGGCCCGTTTGCCGAGCAGCGGGCCGATAAAGCGGCCAACCATAATTCCCAGCGTTGACATGGTAAAGGTGGCGCAGCCGATAGCCAGCGCGGTGGCGATAATATTGACCTGCAGGAAAGCAAGCCCCACGCCAACGGCCATCGCGTCAAGACTGGTAGCGAATGCGGTGGTCACCAGCAGCCAGAAGCCGTGGCGACGCGGCGCTTCACATTCATCGTCATCGCCGCCGCGAAAACCTTCAATGACCATACGCCCGCCGAGAAACACCAGCAGCACGAACGCGATCCAGTGGTTCCATTCCAGCACAAACTGGCTGGCCAACATGCCCAGGCCCCAGCCGACCAGCGGCGTCAGGGTTTCGATCGCGCCGAATATAAGACCGGTGCGTAGCGCTTCGGAGAACTTAGGTTTATGCAGGGTGGCGCCTTTACCGATAGAAGCTGCAAACGCGTCCATCGACATACCAAAGGCAAGAAGGATAGTGGCAGAAATATTCATGAGCGTGTCCTGACCGGGGAATATCCATATGACACATCGCTGCCCCCAGTAAATATACGCGGAGCTTGAGCATAACGTACAGCAGTGATGTATCTATGGTCTCGCCTGATTGAACGACCGCTCAACCCGTACGTGCCACGTTTTGCAACGAGTATGTTGACACGTACATTTTCCACCTGCGGAAAATCGGCTACTCCCCAACGACGGGCGCAACCTTAACATATTTTTAGAAGATAAAACAATCACAGAAAAATAATATTAGCAACAATAAATGATAACGATTTTCATTTAAAATATTAAGTGAAGGATTGGTTAAATAATATAACGGGGTGAGGGGAGTAAATATAGCCATGGCTATATATTCCGACAGCGATGAATGGCGGAAATATAGCGCAGGCTATATCTATAACTCATTGACTGGTAACGAGTAGTTTGTATATTTTTTCCAGATCGTCGATATTTCGTACGCGGATAAGCAGGCGCCGCTGCTCTAATTGCATCACCAGTACGCCGTCTTCCGACAAATTCATTGCTTTAATGCGCGGATATTCAATCCACACGTTGGCAAAGAAAAAACCGCTCTTTTTGAACAGAATTCGCGGCGTACGGATCCAGAACAGATATAACCCCATTAATGCCAGCGCAGATAATAACCAGGTGGTGATTATTTCGCCGTGGCTGGCAATATTGTTGTAGATGAGAATCGCCGTCAGGCCGACGAAAATCATCCCGTCGACGCGTCCACGACGCAGCAGGGGGATTGACAGCAGGGTGGGGCCATTGCGGCGCGGCATGATGAATTGGTCGTAGATAGCGAAAGCCACCAGGGCGACGATAAACAGAATGAGCACCAGCTCCGTGATTGCCATTGATCCTCCAGGCAGCGTGGACCTGCGTACAGGTACACGTTTTTACGCTAAAAAAAAGCCGGGGACAAAGCTGCCCCCGGCCTACTACGTGACGATTATTGACCCAGCAGGCCGACCGCATAGCCGGCGATACCGATGACGAAGAAGCCAACGATGATCCACAGCGGATTGACTTTCTTACGCAGCAGCCACATACAAGCGAAGGTCAGCAGCAGCGGCACCAGTCCCGGCATCAGCTGGTCAAGGATGGTCTGCACGGTGGTCACACGAGTCTGGCCATCCTGACCGGTGATCGTGGAAACCACCAGGGGAATATTGACATGCGTCCATTTGTTAACCAGGGCCCCCATGACAAACAGGCCGAGGATTGATGCCCCCTCGGTCAGTTTCTGCAGGAAGCCGCCGCCCATATCCTTAACGATGTCCACGCCTTTCCGATAGCCGTATGCTACGCCGTAGTAGCGGGTCAGCAGACGCACGGCATTGAACAGGATGAAGAACAGTAGCGGACCAAGCAGGCTACCGCTCATCGCGATACCGGCGCCGAGCGCGGCGAATACCGGACGCACGGTACCCCAGAAGATCGGGTCGCCAACGCCTGCCAGCGGCCCCATCAAACCGACTTTGATACCGTTGATTGCGCCATCGTCGATTTCCGCGCCGTTAGCACGCTGTTCTTCCATCGCCAGCGTTACGCCGAGTACCGGCGCCGCGACGTATGGATGGGTGTTGAAGAACTCAAGGTGACGCTTAATAGCCTGCTTACGCGCATCGTTGTTCTCCGGGTACAGGCGACGGATTGCCGGAACCATAGAGAAGCAGAAGCCCAGCGCCTGCATACGTTCGAAGTTCCATGAACCCTGGAACAGGTTAGAACGAATGAACACGCCACGAATATCACTCTGAGTGAGTTTTTTCTCGGTGGTATTTTTAGTCATATCAACCATTTCGCTCACCTGTTAGTCCAGTTCGTTATCGAGATCGTTGTTACCAGCCGCCTGAGCCGGGGCACCCGCTACGCGGTTATATTTCGGGCTCAGCTGAATGTAGAGAATGGCCATGACGGCACCAATCACACCCAGCGCAACCAGGTTGAAATTGGTGAAGGCCGCGGTGACGAAACCGAGATAGAAGAACGGCATCAGGTAGCCCGCGCGCATCATGTTGATGACCATCGCGTAACCGACGACGACGATCATGCCGCCTGCGATATTCAGACCGCCAGTCACCACTTCCGGAATGGCGTTCAGCAGACCCTGAACTTCGCTGGTGCCGACAGAGATGGCTACGATAACCGCCGGGATGGCGATACGCATCGCCTGCAGGAACAGCGAGGAAACGTGCAGCCAGGAGATGGCCGTCAGGTTACCGTTTTCAGCGGCTTTATCCGCCGCGTGCTGGAAGGCAACGGTAATGGTACGAACGATAATGGTCAGAACCTGGCCTGCCGCCGCCAGCGGGATAGCCAGCGCGATACCGGCGCCAATGCTTTGGTGGCCAGCGATAACCAGTACGGTAGAAATAATGGATGCCAGCGCGGCATCAGGCGCAACCGCCGCACCGATGTTCATCCAGCCGAGGGCGATCATTTCCAGCGTACCGCCGATGATGATACCGGTTTTCATGTCACCGAGAACGGCGCCGATTAACGTACAGGCGACCAGAGGACGGTGGAACTGAAATTCATCAAGTACCGACTCCATACCCGCAATACACGCGACGATGAACACCAGCACAATCTGAAGAAGGGTAATCTCCATTGTACTTCTCCTGTTGATAAAGTCTTAAAGTGAAAATTGGCTCACGAGCGCCGGGTTATTTATCCACCTTGGCGATCAAATCCATCATTTTCAGTTTCTGGTCGGTGGAAACTTTGCGCGCTTCCAGTTCAATACCGCGGGCATTCAGTTTTTTGAATGCTTCGATATCGGTTTCATCGACCGAAATCGCGTTATTCACCTGCGTTTTACCCTGACGGAAAGCCATACCGCCAATGTTGACGCTGGTAATTTTCACGCCGCCTTCAACAATACGTTCAACGTCCGTTGGGTTAGTGAACAGCAGCATGACGCGCTCGCCGGCGTATTTCGGGTTGTTGTAGACGCGAATCATTTTCGCGACATCAACAACGTGAGCGGTCACGCCCGGGGGAGCCACCTGGGTCAGCAGCGTTTTACGCACCGTATCGGCGGCAACTTCATCACTGACCACGATAATGCGGGTGACGTTGGTCTCTTTGGTCCAGCGGGTCGCAACCTGGCCGTGGATAAGACGGTCATCGATACGCGCCAGGCCAATCACCATGTAATCATTTGGCCCCATCGGTTTAGCGGGTGCCGCCGCTTTCGGCGCTGCGGCCTGTACCGGCGCCGCTTTTTCAACCGGTTTGGCTTTCAGCGCTTTCACGCCTTCGCTACCGGTTTCCACCGCCAGCGCCACCAGCTCATCAAACGACGGATCGTCATCGCGGGCCATGAAGGTTTCAACCAGCATCGGGACGTTGACGCCAGCGATCACTTCATAGTTTTCTTTATCAACAACAATGCGGCTTGCCGCGTTGAATGGACTACCGCCCCACGTATCGACGAGGAACAGCACGCCTTTTGTGGTATCCAGTTTTGCCAGCTGTGCATTGTACTTTTCGATTAGCGTTTCGGCATTTTCGCCGGGAACGAAATCGATCCAGCCAACGTTTTCCTGCTCGCCCAACAGCATTTCTGCGGTTTTCAGCAGTTGTTCTGCAGCCCAACCATGTGTGCCTATTACAATAGCAATCGTCACTTGCTACCTCCGTTATTATGGTGAATGCATCATCTGGTCTGATACATCCTGAATCACTCTTGTGGAAAAATCGATTCAGTAAGGGTGTAAGATCTAAATTAATTACTACCGCGAATTATTTTAGATAGTGAAAAAATAATTAATGTGATGGAGCTCCGTAAATTACGCTTCAATAATCAATAATTTCGCAGCGCAAAAAATAGCCTTAACTATTGCAAAGACAGGTAAATTTTTGCCAATTCTGCGCTATATTTTGCTATGTTTAGCTTCCGTTTAATTACTCAGGAGTATAGGGCATAGCCCGCCGTATGGACCGTCATCGACGTCTTTTCACCCTCAGGCACTCGTCTGCCGCCTCAACCACACACGCTTTTTTACCAGCAACTATTGTTTCGCCGGTGCATGACATCGCGATGACTACCGCTGTCGTTAACGGGAGCCTCTCATGGAATTCTTAATGGATCCCACCATCTGGGCTGGCCTGCTGACGCTGGTAGTCCTCGAAATTGTTCTGGGTATCGATAACCTGGTCTTTATCGCCATCCTTGCCGATAAACTGCCGCCAAAACAGCGTGATAAGGCTCGTATCATCGGCCTGTCGCTGGCGCTGATTATGCGCCTGGGACTGCTCTCGGTTATCTCGTGGATGGTCACGTTGACCAAGCCTTTGATAAGCATAGGCGATTTTTCGTTCTCCGGGCGCGATCTGATCATGCTGGTCGGCGGTATCTTCCTGCTATTCAAGGCGACGACGGAACTTCATGAACGACTGGAAAACCGCCAGCATGATGCCGGTCACGGCAAAGGCTATGCCAGCTTCTGGGTGGTAGTGCTACAAATTGTGGTGCTGGATGCCGTCTTCTCGCTTGATGCGGTGATTACCGCCGTCGGCATGGTGAACCATTTGCCGGTGATGATGGCTGCGGTCGTTATTGCGATGATCCTGATGCTGCTGGCCTCGAAGCCGTTAACCCGCTTCGTGAACCAACATCCGACGGTTGTCGTGCTGTGTCTGAGCTTCCTGCTGATGATCGGTCTGAGTCTGGTGGCTGAAGGCTTTGGCTTCCATATTCCGAAGGGCTACCTGTACGCGGCAATCGGCTTCTCGATTACCATTGAATTCTTTAACCAGATGGCGCGGCGTAACTTTATCCGCCACCAGTCGACGTTGCCGCTGCGCGCGCGTACCGCTGATGCGATTCTGCGCCTGATGGGCGGTCGCAAACAGGCGGCTGTCGCGCACGATAGCGATAGCCCGGCGGCAGTGCCGGTGCCGGAAGGCGCGTTTGCTGAAGAAGAACGCTATATGATTAACGGCGTGCTGACCCTGGCGCAGCGCTCATTGCGCAGCATCATGACCCCGCGAGGCGAAATTAGCTGGGTGGATGCTGAGCAGAGCGAAGAAGAAATTCGTCGCCAGCTGCTTTCGTCTCCGCACAGCATGTTCCCGGTTTGCCGCGGCGAGCTTGATGAAATCATCGGTATCGTACGCGCCAAAGAGATGCTGGTGGCGCTGGAAGCGGGCGAGAACGTTGCCGCAATGGCTTCCGCTTCTCCGGCGATTGTGGTGCCGGAAACGCTGGACCCGATCAACCTGCTGGGCGTGCTGCGCCGGGCGCGCGGTAGCTTTGTCATCGTCACCAATGAATTTGGCGTGGTGCAGGGGCTGGTGACGCCGCTGGACGTCCTGGAAGCGATCGCCGGTGAGTTCCCGGATGCCGATGAAACGCCGGAAATTGTGCTGGATGGCGAGGGTTGGCTCATCAAAGGTTCAACCGACCTCCATGCGCTACAGCAGGCGCTGGGGCTGGACGACCTGGTCAACGAAGACGATGATATCGCGACCGTTGCCGGGTTGGTTATCTCCGCGAACGGTCATATCCCGCGGGTAGGCGATGTTGTCGAACTGCCGCCGCTGCAGTTCACCATCGTTGAAGCGAATGATTACCGCGTCGATCTGGTACGGGTTATTAAAACCGTCCACGATAACGACGAAGAAGAGTAATGCCGAACCCGCCGGGCTAAACCTGGCCGGCGGGTTGTTTTTTACTCCCAGTCGCCGCCAGACGGTGCTTCTCTTCCGCCAGCCAGCGCGGAAAATCCTCTACCGGTAACGGGCGGGCATAATAATATCCCTGTAGTAAATCCACGCCGTGGCTGCGCATGTAAATCTTCTGCTCCTGAGTTTCCACCCCTTCGGCAATGGTGACGATTTTGAGCCGGTGCGCCAGGGCGATAATCATATCGGTTACCGTCGCGTTGACGCCGTCAATACCAATGGCGCCGGTATAAGATTTATCAATTTTCAGTACATCCGGGCGGAGTTTTTCCAGCCAGGACAAAGAACTGTTGCCGGTGCCGAAGTCATCAATGGCCAGCTGGACGCCTTTAAAATGCAGGTGCTCCGCCATGTGATGATCGCCCTCACGCAGGACATCGCGTTCAGTCAGCTCGACCACCAACTGCTGTACCGGATTAGCGCTGAACCAATAGGTGTGCAGATCGCGCAGCAGCTCGCCGTTGCTGAAATGACGCGCCGCCACGTTAATACCAATATGAAAATTGGCATCCTGCGGGAAATAATGCAGCCGACGGGCGGTTTCAGCGATGACGTAGCGGGTGAGGGGGACTATCAGGTTGTAGCCTTCAGCAATCGGGATAAAAACATCCGGCGAGATATTTCCGCGGCGCGGATTGTTCCAGCGCAGCAAAATTTCCACGCCGCAACATTCCTGAGTACGTAAATCCTGCAGCGGCTGGCACCATACCTCGAACTCGTGGGCGGCGATACCCAGGGTAATTTCGCGCGAGAAAGTCATTCGTCCTGCGGTCGTCAGCCAGGCGATACCGGTCATCAACAGGCTGAACATCAGCGCCAGCGGTAATTCAGCGGGCAGCTCTTCTAAGGCCACCGCGGAGGCTCCCGGGCCGCTGATGTTGATGGTAAAGGGGAACTGGCTGGAACTTTGCCGGTAAATTATCGGCAGACCCGGCAACTGATGACTTTCGACGACGCCGACATCGCTGAGAAAACTCTTGTTGCCGACCGTGAGGCTGATGTCGCTTATGAGCGATGATTTTTCTTTGAGAATCAATTCGCCAAGTAGCTCGATATTGATAATTAACAACGCGCCGTCGGCGCCGCTCACGGAGGAGGGATACCACTGGATCAGTACCGGCGTGCCTTTGAGCAGCGAGTTATCGGTTGAAAAGGCCAGCAGCGGCTTTACCGTCGGCAGCGTGGGCTGTAGCTGATGAATGGCCACATGGCGCGGGCCAAAAATGCTGGAGCAGTAGGCCATCCCGGACTGAACAAGGATGATTGAGCGTACGGTCTGCAGAGTGGCCGCGGTTTTACGCAGCTCAAGATGCACATCCTGACAGGGTTTGCCGACCATACTCAGCAGGGTAGCGTGTTTTGCCGCCAGCGGCTGCAGGATATTGTCCATCGCGATCACCATATTGCGGGTCACCGTCTGGATGCGCTGTTGATTTTGGCTACGCTGTGAAATAAATCGGATTGTCAGGGTGACGGCAAGCGTCAGAAATGCAACGGCCAGGCACACCAGAATGCGCTTGCGGCGGTACGTCGAAATGACCTTCTGTGCATTTTGCATGCGAGGCGCCCTGTCGGCTAAATAGAGGAATAAGAGTAACAGCCGGCTTAAAGCAAGTGTAGTGGGTAAGATAAGTTGGTGGGAGAAAAAGAAAAATGCGCCCGGAAAGGGCGCATTTCACAGACGTGTTTTAGTCACACTGGACTTTGATCGCCAGGCCGCCGCGAGAGGTTTCGCGATATTTGGCGTTCATGTCTTTACCCGTTTCGTACATGGTCTCGATAACTTTATCGAGAGAGACGCGCGGTTCGCTGGTGCGGCGCATCGCCATACGCGCGGCGTTAATCGCCTTCACGGAGGCGATAGCGTTTCGCTCGATGCACGGCACCTGAACCTGGCCGGCGACCGGGTCGCAGGTCAGGCCGAGGTTATGTTCCATGCCGATCTCCGCCGCCACGCAAACCTGCTCCGGGCTGGCGCCGAGCAGTTCAGCCAGCCCCGCCGCCGCCATTGAACAGGCCACGCCGACTTCGCCCTGACAGCCGACTTCGGCGCCGGAAATGGACGCGTTCATCTTGTACAGCGCGCCAATCGCGCCGGAGGCCATAAAGTAGCGAATATAGATATCCGGGCTGACGGATTCGATAAAGTGATCGTAGTAGGCGAGCACTGCCGGAACGATACCACAGGCGCCGTTGGTCGGCGCGGTAACGACGCGGCCGCCTGCGGCGTTCTCTTCATTGACCGCCAGCGCGAACATGTTCACCCAGTCGACAACATTCATCGGGTCGTTAGACAGTTTATCGCTGGCGACCAGCAGACGACGCAGCGCCGAAGCGCGTCGCGGCACGCGCAGCGGCCCCGGCAGCACGCCTTCGGTGTTCATGCCGCGATCGATACAGGCGCGCATGGTTTGCCAGACGTTTTCGAAATAGGCTTCGATCTCTTGCTTGCTGTGCAGCGCCAGTTCGTTTTGCATCACCATGCCGGAGAGCGACAGACCGGTTTCTTTGCAGTAGCCCAGCATTTCCTGCGCCGATTTAAACGGATACGGAACCTGCAGTTCGCTCGCGTCTTCTTTGCCGAAATGCTCTTCGTCGACGATAAAACCGCCGCCGATTGAATAGTAAGTCTTGCTGTAAATTTCTTTCTCGCCGGCCCACGCATGGATAGTCATGCCGTTTTCGTGCAGCGGCAGGTTGTCGCTACGAAAACGCATGCCGTCATCCGCCGGGAAGTCGACTTCGTGTTGCCCGTTTGCCAGCAGCAGACGGCCGCGGGTTTCTACGTCGCGGATAAATGCCGGGATCGCGTCAATATCGACCGTCGCAGGCAGATTGCCCGCCAGTCCCATGATAATGGCGATGTCCGTATGGTGGCCTTTGCCGGTTAATGAAAGCGACCCATAGACGTCAACGGCGACGCGCGTCACTTCATTAAGCAATCCCTTTTCGACCAGGTCATCGACGAACTGTTTACCGGCCTTCATCGGCCCTACAGTATGGGAAGATGAGGGACCAATCCCCACCTTGAACATGTCGAATATACTAATCACGATAACACTCCTGACAGGGTTACCGCGGTTGCGGTAACGATGTAATAACTGCGCATAGTGTAAGAGGGAACCGGGTTGTCAGCTTAACTATTCACATGAATTAAACTAATGGATAACCTTGGTTTTACTAATAGTGCGAGCGGCTTCTCATTACTTATTATAGCTAAGGACGGGTGCCGATTTGCAGCGCCAGCTCGCGAATAATGCCGGCGGTCATTCCCCAGACAAAATAATGTTGGTACCACGATAGCCAGACGCGATGTGAATTACCGCGCCGATGGATGTCCAACGGGTGGTAGCGACCCAGGCGCAGCGCTTCTTCAAGCGGCATTTCAAACACCGCGGACACCTCGTCCTGACTGGCATGATAGTGCAGGTTCGGGGGGATTATGCCGACAACCGGCGTCACCTGAAAGCCGGTGACGCTGTCGACCGGCGGCAGCACGCCGATCACTTCAACGGCTTCCGGCGGGATCGCCACTTCTTCCTGCGCCTCGCGCAGCGCGGCGGCGATTAACGTTGCGTCGGTGTTATCAACTGCGCCGCCGGGGAAGGCGACCTGGCCCGCGTGCTTGCGCAGCAGCGGCGAACGCTGGGTCAGCAACAGTCCCGGCTGCGGGCGACGGACAATCGGCACCAGTACCGCCGCCTGGCGCTGGTTCAGCGACTGCGGCGAGGGCTGCGGGCGCAGCAGCTGAAAACGGGAAAGAAAGTCGTCCAGGTCGAGGGCGTTAGCCGCCATGTTCTAGCTCTCCAGTTGATGCAGAATACGGTTAACTTTATCAAAAGTTTCCTGATATTCCGCTGCCTCTTCGCTGTCCGCCACGATACCGCCGCCCGCGGAACAGTACAGCTGACCCCGCCAGGCGGTGATCGTACGGATAGTAATACTGGTATCCATATTGCCGCACAGGCTGAGATAACCAATGCTGCCGCACCATGCGTTGCGTCGCTGCGGTTCAAGTTCATCGATAATCTCCATAGCGCGAACTTTTGGCGCGCCGGTAATGGAGCCGCCAGGGAAGGCCGCGCGCAGCAGATCGCTGGCATCAAGCGTAGCAGGCAATCGTGCGGTGATGGTGCTCACCAGGTGATGCACCGCCGGGAAAGGTTCAACCACAAACAGTTCCGGTACGCGCACGCTGCCCGGCACGGCGACGCGGCCGATATCATTGCGCATCAGGTCGACAATCATCAGGTTTTCTGCGCGATCTTTCGGTGAGTGGGCAAGCGTTACCGCCTGGCGCGCATCTTCTTGCGGAGAATCGAGTCGCGGCAGCGTGCCTTTAATGGGGCGCGTCTGGATGTCGCCCTGATACAATTGAATAAATCGCTCCGGAGACAGGCTTAAAATCGCCCCTTCCGCCAGGCGAATGAAGGCGCTGAACGGCGCGCGGTTAACGGCATTAAGCTTACAAAATGCCTGCCATTCGTCGCCGCGATAGCGGGCCTGGAAACGCTGCGCCAGGTTGACCTGATAACAGTCGCCGCTGCGCAGATACGCCTGCACCTGGCGGAATTTTTCGCCGTACTGCTGGCGGCTCATATTTGATTGCCAACTGGAGGTCAGGGAGAAAGATTCAGCCGGCTGGCGCGTTTGCGATTCCAGCCACTGCAGGCGCTGTTGCGGATCGTCGTAGCTCAGTAGCGATACCTGCTGGCGTTGATGATCGACGATCAGCGCCCAGTCATAAATGCCGACCGCCATCTCCGGCAGGGCTATATCAGCCTGCGCTTGCGCGGGAAGACGTTCAAAGCGGCGGCCAAGATCGTAGCCGAATAACCCCAACGCGCCGCCGAGAAACGGCAGGTTTTCATCGGCCTGCGCCGTTAACTGACAGCGATCCAACTGCTGTTGCAGCAGCTGCAGCGGATCGTCCTGCGAGACAAATTCGCCTTCACCGTCGTTGACCCAGGTTTGCTCGCCGCGGGTAACCAGCGTCGCGCGCGGTTCGGCGACGATAATATCGAAACGGCTATACGGATGATCGGCAAAGCCGGAGTGCAGCAGCATCGCCCACGGCATCGCGCTTAACGGCGCGAAATAGCGTTCGGCGGCATCCGCACGCCAGGGCAGGGTAATAATAGCGGGGGACAACATTAACCTCGATCCTAATGTGCCGCCCACTGGCGAAATGGCGGACGGCGTGAAATAATTACGCCCCACAATGTAGCAGGAGTGAGTGATGTTTGCAGGTTTACCTTCGCTGAGCCATGAGCAACAGCAAAAAGCGGTCGAACGTATTCAGGAATTGATGGCGAAGGGGATGAGCAGCGGCCAGGCAATCGCCCTGGTGGCCGATGAACTGCGCGCCACGCATACCGGCGAACGGATAGTAGCGCGCTTCGAAGATGACGAAGAAGACGAGTAACTACGCCGCGGCGATGATTTTAATCTCAACTTTATACTGCGGCTTCATCAGGGTCGCCTGTACGGTACAGCGCACCGGCGCGTGACCGGCAACCACCCAGGCGTCCCAGGCTCTATTCATCGCCGCAAAATCATCTTTATTGGCCAGGAAAATGGTGGCATCAAGAATACGTGACTTATTGCTGCCCTGTTTTTCCAGCACCGCGTCAATTTGCGCCAGGGTGTTGGCGGTCTGTTCAAACGCGTCGGCGTCGAGGTTTTCCGGCACCCCGGTGTAGTAAATGGTTTGGTTGTGAATGACCACATCAGACCAGCGGGCTTCGGCATCAATACGCGTAATTGTCATTTATCTTTCCTCGTTGTTCTATCCATTTGGCTGCGGCAAGACTGCCATAATGTTCCGTCCGCGTCACTACCCGGGCTGGCGAAACGCCGTCCTCCCTGACATAATCACTGTCCAAATAACCAGGGGGCAACGTGATCGACGATTTTGCAGCAGACGGCCAGCTGGCCATGGCGATACCGGGATTTAAGCCGCGCGAGCCGCAGCGCCAGATGGCGGTAGCGGTGAGTGAGGCCATTGAAGCCTCCCGGCCGCTGGTGGTGGAAGCAGGGACCGGCACCGGTAAAACCTACGCGTATCTGGCGCCCGCGCTGCGTGCGAAGAAAAAGGTGATCATCTCCACGGGTTCGAAAGCGCTGCAGGATCAGCTCTACAGCCGCGATCTACCGACCGTTGCTAAAGCGCTTAAATTCACTGGCAAACTGGCGTTGTTAAAAGGGCGCTCAAACTACCTGTGCCTTGAACGCCTTGAGCAGCAGGCGCTGGCGGGCGGCGATCTGCCGGTACAAACGTTAAGTGACGTTATTCTTCTGCGCTCCTGGTCTAATCAGACGCAGGATGGCGATATCAGCACCTGCGCCAGCGTCGCCGAAGATTCTCAGGCCTGGCCGCTGGTCACCAGCACCAACGATAACTGTCTCGGCAGCGACTGCCCGTTATACAAAGATTGTTTTGTGGTTAAAGCGCGTAAGAAGGCGATGGATGCTGACGTGGTGGTGGTCAACCATCACCTGTTTCTTGCCGATATGGTGGTAAAAGAGAGCGGCTTTGCCGAACTGATCCCCGAAGCGGAAGTGATGATCTTCGATGAAGCCCATCAGTTGCCGGATATCGCCAGCCAGTATTTTGGCCAGTCGCTCTCCAGCCGCCAGCTGCTGGATTTGGCCAAAGACATTACCATTGCCTACCGTACCGAACTGAAAGATACCCAACAGCTGCAAAAATGCGCCGATCGTCTGGCGCAAAGCGCGCAGGATTTTCGGCTGCAGTTGGGCGATCCGGGCTATCGCGGCAACCTGCGCGAACTGCTGGCGGACAGCCACATTCAGCGCGCGCTGCTGCTGCTCGATGACGCGCTTGAACTGTGTTACGACGTCGCCAAACTCTCCCTTGGCCGTTCGGCGCTGCTCGACGCCGCCTTTGAGCGCGCGACGCTCTACCGTGGCCGCCTGAAGCGGCTCAAGGAGATCAATCAGCCTGGCTATAGCTACTGGTATGAATGCACGTCGCGTCATTTTACCCTCGCCTTGACGCCGTTAACGGTGGCAGAGAAGTTTAAAGAGGTAATGGCGCAAAAATCGGGGAGCTGGATCTTTACCTCGGCGACGCTGTCGGTGAATGACGATCTCCACCACTTTACCGCTCGTCTCGGCATTGATGACGCGCAGACGCTGCTGTTGCCCAGCCCATTTGATTATCAGCATCAGGCGCTGCTCTGCGTACCGCGTAACCTACCGCTACCGAATCAGCCTGGCGCTGCCCGTCATCTGGCGGCAATGTTGAAACCCTTGATTGAGGCCAACGATGGACGCTGCTTCATGCTCTGCACCTCGCATGCCATGATGCGCGATCTGGCTGAGCAGTTCCGCGCCACCATGACGCTGCCGGTACTGCTGCAGGGAGAGACCAGCAAAGGCCAACTGCTGCAGCAGTTTGTTAGCGCCGGCAATGCGCTATTAGTGGCGACCAGTAGCTTCTGGGAAGGAGTTGACGTGCGCGGTGACGCGCTGTCGCTGGTGATTATCGATAAGCTGCCGTTTACCTCGCCGGACGATCCGCTGCTCAAAGCGCGAATGGAAGATTGCCGCCTGCGCGGCGGCGACCCGTTCGATGAAGTTCAGTTGCCGGATGCCGTCATTACCCTCAAACAAGGCGTGGGGCGCCTGATCCGCGATATTGACGATCGCGGCGTTCTGGTTATCTGTGACAACCGGCTGGTGATGCGCCCCTATGGCGCCGTGTTCCTGGCCAGCCTGCCACCCGCGCCGCGGACCCGTGATATCCGCCGGGCGGTACGCTTTCTCGCCGTGCCGCCGGCAAGGTAATCCGTCGCAAAATGTGGTAAGCTGCGCGCCATTTTGTTAATCAGCTATCCCCAATGGATTTCGGGCGGTGCGGCGGCGGTGAGTCCGTCAGCCGATGAATTTACCGCCCTAAAACCTGGATTATGTAACGAGAGCGTGACCACCCATGCGAATTTTGGCTATCGATACCGCCACGGAGGCGTGCTCCGCGGCGCTGTGGAATGATGGCGCCCTGAGCGCCCATTTTGAAATTTGTCCCCGCGAACACACCCAACGTATCCTGCCTCTGGTGCAGGAGGTCCTCACTGAAAGCGGCACTACGCTGAATGAACTTGACGCGCTGGCCTTTGGCCGCGGTCCGGGCAGCTTTACCGGCGTACGTATTGGTATCGGCATTGCGCAAGGACTGGCGCTGGGCGCTGAGCTGCCGATGATCGGCGTTTCTACGCTGGCGACGATGGCGCAGGGCGCGTGGCGCAAAACTGGCGCTACTCGCGTGCTGGCGGCCATCGATGCGCGTATGGGAGAAGTGTACTGGGCTGAGTATCAGCGCGACGAAAATGGCGTCTGGCACGGTGAAGAAACTGAAGCGGTTCTCAAACCGGCTGCGGTTGCCGAACGCCTGGCGCTGCTTTCTGGCGAATGGGCTACCGTCGGCACCGGCTGGCAGGCGTGGCCGGATCTGGCGAAAGAGAGCGGGCTGATTTTAAGCAGCGGCGAGATTGAACTGCCGGTGGCTGAAGATATGCTGCCGCTGGCCATTCATCTGTTGGCGGCAGGAAAAACCGTGGCCGTTGAGCATGCGGAACCAGTTTATTTGCGAAACGAAGTGGCGTGGAAGAAACTTCCTGGCCGCGAGTGAATCTCAGTAGAGAGAAGACTGAGAGAAGGAGTCGCATCATGGCGGGTCAAAAACAGGGCGTCCGTTGGCTGTTAGCCGCGGCGGTTGCCGTTGCGCTAAGCGGTTGCGTGTCGGTGCCGGATGTTATTAAAGGCACCAGCTCTACGCCGCAACAGGATTTAGTGCGGGTGATGAACGCGCCGCAGCTGTATATCGGCCAGGAAGCGCGTTTTGGCGGTAAGGTTGTCAACGTGCAGAATCAGCAGGGGAAAACCCGCTTAGAAATTGCCACCGTACCGCTGGATAGCGGCGCGCGGCCGGAACTGGGCGAACCTTCACGCGGCCGTATCCTCGCCGACGTGAGCGGTTTCCTTGACCCGGTCGATTTCCGCGGCCAGCTGGTAACCGTGGTTGGGCCGATTAGCGGCGTTGTCGACGGTAAAGTTGGCGCAACGCCGTATAAATTCATGTTGATGAATGCCACCGGCTATAAACGCTGGAACGTGGTGCAGCAGGTGGTGATGCCGCCGCAGCCCATTGACCCGTGGATGCTCGGCCCGCGCCCATGGGGCTACGGATACGGCGGCTGGGGTTGGTATAACCCGGGCCCGGCAGAGGTCAGAAACGTCGTAACGGAATGATTTTGTTGTTTTTATAATGGAATAGAAACAGCGGCTAGCCCGCTGTTTCGTGTTTTTTAGTCTCATAAGAAAAATAAATAGTGACGCGCTTCGCAACCTGAAAAACGCCTAATTAATAAACTGGTACGCTGAGTTAATATAATGTTAACAAAATGTTTGTTGATCAGGGGCTGTGATGACGACGAATAACTATTTCAGAGGTGAAGCAGTGAAAAAGGTTTGGCTAAACCGTTATCCCGCCGATGTTCCGGCGGAGATAAATCCTGACCGCTATCAATCCCTGGTTGAATTGTTTGAGCACGCTACTACCCGTTATGCCGATCAGCCGGCATTTATCAACATGGGCGAGGTGATGACCTACCGTAAGCTGGAAGAGCGCAGCCGCGCTTTCGCCGCTTATCTCCAGCAAGGATTAGGGCTACAGAAGGGCGATCGCGTCGCGCTGATGATGCCTAACCTGCTGCAATATCCGGTGGCGCTGTTTGGGATCCTGCGTGCCGGAATGATTGCCGTCAACGTTAACCCGCTGTATACCCCGCGCGAACTGGAGCACCAGCTCAATGACAGCGGCGCGGCGGCGATTGTGATCGTTTCCAACTTCGCACATACCCTGGAGAAAGTAGTCGATAAAACCCAGGTAAAACACGTCATCCTGACGCGAATGGGCGACCAGCTCTCTACCGCCAAAGGGACGTTAGTCAACTTTGTGGTGAAGTACATTAAGCGGCTGGTGCCGAAATATCATCTACCGGACGCCATCTCATTTCGCAGCGCCCTGCAGCATGGCTACCGTATGCAGTACGTGAAGCCGGAAATCGTCGCGGACGATCTTGCCTTCCTGCAGTACACCGGCGGTACCACCGGCGTGGCGAAAGGGGCGATGCTGACCCATCGCAATATGCTGGCTAACCTTGAACAGGTGAATGCGACCTACGGTCCGCTACTGCACCGTGGTAAAGAGCTGGTAGTGACCGCGCTGCCGCTGTACCACATCTTCGCCTTGACCATGAACTGCCTGCTGTTTATCGAACTCGGCGGGCAGAACCTGCTGATTACCAATCCGCGCGACATTCCGGGCCTGGTAAAAGAGCTGGCAAAATATCCCTTCACCGCGATGACCGGGGTGAATACCTTGTTTAACGCGCTCTTGAACAATAAAGAATTCCAGCAGCTTGATTTCTCTTCACTGCATCTTTCCGCCGGCGGCGGCATGCCGGTGCAGCAGGTGGTAGCGGAGCGCTGGGTGAAACTGACGGGTCAGTATCTGCTGGAGGGCTACGGCCTGACGGAGTGCTCGCCGCTGGTGAGCGTCAACCCGCATGATATCGACTACCACAGCGGAAGCATCGGCCTGCCGGTGCCCTCGACCGAAGCTAAGCTGGTCGATGATGACGATAATGAAGTCGCGCCGGGTGAGCCGGGCGAGCTTTGCATCAAAGGGCCGCAGGTGATGCTGGGCTACTGGCAGCGTCCGGATGCCACCGATGAAATCATTAAAGATGGCTGGCTCCATACCGGCGATATCGCGGTGATGGATGATGAAGGCTTCCTGCGCATCGTCGATCGCAAAAAAGACATGATTCTGGTTTCCGGTTTTAACGTCTATCCGAATGAAATCGAAGATGTTGTGATGCAGCACGCCGGCGTACAGGAAGTGGCCGCCGTCGGCGTACCGTCCGGCAGCAGCGGCGAAGCGGTAAAAATTTTCGTGGTGAAGAAAGATGCCGCGTTAACCGAAGAAGCGCTGATTACTTTCTGCCGTCGCCATTTGACCGGCTACAAAGTACCGAAGCTGGTGGAGTTCCGTGACGAGCTACCGAAATCCAACGTCGGAAAAATTTTACGACGAGAACTGCGTGACGAAGCCCGTGCTAAAGTAGACAATAAAGGCTAAGTAACGAGTGAGTCGCCAGGCGCCGGCGAAGCCGGCGTCAAGATTACAGACAAAGAAGGAAAAAGCGTGGTTTTTCCTTCTTTGTGGTTATCAGCCGAAAATCAATAAATTGATTTTCCTTGTTATTTGTCTGGTGCAATCTGCAAGCCCAACGATTGCATGAGGTTTGTCATTAATCTCGCGCCGGCTAAGCCGGCGTTTTTTATGGGCGCAAGTTAAGAGAGTATGATTTGAACTATCAGATGATCACCACCGACGATGGCCTGCGCGCTATCTGTGAAGCGGCAAGCACGGCACCCGCGGTTGCGCTGGATACTGAGTTTGTTCGCACCCGCACCTACTACCCGCAGCTTGGTTTGCTGCAGCTGTTCGACGGCAAACAGGTTTCTCTGATCGATCCGTTGACCATCAACGACTGGGCGCCGATGCGCGAGCTGCTGCTCAACCAGGATGTCACCAAATACCTGCATGCGGGCAGCGAAGATTTAGAAGTCTTCCTCAACGCGTTCAACCTGATGCCGCAGCCGCTTATCGACACCCAGATTCTGGCCGCCTTCTGCGGGCGCCCGATGTCGTGGGGTTTCGCTTCAATGGTTGAAGAGTATTCCGGCGTTGCGCTGGACAAAAGCGAATCACGCACCGATTGGCTGGCCCGTCCGTTGACCGAGCGTCAGTGCGAATATGCGGCCGCCGATGTCTGGTATCTGTTGCCGATAGCCAGCAAATTAATGGCGGAAACCGACCACGCGGGCTGGCTGCCGGCCGCGTTAAACGAGTGCCACCTGATGCAGCAGCGCCGTCAGGAAGTCCTTGACCCGGCGGATGCGTGGCGGGAAATCGGTAACGCCTGGCAACTGCGTACGCGTCAGCTGGGCTGCCTGCAGTTGCTGGCGGAGTGGCGTCTGCGCAAAGCGCGCGAGCGTAACCTGGCGGTGAACTTTGTGGTACGCGAAGAGCATCTATGGAGCGTGGCGCGCTATATGCCGACCAGCCTCGGCGAACTTGATAGCCTCGGTTTATCCGGGAGCGAAATTCGCTTCCATGGTAAGACGCTGATTAGCCTGGTTGAGAAAGCGCAGGCCTTGCCGGAATCGGCGCTGCCTGAGCCGCTGCAAAACCTGATCGATATGCCGGGGTACCGCAAAGCCTTTAAAGATATTAAAGCGCTGGTACAGGAAGTGAGCGCCGAGAAGGGGGTGAGCGCCGAACTGCTGGCGTCGCGCCGCCAGATCAACCAACTGCTGAACTGGCACTGGCAGCTGAAAACGAAAAACGGCGAGCCAGAGCTGGTTTCCGGCTGGCGTGGTGAATTGATGGCCGATCGTCTGAAAGCGCTGCTCAACGACTATCCTCGCTAGCGCCGGGCGCTATTCAGGCCATAAAAAACCGGCCGCGCGTGGCGTGGCCGGTTTTTTTAATCCTACGGCGAGATGCCGTTAATAAGACAACAGGGTCAGGGTTTCGACTCTTCAGCTTCTGGCAGGGTCACGTTCAGCTCGAGAATCGAAATATCACCATCGCGCTGTTCCAGCTGTACGCTGACCATCTCAGGATCTATCTGTACGTATTTACAGATGACCTCCAGGATATCTTTGCGCAGCTGCGGCAGGTAATGTGGCTCCGCGTCGCCGCGGCGGCGCTCCGCGACGATGATTTGCAGGCGTTCTTTCGCAATGTTAGCCGTGTTCTTTTTTCGCGAGAGAAAAAAGTCGAGTAATGCCATAATTTATCCTCCGAACAGGCGTTTGAGGAAACCTTTCTTCTCTTCTTCTATGAAGCGGAAAGGACGTTCTTCTCCGAGCAGACGATCCACAGTATCCGCATAGGCTTTACCCGCATCTGAAACGGTATCCAGAATGACCGGCTCGCCCTGGTTCGATGCGCGCAGCACGGACTGATCTTCCGGGATCACGCCCACCAGATTGATGCGCAGAATTTCCAGCACGTCTTCCATGCTCAGCATGTCGCCTTTGTTCACGCGGCCTGGGTTGTAGCGCGTCAGCAGCAGGTGCTCTTTGATCGGCTCGTCGCCATTTTCCGCGCGGCGGGATTTGGAGGCCAGAATGCCAAGGATACGGTCGGAGTCACGCACGGAGGAGACTTCCGGGTTAGTGGTGATGATGGCTTCGTCAGCGAAGTACAGCGCCATCAGCGCGCCGGTTTCGATGCCCGCAGGGGAGTCGCAGACAATAAAATCGAAATCCATCTTTTTCAGTTCTTCAAGAACTTTATCTACGCCTTCGCGGGTCAGCGCGTCTTTATCACGGGTCTGAGAAGCCGGAAGGATATAGAGATTTTCAGTACGCTTATCTTTGATTAGCGCCTGATTGAGAGTGGCATCGCCCTGGATAACGTTGACGAAGTCATAAACCACCCGACGCTCGCATCCCATAATCAGGTCGAGGTTACGCAGGCCGATATCGAAGTCGATAACGACAGTTTTCTTTCCCTTCTGGGCCAAACCAGTAGCGATGGCCGCGCTGGAGGTGGTCTTACCAACGCCCCCTTTACCCGAAGTCACAACAATAATGCGTGCCATAGAAATTCCTTGTTAAAAAGGGATTAATTGAACGGTTGAATTGTCAAAGCGCCGTCGCCTAAACGCAGGCGCGCCGCTTTGCCATAAAATTCAGCTGGGATGTTATCGCTCAGCCAATATTCCCCTGCGATGGACACCAGTTCCGCCGCGAGGTTAGTACAAAATATTTGGGCATCTCTGTCGCCGCTTGCGCCAGCCAGCGCACGTCCCCGCATCATGCCATACACATGGATGTTACCATCAGCGATAAGTTCCGCGCCGGCACTCACATGGTTTGTAACAATTAGATCACAGTGTGGCGCATAAATGCGCTGACCGGAACGTACCGGCAGATCAATCAAACGCGTTTTTGTGATCGGCGTAGCAACTGGTGGCGGTGCGACGGGTTCCGGCGGCGGCGCCTGACGAACGATTTTCTCTTTTCCTTCCGTCAGTAGCGGGATCCCGGCGCGGTCGATTTCCGTTTTCAGGCGGGAAATTTTACACCCGCTCACGCCCATGATGCGTAAACCGGTGGCGACGATAGCTTCATGCATCGGGCGCCAGTCGACGCTCTCTTCAATACTGCTGATGTTGACCACCACCGGCGCATGACGTAAAAAAGCGGGAGCCTGGGCGATTTTGTCTTCTAACGCCTGACGAATAACCTCGGGATTTGCATCGTGCAAATGAACGACAGATAAGGTGAAGCTACTGCCCTTAAGTTCGATTGGCGTATTTGACATCCTGGCCTTACTCAATTTGCTGTTTATCATCCGCCGAAGTGCGGTGATATTCCGAAGACTAAAAGGCATGTTATAGTCACTCATATATTGAGGCAAGTGACCACGGGTCTAATTCCGAGTAAATCTATGTTTTGTGTGATCTATCGAAGTACTAAACGTGAACAAACCTATTTATATGTCGAAAAAAAGGACGATTTCTCGCGCGTCCCGCCGGAACTAATGGCAAGCTTCGGCACCCCGCAGATGACCATGCTGTTGCCGCTCGACGGGCGCAAGACGCTGGCTAACGCTGACCTCGAGAAAGTAAAACAAGCGCTCGTCGATCAGGGCTATTACCTTCAACTTCCTCCCCCTCCTGAGAATTTACTTAAGAAACACCTCGCGGAACAGGGGAATAAATCCGATTAACCCATTGAGGGAAAATAATGTACCAACATCATAACTGGCAGGGTGAGTTACTGGATTATCCAGTGAGCAAAGTGGTTTGCGTTGGCAGTAATTACGCAAAACATATTAAGGAAATGGGCAGCGCGATGCCGGAGGAACCGGTGCTGTTTATTAAACCTGAAACGGCGCTATGTGATATCCGCCAGCCGTTGGTACTGCCTGAAGGATTGGGATCGGTGCACCATGAGGTTGAACTGGCGGTGCTGATCGGCAGTACGCTGCGCCAGGCCAGCGAAGATCACGTGCGTAAGGCGATTGCCGGTTATGGCGTGGCGTTGGATCTCACCCTGCGTGATATTCAGGGCAAGATGAAAAAGGCCGGACAACCGTGGGAGAAAGCCAAGGGGTTCGATAACGCTTGTCCGATCTCTGGTTTTATCCCTGCCGCCGAGTTCAGCGGCGATCCGCAAAATACGCCGCTAAGCCTGAAGATTAATGGTGAAGTTCGCCAGCAGGGGACGACCGCCGATATGATTCATAAGATCGTACCGCTGATTGCCTATATGTCGCGCTTCTTTACGCTGAAAGCGGGCGATATCATTCTGACCGGGACTCCGGACGGGGTCGGGCCGCTCGCCAGCGGCGATGAGCTGGAAGTCGGCTTCAATGGTTTGACGTTATCCACCCGCGTGCTGTAACGTCCGCTTGCCGCCTTTTGGGGCGGCAAAACTTGCATCGGCGTGCCAGACTGGTTATAAGGTGCACCCTGAATTGTAATGACGGACATCCCAATGAGCGAACAACCTTTCTGGCAACAAAAAACACTGGATGAAATGACCGACGCGGAGTGGGAATCACTGTGCGACGGCTGCGGACAGTGCTGCCTGCATAAGCTAATGGATGAAGATACCGACGAGATTTACTTCACCAACGTCGCCTGCCGTCAGCTCAACATTAAAACCTGCCAGTGCCGTAACTACGAGCGTCGCTTCGAGTACGAACCGGACTGCATCAAACTCACGCGTGATAATCTGCCGACCTTCGAATGGCTGCCTCACACCTGCGCCTATCGCCTGCTGGCGGAAGGTAAAGCGCTGCCGCACTGGCATCCGCTGCTGACCGGTTCTAAGGTGGCGATGCACGGCGAACGTATTTCCGTGCGCCATATTGCGGTTAAAGAGTCTACCGTCGTCGACTGGCAGGACCATATTTTAAACAAACCAGACTGGGCGCAGTAAACTCGTCAAAACACTGAACCGGGCATTCCCTGCCTGCGCGGCCCGGTTCTTTATTCGCATTAATATCCCATCATTCTCAATGCCAGCCAGATAATTCCTGCCCACAATAAAGCGCATGGAAAAATAACAACACTAAGAGAACGCCAGCCGTTTCTACTCATCGGAAACCCCACATTTAAGTCATCATCACCAGGTGCGTTTGGCATTTCATCATCGGCGCGGGGGCGGGGAACTTTAGGAATATTTGTAAAGCAGATGTAGATAAAAATAGACCCGGCGCGATGGCCGGGCTGAGGGGGCGTTGACGAGCTGCCAGGTCTCCCCGGCGCGATGGCTGCTTGCGGCGATCAGATGGGCAGGAAACTCATCATTAAATACGCCACGACAATGCAGATTAGCGTCATATACCAGACTATGCTCATGGTGACTTATCCCATTTCAGACTCAAGAAAGACGAGCCTTTCGGGTAACGACTTTAAACATCCAGATGTCGATGATCAACCGCTTGCGCATCAGAGGATTAGCTTTTCTTTGCGTGGAACAGGCCGTCTTCGCCGTGGGCTTCATCTTCAACCCAGAAGTTAATGTTGAACTGGGCATCATCGCTGAGCTCGATACGATGCCAATATTGCGGCGGGCTGGTGGCGAACTGCCCGGCGTTAATGACGACTTTCACCTCCGGCTCGGTAGCCTGCTCGTCATGAAAACCGTAGTAGGTTACCGTTCCTTCCATAACGCACAGCTGGCCGAAAACGTTAGCGGCAGTATTGTGATGGGTGAGCAGAGCCGCCGGAACATTTTCTTTAGTGAAGAACGGAGTGGAGCGTTTAACTTTCCAGTTAGCTGGGATTCGCAGATGAGACATGGTGAGCTCCTTAGTGGATGCAAATAAGATGCATTTAATATGCAACTTTAAAGAGGCGTCGTCAACTTACAGGCATAAAAAAACGCCCCCGGAGGAGCGTTTACCATTTGGCCGGGTCACTTAACGGCCGAAAAGATCGCGTTTTTTAGCTTTAAATGGCTGAGCGATCAGTACCAGCAGTCCGATAACCAGATAAGCGGCAAAGATGCCTACCAGCCACTGCGGCATTTCCAGCGTCAGGAATTCCCACTGGCGCACGGAACAGTCGCCGGTGGCGACGAATACCTGCGGCAACCATTTATCCAGCGGCAGCCACGTCGGGAAACGCGCAGCGAAATCGCAGGTCTGGAACGGGGAAGGATGCAGCTGAATCATGGTGTGCTCCCATGCTAGCTGCAGACCGCGCAGGGCGCTGTACAGCCAGATCAGCAGCGCGACGTAGCGCAGCGGGGTTTTCGGCGCGATAGCGCCCACCAGACCGGCGCCCATGATGCCAAACAGGGCGCAGCGTTCATAAATACACAACACGCAGGGCTGCAGCAGCATCACGTGCTGGAACCACAGCGCCACTAATTCAAGTATAAAAGCGGTTAACGCCATCAAGAGCCAGGCGCCGCGTCCCCTTGAGCACTGGTTTAAGTATTGCAACATAATCATTTCCCTGGAACATGCTAAATCATGGCAGTGTAAACGAAAACTACCGCGACGCCATCCGCTAGTCGGAAAATATTACGTAAATGAATATTCGTTACCCGGGCGAACCCGGGTAACGGGCCGGGCAATTACGGCAGTATCGGCGTGGTCAACCAGCCGTGGCTGAGCATCCACTGGGTGGCCGGCATTAACAGGGTTTCGACGCACAGCAGGCCGACCAGCGTTAGCACGATGGTATAAGGCAGCGCCATCCACACCATTCTGCCATAAGAGAGGCGGATCAGCGGCGCCAGCGCCGAGGTCAACAGGAACAGAAACGCGGCCTGGCCGTTGGGGGTGGCGACGGAAGGCAGGTTGGTACCAGTGTTAATGGCGACCGCCAGCATTTCAAACTGCTGCAGGCTGATAACGCCATGTTCCAGCGCCGCTTTTGCTTCGTTGATATACACCGTACCGACAAAGACGTTATCGGAGATTGACGACAGCAGGCCGTTAAACAGATAGAACAGCGATAGCTGGGCATGCGGCGATGCCTGCAGGACGAACTCAATCACTGGGGCAAACAGATGCTGATCGATAATCACCGCCACAATGGCAAAAAAGACCGTCAGCAGAGCGGTAAATGGCAGCGCTTCGGTAAAGGCTTTACCGATGGCGTGTTCGTCGGTCACACCGGAGAAGGTGGTTGCCAGCACAATGACAGAGAGGCCAATCAGGCCAACTTCCGCCAGATGCAGGGCGAGGGCGGTAATCAGCCACACGCCGATGATCCCTTGAGCGATAAGGCGCATCCGATCCTGGCGGCTGCGGCTTTGGCGGCTACGGTCGTCGAAATCCTGCAGGACTTTGCGTACCGGGACTGGCAGCGGCTCGCCGTAGCCAAACAGGCGGAATTTTTCCAGCAGCAGGCAGGTTATCAGGCCGCATACGATTACCGGCAGGGTTACCGGCGACATACGGATGAAGAATTCGCCGAAGTGCCAGCCGGCGGCTTTGGCGATAATCAGGTTCTGCGGCTCGCCGACCATGGTCATCACGCCGCCGAGCGCGGTACCGACGCCGGCGTGCATCATCAGGCTGCGTAAAAAGCTGCGGAACTGTTCGAGCACGTCGCGGTAGTGCTGATCGATATGGCTGTCATCAAGCATGTCGTTATCATCAGGGCGCGCGGAGGCGACGCGATGATAAATACCGTAAAAGCCGACCGCTACGCTAATGACCACCGCCACGACGGTGAGCGCGTCGAGGAAGGCGGAGAGAAACGCGGCGGCAACGCAGAAGGCCAGCGACAGCAGCATCTTGCTGCGGATCCCGAGGAGCAGCCGAGTAAAAATAAACAGCAATAGCTGCTTCATGAAATAGATCCCGGCCACCATAAACATCAGCAGCAGCAGGACTTCGAGATTATTGGCTATTTCTTCGCGAATATGTTCGGGGCTGGTCATACCGATCACCACCGCTTCTATCGCCAGCAGGCCGCCTGGTAGAAGAGGGTAGCATTTGAGCGCCATCGCCAGGGTAAAGATAAACTCCACCACTAACAGCCAACCGGCAACAAACGGTTGAAGATAAAACGCCAGCGGGTTAACCACCAGGAAGATAATCAGGAGAAGCTTGTACCAGTCTGGCGACTGGCCAAGAAAATTGCGCCACAGGGCGCGGCCATAAGACATTTCCACGACAGAGGTCCTTCCGTCAAACAATATGATTTTATGCGTAACTATTGCAAGATTACCAGTTGAGCAAAAAGGGAAGCAACTTTCTTCGCGGCGCATTACAGGTAATGGAAGGCGTTAAGCAAAAGCTGAAAATGAAACGGCGATCCCCTTTTAATTACTTTCAGATGCTATCTGGCGTATGGCTGCTCTGGTATGATGAGTGCAAATTGCAACGCTGTGTAATGGAAATCTTACTATGGTCATTAAGGCGCAAAGCCCTGCGGGTTTCGCGGAAGAGTACATCATTGAAAGTATCTGGAATAACCGTTTCCCGCCTGGATCCATTCTCCCTGCTGAACGTGAACTTTCTGAACTGATTGGTGTGACCCGAACCACTCTGCGCGAAGTGTTGCAACGTCTGGCCCGTGATGGCTGGTTGACTATCCAGCACGGTAAACCGACGAAAGTGAACAACTTCTGGGAAACCTCCGGACTGAATATCCTTGAGACGCTGGCGCGCCTCGACCATGATAGCGTGCCGCAGCTGATTGATAACTTGCTGTCGGTGCGTACCAATATCTCAACGATTTTTATTCGTACCGCCTTCCGCCAGCACCCGGACAAAGCGCTGGAGGTACTGGCTACCGCGCGTGAAGTTGAAGATCATGCCGATGCTTTCGCCGAACTGGACTACAACATCTTCCGTGGTCTGGCGTTTGCCTCCGGCAACCCGATCTACGGTCTGATCCTCAACGGCATGAAGGGGCTATATACCCGCATCGGCCGTCACTATTTTGCTAACCCGGAAGCGCGGAGCCTGGCGCTGGGCTTCTATCACCAGTTGGCGAAAGTGTGTGAAGAGAGTCAGCACGATAAAGTGTACGAAATCGTCCGTGCCTATGGTCACAACAGCGGCGAGATCTGGCATCGGATGCAAAAAACGCTGCCCGGCGATTTAGCCATCAATATGCGCTAAGCACGGCCCATAATATAAAAAATGCCCGGATAATCCGGGCATTTTTTCAGCCTTACAGCGCGTTCTGCCGCGGCGGCGTGCGATCCAAAAGCTCAACGCTGCCATCGGCATTCTGCTGTTCAAGGATCACGTCAAAGCCCCACAGGCGGTGAACGTGTTTGAGCACTTCGCGGCGGCTCTTATCCAGCGGCACGCGGTTATGCGGCACATAGCGCAGCGTCAGCGAACGATCGCCGCGCAGGTCAACGTTCCAGACCTGAATATTCGGCTCGAGGTTGCTGAGGTTGTACTGCGCCGACAGCTTAGAACGAATTTCCCGATAACCTTCCTCATTATGAATGGCGGAAATTTCCAGGTAATTGTTGTGGTCGTCATCGAGTACCGTGAATAAGCGGAAATCGCGCATCACCTTCGGCGACAAGAACTGGCTGATAAAGCTCTCATCTTTAAAATCGCGCATGGCGAAATGCAGCGTCTCCAGCCAATCGGAGCCGGCGATATCCGGGAACCAGTAGCGATCCTCTTCCGTAGGCGACTGGCAGATACGCTTAATATCCTGGAACATGGCGAAACCCAGCGCGTAGGGGTTGATCCCGCTGTACCATGGGCTGTTGTAGGGCGGCTGGAACACCACGTTGGTGTGGCTGTGCAGGAACTCCAGCATAAAGCGCTCAGTTACTTTTCCTTCATCATACAGATGATTGAGGATGGTGTAGTGCCAGAACGTCGCCCAGCCCTCGTTCATAACCTGAGTCTGCTTTTGCGGATAAAAATACTGGCTGACTTTACGAACGATACGCAGGATCTCGCGCTGCCACGACTCAAGCAGCGGCGCGTTCTTCTCCATAAAGTACAGCAGGTTCTCCTGCGGTTCGGAAGGATAGCGGCGGCTTGCCTCGATGGCTTTTTCCTCTTCCCGTTTTGGCAGGGTGCGCCACAGCATGTTCACCTGGCTTTGCAGATACTCTTCGCGGCTTTTCTGCCGTGCCTTCTCCTCCTGCAGCGAAATTTTCTGCGGACGTTTGTAGCGGTCGACGCCGTAGTTCATCAGCGCATGGCAGGAGTCGAGCAATTTTTCGACTTCATCGACGCCGTAGCGCTCTTCACATTCGGTAATGTATTTACGCGCGAATATAAGGTAGTCGATGATTGAGCTGGCATCGGTCCAACTGCGGAACAGATAGTTGTTTTTAAAGAAGGAGTTATGCCCATAACAGGCGTGCGCCATCACCAGCGCCTGCATGGTAATCGTGTTCTCCTCCATTAAATAAGCGATACAAGGGTTGGAGTTAATGACTATCTCATAGGCCAGACCTTGCTGGCCGTGTTTATACGCCTGCTCGGTTTCGATAAATTTTTTGCCGAACGACCAGTGCGGATAGTTGATCGGCATCCCGACGCTGGAATAGGCGTCCATCATCTGTTCGGAGGTGATCACCTCGATTTGATGCGGATAGGTATCGAGACGATACAGCTTCGCCACCCGATCGATCTCGGCGAGATAGGTTTCCAGCAGTTCAAAAGTCCAGTCGGGTCCATCGCTTAACCGGGTGGTGTCCCTGTTCATGGAATCAATCGTAGCCATTAGCGCGCCCTCGTTGTTGGTGGTTCTCTCTTTGTGGAGAACCTCTTATCAAGCATAGAACACGCCATAACAAACTGCGTCTGCGGGTAATTTCTTTTCTTCGCGATTTCGCAATCCTAAAGGCCTGGATTTAACATTTACTTAGCATTTTATGCTGAGGAAAAATAAAGCGCAGCACGAGATCGTAAATCTCTGGTGTCAGTGCTGGTGCGGTTTGGTGTGAGATAAGTCACCATAAATAAAGCGTATGTTGAATAATATTTTCATCTGGGTTATCAATTTGTAATTAGATGATTGTTCTTTAACTATTACGGAGTGGCTATGCGAGTCGTCATACTGGGAAGTGGGGTGGTTGGGGTAGCGAGCGCCTGGTATTTAAGCCAGGCGGGACATGAGGTGACGGTTATCGACCGTCAGCCAGGGCCCGCTGAAGAAACCAGCGCCGCCAACGCCGGGCAGATCTCTCCCGGCTACGCGGCGCCGTGGGCGGCGCCGGGCGTGCCGCTGAAGGCGATTAAATGGATGTTCCAGCGCCATGCGCCATTGGCGATTGGCCTTGACGGCACGCAGTTCCAGCTCAAGTGGATGTGGCAGATGCTGCGTAACTGCGATACCCGCCACTATATGGAAAACAAAGGGCGTATGGTGCGCCTGGCGGAATATAGCCGCGATTGCCTGAAAGCGCTGCGTGAAACCACCGGTATCCAGTATGAAGGCCGCCAGGGGGGCACCCTGCAGCTTTTCCGCACCGAAAAACAGTATGAGAACGCCACTCGCGATATCGCCGTGCTGGAAGAGGCCGGCGTGCCGTATCAACTGCTGGAAGCCAACCGCCTGCTGGAAGTTGAACCGGCGCTGGCGGAAGTCAGTCATAAACTGACCGGCGGCCTGCGCCTGCCAAACGATGAAACCGGCGATTGCCAACTCTTCACCACCCGCCTGGCGGCGATGGCCGAGGCGGCAGGGGTGATTTTCCGCTTTAATACCTCCGTCGATGCGCTGCTTTACGAAGGCGATCAAATCGCCGGTGTGAAATGCGGCGAGGAAATTATTAAGGGCGACGCCTACGTGATGGCGTTTGGTTCTTACTCCACCGCGATGCTCAAAGGGCTGGTGGATATCCCGGTCTATCCGCTGAAAGGCTACTCGTTGACTATTCCGATTGCCGAAGAGAGCGGCGCGCCGGTATCGACTATCCTTGATGAGACTTACAAAATCGCGATTACCCGTTTCGATAAGCGTATTCGCGTTGGCGGGATGGCGGAAATTGTCGGCTTTAATAAAGAGCTGCTGAAGCCGCGCCGCGAGACGCTGGAGATGGTGGTTCGCGATCTGTTCCCGCGCGGCGGCTACGTTGAGCAGGCCACCTTCTGGACCGGCCTGCGGCCGATGACGCCGGATGGTACGCCGGTGGTTGGCCGTACGCCGTACAAAAACCTGTGGCTGAACACCGGGCACGGTACGTTGGGCTGGACCATGGCCTGCGGGTCCGGGCAGCTTCTGAGCGACCTGATCTCCGGGCGTACGCCGGCGATCCCTTATGATGATCTGGCCGTGGCGCGTTACAGCCCGGGCTTTACGTCGGCTCGCGCTCAGCATCTGCACGGCGTGCATAACTAAGGAGCCTCCATGTCTCGTCCGGTAAAAGCCAGCATTGATCTGTCGGCTTTACGTCAGAATTTACAGATTGTTCGCCGCGCCGCCCCTGGGGCACGCGTTTGGGCGGTGGTGAAGGCGAATGCCTATGGCCACGGCCTGGCGCGGATGTGGCAGGCGCTAAACGCCGCAGATGGATACGCATTGCTCAATCTCGAAGAGGCAATCTTGCTGCGGGAAAAGGGCTGGAAAGGACCGATTCTACTGCTGGAAGGGTTCTTTCACGCCGATGAACTGGCGCTGCTTGATAAGTATCGTCTGACCACCAGCGTACACAGCAACTGGCAAATTAAAGCCCTGCAGCAGGCTAAACTGCATGCGCCGCTGGATATCTATCTTAAAGTGAATAGCGGTATGAATAGGCTGGGATTTATGCCCGAGCGAGTGCATACCGTCTGGCAACAGCTGCGATCGCTCGCCAACGTCGGTGAAATGACGCTGATGTCGCATTTCGCTGATGCGGAAAACCCGGAGGGCATCGCGGAGCCCATGCGCCGTATCGAGCAGGCGGCGGAGGGGCTGGACTGCCCGCGTTCGTTGTCGAACTCAGCGGCAACGCTGTGGCATCCGGAAGCGCACTTTGATTGGGTGCGTCCGGGAATTGTGCTGTATGGCGCATCGCCGTCGGGTCAGTGGCGGGATATTGCCAATAGCGGCCTGAAAGCGGCGATGACCCTCAGCAGTGAAGTGATTGCCGTACAGACGCTGAAAAGCGGCGAACGGGTGGGCTATGGTGGGCTGTATCAGGCATCCGGCGAGCAGCGCATCGGCATTGTCGCCTGCGGTTATGCCGACGGCTATCCGCGCGTCGCCCCGAGCGGCACGCCGGTGCTGGTCGACGGCGTACGCACCACCACCGTCGGGCGTGTTTCGATGGATATGTTGGCGGTAGATTTGACGCCTTGCCCGCATGCGGGTATTGGCGCGCCGGTCGAGTTATGGGGACAGGAGATTAAGATTGACGATGTCGCTGCGGCCAGCGGCACCGTCGGTTATGAATTAATGTGCGCCCTGGCGCCACGCGTGCCGGTAGTGACGGTGTAACTTTGTGTGAGGCGGATCACTCCGCCTCATCTTCCGCGACCCGCACACCCACCTTCAGTACGTGATCGTCCTCTTTTTCCGCGACCGTCCACACCATACCGGCAAACTCCACCTGATCGCCAACGACCGGCGCGGCGCCCAACAGCTGCTGAATCACATCTCCCAGCGACTGCTGATGCTCGCGAAACTCTTCACCGCCGTCGAGGCCATAAATCTGCGCCACATCGGCGAATTTAGCTTCCGCATCGAGGATGAAGTCGCCAAAGAACCGCTGATCGAGCGAGACCGGCGGCGACTGGCTGAACATTTTACCCAGCGCCGGCAGGTCGCGCTCGCGGCCGATAACACAAAGAATATCACCATCCATCAGCCGCGTGCTGCCGGTAGGATGCAGCAGTACGTTGTCGCGGAAGAGTGCCGCGATGCGCGTCTCCGGCGGCATGTGGAGGTCGCGCAACGCTGCGCCAACGCACCATTTATCATCACCCAGCTGGTACACAAATTGCTCCCACGGATTTTCCGGATGGATATCCAAACCGACGCGAGAGATAGGCCAGCCGACCGGCGGTACCACGACCTTCGCTTTTTTCGCCGCCCAGGACAGTGAGGTTCCCTGTAATAGCAGTGAAATCAACACCACGAAAAAGGCGACGTTAAAGAACAGCCGCGCGTTCTCAAGCCCGGCCATCATCGGGAAAACGGCGAGGATAATCGGCACCGCGCCGCGCAATCCGACCCAGCTGATAAACACTCGCTCGCGCAGATTAAAACCGCGGAACGGCAGCAGGCCGGCGAATACCGACAGCGGACGCGCGATGAAGATCATCCACATAGACAGCAGTAGCGCCGGAATCGCGATCGGCCACAGGTCGGACGGCGTCACCAGCAGGCCGAGGACGAGGAACATGGCGATTTGCGCCAGCCACGCCAGGCCGTCAAAGTTTTGCAGAATGCCGTGGCGGTTGCGAATAGGTTTATTACCGAGCAGGAAACCGCAGAGATAGACCGCGAGGATACCGCTCCCATTCAGGGAGGTGGTGACGGCGAAAATCATGATCCCGCCGCTTAGCGCCAGCAGGGGATAGAGCCCGGTGGGCAGAACAATACGGTTAATCATCTGCAGCAGCAGATAACCGCCGCCGAGACCAATAGCGATGCCCAGGCCAAACTGTTGAATGATATGCACCACAAACATCCAGCTCAGTCCTGCTTCGTGCTGTTGGATCATCTCAATCAGGGTAATGGTGAGGAATACCGCCATCGGGTCGTTACTGCCGGATTCAATTTCGAGGGTCGAGCCAACGCGCTCGTTAAGCCCTTTACCGCCGAGCAGCGAGAACACCGCCGCCGCATCGGTGGAGCCGACGATGGCGCCAATCAGCAGCCCTTCGATTAAATCGAGCTTGAACAGCCATGCCGCCATCATTCCGGTGAGGGCGGAGGTTATCAGCACGCCGACCGTCGCCAGCGACAGCGCGGGCCAGAGCGCGACGCGAAACGAACTGGCCTGGGTGCGCATCCCGCCGTCCAGCAGGATCACCGCCAGCGCGAGGTTACTCACCATATAGGCGAAAGGATAGTTATCGAAAGGAATGCCGCCGATACCGTCAACGCCTGCCAGCATACCGATGGCGAGGAAGATAACCAGAATCGGGATGCCGAGGCGCGAGGAGAAAGAACTCAATAAAATACTGCAGGTTACTAAAACAGAACCCAGGATAAACAGACTAATGACCGCAGCGGCGTCCAATGTTCACGTACTCCTTGTCAGCGTGAAGGGGTGAAAATTACACCATTTTAACAATCCGCGCGTTTTCAGGATACTCGCGGAGAGGAATTTTTATTCCGCCAGCACCGGATGGCCGCTTATCGTTAACGTTGCGACAGAGGCGTTGTTGACCAGCCGTGCCTGTGCGCCGAGAGGTAAAGTCACGGTGCGCTGTTCATGACCGAATTCGAGTCCAGTCAGCAGCGGGATGGCGAGTTGCTGACGTAGCCACGCGTAGACGGTGGGTAGATCGTAACCGTCGTCGTAGTCGTTGGGCTGCGCGCCGGTAAAGCTGCCGAGCACAATGGCCCGTTGGCGGGCAAGGATCCCGCTGTTGAGCAACTGTAGCAGCATACGCTCCACGCGGAACGGGTGTTCGTTGATATCCTCAAGCACCAGAATACCGCCATCAATCTGCGGTAGCCACGGCGTGCCGATGAGCGACGTGACCATCGCCAGATTGCCGCCCCACAGGGTGCCTTCGGCGCGGCAGGCCGGGCCATCGCTTTGCCATTCGAGGGTAAACTCCGGTTCGCGCAGCGCCTGCCAGAAGTGATGTTCAGTAAACGCATTCAGGGTTTCTGCGCCGAAATTGCCCGCTAACATCGGCCCGCTGAAGCTGATAGCGTTGGCTTTAGCCAACAGTCCCATCTGGATGGCGGTGAAATCACTGTGGCCGCAGATAAGCAGCGGATCCTGACGCTGGCGCGCGGACAAGGCCTGCCAGTCGATATGCGATAGTAACCGGGTGGCGCCATAGCCGCCGCGCACCGCCAGCACGATGCGGTTTTTTCCCTTAAGGGCCGCAAGTTGGTTAATATCGGCCAGGCGTTCGCTGTCGCTGCCGGCGAAACGCTGCTGTCGACGGGAGATCGCCTGTTGGTTCAGTACCTGATGACCGGCCTCCTGCAGACGGGCCACGCCAAGGGCCGCAGCCTGTTGATTGATACAGTAACCGGAAGGGGCGACCAGATAAAACTGAGACATGGCAATTCCTTGCAAAGAATGAAAGGGTTATCATGCCGCCTGGAACGTTTATTGTCATCTCCGTGCGGCAAACTTCAGCCAATAAGGATAGATGTGTGAAATTGAGATGGTTTGTTTTTTTATTTGTATTGTTGGCCGGTTGTAGCTCAAAGCACGATTACACCAATCCGCCGTGGAACCCGGAAGTCCCGGTGAAGCGGTCGATGCAGTGGATGCCGATTAGCGAAAAAGCCGGCGCCGCGTGGGGAGTAGACCCGCAGCTGATAACGGCGATCATCGCGATTGAGTCCGGCGGTAATCCCTCGGTGGTCAGTAAATCCGGCGCGGTAGGGCTGATGCAGTTGAAGCCGTCGACCTCCGGGCGCGATGTCTATCAACGGATGGGCTGGCGTGGCCAGCCTTCGGTAAGCGAGCTGAAGAATCCGGAACGCAATATCTCGATGGGCGCCGCTTACCTGAGCATTCTGGAAAACGGCCCGCTGGCGGGGATTAAGGACCCGCAGGTGATGCGCTATGCGGTCGTGGTCTCTTATGCCAACGGCGCGGGCGCGCTGCTGCGCACCTTCTCGTCGAATCGCCAGGACGCCATTGACGAGATTAACGATCTCGATGCCGATGAGTTCTTTGAACACGTGGCGAAAAAGCATCCAGCCCCACAGGCGCCGCGCTATATCTGGAAACTGCAGAAAGCGCTGGACGCGATGTAATTCCTCACCTTGCGTTGCCTCCGGGATGTTCCCGGAGGCAACGTTGTCAGAAATCGTAACCCACGGTAGCCGTGACGCTGCGTTCAGCCCCCCAGTAACAGTTGCCGGTGCCGTAGCAGCCGGAAAGATATTCACGATCGCCGATATTATTCGCGTTAACCTGAATGTAGGCGCCTTTCATCGCTGTCGACCACGCTCCGAGGTCGGCGCGCGCCATCGCATCTATCAGGGTGACCGAAGGTAAACGTTCGGTATTGGCGTCATCGGCCCACTGCTTACCGATATAGCGCACGCCCGCGCCAAGGGTAATGCCCGCCGGCAATTGATAGCGCGCCCAGAACGAGGCCATCTGATCTGGCGACAGCTGCGGCGTATTACTATCGGTGCCGTCTTTCGTGTCCTGGAAGCGCAGGCGATTCCAGGTATAAGAGGCAATAGTCCTCAATTGCGGTGTAATTTGATTATGCGCTTCCAGCTCTACGCCCTGCGAATGCACTTTTCCGGCGGGAATATAGGTGGCGGTGGCGATGTTCGGATCGCGGGTGGCGACATCCTTTTGCATCAAGTCGTAAATCGCGATGCTATACAAATCGCTGCTGCCCGGCGGCTGGAATTTCAGGCCGGCTTCCACCTGTTCGGCGGTGGTGGGTTTTAATAACGTGCCGTCGGCGCCCGGCAGCATCGCCGGGGTAATCGCCTGGCTGTAGCTTAAGTAGGGCGAAAGACCGTTATCGAGCGCGTACAGCAGCGAGGCGCGGCCGCTGATGTGATCGTCGGAGCGGCGGTTTGACGTGCCTGAGGTGTCGCTTACCTGCTGTGAAACGATGCGGTCGTAGCGCCCGGAAACATCAAGATGCCAGCGGTTCCACACCATTTCATCCTGCAGATAAAGCCCGGTCTGGTAATAACGGCGATTATTATTATCGCTGTAGGTGATGGTATGCCCGGTTTGCGGCGTATAGCCGGTGAACGGATTGAGCGGCGCCGCGCCGCCGGCGCCGGTCCACAAATCGTTGCGGAAGCGATGATACTCAGCGCCGAGGATCAGCGTATGCGCCAGTTCACCGGTGGCGAAATCGGCGCGCAGGCGGTTATCGGTTGACCAGGCGTCCAGCGACCCGCGGGAACCGCTGTAGCCGCGGGAAAGCATGTCGCTGTCACCTACCCAGCCAACCTGATAAACCTGATCCAGCGAGACATTCGTATGGGTATAGCTGCCCGCGGAGTAGGCCGACCAGACATCGCTAAACTGGTGATTGAACTCGTAGCTGTAGATCTGTTCGCGGCGCTGGTAGCCATCACCCGGATCGCCTTCATTAGTGCTGGGTGAAAGTTTACGGCCGTTGTGCGCGTAACGGGTGCCATCCAGCGGCAGAGAGCCGTGGTAGCCTCCGGAGGGATCTTTTTGCAGGTAGGCGCGCAACAGCAGCGAAGTATCGCTATCCGGTTGCCACAGCAAGGAAGGCGAAATCGCGTAGCGCTCTTCGCGGGTATGGTCATACTGCGTATCGCTGCTGCGGGTCATGCCGATGAGCCGCCAGGCCCACTGGTCATTGATAGCGTTGGTATAGTCAAAAGCCGCGCCCTTAGTATTTTGCGTACCACCGGTCAGGCGGAAGTGACCCTGCTGGCTGAACTGCGGCCGTTTGGAGGTCAAATTGACCACCCCGCCCGGCACACTCTGGCCGTAAAGGGCGGAAGAGGGGCCACGGATGACGTCGACGCGTTCAATAAACCATGGGTCGATCTGCAGTACGTTATGGCTGCCGCCGTCGCTCATCAGGCGCATGCCGTCAAGGAACAGGTTATCGACGTCGCCGCCGTGGTAGCCGCGCAGCGAGATGGTATCAAAGCGCGTCGCGCCGCCGCCAAAACTGGAATAAACCCCCGGCGTATACTGGAGCGCCTGGCTTACGGTATTGGCGCCCTGATCGGCGATCTGCTGGCGGGTGATCACCGATACCGACTGGGCGGTAGTTATCAACGGCTGATCGGTTTTCGTGGCGCCGGTTGACGTTTTGGCGCTATAGCCTTGTGTCTGCGCGCTGGCGGAGTCGTCAGGCTTTGCGGTAACGATTAGAGTATCTTCCGCCTGTGCGGCGAGAGGGAAGGCGGCCGCGAGGGCGCACACCAGCGCGGAGCGTTTGAAGTCAACAGAGGAGATCATGCCATAATCCTGAATAGCGCGGTCTGGCACTCCTGTGCGCCGCCGCGGAAATAAACGAAATGCTTTTTCGTTAAAAATAATGCGAATTATTATCGTTTGCTTTTGCATGATCAAGCAAAATAGTCCTCCTCAGAGCAAGAAGACATTTTGCTGGCTGTCGAGCGGATGATGGGGTGATGTCGATGGTAATAGCGCGGCGAAGATATCGCCGCGCGCAGGGGATTATTGGGCTTTTTTCTCCAGAGCCGCCACGGCATCGTTCGCGGCTGGCTGCTTACCGGCAGCGCTTTCTGCCGGCGTCGGACGGGTCGCCGGCAGGGCATCACATGGTTTTTCCTGCGGGCAAACCAGGTCGAGCATTTTCAACGTCACGCCATTGGTCCAGCCAAAGCCGTCCTGCAGGGGATACTCTCCGCCGCCGCCGCCGGTACCCGTTGAACTCACGTCATATTTCTCTACCAGCTTCTGCTTGCTGTCATAGGTGTGCTGTACGTTGCTGAGGAAGCGCCAGGTGACCTCCATGGCCACTTTTTTCTGACCGTAGTTCTGCAGACCCTCCACCGCTACCCACTGCAGCGGGGCCCAGCCGTTTGGCGCGTCCCATTGCTGGCCGCTATTGACCGTGGTGGTGGTGAGTCCGCCAGGCTTCAGCAGGCGGCTTTCCGCCGCCGCGGCGACTTTCGCGGCGCGTTCGCTGGAGGCCGCTTTGACGTACAGCGGGAACAGCGCCGCGGCGGTCAGCTGATTCCGGACTTTATGGCTCTTCAGATCGTAATCGGCATACCAGCCTTCTTTATCGTTCCACAGATATTTTTCCAGCGCTTTCTGGCGGGCGTTCGCTAACGCATCGTACTGCCCGGCTTTGGCGCTGTCGCCTGCGGCCTTACTGGCGCGGGCGATGGTTTTCTCCATGTGGAACATCAGCGCATTGAGATCGACCGGAATGATGCTGGTGGTGCGGATAGTCCCCAATTGCTGCGGATTATCCATCCAGCGAGAACTGAAGTCCCATCCAGAGGCCGCGGCGGAACGTAGGTCGCGATAGATTTCGGTGGCCGGGCGGTTAGGATTGTTTTTGGCGGTGGTAACATCGTCCAGCCAGGATTCCGGGCGAGGCGTATCGTTATCATCCCAGTAGCGGTTAAGCAGCGCGCCATCTTCCAGACGCACCACGCGTTTATTGGCGTTGCCGGGCGTCAGCGCCTCGGCGCCTTCCATCCAGTAGCGATACTCTTTTTCCATCTGCGGCAGCCAGGTCTTTAGCGCCCGATCGCCATCGTGGCTGGCCAGCAGCTCAACCATAAAGGAGAAGAACGGCGGCTGCGAACGACTCAGGTAGTAGCTGCGGTTGCCGTTTGGAATATGGCCCCAACGGTCTATTTCGGCGGCGAAGTTGGCCACCATGTCTTCCACTTTATCCCAGTGCCCGCTTTCGGCGAGACCCAGCATGGTGAAATAGCTGTCCCAGTAATAGACTTCGCGGAAGCGTCCACCGGGCACCACATAAGGTTTCGGCAGCGGCAGCAGCGAATCCCATTTTTCTACCTCGACGGTGCTGCGGGTTAATACCGGCCATAGCCCATCGATGTGTTGACGCAATGTTTGCCCTTTCGGCGGCACGTATTGATCGTTATCACGCGGCAGGGTGAAGTTGATCTCGACGAAATGGCGCAGATCGAAGCTGGCCTGGCTTTTTTGCATCCGATAGTCGGCAAGGATCATTAGCGGATCGCTGTTCGGTACCGCATCGGCGAAGGTTTTTTGGTCAGCGAAGAGTTTCGCGCTTTGCACGTCGTTAAATAGCGGGCCTAAAAGTTCATCAGGCGATTGCGGCACCGGGGCGGGGTTTTCATCAGCCTGAACGGCAAATGTCGCCAGGCTTAACATTGCGCCTCCCAGCGCCAGTTGAATGAGGTATGTCAGGGTTTCCGGGCGACGTAGAACCGATCTCGTCATCGATAATTCTCCATTTTGCGTTTTGCTGACTTCGCGCCACTGCGAACGGCCATCAGAAAACCTTAGCCGAATATCGGCCGCTTCGCGTGTTGGAGTTAACATTTTGGCCGAAAACAGAGTATTTACCTGGTGAAGTATTGTCCCGGCGTTTTGCCGGTCTGGGTACGGAAGAAGTAGATAAAGGCGCTATCGCTGGCAAACTCCAGCGCCTGGGCGACATCCGTGATGCGCTGGCCGCAAGACAGCAATTCTACAGCTTTCATTAGCCGCCACTGTTGGCGCCATTGTTGATATGACATGCCGGTTTCGCGCTGAAACAGGCGGCTGATGGTCTTTTCTCCGGCGCCGCATTGCGCAGCCAGTTGCTGAAGTAGCGGTGGTTGCGCATTGCCGTTGAGATGACGCAGGCGTTTATCCTGCGGCAGCGTTAGCATCATCGGTTCCTGTTTTGCCGCGCCGATTTCCGCCACGCAGAGCGCCGCCAGATGCCGGGCCGGGCTCTGTCGCCAGTCGGTATCCCACGGGCTGGCGCTAATGCGTTCGAGCAACTCGCGCAGCAGCGGCGTAACGTTGAGAATCGCAGGCTGACGGGGCAGCTGCGGGTATGAGGTAGTGGCGAACCACACCGAACGGTAATCAACGATGTGCTGCATTTCGGCGCGGTGGGTGACGCCTGCGGGGATCCACGCCGCGCGGGTTGGCGGCAACATACACAATAGCGCGCCATCGTTTAACGTCAGCCGGATACAACCCTGACGGGTAAATAGCATCTGCCCCATTTGATGATGATGCAGACCATCGTCATGATCGCCGTTAAGGGTCGCTTGCACGCCAACCAGCGGCGTATTGAGCGTATCAGGGTCAAAGGATGCATCCGCGCTGAGCCATGCCATGATGTCTGATTCTCGATGTTAAAAGTCATTATGTTTATAATCGCCGATTATGCCGCTCCCTACAATGGCGCCTCTGATAAGGGAGGTGGATATGTTAAGTCGTTCGGCGATGGCGCTGGTTACCGCACTACTCATGTTTCCGCAAATCGCGGAAACCATCTATAGCCCGGCGCTGACTGATATCAGCGCACATTTTTCCGTTAGCGCCGCCGATGCGGCGCAGACGCTGGCGGTCTATTTCATCGGCTTTGCCATCGGCGTGCTGTTCTGGGGCTGGTTCAGCGACCGGCGTGGACGGCGGCCGGCGTTATTGCTCGGTCTGGCGGTGTATACCGCAGGCTGTATGCTGGCGCTGGCGGCGCCAAATTTTAGCGTGCTGCTGGCGGCTCGCATCGTAGCGGCTTTCGGCGCGGCTATCGGGTCGGTGGTTGGGCAAACGGTGTTGCGCGATGCGTTTGAAGGTCGGCAGTTGGCGGCGATTTTTTCCTTCGTGGGCATGGCGCTGGCTATCAGTCCGGCAATTGGCGTCTATTCTGGCGGCGTGTTGGCGGGGTGGTGGGGGATGTATGGCGTGTTTAGCGCCCTGGCGTTGCTGGCGGCGACGCTATTGCTGCTGTGCGCGGTGGTAATGCCGGAAACCCGGCCGTCGCGAACGGCAAATCAGGCGCTCTGGCCGCTATTACTGCGCATGATGGCGGATACAAAAATTCGTTTAGCGGTGGCGCTGGTGGCGGCATTGAATATCGGTTTGTTCAGCTACTACAGCCAGGGGCCTTTCCTTTTTGCCCGCCTGGGGCTGGATGCGCGGGCTTTTGGCTACAGCGGTATGGCGCTGGCGGCAGGGGCGTTGGTTGGCGCGCAGGGCAATCGTTTGTTGCTGCGACGTGGAGCAGGGCAGCGGCCTATTTTTATCTGTGCCGGTCTGCTGTTATTGCTCGCCAGCGCAGGCGTATGCCTGTTAGCGGATTCATGGTTCTTTTTGCTGCCGATGATCGCAGTGGCGACAGCCTATGCCATGGCGATCCCCGTAGTACTGGGAACGGCGCTTAGCGATTACACTGATTGTCGTGGTAGCGCCGGAGCGCTGTTCGGCCTGACCTATTATTTGGTTATCGGCTTGGGGCTGGCATTCGTGGGGTGGGGGCAATCGCTCGGCGTCGCGTTGGCAATCTGTGCGGTGATTTGCGCGTTAACCGGTTGGTGTTATCTGCGATACATTGATGATTAGTTTCTGGATTTGTGATGATTAGCACAAATCACTATTTAGTAGCTTTGTGAGTGGATGAAAAATCGATATTGATTTTAATCAAGGAATTACCTGCTATAAAATAGCTAAAAAATGAGGTTAAAATAATGTTGTAAATGATAATTCATTGTTTGTTTTTGTTTTCAACTTAATTAATTAAATATATCTTTACATACAAATAACGTGAAAAATTGTGACCTCATCCCGTAATGAATCGAAATAAATACAGTTTTCTCATTTTATTTGATTGTTTACACCTGAGGTTTAATCAGAAAATAATGTGAAATACCTCATTTTATTGCTTGAAAATTACCCTTTTCCTGCTCATTTTTAGCTTAAAAATTAACCTTTTTTATCCCCATAAATATTTTTTATCCCCTCATATTTCTTTGACTAAAATCATGCTTAATTTCATGTTTTTGCTTTTATGTTATTGATTTTAATTGTTTTATTTTGTTTTATGGATAAGGTTGATTATAGGTGAAAGGGCTTTGTGAGTAGTCTCACACAACCAGCGGATCATCATTTGATACACTTCCCGCCGTCAACAAAGTCATTAACGTGGATAACCAATATGAATACTATTCCGCTCCCTAAAACTCAGCACCTGGTTGTATTCCAGGAGGTGATCAGAAGTGGTTCGATTGGTTCAGCAGCGAAAGAATTAGGATTAACTCAACCTGCAGTCAGTAAAACAATTAATGATATTGAAGACTATTTCGGCACTGAGCTCATTGTCCGTAAAAATACCGGTGTTACGTTGACTGAAGCCGGACAGGTGTTGTTGAGCTGGTCGGAATCGATTACCCGCGAAATGAAAAATATGGTTAACGAAATGCATAGTATGACCTGCAGCACCGTCGTTGACGTCTCTTTCGGTTTCCCGTCGCTGATCGGCTTCACTTTTATGTCGGACATGATCCATAAATTCAAAAAGTTATTTCCAAAAGCACAGGTCTCGATGTACGAAGCGCAGCTTTCTTCGTTCCTGCCGGCGATCCGCGATGGCCGCCTCGATTTCGCCATCGGCACGCTGAGCGATGAAATGAAGCTGCACGATCTACATGTCGAACCGCTATTTGAATCAGAGTTCGTGCTGGTGGCCAGCAAATCGCGAACGCGTAGCGGCAGTGCCACGCTGGCATCGTTACAACACGAACAGTGGGTATTGCCGCAAACCAATATGGGTTACTACAGTGAACTCCTCGCCACGCTTCAACGCAGCGGCATCAACAATGAAAACATCGTTAAAACCGACTCTGTCGTTACTATTTATAATCTTGTTCTCAATGCTGATTTCCTGACGGTTATTCCTTGTGATATGACCGCACCATTTGGCTCTAATCAATTTATTACTATTCCTGTCGAGGACGCGTTACCCGTAGCGCATTATGCTGCGGTATGGTCGAAGAACTATCGCATAAAAAGCGCGGCCTCGGCGTTAGTCGAATTAGCGAAAGAATATTCAGCCCATAGCGGTTGCCGACGACGACAATTAATCACTGTGGATTGATTGTCTATTTATATTAATCGAAACTCAAGCTGCGATTTATTTATCAATCGCTGCCCATTAACGCTATTTTTTAATTCCAGGTTAAGAGGTTCTCATGCATATTACATACGATCTTCCGGTTGCTATTGAAGATATCCTCGAAGCGAAGAAAAGATTGGCAGGTAAAATATATAAAACCGGGATGCCGCGTTCGAATTATTTCAGCGAACGATGCAAAGGCGAAATCTTCCTTAAGTTTGAAAATATGCAGCGCACCGGTTCTTTTAAAATTCGCGGCGCTTTTAATAAACTCAGCTCGCTGACCGATGCTGAAAAGCGCAAAGGCGTGGTGGCGTGTTCCGCCGGTAACCATGCGCAGGGCGTTTCACTCTCCTGCGCTATGCTCGGCATTGACGGCAAAGTGGTAATGCCGAAGGGCGCGCCAAAATCAAAAGTGGCCGCCACCTGCGACTATTCGGCGGAAGTGGTGCTACATGGCGATAATTTTAACGACACCATCGCCAAAGTCAGCGAAATTGTCGAAATGGAAGGGCGTATATTTATTCCTCCCTACGATGACCCGAAAGTGATAGCCGGCCAGGGGACTATTGGTCTGGAGATCATGGAGGATTTATATGATGTCGATAACGTTATTGTGCCGATTGGCGGCGGCGGTTTAATTGCCGGCATCGCGGTGGCGATTAAATCGATTAACCCGACTATTCGTATTATTGGCGTGCAGTCGGAAAATGTTCACGGCATGGCCGCCTCGTATTACGCCGGAGAAATTACCAATCATCGCACTAATGCCACCCTGGCTGACGGTTGCGACGTTTCTCGTCCAGGGAATATTACCTATCAAATCGTGCGTGAATTAGTGGACGATATTGTGCTGGTCAGCGAAGACGAAATTCGCAACAGTATGGTCGCACTTATTCAACGCAATAAAGTCATTACCGAAGGGGCCGGGGCGTTAGCCTGTGCCGCATTATTAAGCGGTAAACTGGACAGCTATATTCAAAACCGAAAAACCGTCAGCATTATTTCCGGCGGCAATATCGACCTGTCTCGCGTATCGCAAATTACTGGTTTAGTTGACGCTTAATCTTTTTGATGAGGAAAGGATATGAGTACTACAGATAGCATTGTATCCAGCCAGACAAAAGAGTCGTCCTGGCGCAAATCGGACACCACCTGGACCCTGGGCTTATTCGGCACCGCCATTGGCGCCGGGGTATTATTCTTCCCGATCCGCGCCGGTTTCGGCGGCCTGATCCCCATCTTACTGATGTTAGTGCTGGCCTACCCGATCGCCTTCTATTGCCATCGGGCGCTGGCCCGGCTGTGCCTTTCCGGCTCAAATCCTTCCGGCAATATCACTGAAACGGTAGAGGAGCACTTTGGTAAAACCGGCGGGGTGGTGATTACTTTCCTTTATTTCTTCGCGATTTGCCCGCTACTGTGGATTTACGGCGTGACGATCACCAATACCTTTATGACCTTCTGGGAAAACCAGCTGCAGCTGCCGGCGCTGAACCGCGGTTTTGTCGCGCTGTTCCTGCTGCTGCTGATGGCGTTTGTCATCTGGTTCGGTAAAGATCTGATGGTGAAGGTAATGAGCTATCTGGTATGGCCGTTTATCGCCAGCCTGGTGCTGATTTCGCTGTCGCTGATCCCTTACTGGAACTCTGCGGTTATCGATCAGGTGAATTTAAGCGAGATCTCGCTGACCGGTCACGATGGTATTTTGGTGACCGTCTGGCTGGGTATTTCGATTATGGTGTTCTCGTTTAACTTCTCGCCAATTGTCTCTTCATTCGTGGTCTCCAAGCGCGAAGAGTATGAAAAAGACTTTGGTCGCGAGTTCACCGAGCGCAAATGTTCACAGATTATCTCTCGCGCCAGCATGCTGATGGTGGCCGTGGTAATGTTCTTCGCCTTCAGCTGCCTGTTTACCCTGTCGCCGCAGAATATGGCGGATGCCAAAGCGCAGAATATCCCGGTTCTCTCTTACCTGGCGAACCACTTCGCCTCGCTGTCCGGCACCAAATCCACCTTTGCTACGGTGCTTGAATATGGCGCGTCAATCATCGCGCTGGTGGCGATTTTCAAATCCTTCTTCGGCCACTATCTCGGCACCCTGGAAGGCCTGAACGGTCTGGTGCTGAAGTTTGGCTACAAAGGCGATAAAACCCGCGTTTCCAGCGGCAAGCTCAACACCATCAGCATGATTTTTATCATGGGCTCAACGTGGATCGTCGCTTACGCCAACCCGAACATTCTCGACCTGATTGAAGCGATGGGCGCGCCGATTATTGCCTCGCTGCTGTGCCTGCTGCCGATGTACGCCATCCGTAAAGCGCCATCGTTGGCGAAATATCGCGGCCGCCTGGACAACGTTTTCGTCACGGTAATCGGTCTGCTGACCATTCTGAACATCGTTTACAAACTGTTTTAATTAAGCTCAGGACGAGCGGAGTGATGACATGAATGAATATCCGGTAGTACTGGTCATTAACTGCGGCTCGTCTTCAATTAAATTTTCAGTACTGGATGCCGCCAGCTGTGAAGTATTAATGGCTGGTATTGCAGATGGCATTAATTCTGAAAATGCGTTCCTGTCAATAAATGGGGGAGAGCCGGCTAAGCTGGCTCACCGCAGTTATGAAGGTGCATTGAAGGCGATCGCATTTGAATTAGAAAAACGCGATTTAATGGATAGCGTGGCGTTAATTGGCCACCGTATCGCGCACGGCGGCAGCATATTTACCGAATCGGCGATCATTACCGATGAAGTTATCGACAATATTCGCCAGGTGTCGCCGCTGGCACCGCTGCATAATTACGCCAATCTCAGCGGTATTGAATCAGCGCAGCAGTTATTCCCGGGCGTACAGCAGGTGGCGGTCTTTGATACCAGTTTTCATCAGACGCTGGCGCCAGAGGCATTTCTCTACGGCCTGCCGTGGGACTATTACCAGCGATTGGGCGTGCGTCGCTACGGCTTCCACGGCACTTCGCACCGTTATGTGTCTCAGCGCGCGCTAGCGCTGCTTGATTTACCCGAGCAGGATAGCGGGCTGGTCATTGCCCATCTTGGCAACGGCGCGTCGATTTGCGCGGTACGCAACGGCCGCAGCGTCGACACCTCGATGGGCATGACGCCGCTGGAAGGCCTGATGATGGGCACCCGCAGCGGGGATGTCGATTTTGGCGCGATGGCGTGGATTGCCGGCGAAACTAACCAGACGCTCAGCGATCTGGAGCGCGTGGTGAATAAGGAGTCCGGCCTGCTGGGGATATCCGGATTGTCATCCGACCTGCGGGTGCTGGAAAAAGCCTGGCATGAGGGGCATGAACGCGCGCGGTTGGCGATTAAAACCTTCGTGCATCGTATTGCCCGCCACATTGCCGGCCATGCCGCCTCGCTACGCCGCCTTGACGCGATTATTTTTACCGGCGGTATCGGCGAAAATTCGGTATTAATCCGCCAACTGGTGATTGAGCATTTAGCGGTATTCGGCGTCAGCCTGAATGATGCGCTAAATAAACAACCCAACTCCGCCGGTGAACGCGTTATTTCTTCCCGCGAGGCACGCGTGATATCTGCAGTCATCCCCACCAATGAAGAGAAGATGATTGCGCTCGATGCTATTCATTTAGGCAAAATTAACACATCCCTGGAATTTGCTTAATTACGTTGTGGTCCTGTAGAGAGATTATTTTCATGAAGGTAAATATCGATACCAGCGATATGCTGTACGCCGAAGCATGGCACGGATTTAACGGTACGGACTGGAAAGAAGAAATTAATGTCCGTGATTTTATTCAGCACAACTATACGCCATATACCGGGGATGAATCGTTCCTTGCGGAGGCGACGCCGGCGACGACCGCGCTGTGGGAAAAAGTGATGGCCGGCATTCGCGTAGAGAACGCTACCCACGCGCCGGTTGATTTTGATACCAATATCGCCACCACCATTACCGCCCATGATGCCGGCTATATTGAGCAAGCGTTGGAGAAAATTGTCGGTCTGCAAACGGATAAACCGCTCAAGCGCGCGCTGCATCCGTTTGGCGGCATTAACATGATTAAAAGCTCGTTTGATGCCTATGGCCGGGAAATGGATAGTCAGTTTGAATATCTGTTTAGCGAGCTGCGTAAAACCCACAATCAGGGGGTATTTGACGCCTATTCGCCGGATATGCTGCGCTGCCGTAAATCCGGCGTGTTGACCGGGCTGCCGGACGGCTATGGCCGCGGGCGTATCATTGGCGACTACCGCCGGGTGGCGCTATACGGCATCCGCTATCTGGTGCGTGAACGTGAGCTGCAGTTTGCCGATCTGCAGGCAACGCTCGAGCGCGGGCAGGATCTGGAAGCCACTATTCGTCTGCGTGAAGAGCTGGCGGAGCACCGCCGCGCGCTGCTGCAAATGCAGGAGATGGCGGCGAAATACGGCTGCGATATCTCCCGCCCGGCGCGCAACGCCCAGGAAGCTGTACAGTGGTTATACTTCGCCTATCTGGCGGCGGTGAAATCGCAAAACGGCGGCGCGATGTCGCTGGGGCGTACCGCCTCTTTCCTCGATATCTATATCGAACGCGACTTCCACGCCGGGATCCTCAATGAACAACAGGCGCAGGAGCTGATCGACCACTTCATTATGAAGATCCGCATGGTGCGTTTCCTGCGTACGCCGGAATTCGATACGCTGTTCTCCGGCGATCCCATCTGGGCAACCGAGGTGATTGGCGGGATGGGGCTGGATGGCCGCACGCTGGTGACTAAAAACTCCTTCCGCTATCTGCATACGCTGCACACCATGGGCCCGGCGCCGGAACCCAACCTTACCGTATTGTGGTCGGAAGCGCTGCCGATTGCCTTTAAGAAATACGCCGCCCAGGTCTCGATCGCCACCTCCTCGTTGCAGTATGAAAACGATGACCTGATGCGCGCCGATTTCAACAGTGATGATTACGCCATTGCCTGCTGCGTCAGCCCGATGGTTATCGGCAAACAGATGCAGTTCTTCGGCGCTCGCGCCAACCTCGCCAAAACGCTGCTGTACGCAATCAACGGCGGGGTGGATGAGAAACTCAAAATCCAGGTCGGGCCGAAAACCGCGCCGCTGATGGACGACGTGCTGGATTACGACAAAGTGATGGCCAGCCTCGATCATTTCATGGATTGGCTGGCGGTGCAGTACATCAGCGCGCTGAACATCATTCATTACATGCATGATAAATACAGTTATGAAGCCTCGCTGATGGCGCTGCACGACCGCGACGTATACCGCACCATGGCCTGCGGGATTGCCGGGTTGTCGGTGGCGGCGGATTCGCTTTCGGCAATTAAGCACGCGAAGGTGAAACCCATCCGCGACGACAGCGGCCTGGCGATCGATTTTGAGATTGAAGGCGATTATCCGCAGTACGGCAATAACGATCAGCGCGTCGATAGTATTGCCTGCGATCTCGTTGAACGCTTTATGAAGAAAATTAAGGTGTTGCCGACGTACCGTAACGCGGTGCCCACGCAGTCGATCCTGACGATTACCTCAAACGTGGTGTACGGCCAGAAAACCGGTAATACCCCGGATGGCCGCCGCGCCGGTACGCCGTTTGCGCCGGGAGCAAACCCGATGCATGGCCGCGATCGCAAAGGGGCGGTCGCTTCGTTGACTTCCGTGGCGAAGTTGCCGTTCACCTACGCGAAGGATGGAATCTCTTATACCTTCTCGATCGTCCCGGCGGCGTTAGGCAAAGAGGCGAGCGTCCGGCAAACCAACCTCGTTGGTCTGCTTGACGGTTACTTCCACCACGAAGAGCGGATCGAGGGCGGCCAGCATCTGAACGTCAACGTGATGAACCGCGAAATGTTGCTGGATGCCATTGCTCATCCGGAAAATTATCCGAACCTGACCATCCGCGTCTCTGGCTATGCGGTGCGCTTTAATGCGCTGACCCATGAACAGCAGCAGGATGTCATTTCGCGAACCTTCACCCAGGCGCTGTAACGCAACGGGGCGACGATCATGGTCGCCCCATTTTTTATCATCGGTGTGAAACCTGGTCTTCACTACACGGTAAACCGAGGTGTAGATATGATTAGCGCTTTCGATATTTTCAAAATTGGTATTGGCCCTTCGAGTTCCCATACGGTGGGGCCGATGAATGCAGGAAAAAGTTTTATCACTGAGCTGGCGAGCAGCGGCGACCTGACGCAGACTTCGCGCATTGTCGTCGATCTGTACGGTTCGCTATCGCTGACCGGCAAAGGGCATGCGACCGATGTCGCCATCATCATGGGGCTGGCGGGCAATAGTCCGCAGGATGTCGATATTGACGCCATCCCGGCTTTTATTCAGCAGGTGACCGCGAGCGGCCGTCTGCCGGTGGCGAAGGGGAGTCGGCAGGTCGATTTCCCGCTGCCGGAGAGCATCGTATTTCATGATAGCGCGCTGGCCCGCCATGAGAACGGTATGCGTATCAGCGCCTGGGATCATCAGCAGCCGCTACTCAGCAAAACCTATTACTCAATTGGCGGCGGGTTTATCGTTGAGGAAGCGCGTTTTGGCCAGACTCACGATGTCGCAACGCCGGTCCCCTTTGATTTCCGCTCCGCCCATCAACTGCTTCAGCTGTGCGAGCACAATGGCCTTTCCATCTCTGGCCTGATGATGCAAAACGAACTGGCGCTGCGCGATAAGGGGCAAATCGATGCTGGTTTCGCCGCCATTTACGCGGTGATGCGTAACGGTATTGAGCGGGGAATGAATACCGAGGGCGTGCTGCCGGGGCCACTCAACGTGCCGCGCCGGGCGGCGGCGCTGCGCCGACAGCTGGTGGCCAGCGACAGCCTCTCCCGCGATCCGATGAACGTCATCGACTGGATCAATATGTTCGCGCTGGCGGTGAGCGAAGAGAATGCCGCCGGTGGGCGGGTCGTCACTGCGCCTACCAATGGCGCATGCGGGATTATCCCCGCGGTTCTGGCCTATTACGACAAGTTTCGCCGTCCGGTCAATGCCAACTCGATTGCTCGCTATCTGCTGGCTGCGGCGGCTATCGGTTCACTGTATAAGATGAATGCCTCTATATCTGGCGCAGAAGTTGGCTGTCAGGGCGAAATTGGCGTGGCCTGCTCTATGGCGGCGGCGGGGCTGACGGAACTCCTTGGCGGCAGCCCGGCGCAGGTATGCAACGCCGCGGAGATTGCGATGGAACATAACCTCGGTCTGACCTGCGACCCGGTGGCCGGGCAGGTGCAAATCCCCTGCATCGAACGCAATGCTATCAATGCGGTGAAGGCGGTTAACGCCGCGCGGATGGCGCTCCGCCGAACCAGCGAGCCGCGGGTCTGTCTCGACAACGTCATTGAGACGATGTATGAAACCGGCAAAGACATGAACGATAAATATCGTGAAACTTCGCGCGGCGGGCTGGCGATAAAAGTAATTTGCGACTGACGAATCAGAAAGGAGTGGGCTGGCGCGCCGCTATCGCTTCACCGCTGACCGGATGGTGAAAATGCAGTTCGCTGGCGTGGAGCATCAGGCGTGAGGCCTGATGTGCCGCCAGCCCTCCGTAGAGATCGCAGCCGAGAATCGGATAGCCGAGATGCTGGCAGTGGATGCGTAGCTGATGGGTGCGTCCGGTTTCCGGTTGCAATCGTACGCGAGTTACCGCCAGCGAACCACTGGCTGTTGGCAACCATTCCCGTGATAGCACCTGATAGCGGGAGCGCGCCGGTTTACCGTTACGCGCGCTAATCACCATCCGTGGAAACAGCGCCGGATCTTTGGCAATCGGCGCGTCTATCACCCCTTCATCTTCCTCTGGATACCCACACAGCAGGGCGTGATAAACCTTGCTTACCGCCCGCTGGCTGAACTGCTGACACAGCGCGGCGTTGATCGTTTTGTTACGCGCCACCACCATCAGCCCGGAAGTCCCGAAATCGAGCCGATGCACCAGCGTGCACCCCGGAAAATTCTGCACCAGGCGATGATGGACTGAATCCAGGTTCTGCGGGTTCTTCCCCGACAGGCTGAGCAGACCGCTGGGTTTGTCGATCAACAACAAGTGTTCGTCCTCGTAGAGGATCTTAATCTGCGCGGAACAAGGTGGGGCGATAAAGGTATCTATTACGGTAGGCATGGGCAGGCGCTGCTTAAGGGTGAGGGCGGATGATAGCGAAATTACCGGCCACAGGCGAATGAATTTGATGGCTATCAAAGGAGATTGGATCGGCTAACAATTCGGATTGCGCTCACGGGTATTATTAGATATTCAACTTGCAGCGTAAATATTTCGCGGTAAATGAAAAGGATTATTCATGATATTGCTAATTAAGGATAGTATTTATTCTTGCGTTAAATGGTTACTATTATTAATTAGCCTGACCGCAGGATTATCCGCTGCGGCAAGCGAAAATATGCCGGATAATTTTTATCGCGTCACGCCTGAGTTGTATCGTTCGGCGCAACCTAATCGGCTGCAGATGCAGAGCCTGGAGCGTATAGGAATACGCTCAGTGTTAAATTTGCGTCAGTGGCACAGCGATGCTCACGAAGCGCAGGGCACGGGGCTTATTTTGTATAGGGTGCCGATGAACGCGGCTGCGATTAACGACGATGATGTGGTGATTGCGCTGAGCCTTTTACATCGTGCGGTAAAACCGGCGCTGGTGCACTGCTGGCACGGCAGCGATCGTACCGGGATGATTGTCGCGCTCTACCAACTGCTGTTTAGCCATGCGACAAAGTCAGAAGTGCTGGCGGAACTGCACCGCCCGGAATATGGCTATCACCAACAGTATTATCCCGACATTGCCCGCTATATTGAGTCGACCGATGTAGAACAATTGCGAGCACGGGTGCTGAGTTTATCCGCAGGAAAATTTTAGCGAGCCGTCATTTTTAACGCACAAATTATCGTCATAAAGATTGTTATCGCCATATAGCCAAACCATAGTGCGGCAGTTATCCCTGTGATTATGGTGAGGAATAGTTATTGTTATGTTTAATGAGTAAATAAGGGCTGCCAACAGGCGATACAGCGAAAAAAGCCTGATCGAAAATTTAAGTTGTCATTATTTTAGTGTGGGTATATTCCTCGAATCGTTAGTAAAAAATCCACAGGCGCGGAATTGCAGTTGGTAGGCGAACGTGGTACAACAATTGTTATGTTATAACATATCTTATGAATCATATGAACGAACCTGCGATCCTGCACGTTGACGGGATAAGTCTTAACGCCCGGCGTGGTACAACGATACTTGATGATATCCAGTTCACGCTCCATACCGGCGAAAAGCTGGCGGTCATTGGCCCCAACGGCAGTGGTAAATCAAGCCTGCTGCGGACGATCATTGGCGACGCTCGCCCGGATAAAGGAACGCTGTACTGGCAGGGGTGTCCACTACGGCAACTGTCGCCACAAGCGCGTGCGCGGAATATTGCTTTCCTGTCACAAAACGATACCCCTGATTTGCGCCTGACGGTGGAAGAGTATGTTCAATTGGGGCGTTTACCGTATCGTGAATCACCCTCCTCGGCACAGGGACGGCGCATCGTGGATAGCGTGATTAGCGATACGGGGCTGCAGCCTTTACGCCATCGCCCGCTGGGCAACCTCTCCGGCGGTCAGCGCCAGCGCGCCGCGCTCGCCCGCGCGCTGGCACAATCACCCGCATTACTATTGCTGGATGAGCCGACCAATCACCTCGATCCGCTGGCGAGGAGCGAGTTGCTTACCCTGGTAAAGCGCACAGAGGTTGCGGTGATTGCGGTGTTACACGATCTTGCCGCGGCTGAAGCCTTTGCCGACCGAATGCTGGTTATCCACCACGGCAAGCAGATGATTTGCGACGTACCCGAGGCTGCGCTGCACCCCACCGTAAGCTATCCGGTTTTTGGCATGACCAGTTTTCGCGTGGCGCATCCCGTTAGCGGTAAAGCGCTACGCATTTTTGAAGTTCCTCATCGCGCTTAATGATCTCGAGTAAATATGAACAGACTTTTAACTATCTTATGGCTGCTGTTAAGTAGCCCGTTAGCGTTAGCGAATCCCTTTCCCGTTACCGTGGACAGCTGCGGTAAACCCATCACCTTTAATCAACCCCCACAGCGTGCGGTAATTAACGATCTTAATATGGCGGAAATGGCCTTTGCGCTCGATCTCCAGGATCGGATTGTGGGGCTAACCGGCATCACCGGCTGGTACAAACTTACGCCACAGTTCAAAGCGGCGATGGGGACCATCCCCGAGCTGGCGCCTAAATACCCGTCGCTGGAAACGCTGCTGGCGGTCCGGCCGGACTTTTTCTTCGCCGGCTGGAACTACGGCATGAAAATTGGCGGCGATGTGACGCCGCAGACGCTGGCGCCATATGGAATTAACACGCTGGTATTGAGTGAAAGTTGCGTACAGGCCGGCGGGCAGGCAAAGAAAGCCGACATGAGTTTGCTTTACAACGATGAACTCAAGTTGGGTAAGATTTTTGGCAAGCAACAACAGGCCGAAGCGCTGGTGGAAGGGTGGAAGCGTCGCCTGGCGAATCTGCCAGCCAGGGCAGCGGATATGCAGCCGCAGCGGGTCTTCGTCTATGACTCCGGCGAAGATAAACCTTTTACCAGCGGCAAGTACGGGATGCCGACGGCCATTATCGAGGCGGCCGGGGGACGCAACGTGATGGATACTCTGGACGCGAACTGGACCACGACGACGTGGGAGGCGGTGGCGGCCAGCGAACCACAGGTGATTATTCTGCTCGATTACCAAACCGGCACGGGAACCGAGGCGCTGCAGCACGTGCTGGAATCTCATCCACTGATGAAATTGACGCCCGCCGTCCGGCAGCAGCGTTATCTTAAGCTACAGTATGCTGAATTGACTCCGGGTCCGGCGAATATTGCGGCGGTTGAGAAGCTGGCGCACCTCTTATATGCCACGGACGTGAAATGAGGCCGTCAATGCAACGTTTTCTTCTGTGGACGGCGCTGGCATCCGTGGTTTTATGCGGCTTGATGATTTCGAGCCTGCGGTTGGGGAGTGTGGAACTCTCATGGCAACAAGTGATATCAGCGTTAGGGATATCATCCGCTCCCGTTCCCGAAATTTTGAAAACTATCGTCATTGACTTACGTCTACCACGGAGCCTTCTGGCGGCGTTGACCGGCGCAGGACTGGCGATCGCCGGCTTGCTGTTACAGACCACGACACGTAACGAACTGGCCGATCCATTTTTGTTTGGTCTCTCTTCAGGCGCTTCCGCCGGCGCGGTGCTGGTGATTACCCGCTTCGGCGATGTACTGGGGGCGTTTACGCTGCCGGTCTCGGCCTTCGTCGGCGGGATATTATCCGCGCTGGCGGTGATGATATTGTTTCGCGTCAATCAGCTAAGGCGAGCGGAACAGTTAATTATCTGCGGCCTGGCGGTGTCGTTTCTTTTCAGCGCGCTGACCAGCTATCTGGTCTTTTCCGGCGACCAGCGAGCGGCCGGTTCGTTGCTATTCTGGTCATTGGGCGGTCTGGGACTGGCGCGATGGGACAACTTGTTCATTCCATTATTGAGCCTGGGGTTGTTGAGCGGATTTACCCTGCGTCGCTGGCGGGCGTTGGATGCACTGCTGGCGGGGGAGCAGACGGCCTGCTCGCTGGGCGTCGATGTGCAGCGTTTGAGAAGCGAAACCTTTCTCTGCTGCGCGTTGGCTACCGCTTTACTGGTCTCTTTAACCGGGGTCATTGGTTTTGTCGGCCTGATGGTTCCTTATCTGGCGCGTCGGGTCGTTGGCGTCAGGCACCGGCTGGCCGTACCAATGTGCGGTCTGCTGGGCGCGATATTGCTCATTGGCGGCGATATACTTAGTCGAAGTCTGATAGCGAATCAAGAATTACCGATTGGTATTATTACTGCCGGGCTTGGCGGCGCGTTTATTGTTAGCCTGCTAATGCGGGCAACACGATAAGCCGAGCCACGGGAAAATAGCGGTTGACCCATTATTGCGCGCAAATAATGGGTTCTATTATTTAAATGAATGTGACTCGCCGATTATAAAGGCACTCTCCGCCGTTGAAGGGGGAACTTTTCTGGATAGAGCGCTTTTGGACGAGGTGGGTTTTTTTAAATGATTCGCCAAAAATATAATTGGACAGAAATTTTTTTCAGGCCACGATTGTTGCGGCATGGCGGTAAGTAATGATTTATATCAATGAAACAGACATCATTGGCGCATGACCCGTTAGTTGGTAAGTTCCTGGTTTAATTCCCTGCTCAAAACGCATGAGGCCACGCGATATATTGAGATATTGCAATTGTTGGTTATTTTATTCGTTATTCCCGTGATGAATATTCTTGATATCAATCTAAATATAGTTCATTAATTCGGGTGGTTAACGGTAACCAGTGATTCATTCTGATGTGGTTCAGATATATAAGGGGTGTAATGAACAGCGCTTGCCCAGGTGAGCGACTCAATACCCGTATTCCTTCACTGTTGTCACTGCATATCGAAATTGAACAGAGGGCCGTCAAACTGACGCTTAAATCCCTGGCCGTTAGTCGTTCCGGTAATATTAAAGCCCACCCAATATTCGTTCAAGAAAAAATAAATACCAATAACAATAATTCAAGTTTTTCTGTTTCTGAGTGCCGTTCGCCAGTGAGTTAGCAAGGTGAAATTAAATTTGGAGTTTAAGAACACCTTATTAGAGAAGCGAGAGTAACGCACAGGAGGTGCGATGAAGACATTACGACCACTGTGGGGCAGGGGTCAGATGATCTCCCCACAACATTTTCAACAGCAGGTGAACCAGGCGGCCTGGCAAAGCGAATGTATCGCCCGTCTGGGAGTGATGAATCCCTGGGGCGTCATCCGCGTCGAATTTGACGCCGCTCTGCTAAAGCAAGGGACACTGAAAGCCAGCCACCTGTACGTGCGCTTTCCTGATGGAACGCTAATTGACAGTGATAATGCTGATGCGCTGCCTGAAGCCATGGTCTTGCCGCAAGCGGACTGCCATGAATTAACGGTGGTGCTGGCGCTGCCCCATGAGCATGGCAACGGCGGCAATTGCCTGCAGGTGGAGCAACGTGCAGAGCGTCCGGTACGTTGGCGCCAGGCCTGGCGAGAAGTGCGCAACAGATATGGCGAAGACAGTCGACAAATTGCGGTGATGCTTGCGCAACTGACGCTGCGTGCTGCGGATGACGATAACGGCGATTATCAAACCGTCGACCTCGCCAGGCTACGTCGCGACAGTCAGGAGTGCTGGTCGCTGGATGAGGACTTTATCCCACCGCTACTGAAAGTGTTAGCCAGCCGCTGGCTGCACGAACAGACGGAACAATTGACGAATCAACTGCGCACGCGCCTGCAACGTCTGATGGCCATGCGCCGGGAGAGCAACGCCAGGATGGCGGATTTTGCGGTGGCGGATGTATCACTGTTCTGGTTGCTGAACGCGCTCAACAGCGCGGAGCCGGTGTTGAGCCATTTTCTGCGTCATCCTCAGGTACATCCGGAACGGCTGTATGAAGCGCTGGCCAGCCTGGCGGGCAGCTTGCTGACTTTCTCCCTTGACCACACCACGGCGGATATCCCGCCCTATCGCCATCAGGCGCTGACCGAAGTCTTTCCACCGCTATTCAAATTACTCGGCGTACTGCTCGAAGCCAGCCTGCCATCCCGGGTTGTGGCGATTGAAATGACGCACGATGACCGGCGTAAGCGCTGGCATGCCCGCCTGCACGATCCAAGGTTGCGCGAAGAAGCCGATTTTTATCTCTCGGTGCGTTCCGCGCTGCCTGCGTCGCAACTGCTGGAGCAATTTCCGCAACAGTGTAAAACCGGCAGCCCCGATGAGGTTGACCGGGTGGTCAACGGTTCGCAGCCGGGCATTCCGCTGAAAGCCATGAGCCATGTTCCCGCCGCTATTCCGCTGCGCCTTGAGAATCAGTATTTCACCCTTGATATGACTCATCCGGCGGCGCAGGCGATGCTGGCGGAAGGGAGTTGCGTCTTTTACGTGCCCGGCCTGCTGGGCGATCCTGAACTCGAACTGTATGCGGTGCTGCGCTCATGACCCAGGATATCAATATTGATGCTCTGCTGGCGGATAGCTGGCTAACGGTGACGGAACTGCGTCTTGGCGCCAAACTGGCCGAGGGGGAGGGGAAACTTCTTTGGCAGCGTTGTGTAGATAACATTGAACAGGTGATGGCGCAGCTGGTCGCCGCTGATGTCAGCGAGACGAACCGCCAGCACATCCTCTATGCGTGGTGCGCGCTGCTGGATGAAACCGCGAAAGGCCGCAAAGAGGAAGATGACGCCTGTATCGCCTGGTACGACCGGCCGCTTGAGGTCAAATATTTTGGCGGCATGGAAGCCGGAGATGCGCTCTATGAGCGTATACGCCAGACGTTGCGCGAACCGGCGCCGGATATAGCTGTACTGACCTGTTTTCATCGGGTACTGGCGCTGGGCTTTAAGGGGCGCTATAGCCTCAATGATCCGGCGCGCGCAGCGCTTGTCAGCGCGCTTGGCGAGCGTGTACCGCCGTTTGCGGGCGATCCTCAGCAGCCGATTCTGGCGAATCTATCCGGCCGCCGCGGTCTGGCAGACTGGCTGCGCCGTTGGCCGGTGAGTATTGGCGTGTCGCTGGTGCTGGTGGCCGCGTTGTGGTTGGGGTTGAACTACTGGCTGGATGCCCTGGTGGCGGCGTTGCGACTGGGAGGCGGACAATGAGCGCGGGCTATCCGCGCCTGCTATGGCTGTGGGGCGGGCTGCTGGCGGTGTTGATGATCCTGCTGTTTCTGCCGTTATCCACCGGTGGCCGGGTGCTGGCTGTTGGGTTGACGGCGGCGGGCGTAGCGGCCGGGCTGGTCTACGTCGGGCGCCAACAACGTGAGCGACCTGCGGATGCCGACTGGCTGGTTGAGCTACCGTCGGCGCCGTATCGACAGCCGGTTGTGCTGGTCTGCGGCGACACGGCGGACTGGCCGGGAGAAGGGGCGGTTTACCGTACGGCGCAGGGTTGCTGGCTGAGAGTCACCACCGCCGCGTTGCAGCAGACGGCGCGTTATTTGCAGCGTGAGCGGCCGGCGCTCATCGCCCAGCTGGCAGTGATGTACTGCGTGCAGCCGCAACAACATGATGATGACGCGGCGCTGACGGCCCGGTTTCGCGAGCTGCGCTGGCAGCTTGCTCAGGTGCGGCGTGATACCCGTCGGGCGATACCGTTACTGCTGAACAGCACTCTGTTCGGCGCATCGCTGGAACCGTTATGGCAGACAGCGCGTGCCGAAGAGACGATGCAGATGTGGCTGCCTGACGGCGTGCCGTTCAGCAGCGCAAGCTGGCTGATGCAGGCTGATGGCGCTCATCGCCTGGCGGCGCTGGTGAGGATGAATGCGTTTGCCCGCTTTACGCAGCAGATAGCGTTGAGCGTACTGACGGCGGCCACCGACGATGTTCCCCCGATCGCTCCGGCGGTCGTACTGTATCATTTCACGCCAGCCGGGGCGCCTGCCGTGGCGGATAATCTATGGCAGCGTTGGCTGTCTGAGCATACTTCCCTCAACTCACTACCGGGCTGGTTGCCGAAAATTGCTGCCGATGCGCGGAAACTGCCTGATTTTATTTTGCCGATACTGCCGCAGGGCGGCGGCATTACGCCGAAAAGCCGTGCCCTGTGGCGGGCATTCTGTCTGTTCTCCCTCGCGGCCCTGATTGCGCTGTGCTGCAGCGCATGGAATAACCATCAACTCCTCCAGCGGGTTGGTTTTGATGTTCAGCGTTATGAACGGACGGCGATGGACGACCATGCAGCAAAAGCCCGCGCCGTACAGATTTTACGCCAGGATGCGGCGCAATTGGACGCCTTCGCGCGTGACGGCGCGCCGCTGGCGCTCAGTCTTGGGCTCTATCGCGGCGAGCGTCTGCGCCAGCCGTTACTGGAAGCGATTCGCTCCTACGTCCCCCCGCCTCCGCCGAAAGCGGTAGAAAAAATCGTGCCGAAAATTATCCGCCTCGACAGCATGTCTCTTTTCGATACCGGCAAGTGGACGCTGAAACCGGGCTCCACAAAGCTGCTGGTGAACTCGCTGGTGGGGATAAAGGCCAGGCCAGGTTGGCTTATCGTCATCGCCGGGCATACCGACAGCGTGGGTGATGATAAATCCAACCAGACACTCTCTCTGAAGCGTGCCGAATCGGTGCGCAACTGGATGCGCGACACCGGTGACGTGCCGGAAAGTTGTTTTGCGGTACAGGGCTATGGCGAAAGCCGTCCTGTCTCCGGCAACGAGACGCAACAAGGCCGGGCGCTCAACCGCCGGGTTGAAATTAGCCTGGTGCCGCAGGCTGATGCCTGCCGGGTTGCGACAACCTCCGCTTCATCCCCGGCGGATGGCGCTTTCTAAACCGACCATCTCATGATGCTCTGCGCGGACAGGTTTTCCTGTCCGTCGTTTTTGTTGCCGGGTACCGGGGTCAACACAATCTGCCCAACCTTGTGCGCTTTTGGGCTCCTTATCAACAGGAAACAGCGACGGGCGGTAGCGTGGCTGAAAGCGATGGAAGGTAGATAAAGAGAATGGCGTTTGATACAGGAAAATAAACCATGAATGACATAAAGCCTTTGTTTTTCAACCACAGTCATCATCTTTTACAGGTGCATGGTTGTCACTCCTTGCTGGACGTTCTGTGCTTCGAAGGCGAGGAAAACTTAAGCGAGCCTTTCCGCTATACCATTGAATTTACCAGCAGCGATCGTGCCATCACCCCGCAGCAGATGTTGCTGAAAAATGCCTCGCTGACCTTGCAGGCGCCGGTTGACCAGGGATTTGGCATTAAGATCCAGCAACCGGTGCGCGTTGTGCAGGGAGTGATCACCGCTTTTGAACGGCTTTCCACTTCAAAAGAGGAAACGCGCTACGCCTTGACGTTACAGCCGCGTATGGCGCTACTGTCGAAGAGCCATCAGAATCGGATTTATCAGGACATGTCGGCGCCGCAGATTGTGGAGCACATCCTCAGAACCCGTCACCAGATGCTCGGTGAAGATTTTGTCTTTCAACTGGCGCATGAATATCCGCGGCGTGAACAGGTGATGCAATACGGTGAGGACGATCTGACTTTTATCTCCCGCCTGTTGGGCGAGGTGGGGATCTGGTTTCGTTTTATCGCCGATACCCGGCTCAATATTGATGTAGCGGAGTTCTACGACGACCAGCAACACTACGAGGCGGGGCTGGTATTGCCCTCGGTCGCCCCCTCCGGGCAGCATGACGGCGGGAGCGAATCGGTGTGGGATTTACAAAGCCGACACCGCGTGGTTGAGCGTTCGGTCTTCACCCGTGACTACAACTATCGTAACGCGCCGGAGGATATGAATCTCAACGTCAATGTCAGCCGCGGCGATAGTACCACCTACGGTGAAGCCTATCACTGGGCGGACAACTACCTGACGCCAGGTAATCGCTATCAGCATACTCCGGACCCGGAGAGCGGGGCCTTTTATGCCCGTATTCGCCATGAGCGCTATCTCAACCAGCAGACGCGGCTGAACGGAGAAACAAACTGCGCGGCGTTGGCTCCCGGACAGCAGCTAAAAGTGAGCGGCGGCGAGGAGGTGACGGACCTCTGGCGCCAGGGCGTGGCGATCACCGCTATTCACTGTCGCGCCCGCCGCGACCGCAGCTTCGAAGTGACATTTCAGGCCATTCCCAGTGTTGAGACCTACTGCTTTCGCCCGGCAATCATCAGCAAACCCAAGATGGCCGGGACGTTACCTGCGCGCGTCACCAGCACCAAAATCAACGATCTCTACGGCCATATCGATCGCGACGGACGTTATCGGGTGAACTTATTGTTCGACCGCGATCGCTGGCAGCCGGGCGAGGAAAGCCTGTGGGTGCGCCAGGCGCGCCCTTACGCCGGTGAAACTTTTGGCCTGCATCTGCCGTTGTTAGCGGGCACCGAAGTGGCGATCGCTTTTGAGCAGGGCGATCCCGATAGGCCCTATATTGCCGGCGCCCTGCACGATTCCACGCACCAGGACCACGTGACGCTTTACAACTACAAGCGCAACGTGCTGCGCACGCCGGCGAATAACAAGATTCGCCTTGATGATACACGGGGCAAAGAGCACGTTAAGGTCAGCACCGAATATGGCGGCAAGAGCCAACTCAACCTCGGCCACCTGGTGGATCATCAGAACACGCCGCGCGGTGAAGGGTTTGAGTTACGCACCGATAGCTACGGCGCGATCCGCGCAGGCAAGGGGATATTTATCACCGCCGATGAACAGCTGAAAGCGATGGGCGCGACCGTGGAAATGGATCCCGCGAGTCAACTGCTCAGCGCCGCCGTTGTTCAGCTCAACGACTGGCAGGAGATAGCCCGCACCCACTATAACACCCCGCCGGATGTCAGCACGTTAAAGCAATTCGTTGGCAACGCCGTCAACCTGGCGAGCCCCGTCCTGCTGATGAGCGCGCCGAAGGGCATCGGCATCGTGACGGCGGAAACGACGCTGCTGCAGAGTGGTAAAGGACTGTATCTGCAAAGCGCCAGCGATATTGCGCTGGCCAGCGGCAATCGGCTGTCGGTGAATACCAAAAACGCTATCTCGCTGCTGTCCCACCGCGAAGGGATGCGTATGGTATCGGTGAAAGGTCCGCTGGCGATAGAGTCGCACGGCGATACCCTGGCGCTCACTTCACTGAAGGATATTACCGTTCAATCAACGCAGGGACATCTGCAGCTTACCGCCAAAAATGGCATCACCCTTGGCTGCGGCGGCGGCTACATTCGCCTGACGCCGCAGGGAGAAATCCATCTTCACAGCCCCGGTCTGCTCAGTTTTAAAGGCACGCATAAGATGCAGGGGCCGGCCGGCGAGACGTTTCCGCTTCCCGACCTTCCCACATCGATTTGTAAAGATTGCCTGATTCATGCGCAAGAACTGGCTCAGACCTTTGTTCCGCGTGCCGCCTGACAATCGCCCATTGATATAACTTACCCGGAGGAACAGACCTTGAAACCCATTATTCGGCAGGGTGATACCTTGCGTGAGCATGGCGGTACGGTGATCGGCGGCCATTATCTCTGTTTTGGTAAAGGCATCGCCTGCAAAGGCGACCAGGTGAGCTGCAATGAACATGGCCTGACGGTCATAGCCGAAGGAAGCTCGCTGTATGAAGTGGATGGTTCTCCGGTGGCTCTTGACGGGCATCGTTGCGCCTGCGGCTGTACGCTGGTGAGCTCACGGCCTGATTGCGACGTCGCGCTATGAGACAGCTCACCGACTATCTGCCTTACAAAACCGCCACGCCACCCCACAACGGACGGTGGTTATCCGTCGGCGCGGGACTGACGCTGATTAGCGGTGGAGGCGCGGCGTTAATGCCTGGCGAAGCGCGTAGCGGGGCGTTAATTACCGTCGCAATCGTTGGCGCCATGCTTTTGGTCTTCATCATCTGGATGTTGCGTCTGCTTTATTACCGCCTGTCGGTCCACTATACCCAGTACTACCAGCAGTTGATCGATTTCGATCATCAGACGTGGTGGGCCCGGCATCAATATAGCGTTGGGCTAGTGGAAACGGTGCTGCTGGGGCCGGTGGGGTGTGAACCCGAGCGCTGGCAGACGCTGCTGAAGCGAGAACATCAGCCGCCAAAAGAGAAACTGGAGTCCGGTGCGCGGGCGCTGCGGCTGATTCACTCGGACATCGTGGATATCGACCTGCGTGAACAGCAGCTAGCCCGAATGTTGGCGCAACAATGGCTGGCGCAGCGAGGCGAACCTCAACTTCCCTACCTGAGCGGCTGTTACTGGCAGGGCAGCGAACCGGCGTGGCGAGAATTTTGCGCCGAGCTGCGCAAGCGCTGTCCTACCGCTCAGTTGCCGCATATGGCTGAACCCTGGCAGGGCGAGGCCAGCTTATCGGAGATTACCGCACGAATGAATGCGGCCGGCGACGGATGTTTCATTCTGGTGGCGGGGTGCCAGTCGGTGGCGGTGACGGCGGATTCGGTGAGACCGGCGGGTGAATCTGCCGTGCTGTGGTTACTGGCCCGGGAGGGGGAGGCGCGGCTGACCCGCGGCGAGGTTTATGAAGGCGCCGCGCTGGAAAATATCCAGCAGGTCTGTCAGCGGGCGATGCAGCAAAGCGGGGCCGAACGTCCGCCCGATCCCTGTATCGCATTTACACAGCCGCAAATCCCGGAACTGGCGCAAAGCGGCTGGAACAGTAACCAGCTGCTGCAGGATGAAAACTGGGGGGAGACGGGGCTGATGGAGCAGCTCATCACGATTACGCTGGCGGCGATATTTGCCTGTCGCTTTCATCAGTCTTGCGGCTGGATCGCCCGCGATCCGCGTCATCCTCTCTCACTGGGCATCGTCATCGCAGCAGTCCCGGCACCGCAACCTCAAGACAAGAAGGAATGAACATGTCGTTAATGAATCAGGAATGGATTAGCAAGCTGGAACAATTTGCGCGAAAACTCGCGCTGCGCGACGTCTATCTCATTGCCGATCAAGGTGTTTTAAGCAATCCGTTGTTGGATGGCTTAAATAGACTTTCTCCTCCGGTGCAGTGGTTCTCGCTCTATCAGGGGCAACCGGAAGAGCCGCTGCTGGAGATGGCGCCTTTATTGATGCGGCTGGAGCCAGCTTGCTGGCAGCATCGTCAATGGATCGCCGATCTGATCGCCGCATTTTCCTACAAGCCGGGTCTGCTGATCTTCCTCTCACCACTGAGTTTTTCAACGCTCGCCGCCCACTTGCGCAATCTGGCCGACGGCGCATGGGAAGACCGTTCTGGTCTGGTGCGTTATTACGATACCCGCATGTTCCCGTTGTTGATGCAGCATGTGCTCACTGAAGAACAAAAAGCATGGTTTTTAGAACCGGTTTATCTCTGGAGCTACCGCGATAGAGACAACAAGATCTGCTGGCTGGAAGGCGAATGTTCGCCAGTTCTGGCAGCGATCCCGGAGGCGATCAAGATTAATTTCAGCGATGAGCAAATGATGAAACTGGATGTCGCTATCGATGCCCAGCGATTTACGGTTTCTGAAAAATTCAGCACCTTTTTTGCCACCCAGGAGGACAAATTTAACACTCTTTGGCAGCTCGGCTGGCAGGCGCATCAGCAGAATTTTGTCGGCGATTTAGCTTCCTGGTTTGAAAGCCGCTTTAAGGAATAAAACATCCTCCCTTTTGATAATCAATAGGCGATTATCAGTTCTGTATGGACACATCAATGATAAAACATATCCGTATTTTGCCCGGCAGGCTGGCGGTGCTGGCCGCCGTTTTGCTCTGCCTGCTGACGGCCTGCCGCGACCACAGTCGCGATGGCATGAGTGGCGCTGATATAGCCGTTTTAAACCATGGTCCGGACGCCATTGTTTCGATGCAGGTGAACGGCTACGGCGGGCCAGGCGCCAATTCCTACGGCGGCGGCGGCGGCTTCTGCTGCGTGATGGTGCCAGATGTCTGGCGCCCGGGGCTGACGGCAAAAATTACCTGGACCTCCGATCCTAACGCCTGGATGAAATCCAGTAATATGCCTGACAACTATTCGCAATACTATCAGCGCCATGGGCCAATTACCGTGCCCATTGAGCGCTGGGAGAAGGGGCAGGGCTGCGGTTTTGAAGTGCATGTCTTTCCCTGCGATAAGGTAAGAATTATACGCTCCTGTCACGATCGCTCATCTCCGGAATATCCGATACATCGTGCGCCCGATGAGGATCAAAAGGCAGATAACGTCATTTTTAAACATATCAAGGAGGAAGTTGTATGTCCGACACCGCAGAGTCCACGCTGAATGCCCTGAAGGCGCTTATTGCCGCCTTCCAGAGCGGTGTCACCCTGGTCACTGTCAAAACGTCCACCGCGGAAGCGGCCAATTTTATTTGACCGCTACAAATATCATTATCACAAATATTCGGGAGGTATATATATCAGCAAAAATATAATTCTGTCATTACGCCATCTCTTAATAACAACGCATTTAATTTCTTTTGTAAGGACACATCAATGATAAAGCATATCCGTATTTTGCCCGGCGGGCTGGCGGTGCTGGCCGCCGTTTTGCTCTGCCTGCTGACGGCCTGTCGCGATCACAGTCGCGACGGCATGAGCGCCGCCGACATAACGTTGTTAAACCACGGCCCGGATGCCATCGTTTCGGTGCAGGTGAACGGCTACGGCGGGCCAAGGGCGAACTCCTACGGCGGCGGCGGCGGCTTCTGCTGCGTCATGGTGCCAGATGTCTGGCGCCCGGGGCTGACGGCAAAAATCACCTGGACCTCCGACCCTAACTCCTGGATGAAACTGAGCGATATGCCTGACAACTATTCGCAATACTATCAGCGCCATGGCCCGATCACCGTGCCCATTGAACGCTGGGAAGAGGATCAGGCTTGCGGCTTTCATGTGCATATTTTCCCCTGCGATAAGGTGCGGATAGTCCGTTCCTGCATTCCACCGGGACAGCCGGGCTACCCGGTACCCCAGTCTCCCCCTGACTGGGAGCAACGAGCGGATAAGATCATTTTCAAACATATTAAGGAGGAAGTTGTATGTCCGACACCGCAGACTCCACGCTGAATGCCCTGAAGGCGCTTATTGCCGCCTTTCAGACCGGCGCCACTCCGGTCGCGGTCAAAACCTCCACCGCAGAAGCGGCCAGCCTACCGCCAAAGTTTCCCGGGCCGGATGACAAAAAGCCCGCGGATAACTCCACACAGCAGAAAACCCAATACAACGAGCGCGGCCGCCTGCCGGCGAGCAGAACGCAGACCGAAGGTAACTACGCCAGGCAGTACCTGGAGGGATATGTCGGGGAGTCCGATCATCAATCGGACAAAAAAACGGAGCCAGGCTGCCCGCCAGCCTGCATACACAATTCGCTGCTGACTAATATTGCCCGGCTCTGGCCTATGAGAAACCGGTATTGATATTTGCAGCGGCCCATTTTATTTGACCGCTACAAATATCACTATCAGTTATATATGGGGGGCATCTATTAGCATAAATACAAGCATTTAATTACGTCATTTATTAATAAGTCATCACTTTATATTTGTAAGGACACATCAATGATAAAGCATATTCGTATTTTGCCCGGCGGGCTGGCGGTGCTGGCCGCCGTTTTTCTCTGCCTGCTGACGGCCTGCCGCGATCACAGTCGCGACGGCATGAGTGCCGCTGATATAGCCGTCTTAAACCATGGTCCGGACGCCATTGTTTCGGTGGAGGTCAACGGCTACGGCGGGCCAAGAGCGAACTCCTACGGAGGCGGCGGCGGCTTCTGCTGCGTGATGGTGCCAGATGTCTGGCGCCCGGGCCTGACGGCAAAAATCACCTGGACTTCCGATCCTAATTCCTGGATGAAATCCAGTGAGATGCCGGATGATTATGAAACTCACTATCAGCGTCATGGCCCGATCACGGTACCTATTGAACGCTGGGAGCAGGAACAGGCCTGCGGTTTTGACGTGCATATTTTTCCCTGCGATAAGGTGCGGATAGTGCGTTCCTGCTACGGTCGTGCAGCCCCTGAATATCCGATACCCCCTGACCCTGACGGAAATAAAAAAGCACAAAATATACTTTATAACCACGTTAAGGAGAACATCGTATGTCCGACACCGCAGACTCCACGCTGAATGCCCTGAAGGCGCTTATTGCCGCCTTTCAGACCGGCGCCACTCCGGTTACGGTTAAAGCCTCTACTGCAGAAGCGGCCAGTTTACCGCCAAAGTTTCCCGGGTTGGATGATGAAAAAGGGAAAACGTCAGCGGATAACTCCACGCAGCAGAAAACCGAATACAACGAGCGCGGGCGCCTGCCGGCGAGCAGAACGCAGACCGAAGGCAACTACGCCAGGCAGTACCTGGAGGGGTATGTTAAAGAGTCCGATCATCAATCGGATAAAAAAACGGAACCGGGCTGCCCGGCCAGCCTGCATATCAGCCTGTTCTTCGACGGTACCTGCTGTAATAAAGAGGGGGCTGATGAGGTGTACGGCTCGCGAAACCCGCCGCTGACTAATATCGCCCGATTTTATCATTTGGAAAACCGGTATTAATGTCTGTAGCGGCCAATTTTATTTGACCGCTACAAATATCATTATCAGTTATATATGGAGGTTCATATATTAGCATAAATACAGTTATTTAATTACGTCATTTATTAATAACTCATCAATTTATATTTGTAAGGACACATCAATGATAAAGCATATCCGTATTTTGCCCGGCGGGCTGGCGGTGCTGGCCGCCGTTTTGTTCTGCCTGCTGACGGCCTGTCGCGACCACAGTCGCGACGGCATGAGCGCTGCTGATATAGCCGTCTTAAACCATGGTCCGGACGCCATTGTTTCGATGCAGGTGAACGGCTACGGCGGGCCAGGCGCTAACTCCTACGGCGGCGGCGGCGGCTTCTGCTGCGTGATGGTGCCAGATGTCTGGCGCCCGGGGCTGACGGCAAAAATCACCTGGACCTCCGATCCTAACTCCTGGATAGACCCGAAGCACATCCCTGACGATCATGCGAGTCATTATCAACAGCATGGGCCGATTACTGTGCCGATTGAACGCTGGGAGAAGGGGCAGGCCTGCGGTTTTCATGTGCATATTTTCCCCTGCGATAAGGTGCGGATAGTGCGTTCCTGTGTGCTCCCGGGGGGGCCGGTTCAGCCAGGTCAACCTGAATATCCAGTCCCTCAGTCTCCCCCTGACTGGAGGGAAAGGGCACACAAAATACTTATCGAACATATCAAGGAGGAAGTTGTATGTCCGACACCGCAGACTCCACGCTGAATGCCCTGAAGGCGCTTATTGCGGCCTTTCAGACCGGTGCCACTCCGGTCGCTGTTAAAACCTCCACCGCAGAAGCGGCTAGTTTACCGCCGAAGTTTCCCGGGCCGGATGACAAAAAGCCCGCGGATAAAACCACGCAGCAGAAACCGAATACAACGAGCGCGGCCGCCTGCCGGCGAGCAGAACGCAGACCGAAGGCAACTACGCCAGGCAGTACCTGGAGGGGTATGTTAAAGGGTCAGAACATCCCTCGGACAAAAAAACGCAACCGGGTTGCCCGGCCAGCCTGCATATCAGCCTGTTCTTCGACGGTACCTGCTGTAATAAAGAGGGGGCTGATGAGGTGTACGGCTCGCGAAACCCGCCGCTGACTAATATCGCCCGATTTTATCATTTGGAAAACCGGTATTAATGTCTGTAGCGGCCAATTTTATTTGACCGCTACAAATATCATTATCAATTATATATGGGGGGCATCTATTAGCATAAATACAAGCATTTAATGACGTCATTTATTAATAAGTCATCACTTTATATTTGTAAGGACACATCAATGATAAAGCATATTCGTATTTTGCCCGGCAGGCTGGCGGTGCTGGCCGCCGTTTTGCTCTGCCTGCTGACGGCCTGTCGCGATCACAGTCGCGACGGCATGAGCGCTGCTGATATAGCCGTTATAAACCACGGTCCGGACGCCATTGTTTCGGTGGAGGTTGACGGCTACGGCGGGCCTGGAGCCAATTCCTACGGCGGCGGCGGCGGCTTCTGCTGTGTGATGGTGCCAGATGTCTGGCGCCCGGGGCTGACGGCCAAAATCACCTGGACCTCCGATCCTAACGCATGGATAGACCCGAAACATATTCCTGACGATCATGCGAGTCACTACCAGCACCATGGACCGATTACCGTGCCGATTGAGCGCTGGGAGAAAGGGCAGGCTTGTGGTTTTGATATCCATATTTTCCCCTGCGATAAAGTGCGGATAGTCCGTTCCTGCTACGGTCGAGCGGCCCCTGAATATCCGATACAGCCTGAGACTGACGGACTAAAAAAAGCGCAAAACGTGCTTATAAATCATATTAAGGAGGAGATCGTATGTCCGACACCGCAGACTCCACGCTGAGTGCCCTGAAGGCACTTATTGCGGCCTTCCAGACCGGTGCTACCCCGGTCACGGTTAAAACCTCCACCGCAGAAGCGGCCAGCTTACCGCCAAAGTTTCCCGGGCCGGATGACAAAAAGCCCGTGGATAACTCCATACAGCAGAAAACCGAATACAACGAGCGCGGGCGCCTGGCGGCGAGCAGAACGCAGACCGAAGGCAACTATGCCTCTCAGCATACACAATCCGCCGCTGACTAATATTACCCGATTTTATCATTTGGAAAACCGGTATTAATGTCTGTAGCGACCCATTTTATTTGACCGCTACAAATATCATTATCAGTTATATATGGGGGCATCTATTAGCATAAATACAAGCATTTAATTACGTCATTTATTAATAAGTCACCACTTTATATTTGTAAGGACACATCAATGATAAAGCATATCCGTATTTTACCCGGCGGACTGGCGGTGCTGGCCGCCGTTTTTCTCTGCCTGCTGACGGCCTGCCGCGATCACAGTCGCGACGGGATGAGCGGTGCTGATATAAATCTCTATAACCATGGCCCGGACGCCATTGTCTCGGTACAGGTTAATGGCTACGGGGGGCCAAGGGCGAATTCCTACGCTGGCGGCGGCGGCTTCTGCTGCGTGATGGTGCCCAACGACTGGCGCCCCGGCCTGACGGCAAAAATCACCTGGACCTCCGATCCTAATGCCTGGATGAGACTAAGCGATATGCCTGATAACTATTCGCAATATTATCAGCGCCATGGGCCGATCATCGTGCCGATTGAGCGCTGGGAGAAGGGGCAGGCCTGCGGTTTTGACGTGCATATTTTCCCCTGCGATAAGGTGCGGATAGTGCGTTCCTGCATCCCGCCGGGACAGCCGGGATATCCGGTACCCCAGTCTCCACCTGACTGGGAGCAACGAGCGGATAAGATCATTTTCAAACATATTAAGGAGGAAGTTGTATGTCCGACACCGCAGACTCCACGCTGAATGCCCTGAAGGCGCTTATTGCGGCCTTCCAGACCGGCGCCACTCCGGTCACGGTTAAAACCTCCACCGCAGAAGCGGCCAGCTTACCGCCAAAGTTTCCCGGGCCGGATGATAAAAAGAGAGAAAAGCCCACGGGTAAATCCACGCAGCAAAAAACCGAATACAACGAGCGCGGCCGCCTGCCGGCGAGCAGAACGCAGACCGAAGGTAACTATGCCAGGCAGTACCTGGAGGGGTATGTTAAAGAGTCAGAACATCCCTCGGACAAAAAAACGGAACCGGGCTGCCCTGCCAGCCTGCATATCAGCCTGTTCTTCGACGGTACCTGTTGTAATGAAAAGGGAGCCGATGAGGTCTATGGCTCACGTAATCCGCCGCTGACCAATATCGGCCGCCTCTATCATGCAGCCAACTGGAAAGATCAGAAGGAAGCAGCTGAGAGTGACGGCTACTTCAGTTTCTACTTCCCCGGCTGTGGGGCGCGCTTTCCGGAGATTGGTGAAGAGCACTACTCGCTGGACGGCGAGCTGTTTGCTAACGGCGGTGAGGACCGTATCAACCAGGCGCTGCTTAAAACCTACAGCAGCATTTGCTATGCGGTGAAAAAGGAAAGGATCGAAGACAGCGAACTGGATATCTTTCGGCCTCAGATGGCCACCGTCTGGCCCTTCTCGCGGCTGACCCAGAAGTTCAACCGTAAAAGCGCGCTTGACAAATTCTGCGACGACCATCTGGGTGCCGTGGTCAACCAGTGGCCGCGGCAGCCGACGCGGCTGTATATCCAGCGCTCGCAGCGGCGCATCGCCAAAATCAAGCTCTTCGTCTACGGCTACTGCCGGGGGGCCGCCACCGCCCGCGCCTTCGCCCGCGGGCTGGAGTCGCTGCTCGATGACGCCAGAATGCCGCTCGATGCGACAAATATGCTGCCGGCGGGAACGGTGGTGCCCGGCGGCCCGACCCTGCTGGGCATCCCCATCAGTATCGAGTTTATGGGGCTGCTGGATACGGTCTCCGCGGTTGGCGTGCCGCATATCCTGCCGTCGGCCACCGGGCATCTGGGCTGGGCGGCCAACAGCCTGCGCCTGCCGACCACCAAAGGTTTTTTAAAAAGCTGCTACCACTTTGTTGCCGGCCACGAGCAGCACGGCGACCTGCCGCTGGACTCCATCCGCGGTCCGGACGGTAAATACCCGGCGGGAGCGGTGGAGGTGGTCTACCCCGGAATGCATGCCGATGTCGGCGGCGACTGTAAACCCACGGAACTCGGTAAGGTGCAGACCGATGCCGCCAGCCTGCTGTCAAAGATTGTGCTGCACGATATGTATGCCGCTGCCTTTGATGCCGGGGCGCCGCTGAGCGTACCTGAGGAGGTATTGCCCGGCGGCGCCAAAGGTAAAAAATATCGGGTAATGCAAGGGGATGTCGCAGAACAATTCAAAATCTCCGAACAGGCCATCGCCCTGTTTAATGCCTGGCAGCAGGCCGGGGCGCAGCAGGCGGGGGCGAAGACCGAAACGCCGGCCGTCAACGAGGCGGAGGTGGTGGCCATCGCCGTGGCCCAGGGCCGGGATCCGGTTGCCGCGCTGAAGGCGGCTCACGACAAGGCGGATGGCGATAAGGCGAAAGCCGCCGCCGCGAAGCCGCCGGAGAACGGCCCGCTGGGCAAGCTGCCGGAACCGGTGTATGTGCCGCTGAAGGCCAAAGCGCTGGAGGTGATGCTGGCGGACCAGCTGAGCTGGATCACCGCCTGGCGCACCGAACGCTTTGCCAGCCCGCAATACGCCGATAAGTATTATCAGCGTAAGCCTTTTTATCAGCAGGCGCTGAATGAATCGTCCGGCGCGCTGCCGTCGTCGTCGGCGCCCGCGGAAAGCGAAGGACCGCGAGAAGTGCCGTTTATCGATAAGGATCGGCTGGACCGCGCGGCGTGGGGCTATGACTTTGCCCATACCGGTATCGTGGCGCTGCTGGCCCAGGTGCTGCTGGATATTATTCCCACCACGCAGACCAACCAGCTTGGCGGTCCGCTGGTGGCGGCGCAGGAGTCAGAATATATCCAGATCAAGAAAAGCGGCGATGCCCGGCGGGCGGCGCTGATGGGCTCGCCGACGATGCTGGATTTTTACGATAACTACGTGCATGACACGCTGGCTAAATATAATCACGACCCGCTGCACTCCTCGTTTTCGCACGGTTATTTTGCGTCGCGGACGATTTACGATAACGATGACGATACGTGGGATTCGGTGAAACAATTTGGCCAGCGGGTAAAAGCGATTATAGATATTAATGTTGGCGATATATTAGTGCAGGCGCGAACGGATATGAAAGATCTGAATACGGTATCGGGCGTGCTGGGTAAAATATATCGCGATATAAAAAGCGAGGCTTTTAAAATACTGCTGCCTTAATTCGTTATCGCCATATTCATTATATCCGCTAAGTATCCTTAATAACGCTATACGGGCGTGATGATGCACGCCCGTGGCTAAGGGAATCATCAATTTTATGTTCAAGGAAAAAAATGCCGCGGTAATGACCGTAGCGGCTACCGCGACCCTGTGTCTTGCCGTCTGGACAATTGTGGTCCTGCTGAGCGGTCTGGGATGGTGGAACTGGCACGCCAACCGCACGCTGCAGTGGACGGCGATCCGCGAGATAGTGACCGTCTGTGGCCTGATCTGGGCGTATGGTCTCTGTCTCTGGATATTGGGCTTTATTGCTTTCCACCTGTTTATCAGGCAAAAAGCCGATGGGCAACAGCGTCAGACGCGGACTTTTATTAGCCAGCAGACAAAACCGGCGCAGCCGTTTGCGTCCTTAAAGCACACTCTTCGTCGCCGCTACGGCCGATTGTGGCGCAATAAGGTCCGCCTGCTGTGGGTCGCTGGCGAGGCGGCGCAGATTGCCGCCATCGTTCCCGGCCTTGCGCAACAGCAATGGCTGGAGGGGCGCGGTACGGTGCTGATCCACGGCGGTAGCCTGTCGGCGAAGGTGGATAACGAGCGGCTCAGCGCCCTGCGTCGGCTGCGCGGCCGCCGGCCGCTGGATGGTATCGTGCTGGTGCTGGACAATGCTCAGGCCACCGCCGCGAATCTGGACGAGTATTTGCGTACGCTGGAGCAGGTTGCGCAGGTCCTGCGCTACCAGCCGCCGGTCTATCTGTGGCAACTCCGCGACAGCGACTGGCCGCAGGATACGCGCATTACCCAGACGCTGGGGGCGTTGTTCCCGCCGCGAGCCGTCCCGCAGGATGTTGAACGGCAGCTTCGCTCCATTCTGCCCGCCATGCTGGCGCAGGGTACTCAGCAGTTGTGCGCTGATTCGTCCCACGATTACCTGCTGCGTGTCGCTAAATGGCTGAAGGAGGGCGGTATCAGCGGCTGGAAGACGCTACTGACGCCGTGGCTTACCGGGCATCTGCAACAGATCCCGCTCCGCGGTCTGCTGTTCAGCCCCGCGTTAAAGGCGGAAGAGGCGGTGGACAATGGGCTCTATCCCCATCGTTGGCCGGCCCCGGCCGTCTGGCAGGGGATCATCGCAGACTGCGGCCGCGCGCGCGGCGTGCCGGTGGGGGTGGCGTGGCGCCGCTCCCTCGGCGTCGGCCTGCTGGCGCTGATTGCCCTGTGGGCGGCGGGAAGCCTGCTCTCTTTTATCGTCAACCGCCAGGAAATTGTCAGCGCCACCCAGCGGGTACAGCTGCTGCGGCAGCCCGTCGTTAACGACCAACAGCTGATCGATTTGCAGATGCTGCGCAACGATATCGGCCGTCTACAGAATCGGCTCGCCAACGGCGCGCCCTGGTATCAGCGCTTTGGTCTTAATCATAATGCGCCGCTTTCTGCCGCGCTGCTGCCGTGGTATGGGCGGGCTAACCAGCGTCTGATCCGCGACGCGGCGGCGCAGGCGCTGACCCGGCAACTGAACGTGTTGGTCAACCTGCCGCCGCGCAGCCCGCAGCGGGCGCAGCTGGCGAAAGCGGGTTATGACCAGTTAAAGGCCTATCTGATGATGGCGCGTCCGGACAAAGCCGATGCGGCGTTTTACCGCCAGACAATGACCGCCGCGCAGCAGACGCGTCAGGGAGTCGCCCCGGCGCTATGGCAGAGTATCGCCCCTGATTTATGGGCCTTCTATATGCGTAACTTGCCGTCGCAGACGACGTGGAAAATCACCCCGGATGCCGCACTGGTGACGCAAGCGCGTCAGGTGCTGCTGGCGCAAATCGGGCGGCGCAACGCCGAAAGCACGCTTTACGAGAACATGCTGCTGCAGGTGCGCCGTAATTATGCCGACATGATGCTGGAAGATATGACGCCGCAGACCAATGCCAGCCGGTTGTTTACCACGGAAGAGGTGGTTCCGGGGATGTTTACCCGCCAGGCGTGGGAGGGCGGCGTCCGCGAGGCGATCGATAAGGTGGTGGCGGCCAGGCGCGATGAGATTGACTGGGTGCTGAGCGATAGCCGCCAGACCGTCAGCGGAGATGTCTCCCCGGCGGCGTTGAAACAGCGGCTGACCGATCGCTATTTCACCGATTTCGCCGGGGCGTGGCTGGGTTTCCTCAATAGCCTTCGCTTAAATCCGGCGCGCAATATTGCCGATGTTACCGATCAGCTCACGTTGGCGGGCGACGTTCGTCAGTCGCCGCTGATTGCGTTGATGAATACCCTTGCCTGGCAGGGGCAGACCGGGCAGCAGCGTGAGGGCGTGGCGGATTCGCTGGTGAAGTCGGCAAAAAATCTACTCGATAAGGACCAGCAGCCGTTTATCGACCAGCAGGCCGGCGGCGTGCGCGGCCCGCTGGATAGCACCTTTGGGCCGCTGCTGGCGCTGATGGGCAAAAATCCCTCTCAGAGCGTGGTCGCCGCAGACAGCACCCTCAGTTTACAGACCTGGTTGACACGCTTGACCCGCGTACGCCTGCGGCTCCAGCAGGTGGCAAACGCGCCCGACCCGCAGGCAATGATGCAGCAGCTGGCGCAGACCGTGTTTCAGGGTAAAAGCGTCGATCTGACCGACACCCAGGAGTACGGCAGCCTGGTGGCGGCCAGCCTCGGCGAAGAGTGGAGCGGTTTCGGCCAGACCATGTTCGTCCAGCCGCTGACGCAGGCCTGGGAAACGGTGCTGCAGCCATCGGCGGCCAGCCTGAACGAGGCATGGCAGCGTTCTGTGGTCGCTAACTGGCATTCGGCTTTCGACGGCCGCTATCCGTTTGCCGCGGGCAAAAACGATGTCTCGCTACCAATGCTGGCGGCATTCATCCGTCGCGATAGCGGGCGGATCGACCAGTTTCTCGCCCGACAGTTGGGCGGCGTGCTCAACCGGGAGGGCAGCCGCTGGGTGGCCGATAGCACGCACAGTCAGGGGCTGACGTTTAACCCGGCCTTCCTGAAGGCGATTAATCAACTGAGTTCCTTGTCCGACATCCTGTTTACCGACGGCAGCCAGGGAATGGGATTTGAACTACAGGGGGTGGCGACGCCGGGCATTGTTGAAACGCAACTCACCCTCGACGGCCAGAATCTGCACTACTTTAACCAGCTTGCCGAATGGAAAAGTTTCCGCTGGCCGGGGACAATCAACAAACCCGGCGCAATGCTGAGCTGGAGCTCAACGGCGGCGGGCGCCCGGCTATTGGCGAACGACAGCGGCCCGTGGGGCACGCTGCGTATGCTGGAGAGAATGAAGCGCCAGCAGATCGGCGATGGGCTGTTTCGCCTGACGGTCAATACGCCGGATAACCGGCAACTGCAGTGGCTGCTGCGTACCGAACTCGGCGATGGCCCGCTGGCGTTGCTGAAACTGCGAAACTTCACGTTACCGACACAGATTTTCATTGTGGAGGCTCCCCGAGCAGAACCGTTTGCTGACGGTGACGTAGAGGAATAAGGGCCGACATTCACGCTGCAAGCGCTGCTTTACAAGCGGCGAGTTTTCCAATTCTGACATTTGAGATATTCCATGGACGATTTAACTCTGCGTTATTTTGACGCTGAAATGCGCTACCTGCGCGAAGCTGGCGAGGAGTTTGCCCGCGCCCATCCCGATCGCGCCGCGGCGTTAAACCTCGATAAAGCCGGCGCCCGCGATCCCTATGTTGAGCGGCTGTTCGAAGGTTTTGCTTTCCTGATGGGGCGGCTGCGCGAAAAGCTCGACGACGACCTGCCGGAGCTGACCGGCGGGCTGGTGAGTATGATTTGGCCGCATTATCTCCGTACTATTCCGTCATTGGCGATGGTGGAATTCAGCGTCGACTGGCGGGAGATGAAAGAGCCGCAGCGGCTGAAGAAGGGAACGGAAGTGATCTCCCGGCCCATCGGCGAGACGGGCACCCGCTGCCGTTACACCACGACCCAGCCGCTAACCTTACAGCCGCTCGCGCTCTCCCGCGCCAACGTCAGGACGCTGGCAGATGGCCGCCAGGCGATTTGTCTGCGTTTTGACTGTAGCGCACTGGTGGACTGGCGGGCGCTCGACCTGAGCCGTATTCCGTTGTATCTGAACGCCGATGCGCCATTGGCCTGCGCGCTGCATGAAGCGCTGACCCTGAATGTGGCGCACATCGGCATACGTCTGGCGGGGGAGGCCGATAGCAGGCCGCTGGCGGCCCATTTTGCCGTCTGCGGGTTTGGCAACGATGAGGCGCTGCTGCCTCAAAGCGGCGGGTTCAGCGGCTACCAGTTGCTGCTGGAGTATTTCAGCTTTCGTGAAAAGTTTATGTCGGTCGCGCTGTGCGGGCTGGAGAATATGACGTTTCCTGATGCGCCGGGATGGTTTGAGATCGAGGTCGTGCTGGATAAACCGTGGCCGCAGGAGTATGCGTTGTCAGAGAAACATTTGCGTTTACACTGCAGCCCGGTTATTAACCTGTTCCCGCTGGAGTCGGACCCGCTGCATCTGGATTCACTACAAAGTGAGTATCTGCTGCGCCCCATGCGCGTTCAGGATGGGCACACCGAAATCTATTCGGTGGAGTCCGTCACCTCTTCCCGCCTTTCCGGCACCCAGGCGTATGTGCCGTTTACCAGTTTTCGCCACAAAGGCGGCATGTTGCGCCATGATGCGCCGGAATATTATTACCACACGCGCGTTAAACGTGGCCCGTCCGGGCTGCATGATACCTGGCTGACGCTGGGCGGCGAGGCGTTTGACCAGCATCGCGTGCCGCAGAATGAAACCCTGTCATTGAGCCTGATCGGCACCAACGGCCAGCTGCCGCGCCGGGCGCTGCAAAGCACGCTGCTGGACACGGTGGTCAAATCCACGACGTCGCGCCTCCAGGTGCGCAATCTCAGCGCGCCGACGTTGCCGTGTTATCCACCGGATCGGGACCGTTTTCACTGGCGGGTACTGAGCCATCTCGGTAGCAGCTTCCTGTGGATGATGGATAACGCCGAGGTGTTGCGCGGCGCGCTGGCGTTGTACGACTGGACGGACAACGAAATGAACCGCCGTCGCCTGCAGGCGATCGTCGACGTGAGCCACTGTGAGGTGGAGCGTTTTGCCGAGGGGCATTTTCTACGCGGCGTGCAGATAGAAGTGACGCTCGACGGTAACGGCTTCGCCGGACACGGCGACATCTGCCTGTTTGGCGAGATGCTCAACCGCTTCTTTGCCCTGTATACCGACATCCATCTGTTTAATCGTCTGATTCTGATACTGCAACCTACCGGAGAGCGTCTCGAATGGCAGGAGAACCACAAACGCCGCATTCCCGGCTGAGCCCGCGGCTTGAGCGGGATATTCAGCGCATCAACTTTTACCGTTTCTGCCAGCTACTGGAAAAATCGCGACCTGGCGCGCCGGCATTAGGCAGCACGCTGAACCCGGCGGATGATCCGATACGCTTTCGCCCGCATCCGGGGATGGGTTTTCCGGTCAGCGAACTCAAAGCGGTGGAGTATGATGAGGCGCATCCCGACGCGCCGCCGACGCTGCGCACCACCTTTATGGGGCTATACGGTGTCGATTCACCGTTGCCTACCGCCTGGCTGGATGATATTGCGCAGCAAAGAGAAGGGCATGAGGCGCAGGAAGCATTTCTCGATATTTTTAACCACCGCATTCTGAGCCAGTTTTATCGCATCTGGCGCAAATACTCGTATCCGGCAACCTTTGAAGACGGCGGTTGCGACCGTACTTCGCAGAGCCTGCTGGGGCTGATCGGGCTGGGCATTCCCGGTACCGCTCAGCATATTGCCGCGCCGGTATCTCGCTTTCTGGCATTACTCAGCGTGATGCGCCTGCCCGCGCGTACCGAAGAGGGAATTCAGGCGCTGGTACGCTTGTTGGCTCCCCATACGCGGGCGGAAGCGTCGCCGCACTGCCCACGGACGGTGTACCCGGCGCAGCCGCTGGGTTTTTACGGCGATAACGATTTCCTGCTTGATGGCTATACGGTACTGGGCGATGAAACGACCGAGATTGCCAGCCAGTTGCTGATCGCGCTGTACACCGATGATATCGCCGAGGCCGCAGGCTGGATGCCGGAAGGGCAAATCTATGCGGACTTTCTGGTTCTGCTGCGGGTTTATCTCGGCTGGCGCTATAAGGCCAAAATCACCTTAACGCTTCCCACGCCGCTGTTACCCGCGCCGGTACTTGGCGAATCGCCGTTTATGCTCGGCATCACCGGCGTTCTGGGCATGGAGGGGGACGCGGTTCCGCCGGATTTACCGGCCACGTTTACCACGGAACTGGGCGGCTACCGCGGCATGCCGCTTGCACCATTATCACAAGGAAACCAACGTGTTGCATATCACTTCGCTTAAACTATCCGCACTGATTCTTCTGCCGTTCATGCTGGCGGGTTGCGGGCTAACACAGAAAATCAGCGACGGCGCCTCGTCCGCCGTAAAGTCAGTATTTTATCGCCAGGTGAAAACGCTGCGTCTGGATTTTAGCGCGCGCAATGCGTTAAACACCGATAACCGCGAGGATAACAGCGCCTCCCAGCCGGTGATGGTACGGGTCTATGTGCTGAAAGATCGCAAGACCTTCGATAAGACGGTTTACCAGCAGCTGGCGGCGGAGGGGGAGGAGATATTAAAAGACGACCAACTGGCCAGCCGCAGCCTGGTGCTCAAACCGGGAACGGAGATGAGTCTCACCATGCCGCTGGATGAACAGGCGCAGTATGTTGCCGTGGTGGCGCTGTTCCGGGCGCCGGATCTAACGAAAAACGACTGGAAGCTGGCGCTTGCCCGTGAGGATCTTGACCCGGACCGCGCGCGCGTCATTGAGGCCAGCCATCATCAACTTGTTCTGCAACCGCGGAAGGACAAGTGAGAAACGCGCTGCGCAATTTTTATTTTCAATAAATAATGTCAAGGATATCATGATGGATAAAAGAGAAACTGAAGTTCATGTACTGGAACTTTCCCGGCCATTACTACATAAAATTTATGGTGGATACAGCATTGATAAAAGTCAGATTGACCGACCGGATGCTGCAATTTGTGTTAAAAAACCGCACAGGGCATTTTGTAAATCACGAGTTCCATTTAGGGTAGGAATCGAAATTACTACTTGCGACAAGTGTGGTGATCTTGGCTATTTAAAGGATGATAAATTTGGCAAAGATAAGGTCGATAACCAAATTAATGATTTTATTCATGGGATAGATAGTAAAACCCCAAATAAAAAGGTCGATGTTAAAATCCCTGTTGATTATATATATGAGGGGGTTGTCAGAAAGAATGGCAAGTTCAATGACTACGTCCGCGCCGGGGTGTTTAAAGAGGTTGTGCTTATCTGTTTTAGTGAAGTAATAGGAACTGACAATGTTATTTTCAAAAATGGGCTGAGACAATGGTCTGAATACTTAATATCTAAGTCTAATTCTATGTTTAATAAGGTTATTTTTGTTGATCTCTTGGGGGGGAGACCTGTCTGTATCTATGATAAACAGAATCCACATTTGATTCAGCCATTACCTTATGCTTATGAAAATAGTTCGATTACCGTGATGCAAAGCCCAATGTTACGCTTTGATCAACAACATAATTTAAATGAAATTTATGCTAACGAACCATTGATTGCAAAAAGAATCGACAAACCGCGGTCGAAAAAATAAACAACAACATTTTGCCATGATGGCCAAACCTGATTTTATTTAAGGTTTGGCCTGTCGGGGAATCATTTAACCGTGGGCAGATCGCTATATCGGGTAGTGTATCGCGGGGAGAGCATTTCCCGCTTCATCTGCCACGGTTGCTGGATACCCTGGCCGGCGAAGTAAAGCGTCCCACGTCCGTCTTCTGCATTCAGACGGTCCAGCACCTCCATCAATTTTTGGCTGTTTTTTCGCGGCGCATTTTCGTCAAACAGATTAAGTTGCGCGACGCCCTGGCTATAAAAATCGCCCAGCATTACCCCGGCTTTCTGATACCGGCAGCCACTTTGCCAGATGGCATCCAGACAACGCGTCGCGGCGGCGATAATATCTCTGCTGTCCTGCGTTGGGGTAAGCAGGGCCACCGAGGCATTATTGGCGTAATACCGTTCGTCAGGCGCGAAGGGTGAGGTTTTTACAAAGACGGAGATAAACCGGCAGTATTGATGTTCCTGACGAAGTTTCTCTGCTGCCCGGGAGGCGTAACTACAGATGGCCTGGCGCATTTCTTCGTACTCGGTGATGCGATGGCCGAACGAACGGGAGCAGACGATCTCTTGCTTTACCGGGGCAAACTCTTCCAGCTCAAGGCAGGGCTCGCCGCGTAATTCACGGACGGTTCTTTCCAGTACGACATTAAAGTGTTTTCTGATGAATCGAATATCCGTGTCAGCCAGCTGCAATACCGTCCGGATCCCCATCGCTTCAAGCTTCTTCGCAATGCGTCGACCCACTCCCCAAACCTCTTCCACCGGTAGCGCCGCCATCAATTTTCTTTGCCGCTCCGCATTCGACAGGTCAACCACGCCTCCTGTCTGCTGTTGCCAGCGTTTTGCCGCATGATTCGCCAGTTTAGCCAGCGTTTTTGTCTGGGCTATACCGACGCCTACCGTCAGGTGCGTGCGTTGCCGCACCGTGGCTCTGAGCTCATGTCCAAACTCGGTAAGAACGCGGCAGTTACGCACGCCGGTAAGATCGCAAAAAACTTCATCAATGGAGTATTTTTCGCAGCGAGGCGACATCTCTTCAAGCGTCGTCATTACCCGGTTGGACATATCGGCGTAGAGTTCATAGTTGCTACTGAAGCAAACCACGCCATAATGCCTGAAGATATCTTTTTGTTTAAAGTACGGTTCACCCATTTTCACAAACGGTTTGGCTTCCGCAGAACGTGAAATCACACACCCGTCATTATTGGACAAAACAACCACCGGGCGGCCGCGTAAGTCCGGGCGAAAGACGGTTTCACAGGAAGCATAGAACGAGTTCACATCACACAGGGCAAACACGATCAGCCCGCCGATTTCACGATGTAGGTCACCACGCCAAAAATTTCCAGACACTCTTCACTGCCTGGCATAATCGGCTGGTAGGCGGGATTATCAGGTTTGAGCATGACAACAGGATGTAACTGGAGGCGCTTAACCGTGAATTCCCCATCCACCGCGGCAATAACGATGCTGCCATGGACGGCCTTGCGGGAGCTATCCACCACCAGTAAATCACCATCGCCAATGCCAGCGCCAATCATTGAGTCACCGCTTGATTTCACAAAGTAGGTGGCGCCTGGATGCTGAATCAGCAGTTCATTCAGGTCGATACGCCGTTCAACATAATCCTGCGCGGGGCTAGGAAAACCGCAGGGCACAAGGTCGCTGAACAGAGGTAATGCCACGATCTGGCGTAGCTCGGTTAGTGTGAAAAACTGCATGATGATCACCGATTATTTTTACTGTATGTATATACAGTATTGTAGATCGATGGCAGAGATCAAGAGGGTCGTACCTTATCAAAACCTGCGCCAGCGCCCGGCAGGCGGGGGGGGTTATGCCTGAAGCCGATTGATAAACAATAGATTACCTCATCGCTAATATTAGCGACTGCGCCGTTTAGCTGGCGAAAATAGCGTGACGATTTTATGTAAAAACAATCTGAATATGACTGAGGTAAAGGATCTGATATTAACGAGGCAGGGGATGTCTGCGCGATTAACGCGCAGGGATTGCTCACCGGCCGACCGTATGCAAGAGCAGGCCGGTGAGCAAATGGCTGTGATGGCAGTTCGCAGCCGCGGTTATTTTAAAGCGTCCGGGCCGGTTTAAACATATTTCTTCGCGCCAGGAGACTATTTTCAGACTTACCTCATTACCGTTTCTAATAAGTCAAACCAGTAATTAACGCCTGTTAAGAAAGCTCCACTACTAATAATGACGGTATAAAGATGAACAAAAGCACAGAGTTGAATAATTAAGAGTATTCCTGGGTGAAATCTCGGGCAGAGAGATGACTTCTGATAAATATTCAGGATAATTTATCAATCTTAAGGAATTAGCCCCGCGGCTGCCTGCACCATAAAGGAATCCATATGGTTAATCGGATATCGATCCTGTCATCTGTCGACAGCTCCTCGTTATTATTCTGGAAATTCAGCGGGCAGGAGAAACTGTCCGAACCTTTCCACTTTCAGGTCGATTTACTCAGCCAGGATTTTGCTATCGACCGTCAGGCCATGCTCGGCAAAAACATGACGGTGGCGGTTCCCGGCCAATGGGGACAGGAGCGTTATCTTTCCGGCAAAATCACCGCCGTAACCGTGCGCGCCGAAGATCTTGGCGAGACGCGCTACGCCGTCTATCAGACCACGCTGGAACCCGATTTCTGGCCGATGATGCGCGACCGCAACTTCCGTATTTTCCAGCAGCAGCGGGTACCGGATATCGTGGCCAAACTGTTTAGCGAGCATAACGTTAAGTTTGAGGACAAACTTACGCGTAGCTACCGGCAGTGGGATTATTGTGTACAGTACGCGGAAAGCAGCTTCCATTTCATCAGCCGTTTGCTGGAGCTGGAAGGTATTAGCTATCTGTTCCGCCACGATAAAGACGGCCATACCCTGGTGCTGATGGATGACTATCAGCAGGCTGAATCCTTCCCCGGTTATGAAACTATTCCCTGGCATGCGCAGCCGGGCGGCGGCGCGGTCGGCGAAGAGGGCATCAGCCAGCTGATGGCGAGCCACGTCGTCACGCCGGGGCTTTACAGCACCGATGACTATGATTTTCGCAAGCCCCACGCCTGGATGCTGCAAACGCTGCAGAATCCGGTCTCGCCGACACCGGGCAAAATCGACGTTTACGACTGGCCGGGGCGCTTTATGGAGCACGGCGACGGCGAAGCCTACGCCCGTATTCGTCAGCAGTCCTGGCAGGCCGAACAGCAGCAAACTCAGGGTATCGCCACCGCGACCGGTATCGTCCCGGGACACACGTTTACCCTGACGCATGCGCCTAACATGGCTGATAACGCTAAATGGCTGGTGGTGGGCGCCCGCTATGATTTTGAAGAGAATCAGTATGCCTCCGGCGGCGGAAATACCGCGCAGCACCGCATCACATTCACCGTTATTCCCGCCGCGACGCCATTTGTCCCCGCGTCAAGGACCGACTGGCCGCGCACCTACGGGCCGCAAACCGCCCGCGTGGTAGGGCCGAAAGGAGAATCGATCTGGACCGATAAATATGGCCGGATTAAGGTGAAATTCCACTGGGACCGCGAAAGCCAGGGCGATGAAAATAGCTCCTGTTGGGTGCGCGTTTCCAGCGCCTGGGCCGGCCAGGGTTACGGCGGGGTGCAGATCCCACGCGTCGGTGATGAAGTGGTGGTGGACTTTATTAACGGCGAGCCGGACCGGCCGATTGTCATTGGCCGCGTCTATAACGAAGCCAGTATGCCGCCGTGGGCGCTACCGGCTGCAGCCACGCAAATGGGCTTTATGAGCCGTTCAAAGGATGGTTCGCCGGACAACGCCAACGCCCTGCGTTTTGAAGATAAACCCGGCGAAGAGCAGCTCTGGCTGCACGCTGAGCGCAACATGGATACTGAAGTCGAAAACGACGAGACCCATGATGTCGGCAATAACCGCACCAAAACCGTCGGCAAAGACGAAACCAGCCATATCAAACAGAACCGCACCCGCACTGTGGATGGCAATGAAAGCGTTACCGTCGGCAAAGATCGTAGCAAAACCATCAATGGTAATGAAACCACCACCGTTGAGCAGAACCGTACCGAAAGCGTGAAGGGGAATGAGACCCTAAGCGTTGAGCAGAACCGCGATGAAACCATCAGCGGCAACCATACCACCACGGTGAAAAGCGACCATACCGCGACCGTCGAAGGCAAGCAGTCACTGACGGTAGTACAGGATCGCACCCGTCAGGTACAGGGTAACGAAAGCGTCAGCGTCCAGCAAAATCGTAACGTGCAGGTCACCGGCAATCAGACGCTGGGAGTGACCGGCAATCACGATATTTCCGTGACCGGTAAGCAAACGCAGACCATCACCAGTAAGCAAGAGGTGACGATCGGCGCCGGGCGTACCCTGAGCATCACCGGCGGTGATACCCGCTTTACGCAAGGGAGCGTAACCGACAGCGCTACCGATACCGTACATATCAACGTGGGCGAAAGCGGCATTCTGATAAGTAACGGCAGCGTGGAGATTACCGCTGGCGGGTCGACGATCACCATTAACGCCGCTGGCGTGATGGTGAATGGTAAAAAGATTGAGCTCAATGCCTGACAGGGAAAGGGAATGAACGCGGCGAAGAATCCGACCGAAAAAGTAATGAGCGAGCTTGAGCTTAGCTGGCTGGACGCCAGCGAGCAGGCGGAGCAGATCCGCTTATTTATCTGGCGGACGCCTGCCGGCGGCGAGTCGCTGCTTGATGGTTTTATCGCGCTGCAGCAGCACCCCGAAGGGCGCTCGCTGCCGGATCTGCTGCTGGGGCTAACCACGCCGTTTGAGACCGGCTATGGCTACAGCGAGGCGCTCGGGCGCGAGTTTGTGGAACACTACGAAGCGACGCCGGATGCCGCTATATGGGATGCCGAACGCTTTCTCCCAACCTATAGCCCGGCGCAGTTGCGGCAGATGCTGCAGGATTTTGCGACGACATTTCATGACGATTTACGTTATCTGGTGTTGGTGCTGAAACCCTCCGCCGTCAGCGATGAAAAGGCGTTGAACCGCTGGTTGAACGGCTGGCTGGCGCAGGAGGCGTGCAACGCCAGACTGTTACTTATCGACACGCTTGAGCAACCGATTTGGCAGCCGCTGTATGAGGCGCATCCACGCAGGGTACGGCTGCTGACCGATGACGTCGACAGTATGAAAGTGATGCATCAAACCGCGCGCGGGCAGAGCGATCCGAATCCCGATCGCCTGTTGTTTCGCCGCTATCTGGCTGATGCCATGCTGCTGCTGGAAAAAGGCAGCGCCGCGCAGGTGGCCGCGCGCGGCGGTATGGCGCTCGGCGTCGCCCAGCGCTGCGGTTGGGCCGACCAGCAGGCGATGATGCATAACCTGATCGCCGGCGGTTGGTTGAAAGGTAACGATCATCAACGGGCCGTCGATCACTACCGCCAGGCGCAAACCATCAGCGGCGAAATTGCCGACCCGGCGCTTAAAGGGCAATTGCGTACCCAAAGCACTTTTGGCGAGGCCGGCGCCTGGTTCGCGCGCAAAGAGTATCTCCAGGCGGCGAAAGGCTATCGCCGGGCGGCGGGCGAAGCGCAAACCATTCCACACCCGGTATTTGCCGTGGAAGGCTGGCGGATGTCCGGTTTTTGTCTCAACCTCGCCGGGCACCGGGCAAAAGCGATGGAGGAGTATGCCCACGCTATCCAGGCGGCGGAGCCGATCCCACGCCAGGAGCGCGCCCAGACTACGCTGCCGCTGGCATTTCAGGATCTGCTGCGCATCCATGATAAACGGCGGACCGAAGCGCTTGAGGCCTGCGCGACGCGCTGGCAAAGCGAAAAACAGCGCTTAATCCAGCAGGCGGAAGACCGCTTGCCGCGGGAACCCGTCGTCGAACAGGTAAAACGCGTGGACCGACAGTTACAGCTACAGCTGGAAGCCGCGTTCGCGCTGATCCGCGAAGCGCGGGAAAAACTGATCCGCGGCGGCGATGACAGCTTTCGTCGCGTGATCCGCCTGGCGCGGGAGACGCTGCATCCGCACTGGAACGGCCTGCCGGAGATCGCCCACCCCTTTGATGCCCCGCCGGGTGAATGGCAAAGCCTGCCTGCCTGGGGAAATACCGATGCATCATCCACTGAAACTGCAGGGAGCAACCCGCTATGAAGACCCGGATTATTATTATTGTTGCCGTGACGCTGCTGGCAATCCTGTTTTTAAGCTTCTCGGACGGCGGTTTCGCCACCGAAGTGCGTACCTTCCTGCGCGCGCTGCTGCGCGCCATGTTCTGAGGCGCGTCTGATGCATTCCGGCGCTCACTTCGACCCGCAGCTTGGCCTGGATATCCATACTTATCCCTGGCCGCTGCCGACGCCGCATATTGGCATCGTTTTCGACGTGTTTGATTATCTGCCGCTGCTGGGGACTACCGTGCACGTCAACAGCATCAAACGCGCCAGCGCGGGGACCGGCGGTATTGCGGTACATATCCCGGTCGGCGGGGTGTGGGTGCCGCCGCTGCGCGCGCCTGGCGGCCCGCAGATGGAAGACGAGCTGTTTATGGGCAGTAAAACCGTCGCCGTCGACGGCGAGCCGTTTTCCCGCATCGGCATGCCGGTACTGAGCTGTAACATCCTCGGAATGGTGCCGCCGTTCCGCCTGAAGCGGCTGAGTAAACCAAAGCCGCTCTCGCTGACGCTGCCGCTGACGTTTAACCTCGCGATTCCCAACAATGTGATTGTCGGCGGGCCGCCAACCATCAACCTGATGGCGCTGCTGATGCGCGCCGGGTTAAGCGGGTTGGGCAAGGGGTTGAAGAAAGTTAAAAAAACGCCGCAGTGGCGGCTGTTTATGCGGCGGTTTAAAAAGCTGCGCCAGAAGCTGTTTCGCAACATGGATCCCGGCGTCCTGAAATGTCGGGTGCTACGCGCCGAACCGGTTGATATCCGCGACGGTAGCGTGAGCCTGGAGCATGAGGATTTTCTGTTACCCGGACGCCTGCCGCTGGCGTGGACGCGAAGCTACTCGTCGGCGGATCTCGATGAAGAAGGGCTGTGCGGTTACGGCTGGTCAACCCCGGCGGACACCCGCCTTGAAATACTGGCCGATGAAGGCGTCGCGGTGTTGACCCAGCCGGAAGGGATGACGCTGTTTGCGGCGCTGCCGCAGTCCGACGGCCGCGAGCAGGGTATTGTCGGCCTGCCGGACGGCAGCCGCCTGTGGCGGGAAACCCGCAATGGCGAATGCTTCTGGCATGTTGAGCAGGAAGGGAGCGCGCGGCTGCAGTTTCGCGGTAAACGCGGGCCGCTGGCGATTTACCGGCTGGCGGACCGTAACGGTAACGGCTGGCAGTTCGACTGGCAGGGGCGCGAGCTTGAGCGTATTCGCGAGTTCAGCACGCGCGGCATGAGCGGCAGGGAGATCCTCGTCACCTGGCAGGATGGCCGCCTGCGGGCGCTACGCCTGCGCAACGCGCTGGATGACGAGATCACGCCGCTGACCCGCTATGAATACGATAGCGATAATCAGTTGAGCGCGGAGATCGATGCGCTTTCGCATCCGCGGCGCTTCTACTATCAACAGCGCCATATGACCAGCCATGTCGACCGTAACGGCCAGGGCTTCCACTACCAGTTCAATGACGAGTGGCGGGTGGTCCACGCCTGGGGCGACGGCGGCGTATGGGATTACCATTTCGCCTGGCACGACTTGCTCAACGAAGTGGAAATCACCGATTCCAACGGCCATGTAACGTCTGTCAGCTTTGATGATAACGGCCTGCCGGTTTCGGAGATCGATCCGACCGGCGGCAATACCGTCTTCCACTACGATGATTTTGGCCGCACCGTCGAACTCATTGAGCCGGACGGCAGCGCGCGTCGCTGGGAGTATGATGAACAGGGGCGAATGATCGCCGAACATCTGCCGGACGGTAGCCAGATTCAGGCGGCCTACAATGAAGACGGCGATGTGCTGGCGCTGATTGATGAGAAAGGCGCCTGCTGGCGTTCGGACTATGACGAATGCGGCAACCTGCTGGCGGGAACGGACCCTACCGGCGTCACCTCGCGCTATCAGTATGATGAGTACGGGCAGCTGAGCGCGGCGGACGTGCCGGGTTCCGGGCAGAGTCGCTATCGCTATGATCGGTTTGGTTTTTTGCAGGCGCTGAGCCAGGCCGGCGCGGGAACCACTCAACTGCGGCATTCCGCGCGCGGCACCCTGCTGGAGCGTATTGACGCCAGCGGCGGCAGCAGCCGTTTCCACTGGGACAGCAAGGATCGGCTGGTGGCGATGGTCAATCCGCAGGGCGGCGAAATTCGCGTCGCTTACGACCGGGAAGATTCACCGCTTCACTTCACCGATGAAGCCGGCCAGATAACCCGTTTTCGTTATAACCGCACCGGAATGCTGGCCGCCTGCGAGACGCCGGATGGCGCGACGCTTGGCTATCAGTACGACCTGGAAGATCGCCTGCTGGCGGTGATCAACCAGAACGGTCAGCGCTGGCAGCTGGACCGCGACGCGCTGGGGCGCATCGCCGCGGAGACCGATTACTGGGGACAGGTAACCCGTTATGGCTGGGATAAAGGCAACCGGCTGATCAGCCGTGAGGATCCGCTGGGGCGGCTGGTGCGCTACGGTTACGACCGAGGTGGGCGGCTAAGCGAGCGGCGCAGCGGCGATACCCTGCAGGCGAAGTATCATTACGATCCCTGCGGGCGGATGGTGCTGTGTGAGAATCCGTGGCGGCGGCTGGCGTGGCGCTATGATGACGCCGGGCGGGTGCTGCTGGAGGAGCAGGACGGTTTTCAGCTGCATTATGGCTATAACGAGCGCGGCCTGCTGGTCTCCCGGCGCAGCGACAGCGGTCATCAGGTGCGTTACGCCATGGATGAGTATGACCGGCTGAGCCAGATCCAGCTGAATGACGATGCGCCGATCGTGCTGGGTTACGATGAGGCCGGGCGGCGGGTCAGCGAGCAGCTGTCGGCAGAGGTGACGCGTCATTTCACCTACGACCGGCTCGGCCAGCTGACGTCGCAGCAGGTGTTGCAGAATGATTTACCGCTGTTCGCCAGCGGTTTCAGCTGGGATCGGTTGGGTAACCTGACCCGGCGCGATGACAGCCTGTGGGGCAGCGATCGTTACGCTTACGATCCGGTGGGGCGCTTGACGGCCCATACCGCGCCGGACGGTACGCTGCGGCAGTTTGTGCAGGATGCGGCGGGCAGCCACCTGCAGACGCAGACCCGGGCGGTGAATGAGAGCGCCGGGGGCTGGTTCCGCGAGGGGCAGCAGCGCGGGGTGCGTTATGTATTCGATCGCGCGGGCGAGCTGCGACAGCGGCGCGATGTCCGGCATAACGGCGAGAAAGAGGATTTCAGCTGGGACGATAACCGCCAGCTGGTGGCGGTGCGCAAGGGCGAGCGGCTGGTGCGTTACGGCTATGACGGGCTGGGGCGCCGGGTGTTCAAGCAGACGGCGGAAGAGACGCGCTGGTTCTACTGGCAGGGCGACGCGCTGGCGGGGGAAACGGTCACTATCACCCGCGAACCGCTGGCGGCACAGAGCATTTTTGATACCGGCAGCCGGCTGCAGCGGCAGAAAGCGCAGGAAACGCTGTTCAGCAGTATGCGCGAGTACGTGTACTATCCGGGAAGTTTTCAGCCGCTGGCGCTGCTGACGCAGGAAGCGGGCAGGAAGGAGAGCTGGCACTATCATTGTGACCCGAACGGCGCGCCGGTGCGCCTGACGTCATTACAGGGCGAGATAGTGTGGTCAGAGAAGACGGGGGTATGGGGAGAGAAAGGGAAGATCTACGCCGATCGTATCAGCAACCCGCTGCGTTTCCAGGGACAGTATTTTGACGCTGAAACGGGGCTGCACTATAATCGGCATCGTTACTATGATCCTGAAATTGCGGGATTTATTAGTCAGGATCCGATTGGATTAGCCGGTGGGCTGAATGTTTATCAGTATGCGCCGAACCCGCTGGGATGGGTGGATCCGTGGGGGCTGAGTTGTTCAAGTGATGCAAGAGCTCTTCGAGCGAATATGGTTGCGGCAGGAAAAAGTGAGCCAAGTTTTAAAAATTCAGCACATCATATTGTTATGTCAAATTCTAAAGATCAGAGGATGGTCGCTTTGCAGAACCAAATGAGTAAATTAGGAATAGATATCAACACTGCGGAAAACGGTATATTTTTACCTTCAAATAGTAAAGTGATTGTGCCAGCAGGAAACAAATTGCCAAATCATGCTAGCATTCATACTAATGCTTATAAGCAGAAAGTATATGATCGTTTAAGTATAAAGAACAATAGTGGTGATTTTATATCCGAACTAAATAAAATCAATGCTGAAATTGCTAATGGTACATTTTAATTTTACGGTGATGATAAATGATTATATTGAAAGATTTAGAAGATAAATTTAATAAGATTAATTCCGATAGTGAAAACTATATTATATCATATAGTGATAGTGTTAGACTCAACGAAACTAAAGTAGTAGTTAGCAAAGGTGCATTATATAATCTTCGACCCTATGAAATCGAACGGGCTGGATTTAAGATAGGTAAGAAACTTAATAAATTACCTGCAAATGTAAAAAATACACACATCTATCACTTTGATAGCCTGGAACGTATATCGTTAATAGAAATATTTGGACAGACATCAAATATAATTAACAAAGAGTTTTGTATTTATGAAGGTGATAACTTAGAAAGGATTTATTTTACCAGTGCCGGTATGCTGCGAAACATCTCTTTGTCAGTATACAATGATGGATTGATTGAAAAAGATTTCAATTGGGGGATGTATGGGTGCAGTGTATCTGATTATGTTTATGAAGACTCTATTCTTAAGAAAATATATGTTCAGCAAAAAGAACATGCAGAATCATCTTTTACAGAATTTGAAGTTGTATTTTCGTATAAAAATGCGATCATCGATACCATTAAAAATGTATTTCCTAATGGTTATGAAGAACAACGTTATCCTGCACGCTGAATTAGCTAATTAAATAACAGCCTGTGGGGCAGCGCTCGTTACGCTTACGATCCGGTGGGGCGTTTGACGGCCCATACCGCGCCGGACGGTACGCTGCGGCAGCGGCGCGATGTCCGGCATAACGGCGAGAAAGAGGATTTTAGCTGGGACGATAACCGCTAGCTGGTGGCGGTGCGCAAGGGCGAGCGCCTGGTGCGCTACGGTTACGACGGGCTGGGGCGCCGGGTGTTCAAGCAGACGGCGGAAGAGACGCGCTGGTTCTACTGGCAGGGCGACGCGCTGGCGGGGGAAACGGTAACCGTCACCCGCGAACCGCTGGCGGCACAGAACATTTTTGATACCGGCAGCCGGGTGTAGGGCGGTGGTAAGTTAGATGGTGCAACAGGCAATCCGAAATCAGCCAGAGTACGTAGAACAGGAGGGAGATGCTAATGAAAGAACTCGAGTATATAAAGCCATATAGCTTAAAAGAATTAATTACGAAAATTGTTCATCAGGGATACACAAAAGACAATTTTTGCCTTTACACAAAGGAATATGAAGCTGTTGCTACCCCCGAACTTGTTTGCTATCTGGATCGTTATCCTGAAGTTAGTGATGATGAAGAAATTTATCCTGAATACGTTGAGCAAAATGAATTGGAGTTGTTTTTTTACGGCGATCAGTTTATGGATGTTCTCAAAAGTGCACTGAATCAAAAATCAAATGCGACGGTGGATGAGTTTATTTCAGGATTAAATTATTATATGGAAAACGATGCATTTATTACTTTTTTCATATACTAAATCAACTTATAGCACTCTGTTGGATTTTTCCACATAGGGTGCTTTCCATTTTACATTAGCAGCCGGTTACAACAATACAAAGTGTAGGCAGCGCTGTTCGGCAGTGTTCAAGAATAAGTACTCCAGACCGTATCCGCTGCGTTTTCAGGGCCAGTATTTTGACGCTGAACGGCTGTCTAATCTCACTTATCTCTCTCGCGGCGTCCCCTTCTTACTACTGTACATCGCTTTATCCGCACTGTTCAGCAATGTATCGGCATCTGCGGCATCGTGAGGGAAAAGCGCAATGCCGATGCTGCCGGAAATCGTAATAACATGCTCGTGGATCAAAAATGACTGAGTCAACGCATTGCTGATTTTTTCCGCCGTTTGTCGGGGGAGCGGATCGTTTGCCTTTAAACCGGGGAGCAGGGCGATAAACTCATCGCCGCCGAGGCGGGCCACCGTATCACCTTCTCGTAAAACGCTTTGTAGACGGAACGCCACTAGCCGCAGCAGTTCGTCACCCACGGCGTGGCCGTAAACGTCATTCACCGGCTTAAAGCGGTCGAGATCGATAAAGAGCAGCGCTACTTCTGTCTCATTGGCGATGGCCTGCGTAATCGCCAGCTCCAGGCGATTAACCAACAGCCTGCGGTTTGGCAATCCGGTCAGCGCGTCGAAGTTGGCGTGCAACCAGACCACCTGCTCCCGCTGTTTACGGTCGGTGATATCGCGAATAAACGCGGAGAAAATCTGCTTGCCTGATTGTTGATGCGGCCAGATCGACAGCTCGATAGGGAACTTGCCTTTAGTTCGATGCAGGGCGGTAATTTCGATGGTGCGATTAAGGATATTCGACGGCTGAGCCGCCTGAAAGCGCATTAAACCACGTGCGTGCTGCTCGCGAAACTCTTCCGGCACGATCATCTCGCCCAGGTTGTTGCCGATTGCCTCCCCTGCGGACCAGCCGAACATTCTTTCCGCAGCCTGGTTCCAGTTAATCACCACGCCGACATGATTGATGGTAATCACCGCATCTTGTGCGGTTTCAACCAGCTGCCGATGGTTCTCCTCGCTTTCGGCCAGCGCTCGCTGCATCGACTCAATCTCGCTGATGCTTTCCTGCAGCTCACGATGCATTTCCGCAAGCGAAAGCGAGAAAAAGCGAATACGCTCCTCTACGGACATATTTTTCATTTCGGCGTACAGATCGCTGGCGCTACGTGGTGGCATAAGGCGTTCCTGATGGGTCGAAGAGAATATTCAGCCAATTTAACAATAAGTGTAGTTAAAAAAAGATCGGCTGCTGACATCTCAGCTATTTTATCTATTAAATAAAATCTATTGTAAATTTGTCCAGATTTAAATTTAACGCTTAGTTACAGATGGATCATATTTCGGAGGTAATAATCCGCACTCTTTATAAAGCGTATTAAGGACAATTTATCGTGAATACTTTCTTGCGTAACACCCTGGCCGCCGTAGTGATGACTGCGGGTCTTTCCGTCGCCGCTCAGGCCGCGACGACAGCCGAAGTGCCGCCGTTATCCCAGGACCCGGTGGTGCAACATCTCAAGCTGAGCAACGATCAGGTCAGCAAAATTCAGGCCCTGCGTCAGGAGCTGGAAACAAACCTCAAAAATATCAAAATTGGTGGTTACCAGGATGGCGCGCTGGTTGACGTAATTCAGTCCGGTAAATGGGACGATGCGAAAGTAAAACAGCAGCTAGCCGCTTTTGCGCAATTGGATCAGCAGACGCGTTATTACCGCGTGAAATATTACTTCGGCATTAATCAGGTGCTGACGGCTGAACAGCGCGAGCAGGTAAAAAAAGATCTGCAGCAGGCACTCAACTAAGCGATGTCCTAATGCTCCGCAGCCCGGCGGAGCATTGATAGTTGACTTTCCGCAATGAAAAGACAAGGGTGTCATCATGAAGAAGTTTCTCTTTATTGCGCTGGGAATGGCCGCGTTGTTTAGCCAGGCTGGCGTCGCCGGGACTAAAACGTTGGTTGATTATGGCGTCGTACAGGAAAGCCATATTATTAGCACTCCGCATCAGCGCCAGCCGCTTCGCACGCTGGCGGCAGGAACGCTGGGCGGCGTGGTCGGCCATCAGTTCGGCAACGGCAAAGGGCAGACGGCGATGACCGCCGCAGGCGCTCTGGCCGGTGCTGGCGCCTCTCGCTATCACCAGGATCGGCAGCAGGGCGCTCAGCAGGTCGAACTGTTAATCAAAACCAGTAGCGGTCAGGTGATACAGGTGCTACAGGGTTACGACGGTCGGCTTATCTTCAATAAGGGAGATAAGGTGCGCATCCTGACGTCGGGAAATGATACCCGGGTGGACAAATCGGTGTAATGCGCCAAACGGGAGCGGATACACTCCCGTTTGGGGTGACATGTTATGCCGATTTCAGCATATCAAAGCGGATAATTCGCGAGCGTCCCAGCTCTTTCGCCCGATACAATGCGGCATCTGCGGCACGTAGCAGGCTGTCGCTTTGTGCGTGTTGCGGATAGCTGGCGATACCGATAGAGACATTCACTTGGCCTATATCCGTCAGCCCGCAGCGTAAGGTCATATTTCTCACGTTGTTGTAGATTTCAGTCGCGCAGGTTTCCGCTCTGGCCTCATCGCTGCCGGAAAGCAGCACCAAAAACTCTTCGCCGCCATAGCGGAATGCCATGCCAATATCGCGAACCGCGCGCTGGATGATCGCCGCGACGTTTTTAATCACCAGATCGCCCGCCTCATGGCCGTAATTATCGTTAACCGCCTTAAAGTGATCGATATCAATCATCAGGCAGCTCAGCGGGCTGTTGTTGCGTACCGCCAGATTCATCTGCGTATGCAGCGCTTCCTCAAGATGATGGCGGTTTCGCAACCCGGTCAGAGAATCAAACAACGCTTTTTCCAGCAGAGCGTTGCGCAGACGCTGATTGGACAACGCCAGACCCAGCGCTTCCGCCATGAGTTCAAGATAGGCGCGGGAAGGGGCTGTCTCACTGGTGACATTACGGAAAGAGAGCAGGCCAATGGCTTCACCCTGCGCGATCAGTGGAACGCATAATGATTGCTCGTTGCATTCTTGCGGCAGATGATAGCAGGCGATGTCCGGTTCGCCGTTAACCGGCGGATGGCTGAGGCCTCGGCGTACTGCCCAGCAGTTATCGGGATAAAACACGGCCTCCTCGTCAGGTGGCGAAAGCCACTGCGCGACGCAGCGCATCTGCCAGGGATCGGTATCCAGAATATACAGCCGGCCAGGAACGTCAGGCGCGATATTGGGGGCGAAAAGTTCAGCGACCTTCACCACATCCTCAAATGACTCACATCCCTGCAAGCGTTGAGTCATGCGCGCCAGCAGTTCACGAACGGCCCAGTCGGCATCGCGTTGTTGTTCAAGGCGCTGGCGGGCAAGGCCATTTTCGCGAAAGATGCGGATCGCCTGCGCCATATCGCCAATTTCATCGATCTGTTTGAAGTGCGGTGGTTCGACGGCATAATCCTGCGATGCCAGACGTTGTACCACATCGCTGAGTCGTACCACAGGGGTGAGCACCCGGCGTTTGAGAATAAAGCCGAGAACAAATAAAAACATCAAGGCGGTCAGGCCAACCATCGCTTCCGAAAGCGTCCGCCAGAGGCGTGATTTTTCAGTCGCTTGCTGCATGGCGTTGTTCGTTCGGCCTTCCAGCAGCAGGCGGAAATGATCGATTTGCGTTTGCACACGCTCCAACTCCTGCTCATAAGGCTTACCGTAAACCTGCAAAATAGCCTCTTTCTCTTCGCCGCGAGCGACGCGATCGATGGCGGTCTGCTGTTCATCTTGTAATTCATCGGCAATACGCAGACCGTCGCGCAACAGCGCCAGCTCCTGCTGGCTGGCGCCAATGTCTTTTAGTTTAAGCAACCGATTTTCAATTGATTTGAGAGTTTGGATCTGCTGACGATACTGTTGCAGCGTCTCTGGTTGTTTTTCGATGACGTACAGTCGCGCGAGGTCTGAAAGCTCCCACGCGTCGCTTTCTATCTCATCGGCAAGACGAACGAACGTATCCCGTTGTTGTACTGCCTGGCGTTCAGCGCGATCGGCGCCGGAAGCCATTAGCATCGCAATACCGGATGCAATGGTCAGGCCTACGGTGATCCCGTAGGCCCAGTTAGTCATGGTGGCGATTCTCACCGAGTATTTCCTTGCAGGCAGATGAATGAGCGATTCGTATTTTTATTATAGAACCACGCCGCCAATCAGAAGATTCAAAGGCGCGGTATGCGGGTGACGAGGTGATGTAGCGCCTGGGCATGCTGGCGCAAAACAAGATACACATCGTTATCCAGAGCGCCATTTATAACATCAGCTTCGATAAGATGTAACGCCTCTTGATACGGCATTCCGAGCCGATAAGGGCGATCCTCAACGAGCGCGGTAAAGATATCCGCAACGGCGATAATTCTGTCTGGAAGGTGTAAATAACGATGATTTAAATGAAGTGGATAGCCGCTGCCATCGAGTTTTTCATGGTGATTAGCGGCCCAATCGATGATTTCCGCCAGATCGGTGAAATCCCGTAATATTTCACCGGTCATATAGCTATGTTCGCGGATCAATAGCGCTTCGTCATCGCTAAGTTCAGCCTGTTTTTCGAGGATCGCCAGTGGAATATATATTTTGCCGATATCATGCAAATAGCCGGCAATTTCAATTTTGCGGCATACCAGCGGCGGTAAATTCATATAGACGGCGAGGGCATAAGAAATTTCGCCAACCATAATGCTGTGGCTGGCGGTGAAACTACTGTAAGTATCGACAATTTTCGCGATCAGCAAACAAATATCTTTCAGACCATCGATGTCAATAAATACGTCATTAATCGGTCCCACAATTTCCAGCAGCCGCTGAATATGTTCTGCTTGCATATGGCGCCAGAAGGTAGGGTGTTGCGCCAGTTCACACAGGGTATCGCACAGTGGCGGATCGATATCGCGATAGTCATCGACAAAGCGGGCGATGAGCGCTTTTTGTTGGTCCGGGGCAACGACGCCTTGCGTAGGAAGGAGCCGTTCAAAGCAGTCCGCAAAATAGACGATATGTTGCTCCAGATTACCTTTGCGAATAGGGCTAAAGTGGTGATCGCCAATAATGGGGCTGATAAGAGTAAAAGTATCCAGGCCGGCAAGCATCTGTACGCCGCGGATTTGGTGTGGGTCATAAAGATTATCTATCGCATTCAGTGAGTCAATGCGCCGCTTATCGCCAAGTACGCCGATATCATGCAGCAGCGCGGCCAGAAAAACGGTTTTTTGCTGGGGCGCTGGAAGATCCAACGCCAGTGATAATTTGTAGCTTATCAGCGCCGTGCGCTGTAAATGCAGATCCAGCCTCGGGTTGATGGCATTAATGACGCGCGTGATCAGCATTAAAGCCGACTTTAAGGCAATACGCATTTTTTTCTCCGTCCATGCAATCCGCTGTTGCCGTTAATCCTGCGGCATCCGAAAGTGCGCTCAAATGCCTCCCGGACGCGGCGCGAGTGAAGCGACGCATAACTGAGGCTTCATCCACGCTCCGTAAACAATTCATTTTAGCTCACATAGTCGCTTTCATTCTGGTAATCACATGATGAATCACTTCACAGTTTGATTCATATCTAGTTGCGGTGAGAAGTGATGGCTTTTACATCACCTTTCAGGAGACGGTAAGCGCGGACTGGACAATGTCCAAATCCGCGATAATGTTTTGTCAGTCTCAATTTTGTGAGATGGCATCGGCAATGCCGCTTTATTGCCTGGAGTGCATCGAAGAGTAATCAAGAGGGGATGAGGTCGATATTCCTGCGAACGTGACTACTAGCTGCAACGCTATACTTTTGTCAGTATTTATCAGTAAGCATAAATAATCCTGTTCTTATTTATATTTATTAATTACTAACATTTTAATCGGCCAGCGCGGTATGTGAATATTATTATCTACAGTGATTGTTTATATTGAACGCATTTGAGGTATGTATGTTTTTTGGTCGTTACTGTTCGGGGCTTGATGCGCTGGGAGGCAGCGTCAGTAGCGGCCTGCGTGAATCCACGCTTGTAAAATCGCCAGATGGCAGTTTAAGTCCATTCCTATATCAGAAAAAATCATTAGCGCGAAAATGATTATCAGTGTGAATATGAATGAACGGACCTCAATTCTGCTTTACAATTTGTAACATCTGTGAATCTATTATGTATTTTAGCGTTAAGTGTAATTTTTTCTTGCTGCCGTGAATTTACCAGGATTACTATTGTCTGACTTGCTGTATCGCCTAATGACGGATGAAGGGACTCGTTTTTTCCTTAAGCGTTACCCTATATTTTAATGTTTACAGGAAAAACCATGTCTTGCGCCTTTAAAAAACATCTATTGCTTCCCCGTTATTGGGTGACCTGGTTTGGCCTGGCCATTCTTTGGTTAATCGTCCAACTCCCTTATCCCGTGTTACATACGCTCGGCACCAGCGCAGGGCGGCTATCGCGTCGCTTTCTGAAACGTCGGGAACACATCGCCCGGCGTAACATTGAGCTATGCTTCCCGGAAATGTCCAGCGCTGCCCGCGAAAAGCTGCTGGAAGAGAACTTTATGTCCCTCGGCATGGGGCTTATCGAAACGGGTATGGCGTGGTTCTGGAGCGATGAACGCGTTAAAAAATGGTTTGACGTCGAAGGCATCGCTAATCTGAACGCTGCGCTTAGCGCCGATAAAGGCGTGATGGTTGTTGGCATTCACTTTATGTCACTGGAGCTGGGTGGCCGCGCAATGGGCTTGTGTCGTCCGATGATGGCGACGTATCGCCCGCACAATAGCCCGCTTATGGAGTGGGTGCAGACTCGCGCTCGTCTGCGCTCGAATAAAGCGATGATCGACCGTCGTAATCTCTCCGGGCTGGTACATGCGTTGAAATCCGGTGAGGCGGTGTGGTTTGCGCCGGATCAGGATTACGGCCCGAAGGGCAGCGTTTTTGCGCCGTTCTTCTCGGTGCCACAGGCGGCGACGACTAATGGTACTTGGGTGTTGTCGCGCCTCTCCGGTTCGAAAATGCTGAGTATCAGTATGGTGCGCAAGCTGGATCGTAAAGGCTACAGCCTGCATATCAGTGAAGTTATGAATGATTATCCCGGCGAAGATAAACAGATTGCCGCCAGCTATATCAACAAGGTCATTGAACGCGAAATTCTGCGTGCGCCGGAGCAGTACCTGTGGGTGCATCGCCGGTTCAAAACCCGCCCGCTTGGCGAAACTTCGGTATATTAGTACCACAGTTGCGCTCCACGCTTTCAAAATGACCGCAGTTGCGTTAACGTGAGCCGGATCATACTTTTTGTTGAAAGCGAAGGAGTGCAGCGTGTTCGCTGAGTTTGGTGTTTTGAATTATCTGACCTACCTGGTCGGGGCTATTTTTATCATTCTCGTACCTGGTCCCAATACCTTTTTTGTACTGAAAACCGGTATCGCGCACGGCGTTAAGAAAGGATACCTTGCCGCCGCCGGCGTGTTTATCGGCGACGCGGTTCTGATGTTCCTGGCATTTGCTGGCGTTGCGACGCTTATCAAAACGACGCCGGTGCTGTTTAATATTGTGCGCTATCTCGGCGCGATTTATCTGCTTTGGCTGGGCGCTAAAATGCTCTACTCGGTATTTAAACAGCGCGAGGGGCATGATGCCGCCGATGCTGAGCCGGGGAGCGCGATCCTCAAACGCTCGTTAACCCTGAGCCTGACCAACCCGAAAGCGATCCTTTTCTATGTCTCTTTTTTCGTCCAGTTCATTGACGTTAATGCGACATCGCCGGGCGTCGCGTTCTTTATCCTGGCGCTGACGCTGGAGATCATTAGCTTTGTCTACATGAGCTTCCTTATCCTGTCTGGCTCGTTTGTTACGCGCTATGTGAAAACCAAAAAGAAACTGGCGAAATTGGGCAACAGCCTGATCGGCCTGGTCTTTGTTGGCTTTGCCGCACGCCTTGCGACGCTGCAGTCCTGATCCCGGAATCGGTTTGCCAGCGATAATCGCTGTGTTGTAACAAAAACCCTTCAATTTTTATTGCATTGGTGTTACATATACAGCCGATTATCGCTCACAGAGAAGGGAACCCGGATGATTCTGCAAAAAATCCTCAGTAATAAAAACGGCAAGAAGTTTCTGTTGTCGATGGCGACGGTATTTGCTATTGCGCTTGCCGTCGTGGGCCGCGCAACGTTCGGTGGCGTGGTGAGCGAGTACAACATGCCGTACTCGGAGTGGACAACCTCGATGTTCTTCCTGCAAGGCGCGATGGTGATGGTTTACAGTACCGTGTTCACCGTATTATTTGCTATCCCGCTGGGCTTTCTGTTTTTAGGTTCTGACCGTCAGGACTAAAAGCAACAAGGCGAACACTAGTTCGCCTTTTGCGTGATCCCGTCTGTCACCATCCTCGATCATGATGATGATGGTGGTGGTGCCGATGATGGTAACCATCATCCACGATACATCCCGATAACAGCGTGCACAGCGCAATAATCAACGGTAACACCATCGGTTTTTTCATTACTCACTTCTCCAGTTAATGCCCGCTTTGCTGCATAAATACAGCGAAGCGGCTGATGAAATGAGTGTATCGTCCTAACTTATTGAGTAGATAAGACAACTCTGCAATAGCGGGGCGGCGGGAAAAATTGAGATTACCACCAGCCCAATTCGGTGCCGGCAACCACCACGATGGCGACGATAATCATAATGATGGTCGTCTTTTTCATGATGCCCCCCCTGGCGCCGCATAGCCGCCAACAAAAAACCAGCCCAGAAAGACCACGGCGACGATGAAAATCACCACCGGAAAAAGAATACCCAATTTCATGCTTAGTTCCTGTCTCTTAACGTTATGTTATCTATCATACTGGAAAGTTATGCTTTCTGGTCAATATCGAAAATGGTCAGCTTGCGGCGTGAGTTTTTGTCGTGATACATGGCTTCATCCGCTGCGCGCAGCGCCTGCTCAACGTCCATATTTTGCGGATCGACTTCGATCACTCCAAAGCTGGCGCCAGGGTATTCTATACCGTGTCCGGCCAGACGGTAACGCCCGGTAAGCTGCTGGCGTAGGTGGGCAATAAATTCCTCCTGCTCAGATGATTCAAGCGCCGGGCCGATGATTAAAAATTCATCGCCGCCGAGGCGGCCAACGGTATCTTCGTTACGTACGTTGGCACTTAATCGTTCACCTATCTGGATGAGAAAACTGTCGCCGCAGGGGTGGCCCAGTTTATCGTTAATCGCTTTAAAATCGTCGAGGTCGATAAAAATAAGCAGGAGCCTGCGCTGCTGGGCGCGAGCTTGAGTAAACAGCGTTTTAAGATGTTTAAACAACGCGCGGCGGTTAGCCAGACCGGTCAGCTCATCGGTATAGGAGTGCATCTCCAGCGCCGCATTCGCGCTGCGCAGCTGCTGAACCAGCGTCTCTTTCTCCACGTAATGGGAGATCAGGCTGGCGAACAGGATCATTACCTGCTCACCTTCAAGATTATAGGGCTGTTTGACGCGGCTGGTGGCGCACAACGTACCATATAACGAACCATCGGCAAGATGGACAGGAATACTAAAGAACGTGGCGATCCCGAGTTCCTGCGCGGCGGTGCAGGAGCGCCAGCGTTGGCCAACCTCGTTGCAAAATATACAGTTATCATCGATTGCGCGTTTGCAGAGCGACTCGTCCCAGGGAACGGAAAAGCCTTCCGGGATCTGCATTTCGCTGCTGTTGTGGGCATACATGACTAACTGGCGCTGCGCTTCTAAATCAATCCGTGTCAGATAGGTAGACTCCATACGAGTCACCAGCTCCAGCATTTCCAGCAGTTGTCGCACCAACGTTTCGAGCGTTCGTTCGGTAGCAAGCGTCTGTGAGACGCGGGCAAGAATGAAGTCTGACATGAATGAAACGGCCCCCGGAGGTTAGCGCAGTACTGCGAGCTGGCGCAGCGAACAGCTAATAACAAACAAATTTATAACGAATGTATCACATTTAGCAGGGGGATATCTGCTATCGCGACGGTAAAAAAAAGCCCCATCGGGGGCGATGGGGCAAAACTCATTGATTATGGAATGATCTGTTCTCTGGTCAATTCGAGAACGAGCGCTACTCTAAAGGGCAAAAGTGTAGTTAAAATGGAGAAACCGTGGAGATTCAGGGCGAAAGGTCGCTTTGAATAAAACAGGAGTAATTATGAAGTGGATAGTAATGATGTTGCCGCTGATGCTAGCGGGCTGCGCTCAGTCACAACAGCCTGATGCGCCGCCGCCGCCAAATTCGATCGGTATGGCCAATCCGGCCGCCGTCTATTGCGACCAGAAGGGCGGTAAGCAGGTTCCGGTCCAGACGCCTCAGGGCGTACGCACCGACTGTAAACTTCCCAGTGGCGAAACGCTTGATGAATGGGAACTGTGGCGGCGCGATCATCCGGCGAAGAAATAATTCGCCGCCGCTAAATTAAGCTCTTCAGCCACTCCGCCAGCACCAGCGCATGATTTTGTTGCGTATCTTTTGCCGCATAGAGCAGGGTTAATGGCTGCTGGTTGGCCAATATGGCGAGCCGTAGACCTTCATCGCGATGGGTTTCCAGCTCTTCGCGGTACTGCTGGCGGAAGTGAGAGAAGTCAATCGCTTCTCCGTGCAGAGCCTTGCGTAAATCGCTGGAAGGCGTCAGGCTTTTACACCATTCGTCATAATGCAAATCCTCTTTTTTTATCCCCCGTGGCCACAGGCGATCGACCAGCACGCGGTAACCGTCGCTGGCCTCTGTAGGGTCATAAACGCGTTTACATTGAATCATCATTATTCTCCCGTCGTTATGTCATTCTGGCGGCAAGCCCGTGCAGCGCGCCGCTAAATAACCATTGTGTTCCGCGAATGATATCGCTAATCTGAGGTTCCTTGTGTTGCCCGATAATCCTCAGACATAAGGATCCTGCTATGAACACCCCTTTGCGCATTGCCCTTGTTGGCGATTACAACCCTGACGTGATTGCCCATAAGGCTATTCCGCTGGCTATTGATGATGCTGCCGCGGTCCTGGAACAACCGGTGAGCTATGACTGGTTAGCCACCAGCGAGATTGTCAGCGCAGACCAGCTCACCGATTATGACGCCATCTGGGTGGTTCCCGCCAGCCCGTATAAAAACGCCGATGGCGCATTCATCGCCATTCGCTACGCCCGCGAAAATAGCATTCCGTTCCTCGGCACCTGCGGCGGTTTCCAGCACGCGATTATCGAATATGCCCGTAATGCTATGGGATTGCAGGATGCGGCGCACGCCGAAACCGATAGCGAAGGGCGAATGGTCATTGCGCCATTAAGCTGTTCGCTGGTGGAAAAATCAGATGCTATCGAACTGCGCGCGAACACGCTGATCGCCCGCGCTTATGGCCGGGACAGCATTGAAGAGGGATATCATTGTAACTACGGTATTGCCGAAAGCTTTGCCCATGAACTGGAGCAGGGCGCGCTGCGGGTAACCGGATGGGATGAGAACGGCGAGATCCGCGCCGTGGAGTTAACCACCCATCCGTTCTTCGTCGCCACGCTGTTCCAGCACGAGCGCAACGCGCTGGAAGGGCGTCCGGCGCCGCTGGTACAGGCTTTCCTGCACGCAGCCCGGCAATAAAAAATCGGCAGCCCTGGCTGCCGACTCTTGTGATTAATGAATTTCCCGCGCCCTGCCGGCAAGGGCGCCGAACAGCGCCATGACCACTGCGATGAGTGCGACGATGATTAACGGTATATGCCAGTCGCCGTAAGCATCATGGATTTTACCGATGAGCGGCGGTCCGCAGGCGGCCAGCAGATAACCAATAGTCTGCGCCATGCCGGAAAGCGCCGCGGCCTGATGCGCTGAGCTGGCGCGTAGACCAATAAACGTCAGGCCAAGGATCATGGTGGCGCCGGATCCGAAGCCAAAAATCAATGTCCAGATCACCGCCTGACCGGGCAGTAACCACAATCCCAGCGTGCTTACCACGCACATTAAGGCTACCAGAACGGCGATGCCGCGCTGATCTTTTAGCCTGTGGAGTACCAGCGGGATGGCCAGGCCTGGCGCGGCGGTTGCCAGCTGCAGCAGGCCATGTAGCGAGCCAGCCTGCGCTTCGCTATAGCCCATACTCTGCAGGATTGCGGGCAGCCAACCGACGATAACGTAATAGACCAGTGAATTAATCCCAAGGAACAGCGTGACCTGCCAGGCCAGCGCCGAACGCCAGATCCCCCGATTGTGCGCAGCGCCCGATCCGGTCATCGGCGTGGAAGCCTGACGACGGGCCTGCGGCAGCCAGAGTAATAGCGCCAGCAGTGGGAAAACCATCAGTAGCAGCAGCGCGCCGCGCCAGCCAAACCCCGCCAGCGCCAGCGGCACCACCATCGCGGAACCTGCCGCCGCCGCCGCGCCCATGGTAATGGAGTAGGCGCCGGTCATCCGGGCGACATGGCCGGAAAAATCACGCTTAATTAACCCTGGCAACAGCACGTTACCCAGCGCGATGCCGCAGCCAATGAGCGCTGTACCGATATATAGCCAGGCTGCTGAGGGGAGGGAACGTAATCCGATCCCGAGGCAAATAATCACCATCGCCAGCAGCAGGCTACGCTCAATGCCGAAACGGCGGGCGACGCCGGCCGCCAGCGGAGAGACCAGCCCGAAGGCCAGCAGCGGCAGGGTCGTGAGCAGCCCGGTTTGCGCCGTCGTCAGTTGGTATTCAGCGCGTATCGCATCCAGCAGTGGGGCGATACCGGTGAAAGTTACCCGTAGCGTGGCGGCGATAAATAAAATTCCGACAATCAGCAGCAGTTTGTTGCCGTTGGCAGAGGAAGAAACAGGACTCATAACATTCTCAGACTAATAAACAGGGTCGTAACAATAGCCTGTTTAACGGCTGTTTGAATCAAGCTAAAATGACAGATTATCGCTAATATCGGACAATTTGATGATTGGACTGGGTTTAGACGGCTATGAACCAGATAGCGGCCATGAAGCGGCGCTGGCGTTTCGCATTCAGGTGGTGGACGACGAGCAGTTTATTCCGCGTCATCAGCACCGCAAAGGTCAGCTGATCCTCGCGTTGCACGGCGCTTTAACCTGCGAAGTGGATAACGCCATGTGGATGGTGCCGCCGCTGTATGCGGTGTGGGTACCGGGTCAACTCCCGCACAGCAATCGCGCAACGCCAGGAGCGCAGGTGTGCTTTTTGTTCATTGAACCGGGGGCGGCGCCGATGCCTGAGCATTGCTGCACGTTAAAAATCTCACCGCTGGTGCGAGAGTTGATTATGACCCTTGCCGAACGCGGCAGGGAGGCGCTTGACACGTCGCCTACGCAGCGCCTGGTGCAGGTATTATTTGATGAGCTACCGCAACAACCGCAGGAACATCTGCAGCTGCCGGTTTCAGGACATCCGAAGATCCGCCGGATGGCCGACACGATGGCCCGCGATCCGGCGCACTGGCAGACGCTCTCGCAGTGGGCGGCGGCGTTCGCCATGAGCGAACGCAATCTGGCACGGCTGGTGGTGCGGGAGACCGGGCTTAGCTTTCGCCGCTGGCGGCACCAGCTGCAGCTGATCCTGGCGCTGCAGATGCTGGTGCGCGGACAGACGGTACAGCAAACCGCCCAGACGCTCGGTTATGATTCAACAACCGCCTTTATCACCATGTTTAAAAAAGGATTAGGGCAAACGCCTGGCCGCTACCACGCCAGTTTATCTAAGCCTTTCCGATAAAAAGCGAAATAATGCCGGCGGCGATAAGCGGCCCGACCGGGACACCGCGAAACAGCGCAACGCCCAGTACGGTACCCACCAGCAGCCCGGCGACCAGCTGAGGCTGCGAACCCATTAGCGCGACGCCACGTCCGCCAAGCCACGAGACGAACACGCCCACGGCAATCGCCAGCAGTGACTTCCAGTTCACAAAAGAGTGGAGCAGCGTTGAGGGCGGTAGCGTTCCGCTGGCGATGGGAGCCATCACGCCGATGGTCAAAATGATGATACCGATGGTCAGCCCCTGCTTTTCAATCCAGGGAAAGAAAACATTAAGCGGCGTCACCCGCACGATGATGAGCACCAGTATTGAGATAGCGACCGTGGTGTTATGACTGATAAAGCCGAGCGCCGCCAGCCCCAGCAAGATAAACAGGGTTGTATCGAACATTCCAGAGGTCCTTGCCAAAATAAAAAAGAAACCTGCTTACTCTACGCATAATCGCGTGAATAAACAGGCTTTTAATTTATTTACTGCAAATCAGTCTACCAGTGCCGCCCGCGAATCTTGTCGCACACTGGCGATGTGCTAAATGACGCGACGGAACGCTGCCAGCTCAGGGCGGGCGATACGCAGATAGTCGTCGGTATTCATAATGATCGATTTTTCCAGCAGGCCGGCATTAAAGGCTATCTCGGTAAAACGTTCGAACAGCAGCGGGTCGGCGACCAGTTTTAGCTTAGGGTGAAAGCTAAACGGCGGAATGGCGCCAAATACGTAGGCGGTAAGAGCATCGACCTCCGCCGGGCTGGCGAGCGACGCTTTACTGCCGCCAATATGCTGCGCCAGACGGGATAAATCGGCCTGCTGATCGGCGGCAAGGATAGCCAGTACGTGCTGGTTTATCCCATTACCTTTCACTTTACAGACCAGCGCTTTGGCGCCCTGTCCCAACGCGGTACCGCGGATTGCAGATACGGCTTCACATTTGCCAACGGCTTCATGTTCCATGACCCGATAGCGAGCCTGCTGCTCATCAAGGAGGCGGCATAACCGCTGGTGTATGTCGGCTGTCTCTGGCGATTGCATATTGCGATGGTTCCTCTGCTGAAAAGGGCAAGCTTAACTCCGCGCGGCGGCAATGAAAAACTTATCAGCGAATGCCGGGGATTTTTTTCTGCTTTTTGTTTATATACAGGCGCGCATCGGCTGCTTTCATTGCTTCACCGAGTGAGTGTTCTGGCGCGAGATGTTCCGCTCCCCAGGAGAAATCGACGCGCTGTTGATGGTCATGAATCGCCAGATATTGCCGGATCCTCGCCGGGATATTTTCCGCTTCATCTTCCGGATAATCGATCAGAATTAGAAAGAACTCATCGCCTCCTAAGCGCACGCCATAATCGCTGCTGCGAATAGAAGCGGAAATAGCCTGCGCCAGAAGAATAATCGCTTCGTCGCCGGCGTTATGCCCCCAGGTATCGTTGATCTTTTTCAGTCCATCGCAGTCAAGGGCCATTGTAACGACGTTAACCCCTTGCGCGGTAAGTCGTTGCAGGCGTGATTCCAGCATCGGGGTAAGGATCTTACGATTATAAAGGCCGGTCATGGTATCGCTGATATTCTCTTTCGACACCGAGTTGTAGTGGCGGAAATGAACCCGCACCAGGTGCAGTAACGCGGCGGTTGAGAGTAAATAAAACAGGAAGAGTTTCCACGAGCTGAGCAGAAAATACATAATATCAAGAGATAAGGTTATCCGTAAGTTTTCTGCTACCTGATGGGTGTAATGGGCGTAATTCAACAGATGTGTTTTACTATTATGTACCTCAATGAGCGCGCCGGTATCGGAATCCTTCAAGGTAATATCCAGATAGCGCCAGACCAAAGGTCGGTCGCTGGTGTATAACAAGGCCTCAATCTCTTGCGCGGTCACATCGACCATCACTACGCCTTTCAGCTTATCCTTGAAATACACTGGCGTTAAAAACGATAAAATATTCTTTCCCGTCATCGCATCAACATACACGGTCGAGATGAGCGAACGACCCTGTTCTAAACCATCAAGGCTGGCCTGGCTAATACCCAGTTTACTGTCCTGAAGAAAATTCCAGTTCTGTATCGGATTGCTTTTAATTCTGACGGGCGCATAAAAGTAGATGTATTTATTTACCAGATCTATGTAATAGCGAAAGCGTTTTTCTGATTTGAGCGTCGCAGGAACCTCTGGCTGCCAGCTATCATTTCTGGCAACCGCGCGATCGAATGCCTGGAGCGCAGGAATATCTCCACGCCATTTGCCGCAGTCGGCATGTGCGGCGCTTAGGGTGCCATGCAATTGGGGATAGGTATAGCCGGCGATATTCAAACCACTGACATCCCCGTTGTGTTGTACGCTATTACAGACCTGTTCTAACTCTGTTTGGTTTGGGGGAGTATCCAGCTTGCGCAGAAACTGAGAGATGATGAGTTGATTCTGATACTTATCATAGAGAAAGGTCGATTCTCCTTTTTCTATGATGTATCGCATATAGCCTGACATATCGCGATGGGTAGCGATTAATTCGTATACGAGAAATGAAGACGTCAACACCACGACGCCTGCGGAAATAACATGTCGCAGTAATTTATTCTGTAATTTCATGATGTTTGCATTCGTCCTACTCGTTTAGCTGATTTTATCATAGTGGATAAACTGGCTACCAGAGCGTGGGTGAACGAACGGCTGGTCAGAAAACTATGCTGACAGATAGTTCAGGAGTGGAGAATAGGGCAAGGCAGGCTGGACTAAAAAGCGGCACTCTTCATGACGCGTGTCTGAAGAGTGCGCAGGACTGGCCTAAGGCCACTCATGAGGCGGCGGAGGCAAACATTTTGCCGCTTCCGGCGAGCTGTGACATGACAGGCTGATAAACATCGATAGATTCGATATTGTCAAAAGTCACCATGTCGGATTTACAAAAAATGCATTTCGCGCCGAAGGGATTTTTTTCGCTCACATCAAAATGTGAGGTTCTGTACTGTGACCCATGGCAGCACGGGCATCGGAAATGAATATTGTTAATCATAATTTTATCCTTTTATATTATTATGTTTTTTTACATTTTGTCACACATCCACAGATTATAAATACGTAAAGTTTCTGGTGGGCTGAGCTTCAAAACGGAAATATCTTTAATGTTACTACTAAAAATAGCATGCCTGACAAATTATGTTATCAATTTATGCCATTTTGTGGTGATTTGAATGAGATGCTTCTTATTTATCTACTCAGGTCAAAGCCGTCATCGTTATCGTAAATCAGAAGTTCGCATCAAATTTAGCCGGCGTTTAACCGTCTTACTAAGCCATTACTCTTATTAGTCATCTTCTATCCAGTTTTTTAATGTATCAAAGCATACAGGATTTGATTTGCAGAAGAATCTTAATACTATTGGAGAGACTCAGGAAAGGTGGTATCAGCGATAGCGCCTGGAGGTGTGAGTAACTGCTTGGGTAATATCTTTCTGTCTTTCAAATCGACGTAGCCATTAACGCATAGTAGAAAAAATAGTGCAACATTTATTTTAGCCATCCAGAGGCCCAATGCGTAAAGGATTAATTCGGTAATTATCTAAATGTAAATGAGCGGAGCCTGAACCTGGCTATTTATGTGTTTGTGGAACAGAAAAATCAGCCAGAATGGGTATTTATCTGGCTGATTAATGAGGCTAAGTATTGCTGGTGGTGCCTTGTTTATGGAACAGTTCACGGAACACCGGGTAAATATCTTCCTGATCGCGAATATGCTGCATAGCAAAATTCTCAAATGTTGCCTGCAGATGTTCATACTCGCGCCACAGAGTCTGGTGGGCGCGGCGGGTGATTTCGATATAGCTGTAGTAACGAACCACCGGCAGTATTTTCTTCGCCAGCAGTTCATGACACAGCGGCGAGTCGTCTGCCCAGTTATCGCCATCCGACGCCTGCGCGGCGTAAATATTCCACTGCGCCGGGTCATAGCGGGCTTTAACAACCTCATCCATCAACTTCAGGGCGCTTGAAACAATCGTGCCGCCGGTCTCCTGGGAATAGAAAAACTCATGTTCATCCACCTCTTTCGCCTGGGTGTGGTGGCGGATATAGACCACTTCAACGTTTTTATAGGTCCGGCTGAGGAACAAATACAGCAGAATGTAAAAACGTTTCGCCATGTCTTTTGTGGACTGGTCCATTGAACCAGAAACATCCATCAGGCAGAACATCACCGCCTGGCTTGAAGGCTCCGGTCGTTTCTCATAGTTTTTATAGCGTAAATCAAACGTGTCGATAAACGGCACGCGCTCAATTTTAGCCCGCAGTTCCGCAATCTCTTTACGTAGCCGCTCCTCTTCCAGCAGCTGCGCTGGTTCGCTTTTGGCAATGGTATCGAGACAGTCTTCCAATGCCCGCAGTTCGCGCCGTTTACCGGCGGTCATCGCGGTTCGCCGCGCCAGCGAATTCTGTAATGAACGCACCACGCTGATATTGGCCGGCACGCCGTTGGCGGTAAAACCCGCACGATGGGTTTTGAACTCGTTCAACTGGCGTTGCTGGTTTTTCTTCAGGTTGGGAAGGGCCAGATCTTCAAACAGCAGGTCAAGATATTCATCTTTGGAAATCTGAAAGACGAATTCATCCTGGCCCTCGCCATCGGCGCTGGCTTGCCCCTGACCACCGCCGCCTCCACCGCCGCCGCCCTGTGGGCGTTCAATGCGGTCGTTCTGCACAAAGTGATCGTTGCCGGGATGGACGCGATTACGTAGCCCGCCGCGCCCCTGATGAAACATTGGCTCGTTAATATCGTCCGTCGGAATGGAGACGGATTCACCGCTGTCGATATCGGTCACCGAACGTTTATTGATGGCTTCGGAGATCGACTGCTTTATCTGCGCCTTGTAACGGCGCAGAAAGCGCTGACGATTGACAGCGCTTTTGTTCTTCCCGTTCAGGCGTCGGTCTATGAACCAGGTCATATGCCCTCCTGTACTGCATTTGCCAACTGTACCCTGATGTTGCTTAGGGTATATGTCTTTCGTTATACGAGCAGTGGTGCTGAAACCCGGCAGCCGCGGCTACCGGGTTTGTCGCTATCAGGACGATTTACGTACCCGCAGGTACCATTCGCACAGCAGGCGCACCTGTTTACGGGTATAGCCTTTTTCCATCATGCGATCGACAAAGTCATCGTGTTTTTTCTGCTCGTCGGTAGACGTTTTGGCATTGAACGAAATGACCGGCAACAGCTCCTCGGTATTGGAGAACATTTTCTTCTCAATAACCGTGCGCAGTTTCTCATAGCTGGTCCAGTTCGGATTACGTCCGCTGTTATTCGCTCTGGCGCGCAGCACGAAGTTGACGATTTCGTTACGGAAATCTTTCGGGTTGCTGATCCCGGCGGGTTTCTCGATTTTCTCCAGTTCCGAATTCAGCGACTCACGGTCGAACAGTTGCCCGGTATCCGGATCGCGGTACTCCTGATCCTGAATCCAGAAATCCGCATAAGTGACATATCTGTCAAAAATGTTCTGTCCATATTCGGAATAAGACTCAAGATAAGCAGTCTGGATCTCTTTACCGATAAACTCGGCGTATTTCGGGATCAGATAGCCTTTGAGGAATTCCAGATAACGTTCGGCCTGCTCCTGCGGGAACTGTTCGCGTTCGATTTGCTGTTCCAGTACGTAGAACAGATGGACCGGGTTAGCCGCCACTTCGGCATGATCGAAGTTAAACACCCTTGAGAGAATTTTAAAGGCAAAACGGGTAGAGAGACCGTTCATCCCTTCGTCAACGCCGGCGTAATCACGATACTCCTGGTAGGATTTCGCTTTCGGATCGGTATCTTTTAAGCTTTCGCCGTCATAGACGCGCATCTTCGAGTAGATGCTCGAGTTTTCCGGCTCTTTCAGGCGCGACAGGATTGAGAAGCGCGACAGCGTTTCGAGCGTTCCAGGGGCGCATGGCGCATGGGTCAGCTCACTGTTATTCAACAATTTTTCATAAATACGGATCTCTTCCGAGATGCGCAAGCAATAAGGCACTTTGACGATATAGACACGGTCAAGGAACGCCTCGTTGTTTTTGTTATTACGGAAGGTCACCCACTCGGATTCGTTGGAGTGCGCGAGGATAATACCGTTGAACGGCAGGGCGGAGATACCCTCGGTTCCGTTATAGTTGCCTTCCTGGGTCGCCGTCAGCAGGGGGTGCAATACTTTAATCGGCGCTTTAAACATCTCGACGAATTCCATGATCCCCTGGTTGGCGCGGCACAGCGCGCCGGAGTAACCATAGGCATCCGGATCGTTTTGCGCATAGTGTTCCAGTTTACGGATATCCACTTTCCCCACCAGCGCCGAAATGTCCTGGTTATTTTCATCACCGGGTTCCGTTTTGGCGATGGCAATTTGTTCGAGGATTGACGGCCACACTTTCACGACGCGGAATTTAGTGATATCACCGCCGAACTCGTGCAGGCGTTTAGCCGCCCACGGCGACATAATTGTGCCGAGATAACGGTTAGGAATGCCGTATTCTTTATTGAGGATCTGCGCGTCCTCCTGCGGGTTAAACAGGCACAGCGGATGATCGTTGACCGGGCTGCGTTCGCCGTTGGCGCTCAGCACGTAGATTGGCACTCGCTGCATCAGCGATTTCAGACGTTCCGCCAGCGAGGATTTACCGCCGCCGACCGGCCCCAGCAAATACAGAATCTGTTTTTTCTCTTCCAGACCCTGCGCAGCATGTTTCAGGTAGGAAACAATCTGCTCGATGGCATCTTCCATACCATAGAACTCTTCAAACGCCGGATAGCGTGCGACAACCCGGTTTGAAAAGAGGCGGGACAGCCGCGGCTCCAGGGCCGTATCGACCATGACTGGTTCACCAATGGCCGTCAATAGCCGCTCTGCCGCGTTGGCATAAGCACTGCGATCTTGCCGGCAGATGGTAAGAAACTCCTGCAGTGTGAACTCTTCGTCCTTGGCAGCTTCATAGCGCTGGCGATAGTGATCGAATATATTCATGGCATGCCGTCCTTTCGTTTTTTAGCACAGGTTGAGAGCCGTTCATATGAATAGTAGGGGCCCCCGGAAGGAGCAGGCTGAACGACATCCTTTACTTATCAGCAACCCTCGTGCCAGGTTACAGAAGCGATTTGGATAACGTGCTCTGCGACTACACCTTCTAAATTTAAGCGTAGATGCATTTAGAAAACTTGCATGCCGCTAAAACTCAATTTCAATGACATATCAATAACTCATCCGGAAACCAGGCAATTTTTCGCATATCTTGCCAAAGCCTTTCATTAATCTGTCATGAAGTCGCAAAAGGGCAGTCATTAAGCAGTGGGAAATTGTTCGGTTTAGTGTAAGAGCAAGTAAAGCATTTGAGGCATGACCTCTACGACGTTAAACTGCACGCGCTAATTATTTGACAACAGGAATATGGATCGTGACTAAAATCAAACTTCTGGCACTGGGTGTGTTCATCGCGACGTCAGCTAGCGCAGTGCACGCTGACGGGAAGTTAACGCTGGGGGCCGGCGTGGGCGTCGTCGAGCATCCTTATAAACAATATGATGCAGATGTTTACCCAGTACCTGTCATTAGTTATGAAAGTGAAAACTTCTGGTTCCACGGTTTGGGTGGTGGCTACTACCTGTGGAATGATACCAACGACAAACTGTCCGTGACCGCTTACTGGTCGCCAATGTATTTCAAGCCGGGCGACAGCGACAATTCGCAGATGCGCAAGCTGGATCGCCGCAAATCCACCATGATGGCGGGTTTAAGCTACGTTCATAACACTCAGTACGGATTCCTGCGTACGACGCTGGCCGGCGATACGCTGGACAACAGCAACGGCATCACCTGGGATTTGGCATGGCTGTATCGTTATACCAACGGCAACCTGACCCTGACGCCGGGTATTGGCGTGGAGTGGAACAGCGACAATCAAAACGAATACTACTACGGCGTCTCGAAGCATGAGTCGAATCGTAGCGGCATGCGCAGCTACGATCCTGACAGCAGCTGGAACCCGTATCTGGAGCTGGCGGCGAACTATCGTTTCCTCGGTGACTGGAGCGTTTACGGTATTGCCCGTTACACTCGTCTGTCTGACGAAATCACCGATAGCCCGATGGTGGACAAATCCTGGAGCGGCCTGATTTCGACGGGGATCACCTACTCCTTCTGATAGTGCACTTCCACAGACTTTTTTATGCATCAAAACAGGGCGTTATGCCCTGTTTTGCTATACGGTGGTGCGGAAGTGGCGACCTCCCACGACAATTCGCGTTTATGCCGGGTGGCGGCTACGCCTTACCCGGCATACGGGTCGAGCCCACTGTCGCCTGGAAAACACGGTGTTAAGTAGGCCGGATAAGCGAAGCGCCATCCGCTCACGCCAGACGCTTGTCGGTCTTAACGCTTCACAACGCGAATGGTCTGCGCCAGGCGAGTGGGTTTCTCTTCGCTGGCTTTCTGCGGCGCGGTAACGCAGCAGGTTTCCACGCACACGAAAGTTTTGTAGCCGTCATCCGGCATATCACCCATGCTGACGGAAAGCGCCGGGCCCGGGTTCCAGGCAACGACGTTACCGTGATGGCGATGGATCACGTCGATGTTGCGCTTCAGCACATCATCATGAATCACGCTGCACGCTTCGGCATTCAGATAAACGCGGTCGGTGCGGTCCGGGAAGGTCTGGATGCCGTCTTTCAGCACGCCTTCTTCGGCATTCAGCACTTTATCAACATAGCGGTCGCCAAGGCCGCTAACTTTCACCGCCGCGATATCGCCAACGTTGAAGTAGGTGTGCAGGGCGGATGTGGTTTCAAACTCGCCGTGGGCTTCCAGTTCGATCTCGCAGGTCTTACCCAGCTTGAAGCGCGCATACAGCGTAAAGTCGTGCGGCCAGTATTTGCGGGTTTCGTCACTGCTCTGCAGTTCGAAGGTCAGCATCACGCCGTTTTCATCTTCGTCCTGGCATTTTAGCGCCCACGGCAGGTTGCGTGCGAAACCGTGCGACGGTAGCCCCTGCTGCGCTGACGGGCCGAACCATGGCCAGCAGATGGGTACGCCGCCGCGCAGGGCGACGCCGTTTTTAAATGGGGTATTGTTGCTTAACCACAAAACTTCTTCTTCACCGGCCGGCTGCCAGGAGAGCAGGTGAGCGCCCTGCAGGGCGACGGAAGCTTTTACCTGCGGGTGGTCAACGACGATAAGTTCAAGATCGTCCAGCTTACGGCGGGAGAATGCAGGAGAAAGTTGTTCAATCACCGGGAGAGCAAAAATTTTATTAATCATTACGCCATCCTCTTTCAGGCAAAAAAAAGAGCGACCGAAGCCGCTCTTATTGATTACTTATTCATCTCAACTTATTTGGAGATGTGAGCAATCAGGTCCAGAACTTTGTTGGAGTAACCAGTTTCGTTGTCGTACCAGGAAACCAGTTTCACGAAGTTGTCGTTCAGTGCGATACCAGCTTTAGCATCGAACACGGAAGTGCAAACTTCGCCGTTGAAATCGGTAGATACAACGTCGTCTTCGGTGTAACCCAGAACGCCTTTCATTGCGCCTTCAGAAGCCGCTTTGATTGCTTTCTTGATTTCTTCGTAGGACGCTGCTTTTTCCAGACGAACGGTCAGGTCAACAACGGATACGTTCGGAGTCGGAACGCGGAACGCCATACCGGTCAGTTTGCCGTTCAGTTCTGGCAGTACTTTACCTACCGCTTTAGCAGCGCCGGTAGAGGACGGGATGATGTTCTGAGCTGCGCCGCGGCCGCCGCGCCAGTCTTTGTGAGACGGGCCATCAACGGTTTTCTGAGTTGCGGTGGTAGCGTGAACGGTGGTCATCAGGCCTTCAACGATACCGAAGTTGTCGTTGATGACTTTAGCCAGCGGAGCCAGGCAGTTGGTGGTGCAGGATGCGTTAGAAACGATGTCCTGGCCTGCGTAAGTGTCGAAGTTAGCGCCGCGAACGAACATCGGAGTGTTGTCTTTGGACGGGCCAGTCAGAACGACTTTTTTCGCGCCAGCGGTGATGTGTTTACGAGCGGTTTCGTCGGTCAGGAAGATACCGGTTGCTTCAGCAACAACGTCAACACCAACTTCGTCCCATTTCAGGTTAGCCGGGTCACGTTCAGCGGTAACACGGATTTTTTTACCGTTAACGACCAGATGACCGTCTTTCACTTCAACGGTGCCGTCGAAACGACCGTGAGTGGAGTCATACTTCAGCATGTAAGCCATGTACTCTGCGTCTAACAGGTCGTTGATTGCAACGATCTCGATGTCAGAACGTTTCTGAGCAGCACGGAAAACAATGCGACCGATACGGCCAAAACCGTTGATACCTACTTTGATAGTCATATATTCCACCAGCTATTTGTTAGTGAATAAAAGGTTGCCTGTAAAATTACAAAAACCTTACGCAGCGTCAAGCGGAATCGTGTCAATCATTGCGACAAATCAATCCTGAGCAGACCTTTGCGCGATTGATTTGCCTCACTCTCCCTTTGAGCCCAATTCCATATGGGGACTGCGTCCGGAATTTTAAAGGTCATATAAGATAAAAATGTGATTAGCATCACAATTATCTGGCTGCCTGATGGCATCGGATAAGTTTAGAACAAAAGTACAGGTTTCATTGTTAATGTTTTGTTAGAATCGACGGGTAAAGTTGCCCTTTCAAAGCGAGAAGTAATCACATGGCTAATAAACCATCTCCTGACGAGCTCAAACAAGAATTGAGCGAGATGCAGTTTTATGTGACGCAGAATCACGGTACCGAACCGCCGTTTACCGGACGGCTGCTACATAATAAAAAAGACGGCATCTACCACTGCCTGGTCTGCGATGCGCCGCTGTTTCACTCACAATCCAAGTATGACTCCGGCTGTGGCTGGCCGAGCTTCTATGAGCCGGTGAGCGACGACGCGATTCGTTATCTCAATGATTACTCGCACGGGATGCAGCGTACGGAAATTCGCTGCGGCAATTGCGATGCGCACCTGGGGCATGTCTTCCCGGATGGCCCGCAGCCGACCGGCGAGCGTTTTTGCGTCAATTCGGCCTCTTTAAGCTTCACCGATGACCAAAACGGCGAACGAACTAAAGGCTAAGAAACGATTCAGCAAATTATTCCAAGACGGATGAGCAGATGATGGATATCGAGCAAATTATTGCCAGTATGACGCCGGAACTGTACCAACGTTTAGCCACCGCGGTGGAGTTAGGAAAATGGCCGGACGGCGTTGCGCTGACCCCGGAACAAAAAGAAAACAGCATGCAGCTGGTGATGTTGTGGCAGGCGCGCAACAACACGGATGCGCAGCACATGACCATCGACACCAACGGTCAGATGGTGATGAAGAGTAAACAGCAATTGAAAGAGGATTTCGGTATCGTGCCGAAGCCGATTGCAACGTTCAAACCGCAGTAACCTGCCGTACTGAGCGCCCGGTCTAGCCGGGCGGCTTTTCATGTCACCCCGGTTGCGCAGGGCTTCCGGGGCTCATGCTTTATTGCGTCTTAATGCCTAACGACTCGGCCAACTGGCGGGCAAGCTGGTTTTTATCATCAGCGCCATACTCCCAGAACATACCGCCTGCTAACCCTTTGCTCTTGATGTAATCGGCTTTGATCGCCACCGAACGAGGGTTCTCGTAGGACAGGGCGAACAGCGCTTTGCCATCGGCAGAATTTACCGATAACCACGGCACCTTCGCTTCGTCATCCCAGTGCTCAGTAAAGCGTTTCTGCGGATCGTTGAGCAGTTTGGCAACAATATCGTTGTATTTCACATAGGTATCTTTGCTCAGGTCATAACCCAGCGATTTAAACAACTCGATTTGCTGCGCCCCGAAGTAAGGTTGGGTAGCCGGGTTTTTCTGCGCGTCTGGCTTACTCCAGTCAATCCCTGGCTCGACGGCACGTTTCGGGACCCGGCCATAGAAACCAATCCCGAGATTCAGCTGACTTGGTTTCAGACCCGCTGCCAGATAGTTATTCACCACAAAATCGGCGCTGTATTTATCCGCTGCGGCTACGGTCGGCCAGTGGCGGGAGTCATAGAGATTTGAGTTAAAATATTGCGTGCCGTAGGCCATGTCGTAGGTCATCAGATTGATGTAATCCAGCTGCGGGGCGACCGCTTTCACGTCGACCCAGCTTTTTGGACTTTCAACATTAGCGCCCACGGCGATGGTCACCAGTTTCTTTGTGCCGACGGCGGCACGCAGTTCTTTAAGCAACGCGGTAAAGTTATCGCGATCCGCCGGCTGGCTGGCCACCAATCCCCAGGCACCGTTAACCGGAAACTCCCAGTCAAGGTCGATGCCATCAAGGCCATACTGGTTAATGACCTGCTGGACCGAACGGATAAACACCGCCCGGCTTTCCGGCGTGGCCGCCGCGCCGGAAAATCCACGCGCGCCCCAGCCGCCGACGGAGAGCAGGACTTTTAGATCCGGGTTTTGCTGACGTAGCGCCGGCAGTTTTTGTAAATCCGCCTGTACTTTCGGCGACAGCCAGATTTGATGGAGATGGTCAGGATCTTTCAGCGCGTCGTTGGTCTCGTCTTTTTCATCGTTGTAGATAAGGCCGAACGAGTAGTTAAGGTGGGTTATTTGTCGGACATCAAGCTTGTCGATATCGCCGCCGGGGCCTGCGGTGACGTCGCCGCCGCCGTTAAAGTAGCCGACCGACATATAAGATTGCGCGGAAACGACAGAGGCGCAGAGCAGGGGTAATGCTGCCAGCAAGGGCAAAAGTTTCATCGGAGTTCCTCTTTGATAATAATAAATAAGCACACGCCACGGAAATGGCGTGGCGAAAAAACAGCCTGCCCACAGTATCAGCCCTTATCCGGGGAAACTGCGAGACAGCTCAATTTATCGAGGTCAACGAGGCGGTAAATACCGCCCGGCGTGAGGTGCGCCGGGCGTGAGGTCAGGGCTGAGTTTCCAGCCAGTCGTCGAGGGTGTAGAGCGTAGCTCCGGCGGCGGCCATTTCCATAAAGGCAACGGCGCTGTCCTGCGGCTGCAGGTTGACGCCGCGACAGCCGTCGGTGATCACGTTGACGGTGTAGCCCAAATCCAGCGCATCAAGCACGGTAAACTTAACGCAGTAATCCGTCGCGAGACCGAGAATGTTCAGCTCCGTCACACCGTGCGCGCGCAGCCAGCCATCGAGTTCGGTTTTCTGCCGGTGACCGTTGTCGAAAAACGCGCTGTAGCTGTCGATTACCGGATTTTGCCCTTTATGAAACACGGCGTTAATAGCCTGCTGTTTGAGTAGCGGGTGCAGCGCGGCGCCATCGCTATGCTGCACGCAGTGATCGGGCCAGAAAGTCTGCGGCAGGCCATCAAGCTCGCCCTGGGCATAGGGTTCCGCCTGATGCTGACTGGCAAAGCTACCGTGGTTGGCCGGATGCCAGTCCTGGCTTGCGATGATAGCGTCGCCGCGCGCCAGGCTCCAGTCAATCAGCTGATTTGCGATATCAATGGTGCTGTCGCCTTCGGGGACGGCGAGTGCGCCGCCAGCGCAGAAATCGTTTTGCAGGTCGACCAATAGCAGCGCGCGGTGGCTCATAGCTTGCTCCTTATTCATCAGGGGTCAGCTCGCCGCGCAGGTTTTGCTGCATGGCGTTTCGAATGGCCGCACCATCAAGGTTCTGACTGAGCAGATAGTGTAGCTTGGTCAGCGTCGCTTCCACGGTCATATCAAAACCGCTAATAACTCCGGCCTGCGCCAGCGCGTTGCCGGTGGCATAGCCGCCCATATTCACCTTACCCGACATGCATTGCGTCAGGTTCACCACCACAATACCGCGCTGGCTGGCTTCCGCCAGGACCTGAATAAACTCGCCGTTCTGCGGCGCATTGCCTACGCCATAGGAGCGCAGGATCAGCGCTTTCACCGGCTGACGCAGGAAATTACGCACCACATCGGCAGAAATCCCAGGATAGATAGTAACCACACCGATAGGCTGCGGCGTAATCGGGTGGACGATCAGCTCGCCATTTCCGTGTGGCGCCGGCGGGGTACCGAGACGGCGGATATGGATGCCGGCTTCCAGCAGCGGCGCCAGGTTTGGCGAAGCAAAGGCATCAAAACCGTCTGCGTGGGCCTTGGTCGTGCGGTTACCGCGATACAGACGATTATTGAAGAACAGCGAAACTTCGTTGATGGGATAGTTGGCGGCGACGTACAGCGCATTGAGCAAGTTGATTTGCCCATCGGAACGCAGCTCGGCTAGCGGGATTTGTGACCCTGTCACAATGACCGGCTTACCTAAGTTCTCCAGCATGAACGACAGCGCCGAAGCGGTGAAGGCCATGGTGTCGGTGCCGTGCAGGATAACAAAACCATCGTACTGGTCGTAGTGGTCGCGAATGTCGTCAGCGATATGCTGCCAGTCTTCCGGCGTCATATCAGACGAGTCCATTAACGGCGCATATTCATGAATAGTGAAGTCCGGCATCTCCGGGCGGTGGAACTCGGGCATTAGCGCCAGCTGGCGCTGCAGGTGGCCGGAAACGGGGATATAACCGTGATCGGAGCGCTGCATACCGATGGTCCCACCGGTGTAGGCAACGTAAATCGATTTCTTTTGCATAGCATCGCTTAGGTTGGACGTGAACAGGCGCAGTATAAAGTGGCAGGCAAAAAAATAAAGCGCTAACCCTGGGAGTTGCAGAGAAGCGCTTGAATTTAATGTCGTTGAAACGCTGCCCCACGGTGGGGGCAGACGGGGGATTAACGAATATTGGCGCAGGTCAGACAGAAGGCATAGCGGTTCTGCGGATCGTTAAATGCCGCCAGTTTATCGCTTTCCGTTTTCACAACGTCTGCTGCAGCCGCAACCGGCGCAGGCAGATATGCCTGAATCGCGGCCGGCAGAGCAGCGCGCACCGAACCGGTCAGACTATCCATCACCATCGCGAAGAACGTTGGTTCTTCCTGATACCAGGTGATATGCCACTGTTTAAGTTTCGCCAGCTCCGCGGCTTTCGCCACCGCGTCGTCGAAATCGCCGAGGCTATCTACCAGGCCGTTGGCTTTGGCGTCTTCACCGGTCCAGACGTGGCCTTGTGCGATTTGGTCAATCTTCTCCGGCGTGCTCTTACGCGCGTTGGCGACCAGAGTGATAAAGCGCTTATAGCCGTTCTCGATGCTCATCTGGATCAGCTGCTGAACTTCCGGCGGCAACGATTTGGTGGTCGAGACATCGGCCAGCGGCGAGGTGGCGACGCCATCGGTATGGACGCCGATTGAACCGAGCGTATTTTCCACCGTGTTAATCACGCCGAAGATACCGATGGAGCCGGTGAGGGTGCTCGGGTTCGCCACGATGTAATCCGCCGGGGTGGAGATCCAGTAACCGCCGGATGCCGCCATGCCGCCCATTGAGACCACCACCGGTTTACCCGCCGCTTTCGCCGCCGCCAGTTCTTCGCGAATCACTTCCGAGGCGCTGACGCTGCCGCCAGGGCTGTTGACGCGCAGAACGATCGCTTTCACTTTCGGATCCAGGCGCGCGTCGCGGATTTGCGCCGCGGTGGTGTCGCCGCCGACGTTACCCGGCGTTTCCTCACCATCCATGATGGCGCCGTTCGCAAAGATAACCGCTACCGCTGAACCCTGTTCAGCAGGCGCTTTGACGTTGTAATCGTAGTAGCTAATGGCGCGATAGTTGTTATCCGCTTTGCTCCAGCCAAATTGCTTAGTCAGCGCTTTTTCCACTTCCGTCGAAGTGGCCAGCTCGTCGACCAGCTTGTTATCCAGCGCGTATTTCGCGGTATCGCCATCGACTTTACGCAGACCGTCGATCACGCCTTGCGCGCCGGGGAACAGCTGCTGAGCGGTGATCTGGCGGTTAGCGGCAATGGTGTTGAGATAGTTCTGCCACAGTTCGCCAATCCAACGGCTGTCCGCTTCACGCGCCGCCGGGGACATGTCGTCGCGAATGAACGGCTCGACGGCGGATTTGTAGGTACCGACGCGGAAAACATGGGTCGAGACTTTCAATTTATCCAGCAGCGACTTGTAGTACAGGCCGTTGGTGGCAAAGCCGTGCAGGTCGACTTCACCCTGCGGCGAGAGCCAAATTTTATTGGCGAAGCTCGCCAGGTAGTATTGCCCCTGGGTGTAGCTGCTACCGACGGCATATACCGGTTTACCGCTGTCGCGGAACTCGCGTAGCGCTTTACCGATGTACTGCATTGAGGGCTGATCGCCGCCGACGAAGTTTTTCAGATCCAGTACGATACCGGTGATATTACGGTCGTCTTTCGCCTGGCGAATCGTCTGTACGATATCGAACAGCGAGTTCTCCTGCAGACGATCGGAACTGGCGCCGAACAGCTGGCGGCCGATGACTCCCAGTTTGCTGCTGGCGGAAGGTTTATCAACGACCACGCCGGTGATGTTCATCAGCAGCGCGCCACGCGCGGTATGTTCCGCGGTACTGCTGCTAAACTGCGCCCAGATGCCGACGCAAATCAGCACCAGTGCCAGGAACACCAGGTTCAGCGCGAATTGGCGAATGAAATTGAGTATTCGCCATGTCCATTTAAAAAATCCGGCAAGAAATCGCCAAAGGGTTCGCATGTATTCTCCCTAATATTTTGATGATGGGTCAGCCGCAGGGGCTGCCGCGTCTGGCTATCCTAAAGAGAGTGCCGACACTTGTCAGCAGGAATCACCCATCGGGCTGTAACAAAATCCATGCGCATGTTAATTTTATGCAAAATGACATCACAGGAGTTACACAGATGGATGCTCTCGAACTACTGGTAAATCGCCGCAGCGCGTCGCGCCTGACCGACTCGGCTCCGGCTGGTGAACAGCTGGAAAATATCCTTCACGCGGGGATGCGCGCGCCGGATCACGGCTCGTTACAGCCGTGGCGGTTCTTTATTATTGCCGATGATGGCCGCGAACGCTTTAGCCAACTGCTGGAAAAAGGGGCGATGGCCGCCGGGCAGGATGAAAAAGCCATTGAAAAAGCACGTAATGCGCCGTTCCGCGCACCTCTGATTATCGCGGTGGTCGCACGCTGTGAAGAACATCCGAAGGTACCGCTGTGGGAACAGGAAATGTCCGCAGGATGTGCGGTGATGGCGATGCAAATGGCCGCAGTGGCGCAGGGCTATAACGGTATCTGGCGTAGCGGCGCGTTAACCGAGAGTCCGGTTGTCCGCGAAGGCTTTGGCTGCCGCGAGCAGGACAAAATTGTCGGTTTCCTCTATCTCGGCACGCCGCAGTTAAAAGCATCAACCACGTTTGCGCGTCCGGATACCGCGCCGTTCGTCACGCGCTTCTGAGTCAGCGCTTGTTCCGCCGGGCGGCGGCTGGCGCCTTACCCGGCCTACGGGGCGTGCGGCCTGCCTTTAATTTATTCACCATGCTGGCTGAAACTACTGGTGCTGGTTATCTCAAAATCCCCGGTGGCGCTGGCGCTTACCGGGGCTACAGCGCTGTGCGATTTAGTAGCCCGGAGAAGGCGCGTTAAGCGCCGCCTCCGGGAGTTCAAGGGCGATGACGTTACTTCTGCGTTTTGGCGAATTCATCTTTGGCTTTCTGCAACTGCTGCTGGAAGGCCGGGTTGGTGTGCAGGGTCGCCACTACCGCCGAGCCGACAATACGCGCCGCATCGACGTCGCTCTGCCAATGATAGCCGCAGATAACCCGGCTTTCGCCCAGCTCATAGCCGCGCTTAAGAATTTCGTTTTGCCGCTGCGGATTGATCTCTGCCAGTACCAGCGCGGTTGCCCAACCGATAGAGGTGTGGCCGGAAGGGTAAGAGCCATTTTTCGACAGCTTGTCCTGCTCGGTGGTGTTACAGGTTGAAACGCCGTAGAACGCAAACGGGCGAATGCGCATATATTTCTCTTTCGCGCTGCGGGTGGCCAGATCGCCGGCATCCTCAATCATATTTGTCAGCAGCTTATGTAACTGCGGCGCGTCTTTTTCGGTGATGGGCGAACCAAAGGCGCTGGAGAAGGCATTCGCCACGCCGCCGGCGCTCAGGTTGGCATCTTCAGCCGCCAGTTTACCGCGTTCGGTATTACGCAGCAGCCGTCCCTTCTCATACATCGCCTGATCGTTCAAAAATGCAATGCTGCCGACTTCCGGCGGCGGCGGCAACAGCGCCAGACTATCGATGGCCTGGGCATTTTTCAGATAATAGAGATCGGGTTTAGTGGTTGCATCGTTGCCGGCGGGGACCAGTGCGAAAGCGTTAACGGAAAACAGGCTGGCGAGGCAGAGGGCGAGAACGCGCTTTTTCATCTACATTTCCTTACGGTGTTATATGTCCAGAACAATGGTTTTGTTTTTAGTCACATTTTTGTCATCTGTAAGTAAAAGTTAAAATCACATTGAAAAAATTGTTCGGTATCGCAAAAACGCATATTTGTCTGCTTAATGAGCAACCACTCGCGATTTCGGACTGTCGCACTTATCACCTTGCCGTTTGGGCGCTACCATAGCGGGATTGCAATGACAGGAGATGTCCATGAGCGAGCAAGCTATTCGTTTAACGCAATACAGCCACGGAGCCGGTTGCGGTTGTAAAATTTCCCCTAAGGTGCTGGAAACCATTCTGCATAGCGAGCAGGCGAAGTTTGTCGACCCGAACCTGCTTGTCGGCAACGAAACCAGCGACGATGCGGCGGTCTACGATCTGGGTAACGGGACGTCGATCATCAGCACCACCGATTTTTTCATGCCGATCGTCGATAATCCTTTTGATTTTGGCCGTATCGCGGCGACTAACGCCATCAGCGATATTTTCGCCATGGGCGGCAAACCGATTATGGCGATTGCGATACTTGGCTGGCCAATCAACACGCTGGCGCCGGAGATTGCTCGCGAAGTGGTTGAAGGCGGGCGTTTTGCCTGCCAGCAGGCTGGGATTGCGCTGGCGGGCGGTCACTCTATCGATGCGCCGGAACCGATTTTCGGGCTCGCGGTGACCGGCGTGGTACCAACCGAACGTATCAAGAAAAACAGCACCGCGCAGGCGGGCTGCAAGCTGTATCTGACCAAACCTCTGGGTATTGGCGTGCTGACTACCGCCGAGAAGAAATCGCTGCTGAAGCCGGAACATCAGGGGCTGGCGACGGAGACCATGTGTCAGATGAACCTTGCCGGCGCCGCATTTGCCAATATCGAAGGGGTAAAAGCGATGACGGACGTCACCGGTTTCGGCCTGCTGGGGCATCTCAGCGAAGTCTGCCGCGGCGCGGGCGTTCAGGCGCAGCTAAACTACGCCGATATTCCTAAACTGCCGGGCGTTGAAGCCTATATCGCCGCCGGAGCGGTGCCGGGCGGCACCGGACGCAACTTTGCCAGCTACGGCCACTTGATGGGCGAGATGCCGGCGGCATGGCGCGATCTGCTGTGCGATCCGCAAACTTCCGGCGGCCTGCTGCTGGCGGTAACGCCGGAAGCTGAAGCCGAAGTACAGGCCGCTGCTGCGGAATTTGGCATCAAGCTTGCCGCCATTGGCGAGCTGGTAACCGCCCGCGGCGGGCGTCCAATGATCGAGATCCGTTGATTAGATGCGGTTGTTTATTGCAGAAAAACCGAGTCTTGGTCGCGCTATCGCCGATGTGTTGCCTAAACCGCATCGTAAAGGCGATGGCTTTATTGAGTGCGGCAACGGGCAGGTGGTCACCTGGTGTATCGGCCACCTGCTGGAGCAGGCGCAGCCGGATGTTTACGATGGCCGCTATGCGCGCTGGAACCTGCTCGACCTCCCTATCGTACCGGAAAAGTGGCAACTGCAACCAAAACCGTCGGTCACGAAACAGCTGAACGTCATCAAGCGCCTGCTTGGCGAGGCGCAGGAAGTGGTTCACGCGGGAGACCCGGATAGAGAAGGGCAACTGCTGGTCGATGAAGTGTTGGACTACCTGCAGCTGGCGCCGGAAAAGCGCCAGCAGGTGCAGCGTTGCCTGATTAACGACCTGAACCCACAGGCGGTTGAACGGGCAATTAAACGCCTGCGCGCGAACAGCGAATTTGTCCCGCTGTGCGTATCGGCGCTGGCCCGCGCTCGCGCCGACTGGCTGTACGGCATCAACATGACCCGCGCCTACACCATTCTCGGGCGTAATGCCGGCTATCAGGGGGTGTTGTCGGTTGGCCGCGTACAGACGCCGGTATTGGGGTTGGTAGTACGTCGTGATGAAGAGATAGAGAACTTCGTCGCCAAAGATTTCTTTGACGTCAAAGCGCATATTGTCACGCCAAAAGACGAGCGGTTTATCGCCACCTGGGTGCCAAGCGAAGCCTGCGAACCCTATCAGGATGAAGAGGGGCGTTTACTGCATCGTCCGCTGGCCGAGCATGTGGTTAAACGTATCGAAGGCCAGCCGGCAATCGTGACCGGCTATAACGATAAGCGCGATTCCGAACCGGCGCCGCTACCGTTTTCGCTGTCAGCATTACAGATCGAAGCGGCCAAACGCTTCGGCTTCAGCGCGCAGAACGTGCTGGATATCTGCCAGAAGCTGTATGAGACCCACAAACTGATTACCTATCCGCGTTCGGATAGCCGCTACCTGCCGGAAGAACATTTTGCCGGCCGCCATGCAGTACTGAATGCGATTAGCGTCCATGCGCCGGATCTGCTACCGCAGCCGGTGATGGATCCGGAGATCCGCAACCGCTGTTGGGATGATAAAAAGGTCGATGCGCACCACGCGATTATCCCAACCGCGCGCAGCAGTCAGGTCAAACTCAACGATAACGAAGAGAAAGTCTATAACCTGATCGCTCGTCAGTATCTGATGCAGTTCTGCCCGGATGCGGTATTCCGCAAGTGCCAGATTGACCTTGATATTGCTAACGGCAAATTTGTCGCCAAGGCGCGCTTCCTCGCCGAAGCGGGCTGGCGCGCGCTGCTTGGTAATAAAGAGCGTGACGAAGAGAACGATGGTACGCCGCTGCCGGTGGTCGCCAAAGGCGATGAGCTATTGTGCGAAAAAGGTGAAGTGGTGGAGCGACAGACCCAGCCGCCGCGCCACTTTACCGACGCCACGCTACTGTCGGCGATGACCGGTATTGCCCGCTTTGTGCAGGATAAAGAACTGAAAAAGATCCTCCGCGCGACCGACGGTCTGGGGACGGAAGCGACCCGCGCCGGGATTATAGAGCTGCTGTTTAAGCGCGGTTTCCTGAATAAAAAAGGGCGCTATATCCACTCATCGGACGCCGGTCGGGCGCTAATCCATTCCCTGCCGGAAATGGCCGCGCGCCCGGATATGACCGCCCATTGGGAGTCGGTGTTGACGCAAATCAGCGAAAAACAGTGCCGCTATCAGGACTTTATGCAGCCGCTGGTGGGGACGCTGTTCCAGCTTATCGATCAGGCGCGGAGCACGCCGGTGCGCCAGTTCCGCGGGCTGGCCGCGCCAGGCGGGGCGAAAAAGTCGTTTAGTAAAGGGAGGGGCAAGCCGAAAGGGAAAAAGCCGGCGGCGGATATCGCGCCGGAAAATCCGCAATAATTTCTCCGCCCCTCGCCACTGAGGGGCTTAGCTAAAACGCACTTCCGCCTGAGGGCGCTTAACCCGGCTGAGGGTTTTCCCGCATATCATTTCCGCCTTCTTGCTCTAAACTAGGGGCATTGATGTTAAAGAAGGGATGATGATGGTAAACGATCCAATGGACAGTATCCTCAAAATCAGGTCAGTCAGCACCATGGCTGAACTGCAACGACACGTCAGAAATGTGATGTCTGCTTTTGGCTATGACCGGATCGTACTATTTTCTATTTCCCCACTACGTACTCCCTATATTGAACGCATTTACTGGATTGAAGGGCACTGGTTTAACGATGAGGTAGATGAACAAACCTACCTGCAGCGCTGTCCGGTCAACCAGCATTTTATCCATGCCTCCCGGCCATTTTTGTGGCGAAAAACCGGTAGTGACACGGCCAGCGGTGAGTATCAAATTGTCGACGTTCCCCTGAAAGGCGCGCTTCATGGCATGCAGATCCCCATTTTTGGCCACACCGGTATTGAAGGTGCGCTGAGCCTTGGCGGCATGGCCATCGACGCATCACCGCGAGCCGAAATGCTGCTGATGTTACTGGGCATAGAGGCATTTCATTGCGCGCGGAGATTGTTGAGCTCTGCTGAGAAAGGTAATGCAACCGTACTGACCCGCAGAGAAATCGAAGTACTTACTCTGGTAGCCAAAGGGCTTAGGCAGGGAGACATTGCCGCCGTGCTGGGGATCTCTGAACGTACGGTGGAGAATCATTTGCGCCATGCGCGCGGTCGCCTGAGGGTAGTGACCACGGCGCAGGCCGTCCAGGTGGCGATGCTGAACGGTGAAATATCGCCGCCTCACAGTGAATAATCTCTATATCCGCAGATGAAAAGGAAAAGATGATGAGCGAACAAATCAGTAAACAACCACAGGTGGACCATGCTGAAGAGAATGCTTTTTTTCCTTCGGCCTATTCTCTCAGCCAATTTACCAGCGCGGTGTCTGACCTTAGCGGCGCTGATTATACGCGGCGTTATAATGGACGGCGTAAAGTGCTGGTTATCGCCGCCGATGAACGTTATCTGCCCACCGATAACGGCACGCTCTTTTCGACCGGTAATCATCCGGTGGAGACGCTATTGCCGATGTACCATCTGCATGCCGCAGGTTTCGATTTTGATATTGCAACGCTCTCCGGGCAAATGGTCAAGTTTGAATACTGGGCGATGCCGCGAGAAGACCAAAAGATTATGCCGTTCTTCGAGCGTTGTCTGCCGCAGTTCCGCCAGCCGCTGGCGCTTTCTGACGTCTTAGCGCAGCTGGATGCTGATAGCGATTATGCGGCGGTATTTATTCCCGGCGGCCACGGTGCGCTTATCGGCCTGCCGGAGAGTGAAGACGTCGCCGAAACGCTGCGCTGGGCGCTACGACACGATCGGTTTGTGATTTCGCTCTGTCACGGCCCGGCGGCGTTCCTCGCGTTACGCCGTGGGGAGAATCCGTTAAACGGTTATGCCATTTGCGCGTTTCCAGATGCCGCCGATAAACAAACGCCGGATATCGGCTATATGCCCGGTCACCTGACCTGGTATTTTGGTGAAGCGTTGAAAGCAATGGGGCTTGAGATCGTAAATAGCGATATCAAAGGTCGTGTGCATCAGGACCGTAAAGTGCTAACCGGGGACAGCCCTTTTGCGGCGAATGCGCTCGGTCAGCTGGCGGCAAAAGCGTTGCTCGACGAATATGCAAAGTAACAGCAATCTGATGATGAGGGGGAGCAGTGAAGTATATCTCAATTAGTCAACCGGGCGGCCCGGAGGTTCTTCAGATTGGTGAAGACGACATCCCTTCGGTGGGTGATAACGACGTCCTGATCCAGGTTAAAGCGGCTGGCGTCAATCGGCCGGATATCTTACAGCGACAGGGCGTATATCCGATGCCGGAAGGGGTAACGCCGATACCCGGGCTGGAAGTCGCTGGGGTGGTCGCGGCAGTAGGATCGCAGGTGACGGATTTTCATCCCGGCGATAAAGTTTGCGCCCTGACCAACGGCGGCGGCTATGCGGAGTATTGCTCGGTACCGGCAGGGCAAACGCTGCCAATACCGCCTGGGCTGAGCTTTAGCGAAGCGGCGGCGATACCTGAAACTTTCTTTACCGTGTGGGCGAACCTGTTTCAGATGGGCCGGGCGCAACCTCATGAAAGCGTCTTGATTCACGGCGGGGCCAGCGGCATCGGGACGACGGCGATCCTGTTGTGCCATGAGTTAGGTATGAAAGTCTATACCACCGTTGGGCAGGAAGAAAAAGTGGCGGCGCTGCGTCCTTATGCTACGGCCATTAATTATAAAACCGATGATTTCGCAGAGAAAATCAATCAGTTGACCGATGGTAAAGGCGTCGACGTTATTCTCGATATCGTGGGTGGACCCTATTTTAATCGTAACCTGGAACTGCTGAAGCGAGACGGGCGGCTGGTGATTATCGGCTTTATGGGCGGGCGAATCGCCCATGATGTTGATATTCAAACCTTGATGCTCAAGCGCGCGACCGTGACCGGTTCAACGATGCGCGGCAGAAGTGCGGAAGAAAAAAGGCAGATCGCTCAGGCGCTGAAGGACCACGTCTGGCCGCTGCTGTCGCAGGGTAAATGTAAGCCGCTGATTTACGCCAGCTATCCGATGGCTGAAATCGCGCACGCGCATGCCTGCCTCGATAGCGGTAATCATCTGGGGAAAGTGGTGATTACCATGGAGTAGCGTTGATATCCCCGACGCCGGGCGTCGGGGATAAAGGCACAGATTAAATCACACCCTGCGCCAGCATGGCGTCAGCGACCTTGACGAAGCCGGCGATATTGGCGCCGCGAACGTAGTTGGTCTGTTTCTCTTCACCGCCGTATTCGACGCAGGCGTGGTGAATATCCAACATAATGTGGTGCAGACGCGCATCCACTTTCTCCGCTTTCCAGCCCATACGCGCGGCGTTTTGCGCCATTTCAAGGCCGGATGTGGCGACGCCGCCAGCGTTGGCTGCTTTGCCCGGCGCGAACAGCACGCCAGCGTCGAGGAACAGATCGGTGGCGGCAATGGTGGTGGGCATGTTGGCGCCTTCGGCAACCGCTTTAACGCCATTGGCGATCAGCATTTGCGCGGCATCGACGTCCAGTTCGTTCTGGGTCGCGCACGGCAGCGCGATATCTACCGGCACTGACCACGGCTGCTGGCCTTCGAGGTAGGTCAGACCGAATTCGCGCGCGTAGTCGGCGACGCGGCCGTGGCTACGCTCTTTAATATCGATCAGGCGGGCCAGTTTCTCTTTGGTGAAGCCGGCTTCGTCTACCACCGTACCGTTGGAATCGGAGGCGGTAATGACGCGCGCGCCGAATTCCATGGCTTTCTCAATGGCGAACTGCGCCACGTTGCCGGAGCCGGAGACCGCGACGCGCATCCCTTCGAAGCCAAGACCGTGGCGCTTGAGCATCGCTTCTGTAAAGTAAACCAGACCGTAACCGGTGGCCTCGGGGCGGATGAGACTGCCGCCGAAGGAGAGACCTTTGCCGGTGAAGACGCAGGCGCTATTGTTGGAAAGCTTGCGCATCATGCCGGCCATAAAACCGACTTCGCGGCCGCCAACGCCGATATCGCCCGCCGGCACGTCGGTGTCCGGGCCGAGATGACGATATAGTTCGGTCATCAAAGCCTGGCAGAAGCGCATCACTTCGCCGTCGCTTTTACCTTTCGGGTCGAAATCGCTGCCGCCTTTACCGCCGCCCATCGGCAGCGTGGTGAGGGCATTTTTGAAGGTCTGTTCGAAGCCCAGGAACTTAAGGATCGACAGGTTGACCGACGGGTGGAAGCGCATGCCGCCTTTGTATGGGCCAATCGCGGAGTTGAACTGCACGCGCCAGGCGCGGTTAACCTGCACCTGATTGCGATCGTCAACCCAGACGACGCGGAACTGGATGACGCGCTCCGGTTCGACCAGGCGTTCCAGCAAATTGAGCTGACGATAGCGCGGATTCTGTTCAAGGAACGGCCACAGAGTGGTCATCACTTCGCGGACGGCCTGAGCGAATTCAGTTTGATGCGGGTCGCGCTGTTGAACGCGGGCGAGAAAACTTTCCAGAGTACACGCCTGATCCATAGATGTAATTTCCCCTTACGGTTGTGGTTGCTTGTTATTTTTTATACCCGGCCTTGAAAATGCCGTTTTTCCGACTATAACACCGGAAATCGTTAGGCTGACAAGGAAAAATTGAGCGCGGAGAAAAATTTATAATTCGACAAGGGTCATAACTAAAAACGATGACCCAGGTCGGAGAGGGGGAAGAGAAACTAACCTGCCTGTTGAGCGATAAAGGCATTCAGCAGAGGAATATCCGCTGGCGCCAGATCAAATGCTAATGCTTGCGCCGGGGTACACCAACGCAGTTCGCTATGGTAACGGGCGACGGGTTCACCGCGAAATTCGGCGACCCACCAGGCATGCAGGTGGATCAAACGCCCGGAGACTTCCCGCTGATGGCTGGCGATATAGCGGGTTGGCCTCGCAACAATTGCCAGTTCCTCTTCCAGTTCGCGGGCTAACGCCTGCGGCTGGCTTTCGCCATGTTCGACTTTGCCGCCGGCGAACTCCCACAGCCCCGGTTGGTCGGCGTGCGGCGGGCGCTGCGCCAGGAGAATTTTGCCGTCACGTTCAATAATGGCGGCGACGACATCAATCGTTTTTTGCATAGTTATCCTGAATCATTCAAATACCGGGCTTGCGCATAATGGCGTATTATCTCCGTCTTTCCCCTGTACCGACAACCTTTTAGCCTGATGGAGCGTCACCGTGCTTGATAGCCGCCTGCATCCCCGATTGAAGCCCGTACTGAATGCTATCGCCCGCGTGCTCGACCGTCCGGGGATCTCCCCTGACGGCCTGACGCTTTTCGGTTTTGCTATCGGCGTGCTGGCGCTGCCGTTTCTGGCGCTCGGCTGGTACGGTGCTGCGCTGGCGGCCATTGTGCTGAACCGGTTGCTGGATGGCCTGGATGGCGCGCTGGCGCGGCGGCGTGGTCTCAGCGACGCCGGTGGGTTTTTGGATATTTCGCTCGATTTTTTGTTTTACGCGCTGGTGCCGTTCGGTTTTATTGTTGCCGACCCGGCGCAAAATGCGCTGGCGGGCGGCTGGCTGCTATTTGCATTTATCGGCACCGGCAGCAGCTTCCTGGCATTTGCGACCCTTGCGGCAAAGCATCAGATTGCCAATCCGGGCTATGCGCATAAATCATTTTACTATCTAGGCGGGTTGACTGAAGGAACGGAGACAATCCTGCTATTTGTGCTGTGTTGTCTGTTTCCGGCGCACTTCCCCTGGCTGGCATGGTGTTTTGGCGCGCTATGTTGGCTGACAACCTTCACCCGTATCTGGAGCGGCTACCTGACGCTGAGGGAGGCGCAAAGCCAGAACCTCCCTCAGTAGTAGGATTATTTGCTGCTGTCCGGGCCACGTTCGCCGGTGGCTACCGGGTTTTGCGGATTACCGCTCCATTCGTACCAGCCGCCGTCGTAAACGGAGACGTTTTTCCAGCCCATCGCACGGGCGTACATGAAGGTCTCTGAGGCGCGCCAGCCAGTGCCGCAGTAAAATGAGACCTGCTGGTTGGGCAGAATGTTCCACTGTTTCCACATCGCCGCGATATCATCGGCGCTGCGCATCGTGCCGTCCGGATTATGGAAGTCTTCCATATGCGTGGAATCGCTGCCGGCATGACCCCAGCGGGCGCCGGCAATATCGCCCTTCGGCTTGATGTAGCTGTAGCCGCTGGTGGTGCCGATAAATTCCGGCCACGAGCGGACGCTGACCAGCGAAGCATCCTGGCGGTGTAGTAACCCGCGCGCCTGTTCGGTATCGAGCATTAACTGTGGCTGACCGGGGATCGGCGCGCCGAAATCCGGCACCGCTTTTTCTTTGGCTGGCATGCCGCGCTCGACCGGCAGATTCGCGTCGGACCAGCTTTTCCAACCGCCGTCGAGCAGGCGTACATCTTTCACCCCGGCATACAGCATGATCTGCGCGACGCGCGCGGCGGCGTAGACGTCGCGGCCGTACAGAATCACCGTGGTGTCATGGCGAATACCGTGTTTAGCCAGCATCGCTTTTAGCTGTTCATCGGACACTTTGTTCCACAGCGGCTCGCTTTCCACTTCATTGGTATCAATATAACCGGCGCCGGGAATATGATTCAGCAGATAAAACTTCGGCGCGCCCCAGGCCACTTCAAACAGTTTCCAGTCGCCCTGCGGGGCGGCGGTAACGGTTTTACCTTGCTGTAAATCGTGGATCCACTGCGGATACACCAGCTGCTCAAAGTGCGGCAGCTTCTGCAGGCGCTCGCTCTGACTGAAGGCGTCGCTAAGCGTGCTGAGCTTCGTGAATCCGGCTTCTTTCAGGCGTGCCGCAACCCTGGCGTTATCGTCAGCGCCGCCATATAACGCGATTGGCGTATCGGCCTGCAACTGGTGCTGAGTAGCCCAGGCACGCAGTTGTTCGTCGCTCATTGCGCCAAGCCAGCTAGCAGAGAGGTTTAGCGCCTGCGGTTCATGGCCCTGCGGGCCGTTGGCACTTTGCGGCCAACCGTTATAGAAAGCGCTGAGGCGGGTGTCTATCGCCACGCCGTGCCGCTGTTGCAGCGTTGAAAAGTCCAGCGTTGGCATGGTATCAGCGGCGAAAGTAGAGGAAGCAGCAAGCCCCATGAGCAGGGCGAGTGCGGTCAATTGAGAAACACGTTTCATCGAAATGCCCGACGGTAGAAAGAGGAGGGCTCATTCTCTGCTCCTGATAAGGGAATTTCTTTGCGATAACGCAGGTTAGGCGGAATTTGCCTGCCAGGCGGCAATATTAATACAGCGTCCGCCCGGTGGGAGATCCTGGCTGTCGTGAGTTACCAGGAGCGCCGGGATTGCCAGCCGGTCAATTTCCGCAAACACCCACTGGCGAAAATCGGCGCGAAGTTCTGCATCCAGGCGATTAAAAGGCTCATCCAGCAGCAGCGCTTGCGGCCTCGCCAGCAGAGCGCGCAGAAGGCTGACGCGCGCGCGCTGTCCGCCGGAGAGCGTGGCCGGATCGCGCGAGGCGAAGCCCGGCATACCGGCGCGCGCCAGCGCCTGTTCAACTTCAACCTGGCGCGCCGCGCCGCGGATCTCCGCAGGCAGGGCGAGCTGTAAATTGTTGCCCACGCTGAAGTGGTCAAACAGTAGCGCATCCTGAAACAGGATGCCAATGCGCCGCGCTTCGGTGGCGAGCCTGTCGCAGCGGCGTTCGTTGAGCCATAATTCACCTTTGGCGCGAAAAGTGTCGGCAAGCGCGCCGATCATCCAGGCAAAAAGGGTTGATTTACCGCTGCCGGAAGGGCCCATCAGGGTCAACACTTCGCCGGGGGCGACAGAAAAATTTACTCCACATAACAGCGGTTGGCGGTGGAGGGTTAATGTCAGGTTGTGAACGGTTAGCATTAGCGTAATCCCCGGCGGCGACGGCCTATAAACCAGGCCATCAGCGCAGTAACCATAAAGCAGATCGCCGGTAGCAGCAATTGCCATAACGCTTGCGCGGCAAGCCGCGTGCTGTCGCCGCCGCTGCTCAGCGCTACCGCTTCGCTGGTCAATGTTGGCGTCCGTCCGCCGCCGAGCCACACGGTCGGCAGATATTGCGCGATACTCACCGAAAATCCGACCGCCAGCGCGGTGAGCAGCGGTCGCGCCATTGACGGCAGTTTGACCCACCAAAACAGGCGGCCGCGCCGCCAGCCAAGCGTACGGGCAATCAATAACAGGCGTGGATCAAGATTGCGCCACGCCGGGGAGAGGATAAACAGCATCCATGGCACGACCCATAACAGATGTCCCCATAATACGGTTATCAATTGACCGTCGAGCCAGCCCGCTAGCGCTAATTGATATTGACCATCGGCAAGCGGCAGCGTCGGGATGATTAATGGCAGCCAGAGTCCGTTATATCTGGCGGGACCGAACTCCAGCCACAGCAGACACAGCGCGGCCCCCAGTATCGCCGCGCCTAACGCCAGCCAGAGACTGTTACCGATCGCCTCAGCCGTTGGCTGCGTCCATTGCGAAATGCCAGCCAACAGCAACGCGCAAACCAGACCGCAGGCGGGTACCGCCTGCGCCAGAATATGTCCCGTCGCTGCGTTGGCAGGGGCGGCGCGCTTGCCGCATAGTGCGGGAATAGTTTGCCGCCAGCGGTGCCAGCCTACCGATGCGATGGCCGCGAAGATTAACGTGAAGGCAAGCAGCAGCAGGCTGGCCAGCGCCCCTTTCGCCTGTTGCAGCGGATCGCCCTGATTAAGCCACTGCCACGCCAGTACCGCCAGCGTTGGTGGATTTCCAGGACCGATCACCAAAGCGACATCCACCGCCGACAGACTCCAGGCGACGGTCGCCAGCAGAACAAGGCTCATCGATGGCAGCAGCGCCGGTACAACAATCCACTGCAGACATTGCCTGCGGTTGTAGCCGAGGGTTTTCATGACTACGGTTTGGGCTGCCAGCTGTTTTTCGCCCAGTACGCCATACGCCACCCACAGTAAAAAAGCGCTCTCTTTGACCGCCATTGTCAGGCCCAGACCGATACCGTAGCGATCGGCCGGTGGGCTCAAGGCGGGAAACAGACGATACAGCCAGCCGCCTTCGGCAAATAGCAGCAGGGCGGCGGTGACGAAAGCGACATGGGGTACGGCCAGCAGCAGCGGTAATCTTCTCGCCAGGCGCTGCCAGCCGGCGGCTGGCCATAACGCGCCAATCACCGTAAGGGTGATGAACAGCGCGCCGCCCACCGCCAGTAGCGTAGAAACTAGCGTCGCCGCCAGCGCCTGCGGCAACTGCGGATCGCTAAATAGCGCCCGCCAGGCCGCGGCGTCGACGGCAGGTATCGCCATCAGCGCGGCGGCGGGAAGCAGGGGGAGGTAGATAAGCGCTATCGCTCCCCACGTCAGCGCAATTAGTGGGTACCGTAGCGGCGCAACCATTCCTGCTCCAGCGCGTCAACCCAGGCGGCGTGCGGTTCTGCCAGCATCGGCGGCGTCGCTTTCGGTTGTACGGCGTACAATGCGGCGCGCTGGGCGTCGTTGAGTTTTTCGGGATCGAGTACGCTGGGATCGCCCCAGATTTGCGGGTCGGCTTTGCGTAACTGAGCCTGTGGCGACAGCAGGAAGTTGGCAACCACCTGTGCGCCAGCCGTCGCGCGGGCGTTGGCGGGGATAGCGACAAAATGCACGTTGCCGAGCATCCCTTGTTTAAAACCAAAGCTATAACTGTCTTGTGGGAGTTCGCCGCTGTCGGCTTTTTGCTGCGCATGCAGCGGATTGAAGGTCAGTGATAGTTGTAGCGTGCCTTGCGTCAGCATCGCGTCCATCCGCGCCGGCGACAGCGGAAAATCGCGGCCCTGGCGCCAGAGCTGCGGGTGTAGCCTGTCGAGATAGGCCCAAAGCGGCGCGGTCACCGCGGCGAAACTTGCCGCCTCCGGCGGCTGGCGCAGGGCCTCCGGCCGATCGGTTAGCGCAACCAGCAACTGCTCAAGGAAAGCGGTGCCGGTAAAATCCGGCGGCCGTGGATAGGTGACGCTACCTGGATGCGCTGTGGCGAAAGCCAGTAGCGCCTGTGCGCTGTCCGGTGGTTGAGCCAGCTGCGATCGGCGGGCGATAAAAGTCAGCTGCGCGCCGCCCCACGGGGATTCCGCGCCGTCGGTGGCGATGGAGAAATCTTCCCGAACCGGTTTTCGCGTATCGACGTAGCGCCAGTTAGGCAGCTTTTCAGCCCAGCCGCTGCGCAGTAAATTCGCCTGCTTCAACGTGCGGAAATTCTCGCCATTAACCCACAATAAATCGATTGAACCGCCGCGTGAACGACCGGCACGCGCCTCGGTCTGAATACGCTTAACCGCATCGGCGGCATCGGCGATATGTACAATACGCAGATCGACGGCGTAATCGCGTTTCACCTCGGCGCTGACCCAGTCGAGGTAGCGGTTAACCGCCGGGTCGCCGCCCCAGGCGTTAAACCACACCGTCTGGCCACGCGCCTGCTGGCTGATGCTCTGCCAGTTCTCGTCGGCGTTGGCGAGAGTCGGGGCCAGCAGCAGCGCGGCAAGCCAAATTAAACAATAACGCAGACTGCGCATATTGACTCCTTAGGGATGAGTGTCAGAAACATCGGGCTTTGGAATTTGGCACAGGCCCTGCGCCGGGATCGCCAGCGCGGAATTAAAGCGCGCGGATAAATTTTGCAAGCCGATCAGCGCGGTTAGCTCGGTTAGCGCCTGGGCATCGAACTGCTGCGCCAGCCGGGCGCGCAACGCATCATCGACGGCGGGCGGCGTCATGCTCGCCGCTTCGGCATATTCCAGCGCTAACCGTTCGCTATCGCTGAATAATCCGCTGTTGCGCCAGTCGTTAACCGCCAATAGCTTTTCGCTGCCGCCGGCGCGCTGCGCCAGTTTCATACTGGTGATATCAATGCAAAATTCACAGTGACACAACTGGGCGATACGGGCGCTCACCAACGAGCGTAGCAGCGGATCGAGCGGCGAGCGCCGGCGTTCCAGATATCCGACAAACATTGAGACCAGATAAAACGCCAGCGGGATGCGCCCCCACCAGCGGATAGGGCTGAGTACCGCGCCATAATGGCGACGGTGTAGCCACGCCTGCGGGCGCAGGATCAATGGAATCGACGTTAACGGCGGTAGATTCATGGCGATTTCCTGTTGTGATGCGCAACGTATTGCGCTTTGACTATCGCGACTACGATAGCTAAAGCGAACAAAATAGATAAACCGCTGAGCAGCCAGAACCGCCCCCCCGTCAGCAGGCTTCCGGCCCACGAGTAGACGATAGTCGCCGGTAATTGGCCGACGCCGGTGGCAACCATAAAATGGCGAAAGCGGATTGAGGTTAGGCCAGCGGCATAGCTCACCGGATCGAAAGGGACGAAGGGCAGCAGGCGGCAAACCAGGATGGTGTGCTTGCCGTAGCGCCTAAAAAAGCCATCTACGCTCTGTAATACCGTCTTGCCGGTCAGTTTTTCTACCACTTCACGGCCCAGTACGCGGGCAATAAAAAAACACAGCGCCGCGCCAGCCATCGCGCTGACCCATGACAACACGCCGCCCCATAGTGCGCCGAACAGCGAAGCATTGGCGAAGGTAATTAAAAATGCCGGCAGCGGCGCGACAATCGCCTGCAGGATCATCAGCCCGAAAGAGACCAGCGCCGCCAGCGGGCCATAAGCGTGAATAAAACGCTCCAGCGCCTGCTGATCGAGAGTGGCAAACGCGCTAAGGCTATGTTGCACAAAGGAGCGTACGCCCGGTATTAACCACCAGCCGATGAACGCCGCCAGCGCCAGCAGGACGATAGCGCCGCGTGAGAGCCACAGCCGTTTTCTGTTATCCATTTTCATCGCTTACCGCGGATGTTGCGACACTAATGCGTTTATAGCGGCCATACCGCCTGGCGGCCTGGGTTAATACAAAAAGCGCCAGGCCGGCGATGCTGAGTTTGCCAATAAAGGCCAGGGTGATGCCATCGCGGGCCAGTTCGCTGGCCATAAAAGTATAAATAAACAATCCCGGTAGGGTGGCGATGGTGGAGATAAACGTAAAGGACCAGAAGGGGATCGCCGTCAGCCCATAGGCATAGTTCTGCAGATTATAAGGAAACAGCGGCACCAGCCTGGTGAAAATCAGAAAATCGCAGCCGCTGCGGGCAATGCCGCGCTCGAACGCCTGAAAAACGGCATGGTGACCGCAATAGCGCTGCAGCGCTTCGCGGCCCAGCCAGCGGGCCAGCAGGAACGACAGCGATGAGGCGACAGTCGCGGCGATAAGCGAGAGTAGCGTGCCCAACCAGGGGCCGAATATCATACCGCCGACGATGACTAACGCGCTGCCTGGCATCAGACATAAGGTGGCGATGATAAACAGCAGGATATAAAGCGCATAGCCTGCGCTACCGCTGTGCAGAATAAGTAATTGAAGATCGTGAAGGTGGCTGAGCAGTCGCGTCAGCCCGGCGTGATGAACAAGCCATGCCAGCATGGCAAACAGGAGTACGGCAAACAGCAGTTTATAGCGTGTTGGATAACGGCTTCTTTTGCATAGGGGTCTCCTGTCTTCGTTTTGCCCGGCAGGAAACGCCGGGTGCGCGCGACAGTATAGTAAATTGCCGTGAGCGACAATGTATACCGTTCACTTTATTGATTTTGCTCAGGATAGCGGGGCTCCGCGCCGGAGCCCCAAGAAGCATTACGGCTTAAAGGTTGCCCATACCGGCGCATGATCGGAAGGCTTTTCCATCCCGCGGATGTCGTAATCGATGCCGGTTTCGACGCAGCGCTGAGCCAGCGGCGAGCTTGCCAGCAACAGGTCGATACGCAGACCGCGGTTGTCATCAAAACCTTTAGAGCGGTAATCGAACCATGAGAAGCGCTCATTATTATCCGGGTTGGCGTGACGCCAGGTATCCACCAGGCCCCAGCCCAGCAGACGATCCATCCATTCACGCTCTTCCGGCAGGAAGGAACACTTACCGGTGCGCAGCCAGCGTTTGCGGTTCTCTTCACCAATGCCGATATCAAGATCGGTAGGGCTAATATTCATATCGCCCATGATAAGCACCGGATTTTCTTTGTTCAGCTCGGTATCGAGGTAGTTCTGCAGATTCTGATAAAACGCCGCTTTCGCCGGGAACTTGGTCTCGTGGTCGCGGCTCTCTCCTTGCGGGAAATAGCCGTTAATTACCGTGACATTGCCAAACGGTGAGGGGATTTCCGCCATGATGATGCGGCGTTGCGCATCTTCGCCGTCGCCCGGGAAGCCGCGACGCACGGCTATCGGAGTCTCTTTGGTCAGCAGCGCGACGCCGTAATGGCCTTTTTGCCCATGGTAAAAGACGTTGTAACCCAGCTTCGCCACCTCTTCGAGAGGAAACATATCGTCGTGTACTTTGGTTTCCTGGAGGCCGATAACATCGGGCTGATGTTTATCGACGATGGCGGCCAGTTGATGGGGGCGGGCACGCAGGCCGTTGATATTAAAAGAGATGAATTTCATAGTCGCTGCCACTGTGCAAGGTGAATAGTGCAAGGATGTTAGCAGAATTTCATCATGGTGGCTGCCGGCAGGTGGTTAATTCTGCCGATTACTGCGGTTGGCGAGCGAATCGCACAAATTATGCACCGCTTTGGCGCATGTCGCGCCAAAAAAGCGCAGATATCTACGATAAATTTCGTAGAGGATCACAATTACAGAATTATATCTTATCGCTGCATAACTTCTCGTCGTTTTCCTCTATCCATCGCCGTTTATTTGATGATTATTCACTAAATATGCATTTTTATTGAATAATTAGTGTCTGTAACTCATTGATATCACGTGATTGAGCTCAATTTATGCATTTTTGCCTCTGGCTGGCACGATGCGTGCAATCTACATTTACAGCGTAATAACTCATAAATTTTAACATTGTGCTTACTTTTAATTTACCGGAAGAGGTCGATATGTCTCAGTCAATTACGCGTAGCAATTTTGATCAATGGATGATGCCGGTATATGCGCCGGCGGCTTTTATTCCGGTACGCGGCGAAGGTTCACGGTTGTGGGATCAGCAGGGGAAAGAGTATATCGATTTTGCCGGCGGTATCGCGGTGAATGCGCTGGGACACGCTAACCCACAGTTAGTAAAAGCGCTGACCGAGCAGGCGGGAAAATTCTGGCATACCGGTAACGGCTACACCAACGAACCGGCGCTACGCCTTGCCAAACAGCTTATCGACGCCACCTTTGCCGACCGCGTTTTCTTCTGTAACTCCGGCGCCGAAGCCAACGAAGCGGCGCTGAAACTGGCGCGTAAATACGCCCACGATCATTACGGCAGCCACAAAAGCGGCATTGTCGCGTTCAAAAACGCCTTCCACGGGCGCACATTGTTCACCGTGTCCGCTGGCGGCCAGCCTTCCTATTCGCAGGATTTTGCGCCGCTGCCGCCGCAGATCCAACATGCTACCTATAACGACCTCGACTCGGCGCGCGCGATGATTAATGACGACACCTGCGCGGTGATCGTCGAGCCGATGCAGGGCGAGGGCGGCGTGGTGCCGGCGAAAGCGGAATTTTTGCGCGGCCTGCGCGAACTGTGCGACCAGCACAACGCGCTACTGATTTTTGATGAGGTACAAAGCGGCGTCGGGCGTACCGGCGAATTGTATGCCTATATGCACTACGCCGTGACGCCGGACGTCCTGTCGACGGCGAAAGCGCTGGGAGGCGGCTTCCCGATCGGCGCGCTGTTGGCGACGGAAAAATGCGCCAGCGTGATGACCGTCGGCACCCATGGCACGACCTACGGCGGCAACCCACTCGCCACCGCTGTTGCCGGGGAGCTGCTGTCTATCGTCAATACCCCAGCGCTTTTGAACGGCGTTAAACAGCGTCACCAGTGGTTTAGCGAACGCCTGAGCGCGATTAACGCCAAATACGGCCTGTTCAAGGAAATTCGCGGATTGGGGCTGCTGATTGGTTGTGTACTGAACGACGAATATGCCGGGAAAGCTAAAGCCATTAGTACCCAGGCGGCGGAAGATGGGCTGATGGTACTGATTGCCGGGGCAAACGTCGTTCGCTTCGCTCCGGCCCTTAACGTGAGCGAGGAAGAGGTGAACACCGGTCTCGATCGCTTTGAGCTGGCTTGCCGTCACTTCCTTGCGGGAGTTTCATCATGATGGTGATCCGACCGGTTGAAAAAGCCGATTTGCCGGGGCTGATGGCCCTGGCGGGGGAAACCGGCGGCGGCCTGACGTCGCTGCCGGCGGACGAACCCACGCTGGCTGCCCGCATTGAACGCTCCCAGCGCACCTGGCGCGGCGAACTGCCGAAAAGCGAGCAGGGCTATGTCTTTGTGCTGGAAGATAGCGTCAGCGGCGCGGTCGTTGGGATCTGCGCGATTGAAGTCGCCGTTGGCCTCAACGATCCCTGGTACAACTATCGGGTCGGCACGCAGGTACATGCATCAAAAGAGCTCAACGTTTATCACGCGCTGCCAACGCTGTTCCTTAGCAACGATCACACCGGCTGTAGCGAACTCTGCACGCTGTTTCTCGATCCTGCATGGCGTAAAGAGGGCAATGGCTACCTGTTGTCGAAATCGCGACTGCTGTTTATGGCCGGTTTCCGCGACCACTTTAATGACAAAGTGGTCGCCGAGATGCGCGGCGTGATTGATGAGCATGGCTATTCTCCGTTCTGGGAAAGCCTCGGCAAGCGCTTCTTCGCGATTGAATTTTCCCGCGCCGATTATCTCTCCGGCACCGGTAAAAAAGCGTTTATCGCCGCATTAATGCCAAAACATCCGTTATATATCGACTTTCTTTCCGATGAAGCGCGGGCGGTCATCGGCCAGGTTCATCCGCAAACGGCGCCTGCGCGTGCGGTACTGGAAAAAGAAGGCTTCCGTTTTAACAACTACATCGACATTTTTGACGGCGGCCCGACGCTGGAGTGCGAAATCGACCGGGTGCGGGCGATACGCAAAAGCCGCCTGCTGACGGTGGAAGAAGGGCAGCCTGTGCCGGGAGAGTGGCCGCAGTGTCTGGTCACCAACGAGCAGTATCAGCAGTTCCGCGCCATTTTGGTCCATGCCGATCCGGATAGCGAAACGTTGCTGCTGAGCGCGCGTGAGCTGGATACGCTGAAATGCCACCCAGGCGATCGCGTACGGATGGTCCGCCTGATCCCGGAGGAGAAAACATCATGAGTTTATGGATTAACGGCGAATGGCAAAGCGGGCGCGGCCTGCAGCGCAGTAAATATAACCCGGTCAACCAGGCGCTGCTGTGGCAGGGGAATGACGCCGACGCCGGGCAGGTCGCACAGGCGGTTAGCGCCGCGCGTCAGGCTTTCCCCGCCTGGGCCTGCCTGCCATTTAGCGCGCGTCAGGCGATCGTCGAGAAGTTTGCGGCGCTGCTTGAAGAGAACAAAAGCCAGCTGACGGCGATTATTGCCGCCGAGACCGGTAAACCGCGCTGGGAGGCGGCCACGGAAATTACCGCCATGATAAATAAGGTGGCAATCTCAGTGCGCGCCTATCATAGCCGCACCGGCGAGAGCGAGACGGCGATGGCCGACGGCGCCGCCACGCTGCGCCACCGTCCCCACGGGGTACTGGCGGTGTTTGGGCCGTATAACTTCCCGGGCCATTTACCTAACGGACATATCGTGCCGGCGCTACTAGCTGGTAATACTGTCGTCTTTAAGCCTAGCGAGCTTACGCCGCAAAGCGGCGAAGCGGTGGTTAAGCTATGGGCGGAGGCGGGCTTACCCGCTGGGGTCTTGAATCTACTGCAGGGCGCTCGGGAGACCGGCGAGGCGCTGAGCGGGCAGGCGGATATCGATGGACTGTTGTTCACCGGCAGCTCCGCGACCGGCTTCCAACTGCATCGCCAACTGGCCGGGCAGCCGCAAAAAATCCTCGCTCTCGAAATGGGCGGCAACAACCCGCTGATTGTTGACGAACCGCAGGATATTGACGCTGCGGTCCACCTGACCATCCAGTCGGCATTTATCACCGCCGGGCAGCGTTGTACCTGCGCGCGCCGCCTGTTGGTGAAGCGCGGCGCGACGGGCGATGCGTTTTTGCAGCGTTTAGTGACGGTGTCACAACGTCTTATTCCCGGCGAGTGGGATGCGCAGCCGCAGCCGTTCCTGGGCGGACTGGTATCGCCGCAGGCCGCGCAAAAGGTGCATCAGGCCTGGCTTGGGCATGTGGCGAGCGGCGGACAGACGTTACTTGAGCCGCGTCTGTTGCGCGACGGTACCTCGCTGCTGACGCCGGGGATCATCGACATGAGCAACGTGCAGCAGGTGGCGGATGAAGAAGTTTTTGGCCCGCTGTTGTGCGTGTGGCGCTATGACGATTTCACGCAAGCGATCGCGATGGCTAACGCCACCCGGTTCGGTCTCTCCTGCGGATTGATTTCTGCCGAGCGCGACAAATTTGAGCGCCTGTTGCTGGAGGCCCGCGCCGGGATCGTCAACTGGAACAAGCCGCTCACCGGCGCCGCCAGTACCGCGCCGTTTGGCGGAACCGGCGCTTCGGGAAATCATCGTCCAGGCGCCTGGTACGCCGCCGATTATTGCGCCTGGCCGATGGCCAGCCTGGAATCTGCCGAACTGACGCTGCCGGAGACGCTCAGTCCGGGTCTGGATTTTTCATCGCAGGCAAGCTGATGAAGGCATGCGAGGCCAGACTGTCGGCCTCGCGTGCTTTCCTCGATCCGTTTCAGTAATAGAGGAGGCGTCGTGGACGACTTTCTGGCATTAACTCTGGCGGGGCGCTGGCCGCATCAATTTCATGGCGAAACCGCCCATTTTCGTTGGCACTGGATCGATTGCGGCATCCTGCTGTTGACCCCGCATGCGCGCTGCGAACGTTCACTGGTGCTTTCGTGCGGTATTCACGGCAATGAAACCGCGCCGGTGGAGATGGTTAACGCTTTGCTTCAGCAGTTATTGAGTGGCGAACTGCCGCTGCGCTGGCGTGTGCTGGTGATATTCGGCAACCCGCCGGCGCTGCGGCAAAATAAACGCTATCTCGAAAGCGATATGAACCGCATGTTCGGCGAGCGATGGCGCAAATTCGCCCCCGGTGGTGAAACAGTGCGGGCGCGGCAGTTGGAAGGCGCTGTGACGCGTTTCTTTAGCGATAGCCATGGCGTGCGCTGGCATCTGGATATGCATACCGCTATTCGCGGCTCGCTGCATCCGCGCTTTGGCGTATTGCCGGCACGCGAGGAGCCGTGGAGTGAAGATTTTCTCAGCTGGCTTGGCGCGGCCGGGCTGGAGGCGCTGGTGTTTCATCAACAACCGGCGGGAACCTTTACCCACTTTAGTTGCGAACGTTTTGCCGCGCTGGCCTGTACGCTGGAGTTGGGTAAAGCGCTGCCTTTTGGCGACAACGATTTAACCCAGTTCTCAGCGACGCGGCGGGCGTTAAGTAGACTGTTAGTGGGCGATTTAGCCGTGGAAGAGGCGCCTGCGCCGCTGCGCTACCGGGTGGTGCAGCAGATCACGCGCCACAGCGACCAGTTCCGGTTGCATATGTCAGGGGAAACGCTCAATTTTACGCCGTTCAGCGCCGGGACGCTGCTGGCGGAGGATGGCGAAACGCGCTATGTCGTCGAAAAGGCGCAAGAGTACGTGCTGTTTCCCAACCCCGGCGTGGCGCCAGGGCTACGGGCTGGGCTGATGCTGGAACGGTTGTAATTCCCTTTCTTAACTATTCACAGCCGTTGTTGTTCGCGGTTGTGAATATCGAGTGAAATATCGCTGTACGCCGATCTTATTTATTTGTGCCATTGATATGGTTTGCGGATTATTCCTGGTTAAATGCTTTGTTTTTAATCTCTACTGTTTTATAATCTTCACAGTTTCCTTATAAAACAGCTTGTTATTTATTTTTTGTTGCATATCCCTCCTCATTTTCCTTATTTTCTCCACAATTGGTGAGAAAATGTTTTTTACACTTTCATTGTTTTACGCTTGCACTGACTAATTGACGATAAAGCGCGTAAAGTTAATCTCGTCAACACGGCAATGCGCCGTCAGAATAACTGATAGTAAGGACATAACCATGAAGAAGATTACTGCTCTGTTTGTTGCCTCTACTCTGGCTCTGGGTGCTGCTAACCTGGCTCACGCGGCCGATACTACCGCTACCACCCAAACCGACAGCAAACCGATGATGCACCATAAAGGTATGCCGGGTCATCACGATATGATGTTCAAAGACCTGAACCTGACCGATGCGCAAAAACAGCAGGTTCGCGACATCATGAAAAGCCAGCGCCAGAACATGAAACGTCCGTCCCTTGACGAACGTCGCGCCATGCACGACCTGATCGCCAGCGATACTTTCGACAAAGCGAAAGCCAGCGCGCAGATTGATAAAATGGAAGCGCAGCATAAAGAGATGATGCTTTCCCGCATGGAAACCCAGAACAAGATTTACAACATCCTGACGCCAGAACAGAAAAAACAGTTCAATGCGAATTTTGAGAAGCATCTGACAGAACGTAAAGCGCCGGAAGGTAAAATGCCTGCACCTGCTGAGTAATCAGCGCCAAGAATGAAGACCGCCGGTCTTGCCCAATCATTGCCATTAAGGCTTTGGGCAGGGCCGGCGGTTTTTTACGTTTACGATATCATTAGCCAAGCGGGTGCAGCTGATACTCACCGCTGAGCAAAGGCTTACAAAGGATCTTGTAGCCATCGTGATCGAAACCGGCTGGCAGTGTGGTGAGTTCAGCGGCCTGCGTCAGTGAATCCACCGCGCCCAGCCACAGCCAGTTATGAATGATATGGTACTGAACCATATCCGGGCCGCGCTCTTCCAGCGCCACCGGGCCTGCCCACGGCCAGCACACCAGCTGAAGTTTACTCATTTGCGCCAGCAGCCGCTGGTTATGATCTTCGACGCTCTCTTTACCACAGCAGGCGCCGGCGCAGCGCCCCAGTGCGGAACGAAAACAGGCGCGCCCGCGACTCAGCGGCTCCAGCCCCAGAATGCCATAGCACAGACGGTGCTCATCGGCGATGGTTTGTAGCGCCTGTAATGCCGCGCGGCGGTTAGCGAACAGGCCGTAGAGGTGCTGTTGATGGGAGAAATCGACTTCTCGCGCATACACAATTTGCGGTTTACCCGCCTCCAGCAGCCAGGAGCAGAGCTGCTTATTACGCCGCAGTCGTTTATTAAACAGCGGCTGCTGTTCTTTAATCAACCGCGCTTCAAGTAACAGCGCGCCTAATTCCCCGGCGGTGCGTTGCCAGCTGATGCGCCGCGCCTGCCGCAGCATGGAGGCTTCGTCAGCGGTACGCAAGTGCGACAGCACCCGGCTGCGGATATTCACGCTCTTACCGATATAAAGCGGCAATGTTTCGCTTTCACCATGAAACTGATATACCCCCGGCAGCTTTGGCAAGGCCTCCAGCCATGGGCGCAAATGTTCGGGATACTCATAGATTGCCGCCGCCTCAAATTCCAGACGCGGGGCTGATTGCTTTCTGGCCACAACAACTCCTGGTGCTGTTTATGTATCCAGTATAGCAGGCGAATTTTGCGGCGAAAAGGACAAAAAATAACCCCGGCACTGGCCGGGGTGTTGGGGAATAGTTACTTCTTCCAGAAATCGTCGAAAACGGTAATTGGTGGGCGGCGCTTATGCTCGGTTTTCAGATACCAGCCTTCGATGGTTTTGGCGATGTTCTCGTCCAGGGTTTTGCCTTCCAGATAGTCATCAATGTTTTCGTAGGTCACGCCTAGCGCGACTTCATCCGGAAGAGAAGGGCGGTCATCTTCGAGATCGGCGGTCGGCTGCTTCATATAAAGGTGCTCAGGACAGCCCAACTGCGCCAATAGCTGTTTGCCCTGACGTTTATTGAGGCGGAAGATAGGGTTAATATCGGTTCCGCCATCGCCGTATTTCGTAAAGAAGCCGGTGATCGCTTCTGCGGCATGATCAGTTCCCACGACCACGCCTTTGGTCATGCCGGCGATACTGTATTGCGCTTTCATTCGCTCACGGGCTTTCTCGTTGCCGCGAACAAAATCGCTCAGCTCAATACCAGCTTCTCGCAACGCCTGCTCGCTGGCCAGCACAGCGCCTTTGATATTGACGGTCAGCACGCGGTCAGGTTGGATAAATTCGATGGCATCCTGGCAATCCTGCTCATCGGCCTGGACGCCATAGGGCAGGCGCACGGCGATAAATTGCAGGCTCCGATCGCCGCTTTCAGCGCGCAGCTCATCGATCGCCATCTGACAGAGTTTGCCGGTAAGGGTCGAATCCTGACCGCCGCTAATCCCGAGCACCAGTGATTTAATGAACGGATAGGTCTGCAGATAGGATTTCAGGAAATCCACGCTGCGGCGAATTTCGCCTTCGACATCAATCTGCGGCTTCGCGCCCAGCGCCTGAATAATTTGTTGTTGAAGCGTCATTACGCCCTCCGGAAAGTGAGCCTGTATGGCAACCAGCATGGTCTAAAACTACCTCTTTGCTGCTGAAACGACAAGGCTGGTACCGCTGACTGACGGAAAAGAAGGCAGCCAATGTCATAGTCTTTACTTATGGTGTGTCAGGAAGTCCGTAGAGGAGTTCGTTCCGTCGCTGTTTTTTTGCACATATCTGGTTACCAGAAAAGTTCTGAATTTACATGAATTCGACGTTTGGCTTGAAAAATAACGCTTTTTATTCCAGGCTTAAAACACGCCGATTACATAATGAGGATGGAATATGAACAAAAAATTAGCAGGATTGATGGGCGCAGCGGCAGTATTAACCATGCTGGCAGGGTGTACGGCCTATGACCGCACCAAAGACCAGTTCACACAGCCAGTTGTTAAGGATGTCAAAAAAGGCATGACCCGCAGCCAGGTTATGCAGATTGCCGGTAAACCGTCGTCTGAAGTCACCATGATCCACGCGCGCGGAACCTGCCAGACTTATATCCTGGGTCAACGGGATGGTAAAATTGAAACCTACTTTGTCGCGCTGGACGAAACCGGTCACGTGATGAACTCTGGCTACCAGACCTGCGCCGAGTACGACACCGATCCACGTAACAGCAAATAACTACGCGTCATAAGCTGAGAGCTACGAAAGCCCGACCATTGGTCGGGCTTTTTTATGGCGGCTAATGCTTATTTAATTGCGCGAATTATTTGGGGGAAATGTGAGGGTAGTCAAAACGCGAGGTCAATGAGAGACAATTCTGTTCAACAGGGAATTATCCTGCCGCCAAATGTTGCCGTATACTCAATGCATAAACAAAACTAACCGAAAGTTACCAGTCTTACCGGCTCTCAGCCAGCGCTGAAGCCCTGGTCCTACACATTGAGGAAGCGTTCATGGAAAAGAAACATATCTATCTGTTCTGCTCGGCTGGCATGTCCACTTCATTACTGGTCTCCAAAATGCGCGCCCAAGCGGAAAAGTATGAGGTCCCGGTTATTATTGAAGCGTATCCTGAAACGCTGGCCGGCGAAAAAGGTCCGGAAGCGGATGTCGTATTATTAGGGCCACAAATTGCTTATATGTTGCCGGAAATTCAACGGCTACTGCCGAACAAACCGGTAGAGGTAATTGATTCGATTCTGTACGGTAAAGTTGATGGCTTAGGTGTATTGAAAGCGGCCGTCGCGGCCATTAAGAAAGCTGCTGCACAATAATTTTATTTTTTAAACTCGCGATATTCTGGCGTCTGGTAGTTAATTAATACTAGCCGCCACGATATTCAACAGTTTATTTTCCCGTCAAAGAGTAATTTCATACATCATCGCCGTAATATTTTATTGCGGCTTTTAAGGGTATTTACTATGAGTAAAGTGATCGATTCGCTTGAAAAGGTACTCCTTCCTTTTGCAGTTAAAATAGGAAAGCAACCGCACATTAATGCGATTAAAAACGGCTTTATTAAATTAATGCCGCTGACCCTCGCCGGGGCCATGTTCGTATTAATCAACAACGTTTTTCTGAGCTTTGGTGAAGGTTCTTTCTTTTATTCAATGGGGATTCGTCTGGATGCCTCCACCATTGAAACCTTAAACGGCTTTAAAGCCATCGGCGGTAATGTCTACAACGGTACATTGGGCATTATGTCGCTGATGGCGCCGTTCTTTATCGGCGCCGCGCTGGCCGAGGAGCGTAAAGTCGACCCCATGGCAGCAGGTCTGCTGGCAGTTGCCGCCTTTATGACCGTCACGCCTTATAGCGTGGGTGAAGCCTACGCCGTCGGCGCCAACTGGCTCGGCGGGCAGAACATCATCTCCGGGATGATTATCGGCCTGGTGGTGGCGGAACTGTTCACCTTTGTTATTCGCCGTAACTGGGTCATCAAACTGCCGGATAGCGTACCGTCATCGGTATCACGTTCCTTCTCGGCGCTGATCCCGGGCTTCCTGATTTTGTCAGTCTTCGGCATTATTTCGTGGATTCTGTCAAACTACGGCAGCAACTTCCATCAGATCATCATGGACTCCATCTCCACGCCGCTGGCGGCGATGGGCAGCGTCGTTGGCTGGGCGTACGTTATCTTTAACTCCCTGCTGTGGTTCTTCGGGGTGCACGGTTCGCTGGCGCTGACCGCGCTGGATAACGGCATTATGACGCCGTGGGCGCTGGAAAACATCGCGCTGTATAACCAGTATGGTTCTGTCGACGCGGCCATCGAAGCTGGCAAACAGTTCCACTTCTGGGCGAAACCGATGCTCGACTCCTACATCCTGCTGGGTGGTTCCGGTGCGACGCTGGGTCTGATTATCGCCATCTTCATCGCTTCTCGCCGCGCCGATCATCGTCAGGTCGCTAAGCTGGCGCTGCCGTCAGGCATCTTCCAGATTAACGAACCGATTCTGTTCGGTCTGCCGATCATCATGAACCCGGTTATGTTCATCCCGTTCGTGCTGGTACAACCGATTCTGGCCGCGATTACGCTGGCCGCTTACAGCCTCGGCATTATCCCACCGGTGACCAACCTAGCGCCTTGGACGATGCCAACCGGTTTGGGCGCTTTCTTTAACAGTAACGGTAGCGTTGCTGCCCTGCTGGTCGCGCTCTTCAACCTTTGTGTCGCTACTGCCGTGTACCTGCCGTTCGTCATCCTGTCGAACAAAGCGCAGAGCACCATCGAGCAGGAAGAGAGCGAAGAAGATATTGCTAACGCACTGAAATTCTGATGTCGAGCGGTACGGGTTCACCCCGTACCGCCTGAGAAACGAGGGAAATATTATGTTTGATCTGGATAACATCGACGCGGTAGAAACCCCGGAAAATGACCTCGAAGAGGTGGTGATGGGGCTGATTATCAACTCCGGGCAGGCGCGTAGCCTGGCTTATGCGGCGCTGAAGCAGGCAAAGCAGGGGGATTTCGCCGCCGCGAAATCGATGATGGAGCAATCGCGGATGGCGCTGAGCGAAGCGCATCGCGTCCAGACCCAGCTGATTGAAAGCGATGAAGGCGAGGGCAAGATGAAGGTAAGTCTGGTGCTGGTTCATGCGCAGGATCATCTGATGACCTCAATGCTGGCCCGTGAACTGGTGGCCGAATTGATCGAGCTGCATGAGAAGGTACAATAGGCTATCCGAACGATGAGGCAGCCGAAAATGATGACCACCGAGATCAGTACCGCCAGGGAACAACAGCTCTTCAACGGGAAAAACTTTCATGTGGTCATCTATAACAAAACGGAGAGCGTGAGCGGGCTTCACCAGCATGATTACTACGAATTCACTATCGTTTTAACCGGGCGCTATTATCAGGAAATTAATGGCAAACGGGTGCTGCTGGAGCGCGGGGACTTTGTCTTCATCCCAATGGGGTCGCACCATCAGAGCTTTTACGAGTTTGGTGCGACGCGCATTCTTAACGTTGGCATCAGCAGACGCTTCTTTGAGAAACATTATCTGCCGCTGCTGCCGTTCGGTCTGGTCGCCTCTCAGGTCTATGCGGTGCAAAGCGCCTTTCTCAGTTATATCGAGTCGGTTATTGCTTCACTGAATTTTCGCGAGACTGAATTTGACGAGTTTATTGAACTGGTCTCGTTTTACACCATTAACCGCTTACGTCATTATCGTGAAGAGCCCGTTGAAGATGTGATTCCTCACTGGCTGAAAAATACCGTAGAGGATATGCACGATAAAAATAAATTTGGCGAAAGCGCGCTGGAAAATATGGTGCAATTGTCCGGGAAAACGCAAGAATATTTAACCCGGGCTACCCAGCGCTATTATGGTAAGACGCCGATGCAGATCATTAATGATATCCGCATCAATTTCGCGAAAAAACAGCTGGAAATCACCAACTATTCGGTCACTGATATTGCGTATGAATCAGGATATAGCAGCCCAAGTCTGTTTATTAAAACTTTCAAGAAGCTGACCTCATTCACGCCAAGCAGTTATCGTAAACAGCTGACCAATATTAATTAACTCGCAGCGGTATTTACCGCGCGGTTTATTCATTCAAGTTAACTGTCCGCATTTATGCGGAGAGCGGTCTACATCTACGCGTAGCGCCTAAGGGAGAAAGATATGAGCCAGAAATTAAAAGTCGTGACTATCGGCGGCGGTAGCAGCTATACCCCGGAATTACTGGAAGGTTTTCTCAAACGCTATCATGAGCTGCCGGTAACGGAACTGTGGCTGGTGGACGTGGAAGAAGGGCAGGAGAAGCTCGATATCATCCATGCGCTGTGCCAGCGGATGGTAGAAAAAGCCGGCGTGCCGATGAAAGTCTACAAAACGCTGGATCGCCGCGCGGCGCTGGAAGGGGCGGATTTCGTCACCACGCAGCTGCGCGTTGGCCAGCTGAAAGCGCGTGAAAAAGATGAACGTATCCCGCTAAGCCACGGCTATCTGGGCCAGGAAACCAACGGTGCGGGCGGTCTGTTTAAAGGTCTGCGTACCATCCCGGTGATTTTCGATATCGTCAAAGATGTGCAGGAAATTTGCCCCGATGCGTGGATCATTAACTTTACCAACCCGGCGGGTATGGTCACCGAGGCGGTTTACCGCCACACCAACTTCAAGCGCTTTATCGGCGTGTGCAACATTCCAATCGGTATGAAGATGTTTATTACCGATGTGCTGCAACTGAATCCGAGCGATGAGCTGAATATCGATCTGTTCGGTCTTAACCACCTGGTGTTTGTTCGCGATGTACTGGTCAATGGCGTGTCGCGCTTCGATGAACTGCTGGACGGTGTGGCTTCAGGCCGCCTGACCGCGAACTCGGTGAAAAATATCTTCGATCTGCCGTTTAGCGAAGGATTGATTCGCTCACTGCGCCTGATCCCATGCTCGTATCTGCTTTATTACTTCAAGCCGAAAGAGATGCTGGCGATTGAGATGGGTGAGTACTACAAAGGCGGAGCGCGCGCTCAGGTGGTGCAGAAGGTTGAAAAGCAGCTGTTCGAACTTTACAAAAATCCGGATCTGAACATTAAGCCGAAGGAGCTTGAGCAGCGTGGCGGCGCTTACTACTCTGATGCCGCCTGCGAGGTGATTAACGCCATCTACAATGATAAGCAGGCCGAGCACTATGTGAATATTCCGCACCATGGCCATGTTGATAATATTCCGGCCGACTGGGCGGTAGAAATGACCTGTACGCTGGGCCGCGACGGCGCGAAACCCACGCCGCGAATCACGCATTTTGATGAAAAAGTGCTGGGACTGATTTATACCATCAAAGGCTTTGAAGTGGCGGCCAGCCAGGCGGCAATGAGCGGCGAGCTCAATGATGTGCTGCTGGCGCTCAATTTAAGCCCGCTGATTCATTCGGATCGCGATGCCGAGCAGCTGGCGCGGGAGATGATCCTCGCCCATGAGAAGTGGCTGCCGAATTTTGCAGCGACTATCGAAAAACTGAAACAGTAATGGGAGCGGCCGATGGAACGCGTATTGATCGTTAACGCCGATGATTATGGCCTGAGCAAAGGGCAGAATTACGGCATTATCGAAGCCTGCAAGAATGGACTGGTGACGTCGACCACGGCGTTGGTCAACGGCGCGGCTATCGGCCACGCCGCCCAATTAAGCCGCAGCCTGCCCGAGCTGGCGGTGGGCATGCACTTTGTGTTGACGCTGGGCGAGCCATTATCGGCGATGCCGGGGTTAACCCGCGACGGGCGGTTGGGCAAATGGATTTGGCAGATGGCGGAAGAGGACAGCCTGCCGCTGGATGAGATCGCCCATGAACTGGAGTGTCAGTACCGGCGTTTTATCGAACTGTTTGGTTGCGAACCGACGCACATCGACAGTCACCACCATGTGCATATGATTGCGCAGATCTACCCCATCGTCGCCGCCTTTGCGCGCGAAAAGGGCATCGCTTTGCGTATCGATCGTCAGGTGGCGGCGCTAAATGGCCTCGACCAGGATGCGGCGCGCAGTAGCGATGGCTTCAGCAGCGAATTTTACGGTGAAGCGGTTTCACAAGCGCTGTTCCTGCAAACGCTGGATGCATCGCTCGAACGGCAAGAAAACTCGCTGGAAGTGATGTGTCATCCGGCATTTGTCGATAACACCATTATGGGCAGCGCTTACTGCTATCCGCGGCTGACCGAACTGGACGTGCTGACGTCCGGCGAACTGAAATACGCGATCGCGGAACGCGGCTACAGGCTCGGAAACTATCGCGACGTATAAAGAGAGGAAAGCCCGGCAGCCATGAACTGCCGGGCTTTTTACTATGCGGGTATGGCCGCAACTTTACTGCTTCTGGACCAGATGCGATGCGCGGCCAGTAGCGTCAGCAGCTTATCGACGCTAAGCGTATTAATCGCGTCACATTCGATAACCCCTTCTTCACCCGCAGCGGGCACCTGTAGCAGCGAACTAAACTGCCGCGCATCGCCCGCCAGTAAAATGGGCTTCAGATGCTTATAGGCTTCCAGCAGGTAGTAGCGGGCATCGCCGTTATCGCTGATGCTGCTCAGGTCGCCGCCGGGAACAATAACCGCATCAACCGTCAACGATGGCGAGCCGGCGAAGGTTCCGGCGATCGGTAGCTGCGATCCATCATCGGCGCTGACTTCGCCCATACGCGAATAGAGAAGTTTGCTGTGGACGCCTCTGGCCTGCAGCGCCTGCAACAGGTTGAGTACATCCTGCGCGCAGGTCTTCTCATTGAGTAATACCGCGACAATTCGCCCTTTTACATCGCCATCGCCATCGGCGTAAAGACTGAGGGTAGGATCTTTCTCCACGCCGTTAACCGGCGCTGGTGGAGCAATATTCCGCTGCTCATCGCTGAGTTCGATACCGAGATTGTTGGCTACCGCTTCCGCCAGCCCGATATCAATATGCGCCAGATGATCGACCACCCGCTCGCGGATCCAAACTCTCACCACTTTGCTCAGCTCAAAACTAAAGCCGCCGATAATGTGCTGTTGCTCGATCGGCGTCTGGCTGAGCCAGAACAGGCGAGGTTGGGCGTAGTATTCGCCGAAGGAGGGACTACGGTTACGGATTTTCTCGCCATCAACGCGTTCCGCCAGCGATTCAAAGCCGCCGCGTTTCGGCGCCGGCGGCGTTTCGCGAGGCCAGTTATCGTTGATAGAGTTAGGCTCATAGTTTGCCGGATTGGTATCAATCTCCATTCGGTGCATGCCGTCACGCTGGAAATTATGATACGGGCAGGTGGGGCGGTTAATTGGAATTTCGTGGAAATTTGGCCCGCCGAGGCGGCTAATTTGCGTATCGGTATAGGAGAAAAGTCGCCCTTGCAGCAGCGGGTCGTTACTAAAATCGATACCCGGCACAATATGACCAGGATGGAATGCCGCCTGTTCGTTCTCAGCGAAGAAGTTGTCGGGGTTACGGTTAAGCACCATTTTGCCGACTCGTTGTACGGGTACCAGCGCTTCCGGAATGAGCTTGGTCGGATCCAGCAGATCGAAGTCGAAATCGAACTCGTTTTCCTCCGGAATTAACTGCAAGCCGAGCTCAAACTCCGGATAATCGCCAGCCTCAATGGCTTCCCATAAATCGCGGCGATGGAAGTCCGGATCGCGGCCGGTCAATTTCTGCGCCTCATCCCACACCAGCGATGCTTTACCGGCCACCGGTTTCCAGTGGAAGCGCACAAAGGTGGCTTTGCCTTCGGCGTTGATCAGGCGGAAGGTATGAATGCCGAAACCTTCCATCGTACGATAACTGCGCGGTAAGCCGCGGTCTGACATGGCCCACATCACGTTATGCAGCGTTTCCGGCTGTAGCGAAACATAATCCCAGAAGGTGTCATGAGCGCTTTGTCCCTGTGGGATTGCCCAGTGCGGTTCAGGTTTCACCGCATGGACAAAGTCGGGAAATTTAATCGCATCCTGGATAAAGAAAATTGGCGTGTTGTTGCCCACCAGATCGAAAATGCCCTCTTCGGTATAGAATTTGGTGGCGAAGCCGCGGATATCGCGCACGGTATCGGCTGAACCCGCGCCGCCCTGAACGGTAGAGAAGCGGACAAAAACGGGGGTGATTTTTTCCGGTGCGGACAGAAAATCGGCTTTGGTAATCTCTTTCAGGCTTTTGTAAGGCTGGAAATAGCCGTGTGCGGCGGAACCGCGAGCATGAACGATACGCTCGGGAATGCGTTCATGGTCAAAATGGGTAATTTTCTCACGTAAGATAAAATCTTCCAGCAACGTTGGCCCGCGGTTGCCGGCGCGCAACGAGTTTTGATCGTCGGCGATGCGTACCCCCTGATTGGTGGTCAGCGGAAAGTTTTCACCACCTTTACGCTGCGGCTCGAGGGTATCTAATTTTATGCTGTGGGTATCCGGCGCTTTCAGGCTACCCGGCGCCGTCGGTTCCTCCCCGGGCGCGGTTGGCTGGGGAGTAGGGCGCCACTCGCGATCTTCTGGCGCCAGTGAATCGAGGCCCGGTTTTGCTTCATCGCTATCGTGTACCGGAGCCTGTCGGCTGTGTGGGTCGTGGTGCTTTTCTGACATCTGCTCGTCTCCTGCTTTCATTGCTAAAAGTGGTCGTTGCTAAACCAAAACCCTTCTAACTATAGAACATTGTGCTGAGGATGCCGCTCTTAAAGGAATGGAGTTATCCTAAAATGCGCATCGTGCCAGGAGGGGCGACGAAAAGGGGGGCGATCGGCTATGATAGGGGTTTATGTTCCCGCTTTGCTTAGTGAATCCATCTGTTATGAAAACATTGCGCCAACAAAATCGCCCTGTCATTAGCTACGTGCCGCGCGTCGAGCCTGCGCCGCCGGATCATGCCGTTAAAATGGACCATTTTCGCGATGTCTGGATATTGCGGGGCAAGTATGTCGCCTTTGTACTGATGGGCGAGCGTTTCCGCCGTTCTCCGGCGTTCACCGTGCCGGAATCGGCGCAGCGTTGGGCTAATCAGATACGCCAGGATGGTGAAATAGAGGCTTGAGCTTGTAGGCAAAAAAAAGCCGCTGAATTTCAGCGGCTTTTTTGTGGCTGTTAACATTAGCGATGCGCCAGCTCGGCGTCTTCTTCGCTATCGAGGATAGCTTTATCCGTCTGGCGCAGCCACTGGCTGGTCAGCGTGCCGGCGGTCATTGAGCCGTTAACGTTAAGGGCGGTACGGCCCATATCAATCAGCGGCTCGACGGAAATCAACAGTGCGACCAACGTGACCGGCAGACCCATCGCCGGCAGCACGATCAATGCCGCGAAGGTGGCGCCGCCGCCAACGCCGGCTACGCCCGCGGAGCTCACGGTGACGATACCCACGAGGGTGGCAATCCACATTGGATCCAACGGGTTGATGCCAACGGTCGGGGCTACCATTACCGCCAGCATTGCCGGATAGATACCGGCGCAGCCGTTCTGACCAATCGTCGCGCCGAATGAGGCGGAGAAGCTGGCAATAGATTCTGGTACACCCAGACGGCGCGTCTGCGCTTCCACGTTCAGCGGAATAGAAGCCGCGCTGGAACGGCTGGTGAAGGCGAAGGTAATCACCGGCCAGACTTTACGGAAATACTTCAGCGGACTGACGCCATTGACGGCTAACAGCAGACCGTGCACCACAAACATGATGCCCAACGCGATGTAAGAAGCCACGACGAAACCGCCGAGCTTGATAATGTCGTGCAGGTTGGAGCCGGCAACCACTTTGGTCATCAGCGCCAGCACGCCGTATGGGGTCAGCTGCATCACCAGACGCACCAGCTTCATCACCCAGCCCTGCAGCGTGTCGATGGCGGTCAGAACGCGTTGACCTTTCTCCACATCGTCTTTCAGCAGCTTCAGCGCCGCAACGCCAAGGAACGCCGAGAAGATAACGATGCTGATGATAGAAGTCGGGTTCGCGCCTGTCAGATCGGCAAACGGGTTCTTCGGCACAAACGACAGGATCAGCTGCGGAACGCTCAGATCTGATACTTTACCGACATAGTTGCTTTGGATGGCGTTCAGACGGGCGGTTTCCGCGCTGCCCTGCACCAGGCCTTCAGCGGTGAGGCCAAACAGGTTGGTCACCAGCACGCCGACCAGCGCGGCGATGAGAGTGGTGAACAACAGCGTACCGATACTCAGGAAACTGATTTTACCCAGCTGTGAAGCATTGTGCAGACGAGCCACCGCGCTCAGAATTGAGGCGAAGACCAGCGGCATGACGATCATCTGCAGCAGCTGCACATAACCGTTACCGACGATATTGAACCACTGAATAGAATCTTTCAGAACCTGGCTGTCGGAGCCGTAAACCAGCTGCAGGCCGAGACCAAAGATAACGCCGATAACGAGACCGACCAGTACTTTTTTAGCGAGGCTCCACTGTTTGTGGCGGGTTTGAGCCAGCGCAAACAGTAAAACCGCGAACACGACAACGTTCGCTATTAATGGAAAATTCATCCCCGTTCTCCTGATATCTTGTTACCTGGGTTGGTCTGAAACCAACTCTTATGGCGCCAAGAGTAGCAGAAGGCCTTATTGCTTTCTTATACTCAAATGGAATGGGTTATAACCAAAAAACCATTTAGCGTATTTATCGTTCAGCCTGATGGTTAATAAAGCGATTAAAGGTTATTTGCAGCGAATTAATCATATTTGATGACCAGCGCACGGCGCTATTTTCGGCCATGCTCTGCGGCATCCAGACGGCGTAAATGAACAGCGCCATGCACAGCGCGCGTTCTAGCTGATTGCCTTTGCGCGGCGCGAGGATTGGTAGGCGGAACCGCCAGCGGCACGGCCACAGCAGCGGTACGCCAGCCGGGGTGAGCATATCGGCAAGTATATGACTGAGGTAGCCCAGCACTAAACCCTGCAGCGCATCCGCTGGGATAATCCAGCTCTCAGGTACTTTCAGGTAGAACAGCGCCAGCGCGCCGAATACCGCCAGCAGACTGTGGGTAAAACCGCGGTGGCCAAAGGCGCGCGCTACCGGTTTCGAGACCCAGCTTAAGCGCTGCCCGAGGAAAGATTTTGGATGGTCGATGTCGGGTAGCAGGCAGGTTAGCACGGCGGAAGGAACGATATGCCACCAGTCCCCCTGCGCCAGCACGGGGGTTAGTTCTGCATTTTTTGCAAATACCGCACAGGCGATAGAAAAGAAGAGGTGGCCTTCCGCCGTCATGATAAAAACCCTAAACTGTCAATTCATACAGTATAGGGTTTTTATACAGTATACGGAAGAGGTGACGGTGTAACTCTTTGTCACAAGGTTGACATATTTTGACGACACCCATGCCTGCGCACGTCGCTTAGCCGCGCAGGTCCGCTACCGTCAGCTGCTGCAGAGACGCCAGTTTCACATCGGCCAGTACGAAGCGCGGATCGCGGCTGTTTTCTGCTTCCGGGACGACAATCGAACGCATACGCGCCGCTTTGCTGGCAATCATACCGTTAACTGAATCCTCCAGCGCCACGCAGGCCATCGGCGCGACGCCAAGCTTAGCGGCGCAATCGAGATAGACCTGGGGGTGCGGTTTACTGTATGGCAGGTGCTCGGCGGAAGCCAGCGCGTCAAACTGGTCGCGCAGTTCAAACATCTCCAGCACTTTTTCCAGCATATGCAGCGGCGACGCGGAAGCGAGGCCGATTTTTAGTCCTTCGGCCTTACACAATGCCACGGCTTCACGCACGCCGGGCAGCAGCGGCCGTGACTCCTCGACCAGCTGAATGGCCCTGCGGATAATGCTGGCGGTAACCTCAGCGCGATCCGGGCCTCGCCAGGGCTGTTGAGCAAACCACAAATCAACCACCAGGTCGATGCGCAGCCCCAGCAGGTCCGGCAATTCATCACGGCGGCTAATATCCACTCCGAGGCTGTCCAGTACCTCCAGCTCTGCGCGGTCCCATAGCGGCTCTGAATCGATAAGCAGGCCATCCATATCGAAAATAGCGGCAAGAATCTGGCGCTTCGCTGACATAAGTTCCTCTCCATTGGCGTAAGTAGATAACGAAATTGTCCATATGGTATATCATACCGCGCTTAAGCAGGCGAAATTCGCTGACGAAGATAGACTTATACCTGACTCTATGTCGGCATGAAGAGTCTGGCGTTTTAAACAAGGGGAACTCATGACGTATCAACAAGCTGGACGCATTGCGGTCATTAAACGCATTTTGGGATGGGTCATCTTCATTCCAGCCGTGCTGTCTACGCTGATTTCCGTACTGAAATTTATGTACGAGCATAGCGAAAAGAAACCGGGTATTGATGCGGTGATGATGGACTTCGCCCACCTGATGATTGAGATGGTGCGTTTTAATACGCCGTTCCTGAATTTCTTCTGGTACAACTCGCCGCTGCCGGAGTTCAAACATGCGTTGAACATCGGTTTCTGGATTATCTACGCGCTGGTGTTTGTCGGCATGGCGTTGCAGGCTTCCGGCGCGCGAATGGCCCGCCAGGCGAAGTTTCTACGCGAAGGTGTGGAAGATCAGTTGATTCTGGAACAGGCTAAAGGAGCGGAAGGCCTTTCTCGTGAACAGCTTGCCGAACGTATTGTCGTACCGCGTCATACGATCCTGAAGCAGTATTTCACGCTGTACGTACTGCCGATTGTGGTGATTGTGATTGGTTATATTTTCTTCTCGCTGTTGGGTTTCCTTTAAGCAGAAGAGCTGCCCGGCGAACCGGGCAATTTACTACTCGGCAGGCAGCGCTCGCGGCTTGCCTTCATTGTCTACCGCCACATAAATAAACAGGGCTTCCGTCGCCTTGTAGCGCTGGCCCAGTGGTTCCGTCGATACTTTTTTCACCCATACCTCAATATTAATGGTGATTGAGGTGTTGCCGCGTTTTACGCAGCGGGCATAGCAGCACACGACATCGCCAACGGCGACCGGGCGTAAAAAAGTCATACCATCAACACGGACGGTCACAACACGGCCGCGGGCAATCTCTTTGGCCATAATCGCGCCGCCGATATCCATCTGCGACATCAGCCAGCCGCCAAAAATATCGCCGTTCGCGTTGGTATCCGCCGGCATGGCCAGGGTGCGTAAAACCAATTCGCCCTTCGGGGCGAGATCTGTTGTTGTCATTCTATACTCTGTACTAGTCAAAGAAGATCAGGCGCGATGCTACTATGAAAACGGCGCAGAGAGAATAGGGGAATACGCCCGTCGGTACGGTTAAAACGGGGTTTTGGAAAAGGTCGGGACGCGAGTTGATAAAAGAAGGCGGTACGCGCCGGCTAGCGCGTACCGTTGAGGGGTATTAGTGCTTATCGTCCTGCGGCATGTGGCGGTAGATATAAACGCCGCTCAACAGGGTAAAGACCAGGGTCAATGCCGTTAAACCGAAGACTTTGAAGTTGACCCAGATATTCTGCGGCAGCCAGAACGCGATGTAGATATTGGCCAGCCCGCAGAGAATGAAGAACAGCGCCCAGGCCAGATTCAGCCGTGACCACACCTGCTGCGGCAGCGTCAGCTCTTTACCAAGCATGCGTTGGATCAGCGGCTTTTTCATTACCCACTGGCTGAACAGCAGGGCGCCGGCAAACAGGGCGTAGATGACGGTCACTTTCCACTTAATAAATTCATCGTTGTGGAAGAAGATTGTCAGCCCGCCGAATACGGCGACCAGCACAAAAGTGATCAACGCCATCTTTTCAACTTTACGATAGCGCACCCAGCTATAAATGAGGACTACCGCGGTGGCGACGATCAGCGCGGTGGTTGCGGCGTAGATATCGTAAATTTTATAAAAAGCGAAGAAGACTACCAGCGGTAAAAAATCGAGAAACTGCTTCATACATCAATTCCGTCGTTCAGGAAGGGCCGGAATGCCCGGCCCTGATTAAAGTTAGTTGCGAATAAGCATATACAAGCGGAACAAATAGATCAGCAACAGCGCAGAGAACAGATTGCTGATGGTATTAATGACCACGGCGGCAACGTTTGGCGACAGCGTTGCAAAGCTTGAAGCAAGCAGCAGTAGCGCCGTTTTTGCCAGCAGCCAGCCGAGTACCGCTGGCGCCACCAGGCGCATGTTCGCCCACGCCAGACGCATACTGCCGCGCATTGCGCTAAAGATGCCGATTTTATCCTGCACCAGCATCACCGGCGCGAATGCCAGGACGATCGCCAGCAGCACGCCCGGCACCAGCACCAGCATCATCCCCATCTGTACCACGAAGGTGGTGAACAGAATAAGCAGCAACAGCTTCGGCAGAACCGGCGCCGCCGCGCCGATTGCCCGCAGCGCGCTGACGCGATGCCCGGCGGAGATTAGCTGAATCAGCAACAGTACGCCGCCGACGAGGATGGCATTCCCCACCAGGCCCGAGAAGGTTGAGGCTGCCGACGCGCGCAGCAGGATCTGCTGCTGTTCCGGCGTCATGTTTTGCACCAGCTCAAACAAGCCGGCGCTGCCCGCCAGGTTATCGCCCTCGCTGAGGATCGATAACTGCTCGTCACTGGGCGAAAAGGCATGGCCAATAACTACCGTGATGAACGCGCATAACAACGCAATCAGCAGAATAGTAACGAACTGATTACGAAAAAAATTCCCCGTGTCACGGTAGACGGACTTCGCCGTGATAGACATGCATTCTCCTTGAGTCTTGCAGGTGTTTTAACTAGCCGGGGATTGTAACGCAAAACGTGGTTGGGTAGCAGTCTCTGCCGAGGTCACGGTAGGTATATCTTTGTAAAGAGTTCCCAGCGGCGGCAGGCCGTAGCGGGCACGGGCGCGATCGCACGCTTCGTTGAGTTCGCCGCCTTCGCCTGACATGGCAAACTCGCGGCAGGGGGAAGGCCGCTGGTGATAGATGGAGCAGTGTACCGATTCGCCGATTTCACCGCTTAAGGCGGTACAGCGGCTTTGCCGCTGATTGGTACCGCTCATGCAGCGCAGAAAAGGGGTAAGGGGTTCGGTGAGCTGTGCGGGTACCACGCCGCCGGCGTCGTCGGCTTCAGCCCAGTAGAAGGAGACTCGAAAATACGCACAACAGGCACCGCACGTCATGCACGGGTTGATTTCACTCATAATTACACCTGAAAAAAACGCATCAACACAAATTGTCGGCAATTAAATTAGCTATCCGCACGATCGGCGACAAGAGGGGCAAGCAAAAATTTTTCTCATGGGTAAAAATTGATGTAAAGACGAATCAGTACGTTACTAACTGCTGCAAAAATTAATCTGGATCAATAAATGTTAAATATAATGGCCTGGTGTGATCTAAAACAGATCAAAGCTAACTCATTGTAGGTATATTTGCAGCCGCTGATAAAAACCATAATGGGGACATGGATATGAAGAAAATAGCAGCGGCGGCATTGATCTTAGGTACGCTTTCTGGTGGTAGCGCCTGGGCGCATGAAGCGGGGGAATTTTTTATTCGCGCGGGCTCGGCGACGGTTCGCCCCACTGAGGGTTCTGACAACGTGCTGGGTAGCCTCGGCGGTTTTAACGTCAGTAATAACACCCAGTTAGGTTTAACCTTTACCTATATGGCGACCGACAATATCGGTATCGAACTGCTGGCGGCAACGCCGTTCCGCCACAAGGTCGGTACCGGGCCGACCGGTACTATCGCCACCGTACACCAGTTGCCGCCGACGCTGATGGCGCAGTGGTACTTTGGCGATGCGCAAAGCAAAGTGCGCCCGTATATCGGCGCCGGTATTAACTATACGACCTTCTTTAACAATGATTTCAACGATACCGGTAAGGACGCCGGGCTTTCCGACCTGAGTCTGAAAGATTCATGGGGCGCGGCAGGACAGGTTGGTCTGGATTATCTGATTGACCGCAACTGGCTGCTGAACATGTCGGTCTGGTACATGGATATCGACACCGATGTGAAATTTAAAGCTAACGGCGTTGACCAGAAAGTCAGCACCCGTCTGGATCCGTGGGTGTTTATGTTCTCTGCCGGTTATCGCTTCTAATGCTTTAAAAAAACTGGCCGCCTGCGGCCAGTTTTATCCTCTTCAGACCAGCCGGTGGGCGTGCAGTTTAGCGCTTTCCATTATGCTATCCATTATCACCTGTACACGATGCGGCAACACGCCGCGCTGACGATAAATCAACCACGCCTGCATATTCACGCCGCGTTCCCGTGGCAGACATGGCTGTAACGTACCGGCCTCTAATTCCGCCGCGACGGAGTAAAAAGGGGCATATACGATGCCCAGTCCCTGTTTAGCAAGCTCGATTGCCGGCAAAATGTTATCGCATACGCTGGAACCGTTGACCTCTACCTGAATACTCTCACCCGCGGCGTTATAGCAATGCCAACTGTTGCGGATCCCGCCCAACGTACGCAAAGTGATACAGCGGTGCTGCGCAAGCTCATCAACATCGTGCAGAGGCGACTGCGCAATATAATCCGCGCAGGCAAACAGCCCCATGCGAAAGCGGGTGAGAGGCCTTGCGATCAGGCTTTCGTCCTGCGGTTGGAAAAAGCTAATCAGCAGATCGCAATCGCTATCGAAAAGCGTCCCGTGTTTCTGTTCGCGCTCGTCGGGATTGCGGGTGAGAAGATTGACGGTTAATTCCGGCGCCGAGTGCAGCACCGGCGGCAAAAGGTATCGGGCAAGGAAAGCCTGAATGCCGATTGGCGCGCCGAGCGTCACCATGCCGTTAAGGCTGCGTTTCCAGGTACCGGACATATCAAGCAGGTCATTATGCTTATCCAGCAGGATGTCCGCCCGGCGCAGGAACTGCTCGCCAAACTCGCTCAGAATTAACGCTCGAGGGTGGCGGATAAAGATTTCCAGCCCCAGGCGCCGTTCCAGCGCGTTCAGCGCCCGCGACACGTTCGACTGCGGCATGTCCAGTAGCTGGGCGGCTTTGCTAACGCTTGCCGTTTCGGCAATCATGCGGACGATACGGAGTTCGTCAATACGCAGGTCTTTTTCTTTCATGAGATGGCTTCTTTCGGTTTGCTATATCAAAAATGATATATATCTTTGCTGTCATTGTCATATGACTTCTGGTCAGTCGCTGGGTATTATTTGCGAAGATTATTTGTTACAGCCGAAAATACAGAGAAATAATCGATGAAAATAACAAGAATGGCTGCGTTATCTGCGATGTTGCTGCTGGCGGCGTGCGCTACCAGCGTAACCGAAGAAGAAAAAAAGATTGAATATGACGATATTATCAAAGGGCTATCGGTCTCGGGAGAAGAGATTTTATATCGGAAAGATAAAACTACTGATTTTTACCGTTATCAATATTTGGTCTATCAGTCGGCAAACTATCATTCTCGACTAAGCCCCAATATTAAATCGAGTGGTATTGCTAATTATAAAACAGCGTAGTCAGCACTGTTTTACCGTTTATTGTCAGGAACCATTATGTTTCTTAACTACTTTGCCTTAGGCGTATTAATAGCCGTGTTTTTGATTTTATTTTACGGCATTATTATTATTCATGATATTCCCTATTTATTGGCCAAAAAACGTCAGCATCCGCATCAGGATGCGATACATGTTGCCGGCTGGGTGAGCCTGTTCACCCTGCATGCGATTTGGCCGCTGTTGTGGATCTGGGCCACGCTGTATCGCCCTGAGCGCGGGTGGGGAATGGCGCATAAAGTCGAAGATAACGCCGAAATGCATCAGCGAATCAGGCAACTCGAAAGCGAGCTAAAGCGTCTGCAGGAGCAACAGATAACTGTAACGACAAACTCGTCAAATAACCGCTGAGGCCAGTGTATGGATTTACTCATTATTCTTAGCTATGTGGCGTTGGCCTATGGCGTATTTAAAATTTTTCGTATCCCGGTAAATAAATGGACGGTACCCACGGCGGTCCTTGGCGGCGTGTTTATTGTCGGCGCGCTAATTCTGACCATGAATTATAATCACCCGTACACCGACCGGGCGCAAAAAATAGCTCTGTCGATCCCGATTGTGCCGCAGGTGTCGGGGGCCATCGTAGAAGTTACCGATAAAACGAATGTGTTATTACGCAAAGGCGAGGTGCTGTTTCGCCTTGATGATAGCCGTTATCGCGCGCGGCTGAATAAACTGGAGGCGGATCTCAGTGCCGCCGAAGCGGATATCAGAACCCGGAAAGCGGCATTAAGTGAATCTGCCGCTAACGTTCAACGGATGACGGCGGAATATGAACGTTCCCGGCAGGATTATCAGCGCTATGCGAAAGGCGCGACGATGCCGGTTAACCCTTTTTCCGAGCAGGATGTGAATCACGCCGAGCAGCAATATCAGGCGCAATCCGCGGCCCTGCGGGGGGCTAAAGCCCAGTATCAACAGGAGTTAGAAAGACTTTCTGCGCGTTTCAATGGCGAGGATGCGCAAATCGCCAGCCTGAAATCGCAGATTGCCGAAGCGCGTTATGACCTTGAACAGACGGTTTTCCGCGCGCCCAGCGATGGTTATGTCACCCAGGTGCTGGCGCGACCGGGAACCACGGCAGTTCGTCTGCCGTTCAAACCGGTGATGATTTTTATTCCGCAGCAGAAACGGCAGGTGGTGGCGGTATTTCGCCAGAACGCTATCCTGCGCCTGGAGCAGGGCGACGAGGCAGAGGTGGTGTTCAATGGTCTACCGGGGCAGGTGTATGCCGGCAAGGTCACAAAGGTATTGCCAACCATTCCCGATGGCAGCTACCAGGCCAGCGGCGCATTACAGGGTTTAAGCGCCACGCCCGGTCGGGAAGGGGTGTATGTAATGATTGACCTGGCGGCGAGCCGCGATCTTGCCCATTTACCGGATGGGGTCAGTGCCCAGGCGGCGGTGTATACCGACCATTTTGCCCACGTGTCGGTGATGCGTAAGGTGCTGTTACGGATGACCAGTTGGCTGCATTATCTGTATCTCGACCATTAAATGCCGAAGTTGACCCAAAAAAAAGCCCGCGATAAACGCGGGCAAAAATACTGGAAGCAATGTGAGCAATGTCGTACCGAATACCTGAGTTGTTCACTCAACTATTCGGTAATGAGAAAGATAATATTTCTCATTTAAGATATCAACCCCAGAGTTTGTGCGGAGGCACATTTTTTTAATCAAGAGTGAAAACCGTACGTTTCTGGCTGTTATCACGCGGCCAGGCCGCAGCGACATCGCGGAGCGGCAGCGGCGTGGTGGCGATGGTAAACTGACCGGGAACCGCAGCCTGTAGCATCTCCCCGGTTGCCGCCAGCAGTTGCGGCATGGTCAGGCTGCCGATGCCGCTGCCCATAAGCTGTAGCGGCGCGGCGCGCAGCACGGCGCCATTTAACGCGATATCCGCCCCGGCAAGGGAACCCACCTGCACATAACGTACCGGCTTATCGCCGGGGGTATATTTCGCCAACGCAGGCAGCAGTAACTCTGCGCTGCGGCCCCACAAATAATCCACGATCACATCAACTTGCCCGGCGCTGGCGGCGAATTGTGCGCTAAGTGTCTGCTCATCGGCGGTTAAATCAATACACTCATCGGCTGCGAGGGCGGTCAGCGTCTGCGTATTGCGCCCGGTAGCAATGATTTTTTTCGCACCGAGGTAGCGGGCAATTTGCACCGCCAGCTGTCCGGCGCTGCCGGTGGCGCCGTTAATCAGTACCGTTTCGCCGGCCTGAAACTGCGCCCGCTTAACAAGCGCAGCCCAGGCAGACATGCCCGGATTGGCCATTGCCGCGGCGCTGATGTCGTCAAGCTCATCCGGCAGCGCCAGGCAATTCTGCAGCGCGACCGGCGCGCGTTGCGCCATACTGCCGAACGGCGCGCTGGGGAAAGCAAAATAGACGCGCTGGCCGTCAGGGGTCATACCGACGCCATCGATCCCGACGACAAACGGCAGAGTACCGTCAAAACTATAATGATGTCCCGATGCCCGGCCCTTAACCACGTGGCTAATGGCGGCGGCGCGAACGTCAATCAATAACTGTCCGACTGCAGGCTGCGGTTCGCTAAAATCGGCCCATACCGGGCCTTCGTTAAGATCAAATACCACGGCTGCTTTCATAACATTATCTCCTGAAGATAATTATGTGTAATATGCACATATCGTTCAGGAGCACTATACGCGGTTAACTAATATATGCAAGATGCACATAATAATTACGACATCACCGACTTTCACGGCGCGCTGCTGGATATCATCAGCGTGATGAATCAACCTCTGCGCGATGAGCAGATATTACAGGCGGCAGGGGTGCAGCTTGAACAGATGCTGTTTCCGCTACTGGTGGCGGTAGGGCGCTATGGCCCGGTGGGGGTTGTTGAGCTGGCGGATCATTTAGGCCGCGATTACACCACCGTCAGTCGGCAGGTGAAAAAGCTGGAGGTTCAGGGACTTGCCTGCAAGCAGGCCAATGCCAAAGACCGGCGGATTAGCGAAGTGACGCTGAGCGAAAAGGGGCAGCGGATGATCGACGCTATTGCCGTTGCGCGGCGGCGGTTAATGAATCAGGTGCTGGCTGGATGGTCAGAAGACGAGGTGTCGGCGCTGTTTCGCCTAACGCGAAAATACGCCAACAGCCTGCAGCAGAAATAGCCGCCCGGCGTGAGGCCGGGCGACGAAGGGTCAGATGGTTTTGGTCGCCGCTTTCAGACCGTGCACGAAGGTTTTTAGCTCTTCGAGCATTTTTTGCGGCTGCTCGAGGTTGCGCTCGATAATCTTGACGATGGCCGAGCCGGATATTGCCCCGGCGGCGCCGGCGTCAATGGCGGCGGAAACCTGCTCCGGCGCCGAGATACCAAAGCCCTGCAGAGGCGGCGCGGCGTTATATTCCGCTAGTTTTTCAATCAGATGATGCAGCGGCAGCGCGGCGCGGTTTTCCGCGCCTGTCACGCCAGCGCGTGATAGCAGGTAGGTATAGCCGCGGCCATAGGAGGCAATCTGGCGCAGTAAATCGTCATCGGCATTTGGCGGGCAGATGAAAATCGGCGCAATGTTATGGCGCAGCGCTGCCTGACGGAACGGGGCGGACTCTTCGACCGGCACGTCGGCGACCAGCACGGAATCCACGCCAACACGCGCGCATTCGGCGTAGAACTCATCAATCCCCGGGCTGAACACCAGGTTCGCGTACATCAAAAGGCCGATTGGAATGGTCGGATGCTTGTGGCGGATCGCCGCCAGCATCTCGAAGCACTGCGCCGGGGTGACGCCGGCGGCAAAAGCGCGTAATGTCGCGCCCTGAATCGTCGGGCCGTCGGCCAGCGGGTCGGAGAAGGGGATCCCCAATTCCAGCGCATCGGCGCCGGCTTCAATCAGCGCATCGATGATTTTTAGCGACTGCTCCGGCCCCGGATCGCCAAGGGTGACGAAGGGAACAAAGGCGCCTTCCTGGCGGTTTTTTAACTGTGCAAATAGCGTCTCGTAACGTTCCATCAGATTTCCCCTCGCGCTTTCAAAATGTCGTGTACGGTGAAGATGTCTTTATCGCCGCGGCCGGACAGGTTAACCACCAGCAACTGCTCTTTATCCGGGTTCTCGCGCATCATCTTCAGCGCGTGCGCCAGAGCGTGGGACGATTCCAGCGCCGGGATAATGCCTTCATGGCGGGAGAGCGCTTTAAAGGCATCCAGCGCTTCGTTGTCGGTAATTGACACATACTCGGCGCGCCCGGTGCTGTTAAGGAACGCATGCTGCGGACCCACTGACGGGAAATCCAGCCCGGCGGAGATAGAATAAGATTCTTCGATCTGCCCGTCGGAGGTTTGCATCATCGGCGACTTCATGCCGAAGTAAATGCCGACGCGACCGTGCTTCAGCGGCGCGCCGTGCTCGCCGGTTTCGATACCGTGGCCGGCAGGCTCGACGCCAATCAGGCCAACGCGGGATTCATCAATGAAATCAGCGAACATGCCGATGGCGTTAGAACCACCGCCAACGCAGGCGATCACCGCGTCCGGCAGGCGTCCTTCTTTCTCGAGGATCTGCGCTTTAGTTTCTTCGCCGATCATGCGCTGGAATTCACGCACGATAGTCGGGAATGGGTGCGGGCCAGCGGCGGTGCCGAGCATGTAGTGCGCCTTCTCGTAGCTGCCGGACCAGTCGCGCAGCGCTTCGTTACAGGCATCTTTCAGGGTGGCGGAACCGCTGTGCACTGGAATGACCTCCGCACCCATCAGGCGCATGCGGAAGACGTTCGGCGACTGACGCTCGACGTCTTTGGCGCCCATATAGATGCGGCATTTCAGACCGAGCAGGGCGCTGGCCAGCGCCGAGGCGACGCCGTGTTGGCCGGCACCGGTTTCGGCGATAATTTCCGTTTTGCCCATACGTTTGGCCAGTAGCGCCTGGCCCAGCACCTGGTTGGTTTTGTGCGCGCCGCCGTGGAGCAGATCTTCACGCTTGAGGTACAGCGTGGTGCGGGTGCCTTCGGTCAGATTGCGGCATTTGGTCAGCGCCGTCGGGCGGCCCGCGTAGTTTTTCAGCAGGTCGGTGAATTCAGCCTGAAACTCAGGATCTTTTTGCGCGCTGACGAAAGCTTCTTCCAGCTGGCGCAGGGCGGGCATCAGGATCTGCGGAACGTACATACCGCCGAATTCGCCGAAATACGGGTTCAGTAAAGTGCTCATTATTGCATTGCTCCTTAATATGCGCGCAGCGTCTGGAAAACGGCAGCCACCAGGCTTGCCTCTTTGATTCCCGGCTGCGACTCTACGCCTGAGTTGAAATCGAGTCCGGCACAGCCGCTTTTCGCGGCTTCTACGCAGTTATCGGCGCTGAGGCCGCCTGCCAGCATCACGTTACGCAGGTCCTGGCCCTGCAGCAGCGACCAGTCGAAGCGTTGACCGCTCCCGCCTTGACCGTTGTCAAAGACATATCTGTCCACATGATTGAGGTTACGCGGCGGCAGTGTTTCGCCGACGCTCAGCGCCTTCCAGATTTGGATCTGCTCCGGCAGCGCCGCGCGCAGGGCATCAATCCAGGCCTGATCTTCGCTCCCATGAAGCTGGACCGCGGCGAGTTTCAAGTTGGTCGCACGGGTGACGACCTCTTCAATGGCTGCATCGCGGAATACGCCAACGAAGCTGAGCGGCGCGGCGGCCATTACCGCCTGTGCCTGCTGGTCGTCAACGGCGCGCGGCGAACTGGCGACGAAAATCAAGCCGCCGTAGATAGCGCCCGCCTCCCAGGCGACTTGCGCATCCTGCGGACGAGTCAGGCCGCAAACCTTGTTCTCACCTAACAGCACGCGCTTCACCGCAGCGCTGAGGTCCGGTTGCTCCATCAGCGCCGAGCCAATCAGGAAGCCGTTGGCAAAGTGGCTCAGTTCACGGACTTCGCCATAGGTATGGATTCCGGATTCGCTTATCACGGTGACATCCGGGCCGAGACGCGGCGCCAGTTGACGCGTGCGGTTCAGATCAATCGACATATCGCGCAGATCGCGGTTGTTAATGCCGACGACTTTGGCCTTCAGCGCAATCGCGCGCTCCAGCTCCTCTTCGTTGCTGACTTCTGTCAGAACGCCCATATTGAGGCTGTGGGCGACGGCGGCGAGCTGGCGATATTGATCGTCATCGAGCACCGAGAGCATCAGCAGGCAGGCATCAGCCTGATAGTAACGCGCGAGGTAAATCTGGTAAGGATCGATAGTGAAGTCTTTACACAGAATCGGCTGCGGCGCGACTTTGCTGACGATCGGCAGAAAATCAAAGCTGCCCTGAAAATATTTTTCATCGCACAGTACCGAAATTGCCGAGGCGTAGTGCTTATAAACCCCGGCGATGGTCGCCGGGTCGAAATCTTCACGAATCAGTCCCTTCGACGGCGACGCCTTTTTGCATTCAAGAATAAAGGCGGTGCGGGCGCCGGCCAGCGCATCGTAAAAATGGCGTTCGGACGGCACGATGTCATTCTGAAAACTGGCTAACGGTTGTTGTTGTTTGCGGGCTTCTACCCAAATCGCTTTGTCGGCAACGATTTTTGCTAAAACGGTCTGCATTATTTACCCTCTTGCCGCTAATGCGGTCACTCTGTCATAGGCCGCTCCGCTGTGCAGCACATCCAGTACCTGCCGGGCGTTGGCTTTCAGGTCTTCATGCCCGTGTAAACGCATCAACATGGCGACGTTGGCGGCGACGGCGGCTTCGTGAGCGGCTTCACCTTTACCTTGTAGCAAGCGCGTGAGAATGTCACGGTTTTCTTCCGGCGTGCCGCCAGCCAGTTGCTCTTGATGATAAGGCGTCAGGCCGAAGTCGGCGGCGGTCAGCTGATAGCTCTGAATTTCGCCGTTATTGAGTTCGGCGACCACGGTCGGCGCATGCAACGAGACTTCGTCCATACCGCCGCTGTGTACCACGGCAGCGCGTTGATAGCCGAGTACGCGTAAGGTTTCGGCAATCGGCAACACCAGTTCCGGGCTGTAGACGCCAATCAACGCCAGCGGCGGGTGCGCAGGGTTAATAAGCGGCCCCAAGACGTTAAACAGGGTGCGCGTTTTCAACTGTTGGCGGACCGGCATCGCATGGCGGAAACCAGTGTGGTATTTCGGCGCAAACAGGAAGCAGACGCCCAGTTCATCCAGCGCGGCGCGCGATTTATCGGCATTCATATCCAGGTTGATGCCAAACGCGGCCAGCAGGTCGGACGAGCCCGATTTACTGGAGACGCTGCGGTTGCCGTGTTTCGCCACCTTTAAACCGCAGGCGGCGGCGACAAAGGCGCTGGCGGTTGAAATATTAATGCTGTTGCTGCCATCGCCGCCGGTGCCGACAATATCGGCAAACTGATAATCCGGGCGCGGGAACGGCGCGGCGTTTTCCAGCAACGCGGTAGCGGCGCCGGCAATTTCCTGCGGTTGCTCGCCGCGCACTTTCATGCTTACCAGCGCGGCGGCCAGTTGTTCTGGCTTCACTTCGCCGCGCACGACGGCGGAAAACAGCACGTGGCTCTCCTGCTGGCTCAGCGTCTCTGCCTGGTACAATTTTTCCAGAATCGGTTGTACGACATTGGTCTGTTCCAGTTTCTGCAGCGCCCATGCCAGCGTTTGCTCCAGCAGCAGCGCACCTTGAGTAGTCAGAATCGACTCCGGATGGAACTGGAAGCCGCAGACGCGATCGGCGTCGTGGCGAACCGCCATCACCATACCGTTGAAATTGGCGTTAATGGTGAGCCCGGCCGGAATATTGCTGCCGACCAGTGAATGGTAGCGGGCCACCGGCAGCGGGTTGGCAAGACCGGCGAACATCGCCTGGCCGTCATGCTCAATGCTGGAAGCTTTGCCGTGAAGGATTTCGCCCGCCTGGCCGACATAGCCGCCGTAGGCTTCCACGATGGCCTGGTGGCCGAGGCAGATACCGATAATCGGTAACTTGCCGCGCAGGCGGGTCAGCAGCTCCGGCATGCAACCGGCTTCGCTTGGGGTACCCGGCCCCGGAGAGAGCATCAGCACCGGATTATCCATAGTGCCGATACGTTCAATCAGCGATTGCGCCGGAACGGTATTACGATAAATGACCACGTTGTGGCCGTTAGCCCGCAGCTGGTCGGCGAGGTTATAGGTAAAGGAGTCGATATTATCGAGCAGCAGGATGTCGGCCATTAGAAAGTCTCCTTCGCGTGATGGGCCTGAGCAATGGCGCGCAGCACGGCGCGAGCTTTATTACGGGTTTCATCCGCCTCGGATTGCGGAACGGAATCGAGCACGATACCGGCGCCCGCCTGCACGGTGGCAATGCCGTCCTCTACGTAGGCTGAGCGGATCACGATGCAGGTATCGAGGTCGCCGTGGGCGGTAAAGTAGCCGACCGCGCCGCCGTAGCTACCACGACGCTTGCCTTCCGCGGCGGCGATTAGCTGCATGGCGCGAACTTTCGGCGCGCCGCTAAGGGTGCCCATATTCATGCAGGCGCGATAGGCGTGCAGGACGTCGAGGTCGCGGCGCAGTTCGCCAACCACGCGGGAAACCAGATGCATCACAAAGGAGTAGCGATCGACTTTAGTCAAATCGGCCACGTAGCGGCTACCCGGCGTACAGATGCGGGCCAGGTCGTTACGGGCCAGGTCAACCAGCATCAGATGTTCAGAGAGCTCTTTGTGGTCGGTACGCATCTCCAGTTCAATACGGCTATCGAGGTCGCGATCCAGCGAACCGTCGGCGCGGCGGCCGCGCGGACGGGTGCCGGCAATGGGGTAGATCTCAATCTGGCGGCTGACGGCGTCGTATTTGAGCGAGCTTTCCGGCGAGGCGCCGAACAGCGTGAAATCGTTATCCTGCATAAAGAACATATACGGGCTGGGATTGCTCTTTTTCAGCACATCGTACGAGGCCAGCGGCGACGGGCAAGGGAGGGAGAAGCGGCGCGACGGCACAACCTGGAAAATTTCGCCCGCGCGAATGGCGCGCTGCATTTTGCGCACCACGGCGCCGTACTCTTCATCGCTCTGATCGACGTCGCAGCGCATTTCGGCAACCGTCGTCACCGGCAGCGGCGCGGGCGGCTCATTTAACTGCTGGCGTAGCTGGGCGATACGTTGCAGAAGACGCTGTTTCTCATTCTCCAGCGGCGTGAACAGGCTCGCCTGAATGCGGGTGTTTTTGGTCTGATGGTCGATGACCAGCAGCGTCTCCGCCAGGTAGAAACAGTAATCCGGGCAGGCGGTATCGGCGTTAAGCGGTGGTAAATCTTCAAAACCGGCCACCAGGTCGTAAGCGAACAGGCCGCCGAAGAACATCGCTTCGCGCTCGGCCTGCGGGACGCTGACCAAATCCTGTAACAGACGAAACGCATCGAACACCGATAACGAACACAGGCGAGCGTCTTCATCCAGCAGGGCGCTAACCGGTGGGAAGGTGAGTACCCGGCTGTTCGGCTGGCGCAGATTCTCAATGCCGGACGGCAATGCGTTATCCAGCAGTTCAAGCAGCGCGGCGCCGTTCGCTGACAGCGCCTGGACAGTGACGGTATTGCCAAGCGCGGTAATACGCAGGGCGCTATCCACCAGCAGCAGGCTTTTTAAATCGTCTTTACTATCGATGTCGGCCGATTCCAGCAGCAAGGTTGCCGGGCGCGCGCCGCATAATTGATGGAATAACGCCGTCGGGTTTTCGCGATAGATGGCGTCGCTGGTGAGAAGCTCGAGCGCTGGTTTTGATGTTTGCATTATCATTCTCGCCTGTTCTGTTCATTATTTTGTTCAAAAAAAAGCCCGCTCAGTGGCGGGCCCGGTATCTGTTTGCTGAGTGCAAAACGCGATCACGCCGCCCGATTCCAGGAACGACGCCACCAGCTATGAAGAGTAATAATTTGCGTTTTCATCAGAGATACCCGTTGTGTGAACTTGCGTACTAGTTAACTAGTCCATGAAAATAAAGTCAACCCTTGTTTGCAGATTTTCTTTCTCAGTCGTTATCATAATGCGCTTATTTCAGTTCAGGTCCACCAGGAGCCATTTTGAGCGACACTAATTACGCGGTCATTTATGACCTGCACAGCCATACCGTCGCCTCCGATGGGCGATTGACTCCAGAAGAGCTGGTACATCGCGCGCATGAGATGCGGGTGGGGACGCTGGCAATCACCGATCACGATAGCGTGGCGGCCATTCCGGCAGCGCGTGCTGAAATTGCGCGGGCTGAACTGCCGCTCACGCTTATCACCGGGGTAGAAATTTCCACCCTGTGGGAAAATCACGAAATTCATATCGTCGGACTGAATATTGATATCAACCATCCGGCGATAACGCAACTGCTCTGCGAACAGAAAGCGCGGCGCAACCAGCGCGGGCAGATGATTGCCGAACGGTTGGCGAAAGCGCGTATCCCCGGCGCCTGGGAAGGGGCGTTAAAGCTCGCCGATGGCGGCGCGGTTACCCGCGGCCATTTTGCCCGCTTTTTAGTTGAAGCCGGCTTTGCGAGCAATATTGCCGATGTATTCAAAAAATATCTCGCCCGCGGGAAAACCGGATACGTTCCGCCGCAGTGGTGTACAATAAAACAAGCGATTGATGTCATTCATCATTCTGGCGGCAAAGCGGTGATCGCCCATCCGGGGCGTTACGATCTTTCCGCCAAATGGTTGAAACGGCTGTTGGCCCATTTTAGCGAGCAGGGCGGCGACGCGATGGAGGTCGCCCAATGTCAGCAGGCGCCGCATGAGCGCGTGCAGCTGGCGGGCTACGCGAAACAGTTTGGTTTGATGGCGTCGCAGGGTTCGGATTTCCACCAGCCCTGTCCGTGGATCGAACTGGGGCGCAAACTTTGGCTACCCGCTGGCGTAGAAGGGATCTGGCGCAGTTGGGAAGTGGCCGCTGAACAAATTGAGAGGGAAGTATGAGCCAGTTTTTCTATATCCACCCCGATAACCCGCAGGCGCGGTTGATTAATCAGGCGGTGGAAATCGTACGTAAGGGCGGGGTTATCGTTTATCCAACGGACTCTGGTTATGCTCTGGGGTGCAAAATTGAAGATAAAGGGGCGATGGAGCGGATCTGCCGTATTCGTCAGTTGCCGGATGGCCACAATTTCACCCTGATGTGCCGCGATCTCTCCGAGTTGTCGACCTATGCGTTTGTCGATAACGTGGCGTTTCGTCTAATCAAAAACAACACGCCGGGCAACTACACGTTCATTCTTAAGGGAACGAAAGAGGTGCCGCGACGCCTGTTGCAAGAAAAGCGTAAAACCATTGGTATGCGCGTGCCGGCGAATCCTATCGCCCAGATGCTGCTGGAAACGCTTGGCGAGCCGATGCTTTCGACATCCTTGATGCTGCCAGGTAATGAATTCACGGAGTCCGACCCGGAAGAGATTAAAGACCGTCTTGAGAAGGTGGTCGATCTGATTATTCACGGCGGTTATCTCGGCCAGCAGCCGACGACGGTTATCGACCTGACCGAAGACGCGCCGGTGGTGCTGCGTGAAGGCGTTGGTGATATTAAACCCTTCCTGTGATGTTTCTCGCGGGCGGCGTTTCATGCGTCGCCCGCGGCTTAAATTTATTTTAAAATTCTTTCCGCATTGAGTCGCTCCTTTCTTCTTTATATTATTAGTCCGCTTACGATATCACTCACTGATATTGCTTCCAGAAAGAAATTCAACATTATGTATAAGCTGACTATTTAACCCTCCGACGTGTTTAAGAGGAAGAAAGTACTGTTGATTTTTTTTATGTTTTCCAGTGTTGCCGTTACCTTATATCTGGCGGGTAAAGTCATACATTAAGCCCTGGTGGTATTCAGTGATAATAATCTTATAATAGTGATTAAATACCGTTAATATATGCCAAAGCTGACCTCAAATACCTATCCCATCACCCTGGTAAAAAGCGTACTGGTTGTTTCGCTGCTGGCGTTAATGCTGATTGTTGTCAGCCTGACCAGCCTGTTTAACTATCAGTCGCGTCAGGTCAGTAGTGCCATTGATAAAAAAATTATTGGTTCTCAGTATACGTCTATTCAGCTTAAACTTGAGGATGCTGTCGATCGCCCACGACAAATAACGAATCTATTTTTACAATATATTCAGGGCGAAAGTAACAACATCGATAAGGATACTTTAGTTCCTGAAATGGTGTATTTGACGGCGAGCGCGTTTAAAACCATGCCCGCCTTCCAGAGCCTGTCGTGGTTTGCGGAAAATGGCTCCAGTATTGCTGTTATTCGCGATAATCATAGTAATCAAATTTATTTACAGCGAACCCAGCGCGATAATCATCACTCCCTGGTTAAATACAGCGGGTTAAGCCCGCAGACCAATATTGTCAACGTCAATAACGCGTTTAATGTTGCTGATTTACCGCAGTTTCGCCGCGCTCGCCAGCATACGCACGGATTCTGGCAACGCTCTCTCTTTACCGGCAGTTTGATCATGAGCTGGAACCAGCCAGTGTACGATAAACAAGGCCGCTTCGTCGGGGCGATCGCCAGCGGCGCCACACCTGCGGATATGACCGCTTATTTACAGAGTCTCCTGCCGGATAAAAGCTATGCTCTTCTACTTATCGATGACAACAATCGCATTGTCGCGCGTTCCGGCAACCAACATAAATGGCAGCAGGATCGCCAACTGATAGCAAAGCTTACCTCGGCGCAGCCGTCGCCGACGTCATTTTCCTTGCGTACTGAGGACGAGTCTTTGTTGGCGACCGCCTTTAGCGTGCAGGACCGCCAACATCTGCTGAACTGGAAGGCGGTACTTATCGCACCACAGCATGGGGAAATGGCGGAAATGAATAAACAGCGTCTACTTGTGACCTTCGCCACGACACTGTTTATTTTTATTCTGATGTTGATTCTGTTGATGATTATTTCTCATTTCACCGGCGCCTTAAAAGACGTTACAGATAAAGTGCATCTGGGGTTAATGCCGTGGAAGAAACCAACTAAACGAGTATTTCCGGAAATAGCCTCGTTGGATGCAGCATTGAGCAACCTATATGCAATTATTCCAGACACTTTCGAATCTAAACGCCGGAAACTGGAAGAAGATAGCGAAACCGGTTTTTTAACCCGTAGCGGTTTACTGCATTGTGAGTCGCTGTACCGTCATCGCAATATGCTGGCGATGGTATACGTTAACAACTACAACTCGGTTAAGAATGTGCTCGGTACGACTCAGGCCCGACAGTTTATTCACCAGTTTACTTTACGCATTCGCAAAATATTGCCTGAAGGGGCACTATGTTGTCGTGATCGAGAAGACTTGTTCATTATCGCTTTTGATGGCATGTATGCCGAAAAGGATGTCGACTGGTACAGCGCGCTACTTGCTTCTGTTTTTCGTATGTCTGCTTCTGATATGTCAGGCGAATCGCATATATTTACTGGCCATATTGGCATGTTGATTGAATCATTAACCCCAGAGAACATCGGCGAATGTCTGATGAATGTTAGTCTGGCTTTACAGCATGCCCAGATGCAGCGTAGCGGTACGAGTAAACTTTTCACGGCCGCCATGCGTGAAGAGGAAGTGAATAATCTGCGTCTGCATCAGGCGTTATGCGACGATCTCCATTCGGAAGGTTTCCATCTCGTTTTGCAGCCGATCGTTTCATTTGAATCGCAGCGGCCTTGTAAAGAAGGTGAATGCCTGATCCGCTGGCAATCAAATGTGTCGGGTTTCGTGCCGCCCGACAAATTTATCGCCCTTGCCGAGCACACCGGCATGATTGTGCCGTTAGGGAAATGGATAATTGAAACCGCCTGTCGTGAACTTGCCGCGTTTATCACGCGCGGCGCGCCGCGTGATTTTAAACTGCACGTCAATATCTCGGCAATTCAGCTTCAGCAACCTGATTTTGCTCAGCATCTGCTGGAGTCAATTCACGCTAATGATTTGATGAACCGCAATATTTGCCTCGAAATCACCGAAAGCGTTTTGCTACATGACACGTGGCGGATTGTCGAAATACTGGCTTATTTACGCCGCCTCGGCGTTTGCGTCGCGATTGACGATTTTGGTTCCGGTTATTCCAGCCTCTCGTATCTGCATTCACTGCCGTTTGACTGTCTGAAGATTGACCGCGGGTTTGTTAGCAATGTGCTAGACGATAAAAAAAGCGAAGCGGTTATTGCCTCGGTGTTAATGCTGGCGCGAAGTTTTTCCGTGCCGCTGGTGGCCGAAGGCGTTGAAACGCGCGAAATGGCGGAAAAACTGCAGGAGATGGGCTGTGATTTGGCCCAGGGATATCATTATTCCCGGCCGAAAACGTTTGATAGTTTTGACGTCGCCAATGGGTTTTTCGTTGTTGAACCGGAATGATGGCAAAGACGAGCGGCGATAATAACGATGCAAATATTAAAAAAACAGCTTTCGGTCAACAGTTACCCGTTCACCCTAACTCAGGCCATCATATTTACCTTAGCCACGACAATTCTCGTCGTGCTGCTGACGACATATGCTTTTCTCTACTACGAAGGTTATGCTTTTTTTGATGAGGTGAGTGAGGATATTCTGCGAGCGAAAAGAGTCAATATCGAGGAAGTCATCCACGATTATATTGATGTTCCCGCGCAATCGAACGCGATACTGGTTCATGCGATCGGACGTCAATCCAGTACTGCGATCCCGGTTCGCAGCCTGATCGGCGAAATGGTCAATACCACCAATAACGTCTTCAGCAACAAACATTATCTCAATCTGGTCGGATTTGGCGCGATCAATGGCGATTTTATTCAAGTGGCGCGCGGCCAGGCCGAGTCGAATGATTATCTTGCGGTAAAAGATGCGCAAACAGGTCACCATCTGACGGCGTATAGCCACCTGACGGTGAACTCATTGGTAAAATCGGTGCTAGCGGATTATCAAACAACGCAGCGCGAATGGTATGCGGCGGTTGCCAAAGACCAGAGCTCGCACTGGACAAAACCCTTTCGCGATTATGAATATGAAAATGAAATTGGCGTTGCGTTCAGCTCGCCGGCATTCAATCGCCAGGGACAGTTTGTTGGCGTCGTCGCCAGCGAGTTGCACCTCAACGAACTAAATAAAAGCCTGGAAAAATTTAAACCCCATCCGGAAAGTATTCTGCTGATTGTTAATGAAAAAAATGAGCTCATTTCTTCATCAGTGCCATCATTGACGCGAAATATGCTGGCTGGGGGAAAACACTCACGGTTGAATCTACAAACGCTTGAAAACACTCATTTACCGGTTGTTGTGGCAGCCAGTCACACCTTAAAAACGCATAACCGCACGGGATTGCAGTTTTTTAGCTCCGGCAAAGAAGAATATTATGTTGATGCTTTCCCAATCACCGACCGTGATGACATACTGCACTGGACGGGGATTGTGATTAGCCCAGCGAGAATGATTACCCGTACCATCGTTAAATATATAGCTATCACCATGAGCATGCTGTTTGTGATTTTTACACTTGGTCTGCTGGTGGTTTTCTGTGGCCTGGCGAAGGTGGTAAAACCGCTGCGGGATATTGTCCGTAAAGCGGATCAGCTTGCGACGCACCGCTGGACGCCGCCAGATAATAAGCGTCATTTCCCGGAAATAGCCTCTCTGGAAACCACATTTATGGCGCTATCGCATAAGCTGGCGGAAAGTTTCGACGCCCAACGGCGCGAAATAGAAGAGGATAGAACCACCGGATTATTCTCGCGGACGGGGTTACTGCGTCAGACATCGCTATATCAAGGTAGAAACCTGCTCGCGCTGCTGCATATCAGTAATATGAACGCTATTATCAATTCCTTAAGTACGGAGTATGGTGAAAAATTCATTAGCGATTATATTCTTCGCCTGCGTAATTTACTGCCGACGAATACGCTGATCGCCCGCGATACAGTAGATAAGCTTATCGTGGTTTTTCCAGGACAAACTCAGCCAAAAGAGCATCAGCGCTACAGAGAACTGCTCTCCTCACTATTTATCGACGTCAATAATGAAGCGTCTCCTACGGCAAGCAAATACGTTTATACCGGCAATATTGGCCTGGTGACGGCTGAGATCCACGCAGAGAATATTGAACAAACGTTGCGTGAGGCATGGATTGCATTACGCCATGCGCAGAAACAGGGAAACGGCGTCGCGACGTTTTTCAGCGGCGAGATGCATGAGGCTGAGCTTTATAATATCCAACTCCATGAGCATCTTCATGATGCGATCCAGCAACATGAATTTCATCTGATGCTACAGCCAATTGTGGATTTGCAGGATCAAAGCGCTTTTCAGGAAGGAGAATGTTTGCTTCGCTGGCGCTCCGAAACGGTAGGCGAAATTCCTCCCGAGCGTTTCATCCCACTGGCGGAAGAGAGTGGGCTGATAATCCCGCTGGGGCGCTGGGTTATTGAAGAGGCCTGTCGGGAACTGTCCGCTATGATTCTCCGCGGGGCGCCGGCGAACTTTATTCTGCATATCAACGTATCGGCGATTCAACTCCTGCAACAGGATTTTGCCTGGCATTTAATGGATGTTATCTATCGTAATGGGCTGGTCACGGGCAATATTTGTCTTGAGATAACCGAACGGCTATTGATGAACGATGCTACCCGAATGAGCAGAATGATTGCTTATTTACGTCGCCATGGTATTGCCGTCGCGCTGGATGATTTTGGCGTCAATTTATCCAGCCTCTCTTATTTACATACGCTGCCATTTGATAGCATCAAAATTGATCGCCGTTTGATCTGTCAATTCGCCGATGATGACAAAGCGGAATCGGTGATTGCATCGCTGATTGTGCTGGCACAGGGTTTTAAGGTGCCCGTCGTTGCTGAGGGTATTGAAGATGAGGAGATAAAAGAGCAGTTACGCGACCTCGGTTGCCAGAAAGCGCAAGGATACCTGTTTAGTCATCCGGCGCCATTTGCCCACTTTCCCCTCAAGGCAAGTTCATTGACGGCGAGCGATAATCCATAGACAGAGAAATGTATCGCAGTGAAGCATTCATTTTGAAGTTAGTGTAGTATGTTCGCCCACGCAGGCGCGCGCGCTGTTTAACAGTGCTGACGAACGGCGCCTTAAAATGTGTAAAGTATTTATATAACAACAGGTTGGTGGTTTTAATGGCCTGTTGTCGCCAAAGCATATCAGACGCCTGGGAAGGCGACACCTAAAGGAAGCTCTATGAGCGAGAAATTACAGAAAGTGCTGGCTCGTGCTGGCCATGGCTCCCGCCGTGAAATTGAAACTATCATCGAAGCTGGCCGCGTCAGCGTGGATGGTAAGGTCGCAACCCTCGGCGATCGCGTAGAAATCGTGCCTGGTTTGAAAATTCGTATCGACGGTCATCTTATTTCGGTAAAAGAATCTGCCGAGCAGATTTGCCGCGTATTGGCCTATTACAAGCCAGAAGGCGAACTCTGCACCCGTAACGATCCGGAAGGGCGCCCGACGGTATTTGACCGTCTGCCGAAACTGCGCGGCGCGCGCTGGATTGCGGTGGGTCGCCTTGATGTGAACACCTGCGGCCTGCTGCTGTTTACCACCGATGGTGAACTGGCGAACCGTTTGATGCACCCGAGCCGCGAAGTCGAGCGTGAATACGCCGTTCGCGTTTTCGGCCAGGTTGATGAAGACAAGCTGCGCCAACTGGCGCGTGGCGTACAGTTAGAAGATGGCCCTGCAGCGTTTAAAACGATTAAGTTCACCGGCGGTGAAGGGATCAACCAATGGTATAACGTCACCTTGACCGAAGGGCGCAACCGCGAAGTGCGTCGCCTGTGGGAAGCCGTCGGCGTTCAGGTCAGCCGTCTTATTCGCGTACGCTACGGCGATATTCTGCTGCCGAAAGGCCTGCCGCGCGGCGGCTGGACGGAACTGGATCTGGCGCAAACCAACTATCTGCGTGAACTGGTGGAGCTGCCGGCGGAAACCGAAAGCAAAGTGGCGGTGGAGAAAGATCGCCGTCGCATGAAAGCGAATCAGATTCGCCGTGCCGTCAAGCGTCATAGCCAGACCAGCGGCAATCCTCGCCAGGGTAATAACGGCAACCGCCGTTCCAGCACTCGCAACAAGACCAACGGCTAATGCTGTACGTTCCGGCGGTTCCCGCCGGAACGCTCCTCTTTTTCCCTTCGCTTGTGACATTTTTCACACTTTTGCATAAAGACAAGAAACAGGAATTACGCAGACAAATAACGCAAAGTGATGTTATTAGCGTCGCCATATACTGTCGGCACTGATTACAAAAACAGGTAGCCCGCAATGAGTACAACAACAAAGTTATCGGCAAGCTATGTGGTCATCGGCGTAAAAGAAAAGATAGGCTATGGCTTAGGTGATTTCGCCTCTAATTTATCGTTCGGTTTTGTCTCGTTATTCTTACTGTTTTTTTATACAAATATTTATGGCATCAGCGCGGTACAGGCGAGCCTGATCTTTGTGATCGCCCGGGTGATTGATGCAATATTTAATATTTTGATTGGTTTTGCAATTGATAAGACGCAGAGTAAATATGGCAAGCTGCGTCCCTGGCTATTATATGGTGCGATACCGTTAGGTTTTTTAACCGTGTTGTGTTTTGTGCCATTTGGCGGGGAAGCTAAATTTTATTTCGCGCTGGCTTCCTATACCATTTATTGCCTGGCCTATACGGCGGTTAACACGCCTTATTCAGCATTGACCAACCGCCTGACGCAGCATGAAGCCTCGCGCTCGTCGCTGTCCGTGTACCGCTTTGTGTTGGCGATTGTCGGGTATCTGATTGTTTCCACAACCGCCGACTGGCTGATTTCGCCCTTTAACGACAAACAGATGGGCTATGTCTTTGCCGTTTCCTGCTTTGCGCTGTTAGCGACTTTTATGTTTCTTGCCTGTTTTGCCATGACCAAAGAACGAGTTGGCGAAGAGGATGAAATGAATGCGCCGACGCTTCGTGAAATGTTCCGTGCGGTATTAGGCAATGCTCCACTAATTCATCTGTCATTATTTACCGTATTTTTCTATATCGCCTATACCGTCTGGATGGCGATCGCCATTTACTTTATTAAATACATTATCGGCAGCGAAGGGTTTACCGCAACTTTCTTCATGATTCAATCAGGTGCTTATATCGTTGGAACCATCATTTCCGAGAAAGTGATTGCGCTGATAGGAAAAAAGAAAATGGCGCTTCTGGCGTTGTTAATTGGCGTGCTGGGGGTGCTGATGCAATATTTCATCGCTGGTAATAACCTGTGGCTGATAATGAGCGGTGTATGTCTTTACAGCATCACATTAGGTATGGGCTTTGTCGCCATGTGGTCGATGATTGCCGACACTGTCGAATATGCTGAATGGCATCACGGCGTACGCTCTGAAGGCGCAATCTACGGTTTCTTTAACTTCATCACCAAAATTGCGATGGCGATTGGCGGCGGTTGCGCGGGCTGGATGCTGGATCTCTATCACTATGATGCGGGTAATGTGACCAGCGATGCGATTAATGGCATCAATATTCTGATGACGCTCTTCCCCGGCGCGATGTTCGCTATCAGCGCCATCTTCGTAGCCTGCTACTCGTTGGATGAAAATACCTATCGCGATATCGTGCAAAAAATCAGCCTGCGTAAGCAAAGCGCGCTTTAACCTCAAGGAGTCAGAGAGATGAATAACGATTTTAGTACCCTTATTGCCGCCATGTCGGTAGAGGAAAAAGTGGCGCTGCTGACCGGCAGTGGCCTGTGGCGTACGGCATCGTTGCCGCAGCATGGTATCCCCGATATCGTGATGACCGATGGTACGTACGGCGTGCGCTATAGCAGTGCGCAAATAGATGGCAATGAAAAGTGGAGCATGGATGACTTCATCTCGGTGATAACTCAAACCGCCGACCAGGCCAGCGCCGACGAACCTGTAGCGAAGGGCGGCAGCGAAGCGTTGTTCAGCGCCTCGCTGCCGGCCACCTGTTTTCCGAATGGCTCCAGTCTGGCCTGTAGCTGGGATGTTGAACTGGTGCAGGAAATGGGCGCAGCGCTGGGACGCGAGTGTCAGCAGATGGGAGTGGGTATTTTATTGGGGCCGGGAATTAACATTCGGCGCACCCCGCTGGCTGGACGCGGCTATGAATACTATTCTGAGGACCCGGTCGTTAGCGGGGATATCGCCGCGGCGCTGATTAACGGCTTACAGGCCGAAGGCGTCGGCGCCAGCCTTAAACATTTTGCCGCCAATAACTCCGAGTACCGGCGTACCGAAATGGATTCGATTATTGAGGAGCGGGCGCTGCGTGAAATCTATCTCGCCGGATTTCAACGAGCGATCGCCAAATCCCAGCCCTGGACGGTGATGTCTTCTTATAACCGTCTTAATGGCGTTCAAACATCGCAGGATCCGTTCTTACTGACCCAGGTATTGCGTGATGAATGGGGGTATGACGGTCTGGTGATGTCCGACTGGTACGGTATTAAAGATCGCCCGGCATCGCTGCTTGCCGGCAACGACCTGGCAATGCCGGAAACCCGCCGGGACAAACAAACCCTGCTGGCGGCAATCTCTTGCGGCGAGGTTCCAATGCCGGTGGTAGACCGGGCTTGTTTGCGGATGCTTGAACTGGTCGATAAAGTGCAACGACATCGCCGGCCGCAGACGCGCGCTGACTTCGCCGCACACCATGCGTTATCGCAGCGTTTAGCGGCAGAATCCATCGTATTGCTGAAAAATGAACACAACCTGCTGCCGCTGAAGCCACACAAAACGCCGCGCATCGCGGTGATCGGTAAGCCCGCTCAGGAGCCGGTGATACAGGGCTCAGGTTGCGCCACCACGGTTCCCTATTTACTTGACCGTCCGCTGGATGAGATTTTCGATCTTGCCGGGGATGACTTTAAGGTCTCGTGGGCGCCGGGCGCGCCAGACGACAATCAAAGCGATAAGCAGGCTCTGGCGCAGGCGCGCGATGTCGCCGCTGCCGCCGACGTAGCAGTGGTTTTTGTCAGCACGGCGGTCGGTGAGGATGGCGAGAATGGCGATCGCCAGGATCTGAATATTCTGCCCGCGCATGAACGGCTGATCCGCGAGGTCGCTGCGGTACAGCCAAACGTGGTGGTGGTGCTGGCCAACAGCGACGCGGTGGTGATGCCATGGCTTGGCGAATGCCGGGCGCTGCTGGAAACCTTCTTCGCCGGACAGGGGATGGGGCGCGCCGTGGCTGAAATTCTCTTCGGTAAGCGCAACCCCTGCGGTAAGCTAACCGTCACGGTGCCAAATACTCTCGAAGAGACGCCTGCCTGGCTACAGTATCCGGGGGAAAACCTGCGCCATCACTATGGCGAGGGCCTATTTGTCGGCTATCGCTATTACGATAAACGCCTTCTTTCGCCGCGTTTCCCGTTTGGCTTTGGCCTGAGCTATACCCAATTCAGCTATGCCAATCTTGCGCTTTCCGCATCGCGGCTTGCCGAAGGCGAAACCCTGCATGTCGCCTTTGATTTAACGAATATCGGCGATTGCGAGGGCAAGGAGATTGTACAGCTGTATGTTACGGCCCCGAAAGGGGAGCTGATCCGCGAGGTTCGCGCGCTGAAAGCCTTTAGCAAAGTGTCGTTGCTGGCAGGGGAAACGCGTCGAGTTGAGCTTGCGCTGCCCGTCGCTGATTTAGCCTGCTATCATCCGGGGCTGGCGGATTGGCTGGTGACGCCAGGGCAGTGGCAAATCTACGTGGGCGCCTCGTCACGCGATCTTCCATTAACGGCAAGCGTTGAGATTGATTGCCCTGCGCGCTACGTACCGCTGCGCGACGACAATTCTCTCCAACAGCTTATTCAACAGCCGGAAGCCTTTGCCCGCGTGGTGGCGCTGATTTCGGCGAAAAGCGGCGTAGCGCCAGACCAGGTACGTGAAAAGCTTATCCGCCTGGCGCCGGATCTGTTCTGTGGTTTGCTCATTGCATTGACTGAATTCCTGGCGCTGGATATCGACCGCGATGAACTCAATGCCGTGCTGGCGGATCATCAATAACAAAAGTTCAGGAGGTAACCCGTGTTCCCGTTTTCAGTGACGCATCCTCGTCAGGTAACGCAAAGCGGGCAGCCGGCGACCGGTAGCGGTTATGAGCTGATCGCCTTCGACGCTGAGAAACTCAACGTTTTTGCCGCTGAGGTGCGCTACTGCGAACCTCACTGGCACCCGGCGCCGGAGCTTATCACCGTCCTTCATGGCGGTTTTACGCTGGCCGTCGGCCAGCGGGAGTGGCTACTACGCGAGGGCGATATGTTGTATATCAACGCGGAGGAAGTGCATTCACTCAGCGCGGAGATGGCCGGTAGCCAGCTGGTTACCGTACAGTTTTCGCCGGGTCTGTTTGATGAAATGCATCCCTCTCCGCGGCTGGAATGGTGCACCGCCGGGCGTACTGCGCAGAACGCGGATTGGCAGGTGCGCCAGCGGCTCACGGCGCTGCTGCAACAGCTAGTCGATAACCGTACGCCATTCCAGCGTATCGCAGCGATATATTTGCTGCTTGATGCATTGGTGACGGCAGGCGAGCCGCAGGAGCGGGAGGAGAGTTCGCTACGCGAAGAGTCGATGATTAAAAAAGGCATCGATTATATTAATCTGCATTACGACCGGCCACTGACGTTAAGCGAAGTGGCCGAGCACAGCGGGATGAGCTATTCGTGGTTTTCCCGGCTGTTTAAGCGGGTGAGTCGTTACAACTTTAAAGAGTATCTGACTCTGGTACGGCTGAATAAGGCTCGTAATCTACTACGCGATACGCGTACGCCGATCACCGAAATCAGCCATAGCTGCGGTTTTCAGGAGCACAAATACCTGATAGCCGCCTTTAACAAATACTGCGGACTGACGCCGACCGAATATCGCAAACGCTTTGTTTCGCGGCAAAACGTCCTCGACCAGCAACTGGCGCTCGGCGAGGACTGTTTGTGTCTGCCGCTCAATAGCCAGCTCCTGGCCCGACTGGCGCTTAGTAATCAATCCCCATCTGCGCTTTAACCCCGGCGTCAAAGGCGTGTTTTACCGGGCGTAACTCGCTGACGGTGTCGGCTATCTCGATGATCTCGCGGTGGCAGCCGCGACCGGTAATCATCACCGTTTGATGCGCTGGACGGTTGCGCAGCGCCGTCAGCACCTCTTCCAGCGGCAGATAATCATAGGCCACCATGTAGGTCAGTTCATCCAGCAGCACCAGATCCAGGCTGTCGTCGGCCAGCATTCGGCGCCCGTGCTGCCAGACATCGAGGCAGGCGGCGGTATCGCTGTCGCGATTTTGCGTATCCCAGGTAAAGCCGGTGGCCATGACCTGAAACTCCACGCCGTGCGGCTCCAGCAAATTGCGCTCGCCGTTAGGCCAGGTACCTTTGATAAACTGCACCACGCCGGCTTTTTTGCCGTGTCCAACCGCGCGGGTGACGGTACCGAAGGCGGCAGTCGTTTTGCCTTTGCCGTTACCGGTAAAGACCATGATTAGCCCGCGTTCTTGCTGGGCGGCGGCGACCCGCGCATCGACTTTGTCTTTTACCCGCTGCTGGCGCTCGCGGTAGCGTTGATCGCTCATTGGGAGATCCCTGGTTTACGCCCCGGCTGGGCATCAAAGGTCATACCGGTTTTACGCCGGCTATCGTCGCCCATCAACCATAAATAGACCGGCATGATATCGGCGGGGGTTTTCAGCTTTTGCGGATCTTCGGTCGGGAAGGCGCTGGCGCGCATTTTGGTGCGAGTCCCGCCAGGATTGATACAATTTACCCGCAGATGACGGCTTTGGTACTCTTCGGCCAGAACCTGCATCATCCCTTCGGTGGCGAATTTAGAGGCCGCGTAGGCGCCCCAGTTGGCGCGGCCCTGGCGGCCAACGCTGGAAGAGGTAAACACCAGCGAGCCGGAATCGGACTTGAGTAATAAAGGAAGAAGCGCCTGGGTGAGCATAAACGTGCCGTTAACGTTTACCTGCATCACCTGCTGCCATACCTCAGGATCCTGCTGATCCATCGGACATACGTCGCCGAGCAGGCCCGCGTTGTGCAGTACGCCGTCAAGGCGCGGGTAGTGAATGGCGATTTTCTGCGCCAGCTGCTGGCACTCCTGCGGCGTGCATGTCAACAGGTCGAGAGTGAACCAGCGCGCGGCAATGCCGCCGGCCTGTTCAATTTCTTGCGCGACGGCGCGCAGCTTTTCTTCATTACGGCCGACCAGTACTACGCTTGCGCTGTAGCGCGCATAGGTGAGGGCGGCTTCGCGGCCGATGCCGTCGCTGGCGCCGGTGACCAGAATGATACGGTCTTTAAGTAGGTGATATTGCGGTTGATAATGCACGGCGACTCCTCTGCTGGCCTGCGTACGGCCACATCTTATTCGGTATCTTACTTTTGCGCTTTATGCCTTAAACGATTGATGATTGCAATCAGTCAAAGGGAAAGTCTTCGCAGAATTAATATCTTGCAACGATTTCATTGCGACAAAAAAAACGGGAATGCGCCTCGCAGCGCACGGAAAGCGCAGAGACTTGATGATAAAGGCTGATGTACACTGTGCGTCAACGTCAGTGCTTTACACAAGGTGAAAACGTGGAATTACTTGCTCAATACGGCTTATTTTTAGCCAAGGCTGCGACTATCGTCGTCGCCATTGCGGTTATCGCCGCCATAATCGTTAATCTGACTCAGCGTAAGAAGCAGCGCGGCGAGCTGCGGGTAACGAATCTTAGCGAGCAATATAAGGAGATGAAAGAAGAGCTGGCGGTGGCGCTGCTGGATGGCCCGCAGCAAAAACTCTGGCATAAAGCGCAGAAGAAAAAGCATAAGCAGGAAGCCAAAGAGGCCAAAGCGCGGGCCAAATTGGGCACCGCGGAACCCAGCGGCAAGGCGCGTATCTGGGTGCTGGATTTTAAAGGCAGCATGGATGCCCACGAGGTAAGCGGTCTGCGCGAAGAAATCACGGCGGTGCTGGCTTCGGCGAAGGCGCGTGACCAGGTGGTGGTGCGTCTGGAAAGCCCCGGCGGCGTGGTTCACGGTTATGGTCTGGCAGCTTCGCAGCTGCAGCGCTTACGTGATAAACAGATCCCGCTGACGGTTGCGGTCGATAAGGTCGCTGCCAGCGGCGGCTATATGATGGCCTGTGTGGCGAACAAAATCGTCTGTGCGCCGTTTGCTATTCTTGGCTCGATTGGCGTAGTGGCGCAGATCCCCAACATCAATCGTTTCCTGAAAAACAAAGATATCGATATTGAACTCCATACCGCCGGGCAATATAAACGCACGTTAACCATGTTGGGCGAAAATACCGAGGAAGGTCGGCAGAAATTCCGCGAAGATCTCAATGAAACCCATCAGCTTTTTAAAGATTTCGTGTATCAGATGCGCCCGTCGCTGGATATCGAAAAGGTGGCGACCGGTGAACATTGGTACGGCGTGCAGGCGTTGGAAAAAGGGCTGGCGGATGCGGTACAAACCAGCGATGAACTCCTGTTGAGCATGATGGATAACCACGAAGTCATTAGCGTGCGTTATCAGCAGCGTAAGAAGTTGCTCGACCGCGTTACCGGTAGCGCGGCGGAAAGCGCTGACCGTCTATTGTTGCGCTGGTGGCAGCGTGGACAAAAACCGTTAATGTAATATGTAATTAAAACAACGCGAGGCTGATACCTCGCGTTGCTGTTTCTGGCTGGCTTAAGCCGAGAGCCGGTCCATCAATGACTGGCGATTAATCGACCAGGTGATACTTATCTGACAACTCATGAGCGAGATACTTGAACATGTTGAATACGGCAGTGCTCTTCGCCGTCGGTAAACCTTGTTCATCAAGATAAAACTCGCCGCTGAACACCAAAACCCCGTTACGCTGAACGACGTTGGTGGCTTCAATTCCGGCTAACGTATCTTCATGATCGCGAATGAGTTGGTTGGCAATTTCAAGTAACGCCTGGCGTTCGATGGGTTGGGTTGTACCTTGCATAACGGACTCCTGTAGTTCTTCGCGGGTAGTCTACGCCGCGAGAGGGCAACGGGCAAATTTTCCATTGATTGTGCAGGGGTAATTGTAACCGGCTAAGAAACATCACTTTACTGGCGGAGTTGGCTTTTGCATGCTAATAAAGTTGCGTAACGAATTTTATCAGGTACAGTGTGACGCTTTCAGCGATCTGGCAACAGATTTGCTTGACATTCGGCCAAAAATTCTTCGTGCTATGCAACCTGGCTCGCAAAAGCCAGCAAACTCAGCTATCTGGTTTTATGGATGTGAAACTGGGCGTGCAGAGGGTTGATATCCATCGACGTGGCCGCAACATATCAGGCACGTCGCTGTGGATGGTGAATCAATGTGCGATGTATTCCTGGATGAATTAAATTAGGTAAAGGTGAATATGGGTAAAGCTCTCGTTATCGTTGAGTCCCCGGCAAAAGCCAAAACGATCAATAAGTATCTGGGTAATGACTACGTGGTGAAATCCAGCGTCGGTCATATCCGCGATTTGCCGACCAGTGGCTCAGCTTCCAAAAAGAGCGCCGACTCTACCTCCACCAAAGGGGCTAAAAAGCCTAAAAAGGATGAACGTGGCGCTCTGGTCAACCGCATGGGCGTGGACCCATGGCATGACTGGAATGCGCATTATGAAGTACTTCCGGGTAAAGAAAAGGTAGTTTCAGAACTCAAACAGTTGGCGGAAAAAGCCGACCACATCTATCTCGCAACCGACCTTGACCGCGAAGGGGAAGCCATTGCCTGGCACCTGCGGGAAGTTATCGGTGGTGATGAGCAACGTTACAGCCGCGTGGTGTTCAACGAAATCACCAAAAACGCGATTCGCCAGGCCTTTGAGAAGCCGGGCGAGCTGAATATCGATCGTGTTAATGCCCAGCAGGCGCGCCGCTTTATGGACCGTGTGGTGGGGTATATGGTTTCTCCACTGCTGTGGAAAAAAATTGCGCGCGGTCTGTCCGCTGGCCGCGTGCAGTCTGTCGCAGTCCGTCTGGTCGTTGAACGCGAACGCGAAATTAAAGCCTTCGTTCCGGAAGAGTTCTGGGAGATCGACGCCAGTACTACCACGCCGGGCGGCGATGCATTACCGCTGCAGGTAACTCACAAGAATGACAAGCCGTTCCGTCCGGTTAACCGCGACGAAACCATGGCTGCCGTCGCGCTGCTGGAAAAAGCGCGATATAGCGTGCTGGAGCGCGAAGATAAGCCGACCAGCAGCAAGCCGGGCGCGCCATTTATCACCTCCACGCTGCAGCAGGCCGCCAGTACCCGTCTTGGCTTCGGCGTGAAGAAAACCATGATGATGGCCCAGCGTTTGTATGAAGCCGGCCATATTACCTACATGCGTACCGACTCTACCAACCTGAGTCAGGATGCGCTGAACATGGTTCGCGGCTATATCGGCGACAACTTTGGCAAAAAATATCTGCCTGAAAGCGCTAATCAGTACGCCAGCAAAGAAAATTCACAGGAAGCGCACGAAGCGATACGTCCTTCTGACGTGAACGTGATGGCGGAATCGCTGAAAGACATGGAAGCCGATGCGCAGAAATTATACCAACTGATTTGGCGTCAGTTCGTCGCCTGTCAGATGACGCCGGCAAAATACGACTCAACCACCCTGACGGTACAGGCTGGAGAGTTCAAACTGAAAGCCCGCGGTCGTACGCTGCGCTTTGACGGCTGGACGAAAGTGATGCCAGCGCTGCGTAAAGGCGATGAAGACCGTACGTTACCGGTGGTCAATCAGGGCGACAGCCTGAGCCTGGTGGAACTGACCCCAGCGCAGCACTTCACCAAACCGCCTGCGCGTTTCAGCGAAGCCTCGCTGGTGAAAGAGCTGGAAAAACGCGGCATCGGTCGTCCGTCTACTTATGCGTCGATCATTTCGACCATCCAGGACCGCGGCTATGTACGCGCCGAGAACCGTCGCTTTTACGCTGAAAAGATGGGCGAAATCGTCACCGATCGTCTGGAAGAGAACTTCCGCGATCTGATGAACTACGATTTTACCGCACAGATGGAAGACCGCCTCGATCAGGTGGCTAATCATCAGGCCGAGTGGAAACAGGTACTGGATAACTTCTTCGGCGATTTCACCTCCCAGCTACAAACGGCTGAGAAGGATCCAGAAGAGGGCGGCATGCAGCCGAACCCAATGGTGCTGACCAGCATCGACTGTCCGACCTGCGGGCGTAAAATGGGCATTCGTACTGCCAGCACCGGGGTATTCCTCGGTTGCTCTGGCTACGCGCTGTCGCCGAAAGAACGTTGCAAAACCACTATCAACCTGGTACCGGAAAACGAAGTTCTCAACGTGCTGGAAGGCGATGATGCCGAAACCAACGCGCTGCGCGCTAAACGTCGCTGTCAGAAATGCGGCACCGCGATGGACAGCTACCTTATCGATCCGAAGCGTAAACTGCATGTCTGCGGCAACAACCCGACCTGCGATGGCTACGAGATTGAAGAGGGCGAGTTCCGTATCAAAGGTTATGACGGCCCTATCGTGGAGTGTGAGAAATGCGGCTCTGAAATGCACCTGAAAATGGGGCGTTTTGGTAAGTACATGGCTTGCACCAACGACGAATGTAAAAATACGCGTAAGATCCTGCGTAATGGCGAAGTGGCTCCGCCGAAGGAAGATCCGGTGCCTTTACCGGAACTGCCATGCGAGAAGTCCGACGCTTACTTCGTCCTGCGCGATGGCGCGGCGGGCGTTTTCCTGGCGGCAAACACCTTCCCGAAATCACGTGAGACGCGTGCGCCATTAGTGGAAGAGTTGTACCGCTTCCGCGATCGTCTGCCTGAAAAGCTGCGCTATCTGGCCGATGCGCCGCAGCAGGATCCGGAAGGCAATAAAACGCTGGTACGCTTTAGTCGTAAGACCAAGCAACAGTACGTCTCCTCCGAGAAAGAGGGTAAAGCGACCGGCTGGTCCGCCTTCTTTATCGACGGTAAATGGACTGAAGCGAAAAAGTAACCTTCTCAATGGGCCGCAATGCGGCCCATTTTCTCTCCTGTTTTCCTCGTATTACCGCCTCGTGGCTCCCACGTTATAACCGACTTATTATTTTTTGTTAGCATCTATACACTGTAGATATAAATGATATAGTGGTTATAGCGAATCACTTTTTTATTATCAAATCGTCTTATACATCATCGTTTTCAGGACGCATTGTGGCGCTGGTTCGGCGCGCCGCAGGGAATGTCTGGCGTTTTGCCGCCGGCAGGCAGCAGTCTGAACATAATGGGTATTAAGCGGATTCATTTGACGCGTTTACGGATATCAGCCATGAAACTACAGCAACTCCGCTACATCGTTGAGGTTGTTAACCATAACCTGAATGTCTCCTCTACCGCCGAAGGCTTGTATACTTCGCAGCCTGGCATCAGCAAGCAGGTGCGCATGCTGGAAGATGAGTTGGGAATTCAGATATTTGCCCGCAGCGGTAAGCATTTAACTCAGGTCACTCCAGCCGGGCAGGAAATTATTCGCATCGCGCGCGAAGTGCTGTCCAAAGTTGAGGCTATTAAATCCGTGGCAGGGGAGCACACCTGGCCGGATAAAGGCTCATTGTACGTTGCCACCACCCACACGCAGGCGCGTTATGCGCTGCCTGGGGTGATTAAGGGCTTTATTGAGCGTTATCCTCGGGTTTCTTTGCATATGCATCAGGGATCGCCGACGCAGATTGCAGAAGCGGTTTCTAAGGGCAATGCTGACTTTGCGATTGCTACCGAAGCGCTGCATCTGTACGACGATTTGGTGATGCTGCCGTGCTACCACTGGAACCGTTCCATTGTGGTGACCCCGGATCACCCGCTCGCTTCTAAAGGTTCGGTGACCATTGAAGAGCTCGCGCAGTACCCGCTGGTGACTTATACCTTCGGCTTCACCGGGCGTTCCGAGCTGGATACCGCGTTTAATCGCGCCGGGCTCACTCCGCGTATCGTCTTCACGGCGACTGATGCCGATGTTATCAAAACCTATGTGCGTTTAGGGCTTGGCGTTGGGGTCATTGCCAGCATGGCGGTCGATCCGGTGTCCGATCCGGACCTGGTAAAACTTGATGCCAATGGTATTTTCAGCCATAGCACCACCAAGATAGGCTTCCGCCGAAGCACTTTCCTCAGAAGTTATATGTATGATTTTATTCAGCGTTTTGCGCCGCATCTGACGCGGGATGTGGTAGATACGGCCGTGGCGCTACGTTCGAATGAGGATATAGAGGCGATGTTCAAAGATATTAAACTGCCGGAAAAATAATCGTATCGATAAATGGCATTTCCTCTGGGGAGTGCCATTTTCTATTATGGACCTTATCAGAACTTATAAACCTCGTTGTAATCACATTTCTGCGGATTTTACCTCATCCCTTTTCCATTATACCCGCTGCGATCAAAATAACGGTTAAAAGCCTTTTAGCTGTTCCTGAATTAGCTGGATCTATTTTATATATCTTATTAAGATTTATCTGTACCTGATGATTTTAGCAATTGGTGGTGATGAAATGATAAACAATATCGATTATGCAAAGCTCGCGATGTCGTACGAACGTCATAAAGCGGAAATCGATCCAACGCTGCGCAGTCAGGTTTGGGGCTCGCTACTGATGGGGCTTAGCGCTTTCTGGTGCATCGTTGCATTATTCATCTGGATTATTAGCTAAAGCAGTTTATCAGAGAAGGTTATATTTCACTTTTGTGACAAAAGGAGGTTGGTAAAATTAGCACCCGGAATTGTGGAACACGGTGGAAGAAATTATTTTCCGACTTATCAGCTTTAAATGTTAATCCATCCTGAGCTAATCATTGCATATCGGTGATTAGCTCTTTTTCTATTCCCGCTTAGTGAACAGGTTCGGAACTTACTCACCCTCATCAAATATATCCGTGCTGTAATACTATTCTCGTCAAAATTTCTGAACTGTACGGTTTTGTCAATTTTAGCAATTTGAGTTGTTATCAAAGTGTTATGCCAAGTTTGTGTTATCTTTAATAAAGACCCTGAGGAGTTCAGGGCATGTATCCCTGTGATAAAGGAGGAGCTATGTCGTCAACACTACGAGCAGCCAGTAAGGATACGCTACAGGTCAAAGACAAAACCTACCATTACTACAGCCTGGCGCTGGCCGCTAAACACCTGGGCGATCTCACCCGACTGCCCAAATCTCTCAAAGTTCTGCTTGAAAACCTCCTGCGCTGGCAGGACGGCGACTCGGTGACGGAACAAGACATTCAGGCGCTGGCCGGTTGGCTGGCGACAGCGCACGCCGACCGCGAAATTGCCTACCGACCGGCACGCGTGCTGATGCAGGATTTCACCGGGGTACCGGCGGTGGTGGATTTAGCCGCTATGCGCGAAGCGGTAAAACGCCTGGGCGGCGATACCGCGAAGGTGAACCCGCTCTCTCCGGTTGACCTGGTCATCGACCACTCGGTGACGGTAGACCGTTTTGGTAATGAAAACGCTTTTGAAGACAACGTGCGTCTTGAAATGGAACGGAACCACGAGCGTTATGCATTCCTGCGCTGGGGGCAGCAGGCCTTCAGCCGCTTTAGCGTCGTGCCGCCGGGAACCGGGATCTGCCACCAGGTAAACCTTGAATATCTTGGCCGTGCCGTCTGGAGCGAACTGCAGAATGGCGAATGGGTGGCTTACCCGGATACGCTGGTGGGTACCGATTCGCACACCACCATGATCAACGGTCTCGGCGTATTAGGGTGGGGCGTAGGCGGGATTGAAGCGGAAGCCGCGATGCTTGGTCAGCCGGTATCCATGCTCATTCCCGATGTCGTTGGTTTCAAACTGACCGGGAAACTACGTGAAGGGATCACCGCGACCGATCTGGTGCTGACAGTGACCCAGATGCTGCGCAAACATGGGGTCGTTGGCAAGTTCGTAGAATTCTACGGCGACGGCCTTGACTCGTTACCGCTGGCCGACCGGGCGACCATTGCGAATATGTCGCCGGAATATGGCGCGACCTGCGGATTCTTCCCGATCGATGCAGTGACTCTCAGCTATATGCGCCTCAGCGGACGCAGCGAAGAGCAGGTGGCGTTGGTTGAAGCGTATGCCAAAGCGCAGGGCATGTGGCGCCAGACGGGCGATGAGCCGGTCTTTACCAGCACCCTGGCGCTGGATATGGGGACGGTTGAGGCCAGCCTCGCCGGGCCGAAACGGCCGCAGGACCGCGTCGCGTTGGGCGATGTGCCGAAAGCGTTTGCCGCCAGCAACGAACTGGAAGTGAATCAAACGCAAAAATCGCGTCAACCGGTTGATTACACTCTCGATGGGCAACGCTATTCGCTGCCGGAAGGCGCGGTGGCGATTGCGGCAATCACCTCCTGCACCAACACCTCCAACCCAAGCGTGTTGATGGCCGCCGGCCTGCTGGCGAAGAACGCGGTTGAGCGCGGCCTTAAACCGCAGCCGTGGGTAAAAGCTTCGCTGGCGCCGGGTTCGAAAGTGGTTTCCGATTATCTGGCGCATGCGGGGTTGACGCCTTATCTTGATGAGTTGGGCTTTAACCTCGTTGGCTACGGTTGTACAACCTGTATCGGTAACTCCGGGCCGCTGCCGGAACCTATCGAAGAGGCAATCAAAAAAGGAGACCTGACCGTGGGGGCGGTACTCTCCGGCAACCGCAACTTCGAAGGTCGTATCCATCCGCTGGTGAAAACCAACTGGCTGGCGTCGCCTCCGCTGGTCGTAGCCTATGCGCTGGCCGGCAATATGAACATCGATCTGACCCGCGAACCGCTTGGGGTTGGTAAAGACGGTAAGCCGGTGTTCCTGAAAGATATCTGGCCGAGCGGCGAGGAGATTGCTCGCGCTGTGCAGCAGGTTTCTACCGAGATGTTCCGTAAAGAGTATGCCGAAGTCTTTGAAGGTACCGAGGAGTGGAAAGCGATTCAGGTTGAGCGTTCCGATACCTATCGCTGGCAGGATGACTCTACCTATATTCGCCTGTCGCCATTCTTTGATGAGATGGGGGTTGAGCCGAAACCGGTGGAAGATATTCATGGCGCTCGGATCCTGGCGATGCTTGGTGATTCCGTCACCACCGACCATATTTCCCCGGCAGGAAGTATCAAGGCTGACAGCCCGGCAGGACGCTACTTGCAGGAGCACGGCGTGGCGCGCGGCGATTTCAACTCTTATGGGTCGCGACGCGGTAACCATGAAGTCATGATGCGCGGCACCTTTGCTAATATTCGTATCCGTAACGAAATGGTGCCGGGTGTAGAAGGGGGGATGACGCGTCATTTGCCGGACACGCAGCCTATCGCCATCTACGATGCGGCTATGCTGTACAAAGCCGAAGGTACGCCTCTGGCGGTAATCGCCGGTAAAGAATATGGCTCAGGCTCCAGCCGCGACTGGGCGGCAAAAGGGCCGCGTCTGTTGGGCGTGCGGGTGGTCATTGCCGAGTCCTTCGAACGTATTCACCGCTCCAACCTTATCGGCATGGGGATATTACCGCTGGAGTTTCCACAAGGCGTGACGCGTAAAACGCTACAGTTGACCGGCGAAGAGCGGATTGATATCAGCAACCTGCAGGCGCTGCATCCCGCGGCACAGGTTCCAGTCACGATTACCCGCGCCGATGGACAGCAGGAGGTCATTCAGTGTCGCTGTCGTATCGATACCGCGACTGAGCTGACTTACTATCAGAACGACGGCATTCTGCATTATGTGATTCGTAATATGCTGTAAAAGAAAGGGCCAGCGAATGCTGGCCCTGATTCATTCTGGAACTGAATTATTTATTCAGCAGATGCCCCATCTTGGCAGCCTTGGTATCGAGATAGTGTTCGTTTTTCGGGTTACGCCCGACGATGAGCGGCACGCGTTCGACGATATTGATCCCCGCCTCGGTCAGAATTTCGACTTTCTTCGGGTTGTTAGTCAACAGGCGAACCTGCTCGACGCCGAGCAGCTTGAACATGTCGGCGCACAGCGTAAAGTCGCGCTCATCGGCGGCAAAACCAAGCTGGTGGTTGGCTTCGACGGTATCGTAGCCTTGATCCTGTAGCGCGTAGGCGCGAATTTTATTCAGTAAACCGATATTTCGGCCTTCCTGACGATGATAAAGCAGGATCCCGCGTCCTTCTTCAGCGATGTGCGACAGCGCCGCTTCCAGCTGAAAACCGCAATCACAACGCAGACTAAAAAGGGCATCGCCCGTCAGACATTCTGAGTGTACGCGAGCCAGTACCGGGGCTTGCCCCGAAATATCGCCATACACCAGCGCGACATGATCCTGCCCGGTTGCCAGTTCTTCAAAGCCCACCATCAGGAAATCGCCCCAGGGGGTTGGCAGTTTGGCTTCTGCCACACGTTTAAGCTGCATGTGATTCTCCAGATTCTGACAGCACCTGAATGTGCTTTCTGTTTACTACTATTTTGCCACAAGGCCGCGACGTTCTCCTAATTACCAACGACCGCCTGCGCGGAAAGCGCACAAACGATCTACTTTCCGTTATGATATTCAGAAGGAAAGAGAAGGAGATACGATGCTGTTAATTGCCAAAAGGACCGCCATCGGGGCGGCGCTATTGCTTGTTATGCCCGTTATGGTCTGGCTCTCCGGCTGGCAGTGGCAGCCGGGTCAAGCCCCGGCCATGTTGAAAATGTGGTACTGGGTGACTGAAACGGTAACCCAGCCGTGGGGAATCATTACCCACGTAGCGCTATTTGGCTGGTTTTTGTGGTGTTTACGTTTTCGTCTGCGCGAAGCGCTGGTGCTGTTTCTCATTCTCTGCGCGGCTATCCTGGCAGGACAGGGGCTAAAATCCTGGATCAAAGAACGGGTGCAGGAACCACGGCCGTTTGTGATTTGGTTAGAAAGAACCCAGCAGGTTCCGGTGGCGCAATTCTATGAGTTAAAACGTAAAGAACGCGCTAAACTGGTGCATGAGCAATTGGCTGAACAACAGACAATACCGGGGTTCTTGCGTAAACACTGGCAAAAAGAGACCGGTTTTGCCTTTCCGTCCGGCCATACCATGTTTGCCGCCAGCTGGGCGCTGCTTGGCGTCGGGCTGTTGTGGCCGCGTCGGCGCTGGGTGACTATCGGTGTGCTGTTAGGGTGGGCGACGGCGGTCATGGGCAGCCGCCTGGCGTTGGGAATGCACTGGCCGCAGGATCTTATCGTGGCGACCAGCCTTTCCTGGCTGCTGGTTACCGCGGCGACCTGGCTCACGCAGCGTTTTTGCGGCCCGTTAACCCCGCCTGTCGAAGAGGCGACGGATATCAAAAAACGCGCAACCTGACGCTGTTTATGTTGATTTTCGCGACACCCGGCCGCATATCATGACGGGTGTCATGCTTTTCCATTTCACCACTGCGGTGAAAATGATACTTTATAGGGCTTGAACGCGTTTTACTCGCGCAACCCACAGAACGGGAAGTCATGTGAAATATTTACTTATTTTCTTACTGGTGTTAGCTATCTTCGTCATCTCTGTGACGCTGGGTGCGCAAAATGACCAACTGGTCACGTTCAACTATTTGCTCGCGCAGGGTGAATTCCGCATCTCCACGTTGCTGGCGGTGTTATTTGCTGCCGGGTTTGCGATTGGCTGGCTGATTTGCGGCCTGTTCTGGTTACGGGTACGAGTATCGCTGGCCCGCGCCGAGCGTAAAATTAAACGCCTGGAGCAGCAGATCGCGCCAGTGACCGTAGCGCCTGCTGATGCCGGCGTCCCTGCGGTCAAGGAATAACCGTCTATGCTGGAGTTGTTGTTTCTGCTTCTTCCCGTTGCCGCAGCCTATGGATGGTATATGGGGCGCAGGAGCGCACAACAGTCCAAACAGGACGATGCTAATCGCCTGTCGCGCGATTATGTCGCTGGGGTCAACTTCCTGCTGAGCAACCAGCAGGATAAAGCCGTGGATCTGTTCCTTGATATGTTGAAAGAGGACACCGGCACCGTTGAAGCCCACCTGACGCTTGGCAACCTGTTTCGTTCTCGCGGCGAAGTTGACCGCGCTATCCGCATTCACCAAAGCCTGATGGAGAGCGCCTCGCTCACCTACGACCAACGCCTGCTCGCCGTCCAGCAGTTGGGCCGTGATTATATGGCCGCGGGCCTGTACGATCGCGCGGAAGATATGTTCAAGCAGTTGGTAGATGAAACCGACTTCCGCCTGGGCGCGCTACAACAACTGCTGCAAATTTACCAGTTAACCAGCGATTGGCAGTCCGCTATTGAAGTCGCCGAACGGCTGGTAAAATTGGGCAAAGAAAAGCATCGCAGCGATATCGCCAACTTCTGGTGTGAGCTGGCGCTGCAGCAGATGGCCAGTAACGATCTCGATAAAGCAATGACGCTGCTGAAAAAAGGCGCGTCAGCGGACCGCAACAGCGCCCGCGTCTCGATTATGATGGGGCGCGTGTGGATGGAAAAAGGCGACTACGCGAAAGCGGTAGAAAGCCTGGAACGGGTGATTGGCCAGGATAAAGAACTGGTTGGTGAAACCCTGGAAATGCTGCAAACCTGTTATCAGCAGTTGGGTAAGCATGAGGAGTGGGAAGCGTTCCTGCGCCGCTGTGTAGAAGAGAACACCGGGGCGACCGCGGAACTTATGCTGGCGCAAATTATCGAGCAGCAGGAAGGCGCCGAGGCCGCGCAGAGCTATGTGACTCGCCAGTTGGAACGCCACCCGACGATGCGCGTGTTCCACAAACTGATGGACTACCATCTTAATGAGGCGGAAGAAGGGCGCGCGAAGGCGAGCCTGGGGGTTCTGCGCAATATGGTTGGCGAGCAGGTGCGGAGCAAACCGCGTTACCGCTGCCAGAAGTGCGGTTTTACTTCTCACACCCTGTACTGGCACTGCCCGTCCTGCCGTTCTTGGGCGACTATCAAGCCGATTCGCGGCCTTGATGGCCAGTAACTTCTAAAAAAAACCTGACTTTAGTTACAACATACTTGCCTGGGTTTTAGCGTATCCATTTCTGCAGCCGCGTGCCCGCTTTTGTCTGTAGACGGGCAAAACCAGCCTGTCATTTTCCCCACTTCGCAGGTAGAATGCTGCCCGTTTACCTTTTTTGCGCCCTGGCGGCGCTCATCCACAATTAAGGTCCGGTCATGACGTCTACTGCTAGCTCTTCTCCTCGCGTTATCACATCCTCTCCCGTCGTTGTTGCGCTTGATTATGATAACCGTGACAAGGCGTTAGCCTTTGTTGATCGAATCGATCCGCGCGACTGCCGGTTAAAGGTAGGTAAGGAGATGTTCACGCTGCTGGGGCCGCAATTTGTTCGCGACCTGCATCAGCGCGGCTTTGAAGTGTTCCTTGACCTGAAATTCCACGATATCCCGAACACCACCGCACGCGCGGTCGCCGCAGCCGCGGAGCTTGGCGTATGGATGGTGAACGTTCACGCCTCCGGCGGCGCGCGCATGATGACGGCTGCCCGCGAGGCGTTGTTACCGTTCGGAAAAGAGGCGCCGCTACTGATTGCGGTCACCGTATTGACCAGCATGGAAGCCAGCGATTTGCAAGACCTTGGCATCACGCTTTCACCTGCCGATCATGCTGCTAAACTGGCGGCGCTAACCAAACGCTGTGGTCTCGATGGCGTAGTCTGTTCCGCGCAGGAGGCCGTCCGCTTTAAACAAGAGTTAGGACAAGAATTTAAGTTAGTTACCCCGGGGATCCGCCCCACAGGCAGCGATGCGGGCGACCAACGCCGGATTATGACTCCGGAACAGGCGCAGCAGGCGGGGGTTGATTACATGGTGATCGGCCGGCCGGTCACCCAGTCTGCCGATCCGGCTGCAACGCTTGCGGCTATCAACGCGTCGCTGAAATTGGAGGCGTAATGAGCGATTCTAACAGCCGCCTGGTTTACTCTACCGATAGCGGGCGTATTGAAGAGCCGAAAGCGGCGCCGCAACGTGCGAAAGGCGATGGTATCGTGCGCATTCAACGCCAGACCAGCGGGCGCAAAGGGAAGGGCGTCTGCTTGATTACCGGCATCGATCTCGATGACGATGCGCTGGCGAAGCTGGCCGCGGAGCTGAAAAAGAAATGCGGCTGCGGCGGTTCACTGAAAGATGGAGTGATTGAAATTCAGGGTGATAAACGCGACTTGCTGAAATCACTGCTGGAAGCTAAAGGGATGAAAGTAAAATTAGCGGGTGGCTAAGATAATTTCTACGAAATAAACAACAAGGCCACGGTAAATACCGTGGCCTTAATTATTGGTAGATGCGTGAGTCAGTAACTACGAAATTATTATTAATTTAATACGCGGGGTGGTTATTTACCAACCTGGTGGCCAATGATGCCGCCAACCGCTGCGCCGCCCAGGGTACCCAGGGTGCTGCCGTCGGTTAATACCGCGCCGCCCAGTGCGCCAGCGCCTGCGCCGATTGCGGTATTACGGTCGCGTTTAGACCAGTTGGAACAAGCGCTCAGGGACATTACTACAGTAACCGCCAGTACGGCCGCAGCCATTTTTTTGCTCATTGAAGTCATCATTTTATTCTCCTGAATAATCTATTCATGGATACACCTTCCTTTAAGCATAGCAACTGGCTATGACTTAAGGGTTATTCCATGAAACTTAAGTTGCGCAGGTGTTGCTCTAATCACGCAGGTGATAGTCACTTCCTGTTATATCGCTAATAATAATTCTACTTATTTTAAAATTTAACGTCAGGTAAAAAATCTTAATTGCGGGTCAGAATACTCTCAGACGCAGAAAGGCTGCCAACGCCATTCTACGGGCGCTGGCGGAAGCGATCAGGCGGGGTCGACTATATCGAGCGTTAAACCGCTCCCGGAGAGCTGCCGGCGGATAGTTTCGCTCAGGTTGTTGTCGGTTATGACGCGATTGAAACGGGCAATCGGGCCCAGTGGATAAGGATGCACGACGCTGAACTTCGAACTGTCGCTGAGTACGATAGCCTCGCACTGCTTTTCCAGCACCGCGTTGACCACATCGGCGCGCATCATGTCGCGGCCGGTAAAGCCGGTTTCGGTCTGCCAGCCGTCAACGCCGATAAACGCCTTGCTGAAGTGCACCTGCTGGATGCATTGACGGGTTAATGGGCCCACCATGCTTTCACTGCGCTTCTGATAAATACCGCCCAGCAGGATGACCTCGCCCGGCGTTTCCTTGAGTAAATGTGCGATATAGCTGCTAACGGTGATGATAGTGATATCACCGCGTTCCGCCAACGTGCGGGCCAGAAGGGCGTTTGAGCTGCCATTTTCGATGAACACCGTTTCTCCGGCTGCCACCAGCGACGCGGCGCGCGCGGCGAGTTCACGCTTAATGGCAAAGTTGGTCATCATGCGGGTTTCGACGTCTTCACTATCCAGCGGTACGGCAAAGCCGTGGGTGCGGCGCAGATAGCTTTGTTTTTCCAGCGAATTCAGATCCTGACGAATAGTGACTTCGGAGACACCGGTCATCCTGGCCAGATCGGCAACGCTCATGCGGCCTTTATCAATGACCATTTGTAAAATACTTTGTTGTCGGGCGTTCATAGCTACATCACTGTTAGAGGTCTATACGGCGCCCAGCAGGCTTTAAGGCGTGCTGGGGGACAGGAATCAATCAGATTTCCCACGGCGCTTTTGATTGCCCTGAATCCTTCTCTGGCTCGTCGTGAGACAATGCCTGCAGTTCGGCTTTGAGGATCTCCAGATTATGGATCGCCGAGTGATAATCTCCGGCAACCAGAATATCCAGCACGGTATCGATACGTTGGGCGAGCAGGCGGGCATTCAGATCAGACATAGCATTATCCTGGTTACAAAAATGAATGAAATCAATGATGCAAAAAACGGTTGCAAAAGAGAAGCGAAAAAAACGCACATCCTTGCGCAGCTGGCGATATTCACTCAAAACGAGAAATGCATGGCCCCTGGGCAGGGGCCATAAAAGCGTTACGCCGCCGGACGGGCGATGACGCTGCGGGTTTCCATACGAACTTCAGCGATAGTCACGTCGATAACATCGGTGACTTTATAAACCACTTCACCTTTAATCTGTACGGTTCCGTTCTCCTGGCTGCAGACCAGTTCATCGCGCACCGCGTGCAGGAAAGGTGCCGGAATAAAGGCGACAGCGCCGTTATCGACCAGGCGCACGCGCATGCCGCCGCGGCTGACATCAATGATTTCTGCCGCGTAGCGGGTATCGGTTCCGGCTTTATCGTTGAGGAAGCGAGCATACAGCCAATCTGCGACGTCACGTTCCGCCATACGGTTCAGACGACGACGTTCCGCCATCTGCACGGTGATATCATCCTGCGGGCGACCAATGGTCTCGCCTTTAATGATGGCCTTTAACAGACGGTGGTTGATCATATCGCCGTATTTACGGATTGGCGAAGTCCAGGTGGCGTAAGCTTCCAGGCCAAGGCCGAAGTGCGGGCCCGGCTCGGTACTGATCTCCGCGAACGACTGGAAGCGACGGATGCGGCTATCGAGGAAACCTGAAGGCTGAGCATCCAGTTCGCGGCGCAGTTTACAGAAGCCGTCCAGTGTCAGGACTTCCAGCGGATCGACGTGTACATCGTGCGTTTTCAGCAGCGCGGCCAGTTGCTCGGTGTTAGCTGGGTCGAAACCGGTATGCACGTTATATACGCCAAAGCCCAGGTTATCGCGAAGCACGCGTGCCGCGCAGATATTAGCGGCAATCATTGACTCTTCAACAATGCGGTTGGCGATGCGGCGCGGTTCGGCAACGATATCGAGCACTTCACCTTTCTCACCCAACACGAAGCGATAATCAGGGCGGTCTTTGAACACCAGGGCGTGGGTTTGACGCCATTCGCTGCGGCGCAGGCAGACTTCCTGCAGCAGTTTGATTTGCTGCGCGATAGCGTCATCAGCAGGCTGCCATGAGCCGATATTTTCCAGCCAGTTGGAGACGTCGTCATAAGCCAGTTTGGCTTTAGATTCGATGGTCGCGGCGAAGAATTCGATATTATCTTCAATAGCGCCGTCAGCCGCCAGAGTCATGCGGCAGGCGAGTACCGGACGCACTTCGTTGGCGCGCAGCGAGCACAAATCGTCAGACAGTTCGCGCGGCAGCATCGGGATATTAAAGCCCGGCAGATAGTTGGTGAAGGCGCGAATTTTCGCTGCGTTGTCCAGTTTGCTGCCCTCGGCAATCCACGCTGTCGGATCGGCGATAGCGACGGTCAGCAGAAGTTTACCGTCGTCGGCGCGCTCTACAAACAGCGCGTCGTCCATATCTTCGGTGCTGGCGCTGTCGATGGTTACAAACTCAAGCGCTGTCAAATCGCGACGTTCCAGTCCTTCATCGAGCATCTCGGTGGCAACGCCATTCGGCGCTTCTTTTTCCAGGTTATGACGCGCCAGCGTCACCCACCACGGCACGAAATGATCGTCGCTAAAGGTGATGAATTGCGTTAATTCGGCATAGAAACCGCGGTCGCCTTTCAGCGGATGGCGACGCATTTCAGCCACCGCCCAGTCACCCTGTTTGAAATCGTGTTCTACGCCACGCGCGGCGCGGCAAGGGATGGCGTCTTTCAGCAGCGGATGATCAGGAACAATAGACAGACGATCGTCTTTTTTCTGCACTTTGCCGACAAAACGGGTCAGGAAAGGCTCAACCAGCTCTTCCGGCTCGGCGCTTTCACGTTCTTTTTCCGTATGGACCACAGCGATAATACGATCGCCATGCATCACTTTTTTCATTTGCGGCGGCGGAATGAAGTAGCTTTTCTGCGAGTCGACTTCGAGGAAGCCAAAACCTTTTTCCGTACCTTTAACGACCCCTTCAACGCGCGGGGTCTGGGAATGCAATTGCTGTTTAAGCTGCGCTAGCAGCGGGTTGTCCTGAAACATAATTAGGTTTTTTCGTGGCTAAAAGAGCGGCTGACATTTTTACGCGAATATGCCTGCCTCAGCAAGCGCTGTTTCAGCATTTTACGTCGCTTGACGTACCTCGCCGAGGGCGACTTTAAGCCGATTCAGCCAGCCGCACAGGCCGCACCACGCCAGCAGATCGATAGCCTCAACGCGGGAAAGCCCATATTCAGTGAGGGGAGTTAGCTGCGCGGCGCTAAAACGGTCCGGCGCACGAGTCAATAGCTGCGCCGCCTGCAGGAAAACGTGTTCCAAAGAATGGCTTTGCGCCCAGTGCTGAATCATTCGTTCATCGCCGCGCAATGCCTGCAACAATCCGTTGTCACCTTTCCAGCGCGCGGCCCAGGCGTTAAAACAGCTGACGCTGCCGTTGATTCGCGCCGCCAGCAATGCCGCCATTGCGCTTAAGGGCTGCGCAGAGTTATCCAGTTGATTCAGCAGTTGATGCAGCAGTGCTAACGCGCCTTCATCCGTTGCCAGAAGGGGGGCGAGAGGCTGCAGGCCGGGATGACGGTGCCATGCAGCGAGCCTGACTTGCTTGTCATCATTGGCGTAACGCAGGTCGGCATCATCGATATCCAGTGACCACTCTCCGGTAACATCAGTAAAGCGTTCTGCCGGGGCATCATCCTGCTGCGGCATACCTGGAAGCCAGCGTACCGGCTGGCCGAGCGCGGCCTGAAACGCGGCCACCGCGCGGGCCTGAAAACCCACGAAGCCAATAATTTGGTTAATTAACACAATATCGCGGCTGGTCAGTCCTACCTCATCAAGCTGACGGCGGGAGACCTCGTTGATAACAGAAGGGGAACTGGCTAACTGGCGGGCGTACTGGGTTATCTGCGCCAGCCGGTGATTACTCTCTCGTGAAGAGTCTGGGCCCGGTAACGGCGCCAGACGCGCGGCGTAGTGGTTACACAAGCGCTGTACGCCGTAGACCTGAGCGACGGTCAGGGCCGTGCTGAGACGGTCGTAGGCATTAAAGGTTTGTAATCGGGTGACCGTGACGCTGTCCGGGAAAAGTACCTTTGCCAACTGACGCGCGGGCGCCAGCCAGCCTTCATGAGGGTGGCTAAGATCGGCTGCGAGTGGCAGATCGAGCAAAAAACGGTCATCAACGTCAGCGGCCTCCGGGACCAGAGGAAGAACCTCGACCGGGCTATTGGTTGACTGGGTCTCGTGATACCAGTGGTTTTTGCCATACACGCGGCGTTGCTCCATGGGCGTTCCTTGTTCGGTAGGTGGCGAACCGCCGTTTCGCGGTACCTCTTTGCACAACTATCCTGGCGTAACCCTGAAGCAGGAGAAAATATTGATACGTACTAATAAATAGCGGATTGGAATAACAGAAGAGAAGCGTAAGCAGAGAAGGGAGAGAGATCCTCCTCACCGGGGTGAGGAGGATAGGGAACTTATTTCAGTTCCAGTTCGTTCATCGCAGCGATGCTGAAACCGCCGTCAACGTGAACGACTTCACCTGAGATGCCCGCAGACAGGTTAGAGCACAGGAAGGCCGCGCTGTTGCCGACGTCTTCGATGGTGACGGTGCGACGGATCGGGGTGACCGCTTCGCAGTGCGCCAGCATTTTACGGAAATCTTTGATACCGGATGCCGCCAGGGTGCGGATCGGACCCGCAGAAATGGCGTTAACACGAATACCTTCCGGACCCATCGCGTTCGCCATATAGCGGACGTTGGCTTCCAGAGACGCTTTTGCCAGACCCATAACGTTATAGTTCGGGATCGCGCGCTCAGCGCCCAGATAGGAAAGGGTCAGCAGCGCGGAGTCCGGGTTCAGCATTGAGCGGCAGGCTTTTGCCATCGCCACGAAGCTGTAGGCGCTGATGTCGTGGGCGATTTTGAAACCTTCGCGGGTGACGGCATTAACATAGTCGCCATCTAACTGGTCAGCTGGCGCATAACCGATAGAGTGCACGAAACCATCAAATTTCGGCCATACTTTTTCAAGTTCAGTGAACAGCGCGGTGATGCTTTCGTCTTCAGCCACGTCGCACGGCAGCACAATGTTAGAACCCAACGCAGCAGCAAACTCTTCTACGCGGCCTTTCAGTTTTTCGTTCTGATAGGTGAATGCCAGTTCAGCCCCTTCACGGTGCATTGCTTGCGCAATACCGTAGGCGATGGACAGTTTACTGGCCACGCCAGTGATCAGAATGCGCTTACCGGAAAGAAAACCCATAGCTTTAATCCTTATCGTTATTGCTTATTTTTACTCTAACAATCAAACGGTTAACGTTGTTATTTCAAAATAACTCAAATTTAGCCAGGAATTATATCCCACTGAAGACCCCTTGTGTCACGATTTTTTGTGCCGCCTATCGCAACGCAGCGCGTAATGACAAATGCGCTCACTCCAGTATATCACCGGATAATCACTACGTTTTACCGTGAGATCACGACGCGTTACCGATATTTCTGCGGTTAACGGCGCACGATCGTGGTGAGTAACAGTAGGGCGTCTGTCGTGAGCGGCGCGAGTTCGCCCGGCGCTTGCTGATGCCAGAAAATACCCGATTGCGCTTCACATTGCCGTTCACCAAGTTGCCAGCGACCCTGTAATACCCACGCGACGCCTTCGTCGCCGGGAGTCTGTACATCGTTCACGACCCGAACCTCGGCGTCGGCGCGACTGCGCTGGGTCATGATATTAAAGTCGAGACCGCGCTCGCGGATCCCTTCGCTACGCAGCGGCCACTCGCCGGCAAAAGCCCAGGGTTGCCACAGCGCTAAAGGGTAATCGATAGCTTCGCCTTTCAGGCGCAGCGGCTGCCCGGTGAGTAGGGTAATGACACGATCGACGCCGGGAAAGCAGGAAAACGGACCATCATTTTGTAGGGTGGCAATGCTGGCTCGCCACAAAAAAGGGGCATCAGGAGAAGGTACACAGACTATCTCACGGGTCTCGCCAGCGCCATTTTTCCAGGGTGTGACGGGCAGAGTGGATAGTTGGACGGGAACGATCATGAGCGGTACACCTCGTTAAGCGCTGCCTGCGCAGGCGTTAATCAACGTTATTGTTATGGTTTTGTTACTTTTTGCAATACAAAGAATTTACATATTCATCACAAAAATAGGATGCGTGCGGTGCGGGCAGTTGTCAATGCTTGTATATACAGGATCGGTCAGATGGGGAGTCAATGAAATAATAATAGCGAGGTACCTATGTCTTCTTTTTCGTCTACAGACGGGCAACCAAAAAGTAATGAGGCAGGATTAAAGGAAACGCGGTCGATTGATTACATTCCCGAACGCGAGAGGCATGGGCATCCGTTTAGCCAGTTTACTCTGTGGTTTGGCGGCAACCTGCAAATTACCGCTATTGTCACCGGCGCTTTAGCCGTGGTGCTGGGCGGCGACGTGGTGTGGTCGCTGATAGGCCTTCTTCTTGGACAGGTGTTGGGGGCGGCGGTGATGTCGCTGCATGCCCTGCAGGGACCACGGCTGGGTTTGCCGCAGATGATAATCAGCCGCGCCCAGTTTGGCGTCTTTGGCGCGGTAGTGCCGCTGGTACTGGTCTGCGTCATGTATGTTGGCTTCTCCGCCAGCGGTACCGTACTGGCCGGGCAGGCGATGGCAAAACTGTTAAGTATCAGCAACGTTGCCGGCATGCTGCTATTCAGCGCGATTATTATTGTTATTGCGGTACTGGGTTATAAGGTGATTCATAAGTTGGGTAAACTGGCGAGCATTATCGGCATTCTGGCTTTTGTTTATATGTTCGTTACGCTACTGATGTCGGCGGATCTCACGGCCCTGGCGCAAAATAACCATTTCTCCCTGCCGATGTTCCTGCTAGCCGTGTCGCTGTCATCGTCGTGGCAAATCGCGTTCTGCCCGTATGTGTCCGACTATTCGCGCTACCTGCCACGCAATGTATCGGCAACGAAAACGTTCTGCTCGGTATTTTTCGGTACCGTATTAGGAACCCAGACATCCATGACGCTAGGGGTATTTACCGCCGCGATTGCCGGCAGCGCTTTCCCCGGTCATGAAGTGAGTTATCTGGTGGGATTGGGTAAAAGCCAGGTGATGGCGATGGTCATCTACTTTGCTATTTGCTTTGGCAAAATCACCTTCACGACGCTTAACGCCTACGGCAGTTTTATGTCTCTGACCACCATTGTTTCCGGTTTCCGTCGCCAGACGGCATTGTCGCAGAAATGCCGTGTCGCTTTCGTCGTCCTGATGGTCGCGGCTTCGTGTATTATCGCGCTGCTCAGTGAGCCAGCTTTCTTAAAACACTTCACCCATTTCCTGTTATTCCTGCTGGCTTTTTTCGTTCCCTGGAGCGCCATCAGTCTGACCGATTACTACATTATCTCTAAAGGCGCGGTCGATATTCCGGCGCTTAGCGACCCGCATCAGCGCTATGGTTTCTGGAATCTGTATGCCATTACCATTTATATCATTGGCGTGCTTATTCAACTGCCGTTTATTGAGAACCCGCTGTTCCATGGTTCGCTGACGTGGATATTCGCCGGCAATGATGTGTCATGGATTATCGGCTGGGTAGGTACAGGATGGTTGTATTTTGCGCTGCGCCGCTTTGACCGCCGACCATTACCGGCGCAGAGCGTGTTCCCGCAGTCATAAAGGGCAGGGGCGGCTATTATGCCGCCCCTGAAGGAAAGTTAACGCTATTTGCCATCTTTTCGCCAGGCGTCGGCAGTCAGCGCTTCGCCAAAATGGCCGGCGATCAGCCGCTTGGTCAGATCATGCAGAGGCGAGGCCAGTACATCAGCAGTGCTTCCGCGCTCAACCACTTCGCCCTCATGCATCACCAGCACCTGATCGCTGATGTGCTTCATCATCCCCAGATGCTGAGTTACGTAGATGTAGGATATTCCCTGTTTTTCCTGTAGTTCCAGCATCAGGTTGATTAGCTGCGAGCGCATTGACATATCCAACGAGGCCAGCGCCTCATCGCAGATAATCACTTTCGGACGCAGGATCAAGGCACGAGCAAGACCCAGGCGTTGTTTTTGCCCCGGCGCCAGCATATGCGGATAGTAGCTGACGTGGTCAGGTAGCAGACCCACCATGCGCATCGTCTCGATAATCTGCTTTTCCCGGGCTTCTGGTTCAAGATCGGTATTGAGGCGCAGCGGGAAATCGAGGATCTGCGAAATACGCTGACGCGGGTTAAGCGAGGTCGAGGGATCCTGAAAAATCATACGAATACGCTGGCTGCGGAATGAGTAGTCGCCAAACTCCAGCGGATGGTCGTCAATCAACAGTTCACCGGTGGTTGGCTCAACCATCCCGGCCAGCATTTTGGCCAGCGTTGATTTACCGGAGCCGTTTTCACCAATAATTGCCAGCGTCTGACGCTCGCGTAGGGTAAAGCTCAGCGGCTTCACCGCCTCTACCGTCTGACGGTGGAACCAGCCGGTACGATAGCGAAAGGTCTTACTCAGATTGCGAACTTCCAGCAATGTTTCGACCATTTCACTCTTTCTCCATGTTCAGCGGGAAATGACAGGCGTACAGATGATTACGCGCGCCGGTCAAACGCGGCGTGACGATACACTCGCGTTGCGCATAGGGACAGCGCGGCCCCAGCCGACAGCCGATCGGCAGTTGTTCCAACAGCGGAATGGCGCCGGGCAGGGTATTCAGCCTGCTTTTATGCGGCATTGAGCTGCCGAAGTCCGGGATCGCGCGAATCAGCGCCTGCGTGTAGGGGTGATGAGGAATGGTCACCAGCTCTTCGCTCGGCGCGGTTTCCACCGTCTGCCCGCAATACATGACGTTAATTTTATCCGCCCATTTGCTGAGCATTTGCATATCGTGACTGATCAGCAAAATAGTGGTGTTGTTGTTCTGGTTGAGCCGGGTCAGCAGGCGAATAATCTGCGCCTGAGTAGTCGGTTCCATGGCATTAGTGGGTTCATCAGCAATCAGCAAGCGCGGCTGGTTGGCAAGCGCGATGGCGATCATAACCTTCTGACATTCGCCGTCGGTCAGTTCGTAGGGGAAGCTGCGCATAATATCTTTGTGATCTTTAATCCCCACCCGGTGCAGCAGTTCGATGGCGCGGCGCTTGCGCCAGCCAAAGCGTTGCCACCAGTGGCCTTTAAAGGTCCAGCCGGGGATATTTTGCATCAACTGCAGCCCAATACGCTCGGAAGGATCGAGACAGGATTGCGGCTCCTGGAAGATCATCGATACGTTGTGGCCAATCAGTTTGCGGCGCTCGCGGTTAGACAGGCGCAGCAGATCGATATCATCAAAACGCATACGGTCGGCGGTGACCCGCCAGTTATCTTTAGTGACACCGCAAATCGCCTTGGCGATTAAGCTCTTGCCGGAACCTGATTCCCCCACCAGACCACGGACTTCACCTTCAGCCAGCGTCAGGCTGACCCTATCGACGGCCTTTACCCAGCCTTCGTTGGTTTTAAACTCAATGGTGAGATTACGTATATCCAGTAACGGCATTATTGGACCCCGGCAATAATTGCGCGGCGAATACCGTCGCCCAGCAGATTAATGAGCAGTACGCTTATCATAATGGCCGCCCCCGGCAACATGACCGTCCAGGGAGCGACGTAAATCAGTTCCAGCGCGTCGCCGAGCATGGCGCCCCATTCCGGAGAAGGTAGCTGGGCGCCGAGGTCGAGAAAACCGAGCGCGGCAATGTCGAGGATCGCCATCGACAGCGCGCGGGTAATTTCGGTGACCAGCCCGGCGGTAATATTAGGCAGAACCGCGAACCAGAGAATATTGAGCGTGGAAGCGCCGTCGAGGCGGGCGGCAATCACGTACTCTTTTTCCAGTTCATCGTGCACCATGCTGTAGACCGAACGCACCATGCGCGGCAGCAGAGCCAGCCAGACGGCGAACATCGCATGGCTAAGATGCGGACCGGCGAAAGCGACGACGATAATCGCCAGCAGCAGCGACGGAATCGATAGCAGGGTGTCGAGAATATGGTTCATTACCGCTGAACGTAAACCATGGGTGGAACCAGCAATCACGCCAAGCACCAGGCCGAACAGCGCGGCGCCGAGCGTGACCACAAAGGCGCCGCCGACGGTCGGCGCCGCGCCGCTGAGTAGTCGACTCAATACGTCGCGGCCAAGGTCGTCGGTGCCGAGGAAGAACGACACTTCACCGTAGCGCGACCATGAGGGCGGCAGCAGCTGGTAGCCAAGGAACTGCTGATCGATGCCATAGGGCGCGAACCAGCCACCGAATACGCATAGCAGCACCAGCGCGCCGCAGCCGTATAAACCAATCATCGCGGTGGTATCGCCGTAGAACTTACGCCATACGGTGCGCAATGCGCCCGGCGGGCGCTTTTCGAGATAGACGCTATCGTAGGGCATACCATTCCTTATGTTTCAGTGGGTTAGCCATGGCTCCTAAAATATCCGAGATCACGTTGACGATAATGACCAGCGCGCCGATCACCATCACTCCGGCGGAAATCGCCGCGTAATCCTGTTGGCGGATGGCGTTGATCAGCCAGCGCCCCAGCCCCGGCCAACTGAAGACCATTTCGGTAATCATTGCCAGCGTTAACATAGTGGAGAACTGCAGCCCCAGGCGCGGGATCACCGGCGGCAGGGCGTTGTGCAACACGTGGCGGTGGAGAATCGTCCTGCGGGTGACGCCACGGGTCGCCGCGGCTTTAACATAGTTTGTATCATAGACTTCGCTGGTACTGATGCGCATCAGACGGATCACTTCGGTGGTCGGCGCGACGGCCAGGGTTAACACCGGCAGGACCATATGTCGTGCGGCGCTAACGATCATCTCATGGCGCCAGGGTGAATCGGATAGCCAGGCATCAATGAGCGCGAAACCGGTCACCGTTTTTACTTCGTACAACAGATCAAAGCGGCCGGAGACAGGTAACCAACCCAGCGTTAGCGAGAAGAAAAGGGTAAACAGCAACGCCAGCCAGAACACCGGAATGGAGAACCCCACCAGCGCCAGGGCGCTAATGAGCGTATCCGGCCATTTATTACGCATGATCCCGGCAATCATTCCCACGGGAATGCCGACCAATAACGCAAAACCAAATGCCAGAATGCACAGCTCCATCGTTGCCGGGAAGACCACTTTCAGCTGTTCGGAAATCAGCTGGCCGTTGATGCTGGAGACGCCAAAATCCCAGTGCAGCACCCCTTTAAACCAAAACAGCCAGGCATTCCACAGCGATGCGCCCTGCAGCGGCGCGTGCGGCGTGAAATAGCTGAGACTAAAGCCGATAAAGGTGAGGAAAAACAGCGTCACAAGCAACAGCAGCAGGCGGCGCAGGGTAAAAATAATCATGGTTTTTTCACCTCTTCTTTTTCGCGCGACACGCCTGCGAAGGAGGCGTTGCCAAACGGACTCAGCACCAGTCCTTTCATATCATAACGATAAGCCTGCAGCCGCAGCGAAGAGGCCAGCGGCAGCACCGGCAGCTCGCGGGCGAGAATATGCTGCGCCTCTTTATAGGCTTCGATGCGCGAGGCCAGCTGCTGCGAAATCAGCGCTTTCTGTAATACCTCATCAAACTCGCGGTTGCACCAGTGGGCGAGGTTGGTCTGCGAACCAATCGCCGCGCAGCTTAACAGCGGGCGGAAGAAACTGTCCGGATCATTACTGTCGGTGGCCCAGCCGGAAAGCGTTAAATCGTGGCTCATGTCCATCAATCGCGCCTCCTGGAAACGGCCTTCAACAGGAATAATAATCACTTTGACACCCACCTGCGCCATATCCGCCTGTATCAGCTCGGCGGTTTTCAATGGGCTGGGGTTCCACGCCTGGGAACTGGTCGGCACCCACAGTTTTAAAGTCAAATTACTCAAACCCAGGGCCTGCAGGCGACGACGCGCCTCCGCGGGGTTGTATTCGGTAATTTTAGCGTCGTTGTCGTAGGCCCACGAGGCGCGAGGCAGCATCGAGGCCGCGGTTTCCGCGGTGCCGTAGTAGATCGATTGCATCAGACGCTGGTTGTTGATCGCCAGCGCCAGCGCGTGGCGAACTTCCGGGTTATCCAGCGGCGGTTTAGCGGTGTTGAAAGCCAGCCAGGCGATATTCATACCCGGGCGCAGCGTCAGACGCAGGCGCGGATCGTCGCGCAGGATGGTGAGCTGGCTGGCGGCCGGCCAGGCGAGCACGTCGCATTCGCCGGTCAGCAGTTTTGACAGACGACCGGTGCCGCCGGAACCGAGATCCACTACCACCTGCGGCATCAAGGGTTTGCCGCGCCAGTAGGCCGCGTGGCGCTGCAGGCGGATGTACTGCCCGGTGCGATACTCTTCCAGCTTAAACGGACCGGTGCCGACGGGCTCGCGGTCAAGTTGTTCTTCGCGGTCGCTTTTGGTCAATTGCGCGGCATACTCCGCCGACATGACCGAAGCATAGTGTGTTGCCAGATGCCACAGGAACGAAGCATCCGGCCGTTTCAGGCGAAACTCGACGGTATGGTTATCCAGCTTACGAACGCTTTCTACGGTATCGGCGAACTGCAGGCTATCAAAATAGGGGAAGCTACTGCCGTTAACGCTGTGCCACGGATCGTCGCGGTTAAAGATGCGCCCGAAGGTAAAGATGACATCATCAGCGTTAAAGGCGCGGGTCGGTTTAAACCAGTCGGTGGTCTGGAACTGGACCTTATCGCGCAGATGGAAGCGGTAGGTGGCGCCGTTATCAAGCACTTCCCAGCTTTCCGCCAGTTCAGGTACCAGACGATAGGTATAGGGGTCGACGTCGAGAAGGCGATCGTAGATCTGGGCGGCTAGGGTGTCGACAATCAGGCCGCTGCTGACTTTTTGCGGGTTAAAGGTATTTACCTGCCCGCTGACGCAATAGACAAATCCGCTATCGCGGATATCGGCATTAGCTGGCAGCGCCGGAGTCAAGGCCGGTGCGGCAAAAGCCTGCCCGCACAGCATCGAGGCTGCCGCTAAAAGAGAGGGCAATTTCAGGCGCATATTTTCTTTTTGATCATAGAGCAGAGCTCTATCTTATTAATATTAAATGACATTTACCACCACCTTTACGACATCGAGGGGGATAATGCGGTCACCGGCAGCGCATGTTGTCCAGCCAGTTGGTCAATTTAGTGTCGGAAATAAACCAGTATTATGAAACATGGTATCTTTTTATCGCCAATTTCTCCAGTTAGCCATCTGCTGGCGTTCTGCAATCGGCGGGCGCGAGTGGTGGGGATCAGAGCGGAAGGAGCTGATTGTAGCGGGCAATATAATCCTTTGGCGTGATCTCCAGTTCTCCGCCGTCGCGATGGATGGCGACGAAAGTACGTAGTACCAGTCCGCTTTTACGTTCTGATATTTCCCAGCCTTGTTCGCTGTAGGCATCGCGCGTGGAGCGCACGCAGAGATCCGAGAAAATCATCATTAAAGAGAGGGCTGGCGCATGATGATTTTTCATAGTGTGAATCAGACTGGCATGGGCGGCATAGCGGGTTAGCGTATGAGAATTAACCGGAATCACGTGAATTTTCAGTCCATTGAATATAATTGCCGCCGATGATAATTCACATTAAGACATCTTACCAGTTACATATTATTAACTCCTCGCGTTTTCATACATGAAATGATAGTGACGTTGTCACGCTTCAATCATTCAGCGGTGTGAATTCATATAATGCCAGCGCATTGCTCTGCAATGAATCCACCCGTAGCCAGCCATCATCCAGTTGTTCCTCATGCACGCTCAGCGCCGGACGGGCGTGGTGCTGGAGCCAGCGATAATCTTCTTCGTCCGGGCCGCTGCGGCTACGGAATGCCTCGAACAGCGGAAATAGCGCGCCGTGATGTTGATCGAACAAATGCTGTTTGATGCGCCAGCGTCCCTCCAGTCCTGCAAGCCGCAGGGTATAGGGTTGGCGAAAACGCTGAGTAAAGGCCTCTTCGCTCGACAGCCAGGGGTTGAAAATCACCGTATTGCGCAACAGCAACTGGTAATGTCCGTTATGACGTAACAACAACAGGTTTTTGTCATTGATTAAGACTTCGCCGCGCAGACGCCGCCACAGCCATAATACCCAGTAAACCGGGCGCGGCAGACCATGCAGGTAGTGCAACGCCAGGCTGGAGGTGTCAAGTTTACCGTTGTCCCGCGCCTCCCCCTGCAGCCCGGAATTAAGCCAGAAGCCTGCCAGCCACACCTGTTCGGCAATGCCCAGCAGGTTATCCATCAACAGCGCGCCGCGAAAAAAACGCCCGTTGGTATCGCGGGTATCGCCGGTTAACGTATTCCACGATAGCAGCCACAGCGGCAACGAGAGCTGCCGTTGCCGCAGGGCATTATGGATTTGGCGTAATTTCTGTCGCGGATAGCTTTCACTGGCGGCAAGCTTGCTGCTATCGGCCTGCGCCAGGTCAAGCAGTTCATTAGCATCCGCCTGGCAGGCGAGAAAATCGGCCTCGCTGAGCAGCGGGGAAGACAGTAGCGGATCGTCGGCAATACCGCTTTGCGGGAAACGATGCCAGATCCCCATTTGCGGTTGTTGCAAGGTGGACGCGAGCACTTCGCGCTGTTGTCGCCAGGCCAGCTGTCGCGCCGCTTCACTGGCCTGCGGCGACCAGTGCCAGACAAAACGCCAGCTCGCAAGCGTCGTGGGTGGGAAGTGATTGGCGGCGAGCCGAAGAAAACGCTGCAATAAATCGCAGCGGGTGGTTAAACCGGTATGGAGCAGCACCGTCCAGCCTTTCTGCGCCAGCCAGCTAAACAGCTGCTGAAGATTGTACCAGCAGGCATAGCCCGCGAGCGTCGGGTCGTCCCAGCCTTCGCCAAACAAGCGGCTGCTGAGAAACGGATCGTGAATATCAATGCCGTAGACGGGTAGCGTCTGCTGCAGTTGCTCCAGCTCGCGGCGGACATCTTCGCGGAGTAAATCATCGAGTTCACGGACGGTAACGATGGTACGGGTATGGCGCAATACCGGCGCGCGCGCTGGCAACTGGCGGATATCCACCAGCCTTGTCTGACGCGGGTTGAGCAGCAGCGGCGGCGTATTATCGCTGTTTTTTTCCGCCTCATTCAGGCGGGCGTAAAGCCGCTCAACCGCGACCGGATGCCAGACCTCACTGGCGTTGACTCGCGGACGAGCGGCGGGCTGCGGCTGCTGTTGGCGAAACTGCCGCGGTGTGACGCCATGCTGACGCTTAAACAGATCGCTCATGATGCGGGTACTGGCGAAACCGTTGTCCTGCGCCACCTGCTGCACCGAGCGGCGGGTGGCCAGCAGTTGCTCGGCGGCCTTGCCGAGACGCAGGGCGGTAATGTACTGCACGAAGCTGACGCCGACCTCTTTATGAAACAGGCGGGAAAGCCAGGCCTCCGAGACAAACTCAGCGGCGGCCACTTCCTGCAGCGAGATCCGCCGCTGATAGTTGGCTTCGATGCGCGCTACTACGTTGATAATTCGTCGGCTCCAGTTTTCGGCGCCGCGGCGCAGGCTGGGTACGATGGGCTGCGTAAAGCGAGTCGCCAGCAGCAGGGCGATTTCGCTGAGCCAGCGGTTGGCTTCTAAGCGGTAGCGCGACTGATGATTGACCAACCCGGCTACCAGCAACTGGCGCATCAACTGGCGCAGGTTATCTGCCGCATCCATGTTTTCGCCGTTAACCCGATAATCACAGGCAAAAAAATCACTATCAAGGCGGGTGAGCCAACCGGCGGCAAGGTTGAGGATCATGACCGCATTGGCCTCTTCGCCGGTAATCTGCCAGCGTTGGCGGCGGTTAACGATCGCCAGTCCATCAACGCGCATCTGTTGTGGCGCTTCGCCGAGTTGCAACATCGCGCTGCCTTCCAGCAGCCACAGCAGCGTTAATCCGTCGCTTTCCGGTGGGCAGAAATGACGAATATCGCGAACCGTGAGGCTGAAATCGCCGAGATGATGTTCCATGCGCCGCTCCTTCAGAGACAAAAAATAACAGGGTATTTTTTGTCATAACAGAATTGTATAGAAAACAGTCATTGATAATTCGTCAATATAAAACAAAAAAGCGCATTTTAAAGCCGGGTGGGGCGCATAAACTCGAAAGTGTCGTGCCAACACAACACAGGAATAATAAAAATGACACATCCATTGATTGAATCTTTGCAAGTTAATGAAGCGCAGTTTGTGGCGTTACGTCGCCGCTTCCACCAACAGCCCGAGATTGGCTTTGAAGAACATAAAACCAGCGATGAAGTCGCCAGGCTGCTTGCTGAGTGGGGATATGAAGTGCATCGCGGCCTCGCCGGTACCGGCGTGGTCGGGACGCTGAAAGTCGGCAGCGGCGAAAAACGTCTGGGTCTACGCGCGGATATGGATGCGCTGCCGATGCAGGAAATGAGCGGTAAAGCATGGGCAAGCCAGGTCGACGGGCGTTTTCACGGCTGCGGCCATGACGGTCACACCACCACGCTGCTGTATGCGGCGGAATATCTGGCGCGCACGCGTCAGTTTAACGGTACGCTGCAGTTAATTTTCCAACCGGCAGAAGAGCTGCTGTACGGCGGACGGGTGATGGTCGAAGATGGCCTGTTCACAAAATTCCCCTGCGACGCCATCTTTGGCCTGCATAACATGCCGGGCCAGAAACTGGGCAAAATCGGCCTGCGCGACGGCGCGATGATGGCCTCTTCCGATACGCTGCATATCGAAGTGAAGGGCGTTGGCGGCCATGGCGCGGTACCGGAACATACCGTCGATGCGACGCTGGTTGCCTGCCACATTACCCTCGCGCTGCAATCGATCGTTTCACGCAACATCACGCCATTTGAACCTGCGGTAGTCACCGTCGGCAGCATTCAGGCTGGTCACGCGCCGAACATCATCAACGATAAAGTGTTGATGAAGCTGACGGTCCGAACCCTTAATCAGCAGGTACGCGAGACGGTGCTGCAGCGCATTCATGATATAGCGGTCGCGCAGGCGGAAAGTTTTAACGCCAGCGCTACCTTAACCCACGTCAACGGCAGCCCGGTTTTACGTAACGATCCGGCGGCTAATGAGTTGGTTCGTGAAGTGGCGACCTCGCTGTTTGGCAAAGAACAGGTTGGTACCGTGAATCCATTTATGGGCAGCGAAGATTTCGCCTTCATGCTGGAGAGCAATCCAAACGGTTGCTACTTCACTATCGGCGCGGGTGATGAAGCCGACCGCTGTATGGTGCATAACCCGGGATACGATTTTAACGATCAAATCCTGCTTACCGGTGCGGCGCTGTGGTGCGGCCTGACGGAACGCTATCTGCGTTAACCTATCGCGACGGGGGGACCCGATTATGAGTTCTGTATCGTTAAGCGAATCTCAGTTCGTCGGCAGCGATCGCCTGCTGGCGGGTATTGTGCTCAGCGTGCTGACGTTCTGGCTGTTTGCGCAATCGGTTATCAATGTTGTTCCGGCGATGAAAAGCAGCCTCGATATTTCACTGGAGACGTTAACCCTGGCGGTGAGTCTCAGCGCTTTATTCAGCGGCTGTTTTGTGGTGGCCAGCGGCGGGCTGGCGGATAAATTCGGCAGGGTGCGGATGACCTATCTCGGCCTGGCGCTGAGTATTATCGGTAGCGCGTTTCTGGCGGCGTCGCAGGGGCCGGGACTATTTATCACCGGCCGTATCCTGCAGGGGCTCTCGGCGGCCTGCATTATGCCGGCGACGCTGGCGCTGATCAAAACCTGGTATGAAGGTAGGGCGCGGCAGCGGGCGGTGAGTTTCTGGGTCATTGGCTCCTGGGGCGGCAGCGGGCTTTGCTCGTTTGTCGGCGGCGCGATTGCCACCGGTCTTGGCTGGCGATGGATCTTCGTGTTTTCGATTGCGGTGGCGCTGTTGGCATTATTGCTGCTACGTGGCACCCCGGAGAGCCGCAGCGCCAGCGCCGATCGGCATAAGCTGGATGTGGGCGGATTATTAAGCCTGATCGCGTCGCTGGTGCTGCTTAATCTGTTTATCAGCAAGGGTCATCAATGGGGCTGGAGCAGCGGTTTAACGCTGTCGATGTTGGGCGGCGCGGTGGTTATGGGAGGTTTGTTTATTCGCAGCGGTTTGCGTAAAGGTGAAGCGGCGCTAATCGACTTCGCTTTATTTCGCAACCGAGCCTACGGCGCGGCGGTGCTGTCGAACTTCATGCTTAATGGCGCTATCGGCACGATGATGATCACCAGCATCTGGCTACAGCAGGGGCATCATCTCACCCCGTTGGAAACCGGCATGATGACGCTGGGTTATCTGGTGACGGTACTGGCGATGATTCGCGTCGGAGAAAAACTGCTCCAGCGCTATGGCGCGCGGTTGCCGATGATGACCGGGCCGGTGTTTACCGCTATCGGTATTCTGCTGATCTCCTGTACCTTCCTCGATAAGTCGCTGTATATCGGGACCGTCTTCTTCAGCAATATTCTGTTTGGCCTCGGTCTTGGTTGTTATGCCACACCTTCGACCGATACCGCCGTCGCCAATGCGCCGGAGAATAAAATTGGCGTCGCGTCAGGGGTTTATAAGATGGGAAGCTCGCTTGGCGGTGCGATGGGTATTGCCGTGACGGCGTCACTTTTTGCGCTGTTCCTGCCGTTGGGGATGGCCAGCGCCGCGCAGTACGCGCTGTGGTTTAACGCCGCGCTGTGTTTAGGCTCAATGCTGGTCAGCGCGGCGATGCTGCCGCGCGTCCCTCATAGCTGATGCTTCTTCAGTAATGCGCGTAGCTGGTGGTAGGTAAGCCCCAGCAGCTCCGCCGCCTGCTTTTGATTGTACTTCGCCTGCTGCAGGCTTGACTGCAGCAGGCTTTTTTCTTGCTCCAGCTGAAAGGCGCGCAGGTCCAGCGGCAACGCGGGAAGCGCATGTTCGGCGACCGGAGCAGGCGCAGGAGCGGCGCTGTTAAATGGGTTGATAATGATATTATCCAGCTCGCTATCACTGCTGCCGTGGCGGTAAACCGAACGTTCAACCACGTTTTTCAGCTCACGAATATTGCCCGGCCAGCGGTATGCAAGCAGCGTGTCGACGGCTCGTTCGCTAAAGCCGGGAAACAGAGGGAGCCCCAGTTCGCGGCACATCTGAATGGCAAACTGGTTGGCAAGCAGCATGATGTCGCTCTGGCGCTCGCGCAGTGGCGGTAGTTGCACGACATCAAACGCCAGCCGGTCGAGCAGGTCGGCGCGGAAATGACCTTCCTCGACCATTTTGGGCAGATCGGCGTTGGTGGCGCACACCAGCCGTACGTTAACCTGCAGCGGCTGGCTGCCGCCGACGCGTTCGAGTTCGCCGTATTCAATTACCCGCAGCAATTTTTCCTGCACCAGCATCGGAGCGGTGGCCAGCTCATCGAGAAACAGCGTGCCGCCGTCGGCACGTTCAAAGCGCCCCGGATGCCGTTTGCTGGCGCCGGTAAAGGCGCCAGCTTCATGACCAAACAATTCGGAATCGAGAAGGTTTTCATTCAGCGCCGCGCAATTCAGCGAAATAAACGGCCCCTGCCAGCGCGAAGAGAGAAAGTGCAGTCGGTTGGCAATGAGCTCTTTGCCGGTCCCGCGTTCGCCGATCACCAGCACCGGTTTATCCAGCGGCGCCAGCTGCGAGACCTGCTCGAGCACCTCCAGAAAGCTGTTTGCCTCGCCCAGCAGGTTATCCTTGTATTCCGCCATGATGAATTTCGCCATTAAGTAGTGTGATTCGCCAACTCACTGTAGCAAGCAGGCGATCATATCTCAACCACCTTGTTTAAAATCAATAAGATAAAAAGTTGGCACGCCATTTGTATTAACTACTGCACAGGCCGCTGCCTGCTATCAGAACTATGAGGATTGAAATTATGGGTATTTTTTCTCGCTTTGCCGACATCGTGAACGCCAACATCAACTCTCTGCTGGAGAAAGCGGAGGATCCGCAGAAGCTGGTCCGTCTGATGATTCAGGAGATGGAAGACACGCTGGTTGAAGTGCGTTCTACCTCCGCCCGCGCGCTGGCGGAAAAGAAACAGCTGACCCGCCGTATCGAACAGGCGCAGGCGCAGCAGCTGGAATGGCAAGAAAAGGCCGAGCTGGCCCTGCGTAAAGAGAAAGAAGATCTGGCGCGTGCGGCGCTGATCGAAAAACAGAAGCTGACTGACCTTATCGGCAGCCTGGAGCACGAAGCGCAACTGGTGGATGAAACCCTGGCGCGGATGAAAAAAGAGATTGGCGAGCTGGAGAATAAGCTCAGCGAAACCCGCGCTCGTCAGCAGGCGCTGATGCTGCGCCATCAGGCGGCCAGCTCTTCGCGTGATGTTCGCCGCCAGCTCGATAGCGGTAAAATGGATGAAGCGATGGCGCGTTTTGAGTCTTTCGAACGCCGAATTGACCAAATGGAAGCCGAGGCGGAGAGCCATCGTTTTGGCAAACAACAATCGCTGGATCAGCAGTTTGCCGAACTGAAAGCGGATGATGAAATCAGCGAGCAACTGGCGGCGCTGAAAGCCAAAATGAATCAGAATAACCAGTAATGCATATTGCGCGGCGCGGTGTTGCGCCGCGGCTCACCACCTGTAAGGAGTACACATGAGCATGCTTTTTCTTGCCATCCCGCTCACGCTATTTGTGCTGTTCGTGTTGCCGGTCTGGTTATGGCTGCACTACAACAATCGCTCGGCGGATGGGGCGTTAACCCAGAACGAACAGCAGCGCCTGCTGCAGCTGACCGATGAGGCGAAACGGATGCGCGAACGTATTCAGGCGCTGGAAGCGATCCTTGATGCGGAACATCCGAACTGGAGAGACAAATAATGGCCGGATTGGACTTTAATAAAAAACTGTGGCGTATCCCGCAGCGCGGAATGGTGAAGGGGGTCTGCGCCGGTATTGCGCAGCACCTGGATGTGCCGGTGAAGCTGGTGCGTCTGATAACCGTGCTGGCGATGATTTTTGGCCTGTTCTTTTTTGTGCTGGTGGCCTACATCATTCTGACTTTCGCGCTGGACCCGATACCGGATAGCGAACTGTACGGCGAAAAAGGGCCGAGCAATGGCGATTTACTGGCCGCCGTGGATGCCGAACTGGCTTCCGGCGAACAGCGCCTGCGTGATATGGAGCGTTATATCACCTCCGATACCTTCACGCTGCGCAGCCGTTTTCGTCAACTGTAAAACTTTTTCCATATAACCACGAGGCAACGCATGAATATGAAATGGCAACAGGCAGGGCAAAAAGTGAAACCGGGTCTTAAGATCGCCGGTAAGCTGGTGCTGCTGACCGCGCTGCGTTACGGCCCGGCGGGCGTTGCCGGTTGGGCGGTGAAATCGGTGGCGCGTCGGCCGCTGAAAATGTTGCTGGCGGTAGCGCTTGAGCCGCTGCTCAGTCGGCTGGCCAATCGTTTTGCCCGCGGAATGAAATAATTCCTCAGGGGGAGGAATACCGACGCGCTTTATATTGACCCTAATTATCCCCATCTAAATAGCTTATCATTAAACGACATTCCTTCTGGGCATAACGGACTGGCGATGAAGCGACTCAAAACTGAATTCAATGCGCTGGTCAACCGCGGGGTTGACCGGCATTTACGTCTTGCCGTGACCGGGCTAAGCCGTAGCGGTAAAACGGCTTTTATCACCGCGATGGTTAATCAACTGCTGAATATCCACGCCGGGGCCCGGTTGCCGCTGCTGAGCGCGGCGCGCGAAGAACGTCTGTTGGGCGTGAAACGGGTTCCGCAGCGTGATTTCGGCATTCCGCGTTTTACCTATGATGAAGGCCTGGCGCAGCTTTATGGCCAGCCCCCGGCCTGGCCGACGCCAACCCGCGGGGTGAGCGAAATTCGCCTCGCACTGCGCTATCGCTCTAACGATTCTCTGCTACGTCATTTCAAAGACACCTCAACCCTGTATCTGGAAATCGTGGATTATCCGGGCGAATGGCTGCTCGACCTGCCGATGCTGGCGCAAGATTATTTAAGCTGGTCGCGGCAGATGACCGGGCTGTTACAGGGTCAGCGCGGAGAGTGGTCTGCCCGCTGGCGGCAGCTGTGCGAGGGGCTCGATCCGCTGGCGCCCGCCGACGAAACCCGGCTGGCGGAGATCGCCGCCGCCTGGACCGATTATCTACACGCCTGCAAGCGCGAGGGGTTGCACTTTATTCAGCCGGGGCGGTTTGTGCTTCCCGGCGACATGGCGGGCGCGCCGGCGCTGCAGTTTTTCCCTTGGCCGGATGTCGATGCGGCTGGCGAAGCCAGACTGGCGCAGGCAGATAAACACACCAATGCGGGGATGCTGCGCGAGCGTTTCAAATACTACTGCGAGAAAGTGGTGAAAGGCTTTTATAAAGACCACTTCCTGCGCTTTGACCGCCAGATTGTACTGGTGGACTGCCTGCAGCCGTTAAACAGCGGGCCGCAGGCGTTTAACGATATGCGTCTGGCGCTGACCCAGTTGATGCAAAGTTTCCATTACGGCCAGCGAACGCTGTTCCGTCGCCTGTTTTCACCGGTTATTGACAAGCTACTGTTTGCCGCCACTAAAGCCGATCACGTGACCGTCGATCAGCACGGCAACATGGTGTCGCTACTTCAGCAACTGATTCAGGACGCCTGGCAGAATGCCGCCTTTGAAGGCATCAGCATGGATTGTCTGGGGCTGGCATCCATTCAGGCCACCCAGGGAGGGCTTATCGAGGTTAACGGCGAGAAGATCCCGGCGCTGCGCGGCGATCGTCTGAGCGATGGGCAGCCGCTCACTATTTTCCCAGGCGAGGTGCCGGCGCGGCTGCCGGGTCAGGCCTTCTGGGAACAGCAGGGTTTCCAGTTTGAGAACTTCCGCCCGAGAGCGATGGATGTCGATAAACCGCTGCCGCATATTCGCCTCGACGCGGCGCTGGAATTTTTGATTGGAGATAAATTGCGATGAGCGAGCCGATAAAACCGCGGATCGATTTCGATGGCCCTCTGGAAACGGAAAAGAGTCAGACCTTAAAATCGGCCCGCGCCTTTGACGCGGCCGATGCGCAAACCTTCGCTCCGATGCTGCCTGAAATGGTCGCTGAAGAGGAGGGGGCCGCCGAAGCGGTGGTGGAATCGGTACTGCGCCCGAAACGCAGCCTGTGGCGACGGATGGTTAGCGCCGGGCTGGCGATTTTTGGCATTAGCGTGGTGGCGCAGGGCGTGCAGTGGACGGTGACGGCCTGGCAGACCCAGGACTGGATTGCGCTTGGCGGCTGTGCGGCCGGGGCGCTGATTGTCGGCGCGGGCGTGGGATCGGTAGCGACCGAATGGCGTCGCCTGTGGCGGCTGCGCCAGCGCGCGCACGAACGCGATGAAGCGCGGGATCTGATGCATAGCCACGCGGTGGGCAAAGGGCGCGCGTTCTGTGAGAAGCTGGCGCAGCAGGCCGGGCTGGATCAATCGCATCCGGCGCTGCAGCGCTGGTATGCGGCCATCCATGAAACGCAAAACGATCGCGAAGTGGTGAGCCTGTACGCGCAACTGGTGCAGCCGGTGCTGGACGCGCAGGCGCGGCGGGAAATCAGCCGTTCGGCGGCGGAATCGACGCTGATGATCGCCGTCAGCCCGCTGGCGCTGGTCGATATGGCGTTTATCGCCTGGCGTAACCTGCGATTGATTAACCGTATCGCCACCCTCTACGGTATTGAACTTGGCTATTATAGCCGCCTGCGTTTATTCCGCCTGGTGTTGTTGAATATCGCCTTTGCCGGCGCCAGCGAACTGGTGCGCGAAGTCGGAATGGACTGGATGTCGCAGGATCTGGCGGCCCGCCTGTCGGCGCGCGCCGCCCAGGGTATCGGCGCCGGGTTGTTGACCGCCCGTCTGGGGATTAAAGCGATGGAGCTGTGCCGTCCGCTGCCGTGGATCGCGGATGATAAACCGCGGCTCGGCGATTTCCGCCGAGAGCTGATCGGCCAGTTGAAAGAGACGCTGCAGAAAAGCAAAACCGGCGCGGAGAAATAACGTCGGCAAGCGTAAATGCCGGGTGGCGGCCTCACCCCCCGGTGGCGCTGCCGCTTACCGGGGCTACAGCGCTGCGCGATTTGGTAGCCCGGAGAAGGCGCAACGCGCCGCCTCCGGGAAAACCCCTGGCGACCAGAGCCTTCTGTGCGCTCTCTGTGCCATGCGAGCCATAACGCAAAAGAAATGCCCGCATAACTTTACGGCATAAAGCCCATTTTTCCGCCATACTGTCAATAATTGTTGACAGCTATCTTCCCGTAAGCACATATCTGTCCTATCATTCATCCGTCATTGGCCTTTTTAGGGTGAAAACTCCTATGCGTCTGGAAGTCTTTTGTCAGGACCGTCTTGGTCTGACCCGTGAATTACTCGATTTGCTGGTGCTGCGCGGTATTGATCTGCGCGGTATCGATATCGACCCGATTGGCCGAATCTACCTTAATTTCGCCGAGCTGGAGTTCGCCAGTTTCAGCAGTTTAATGGCGGAAATCCGCCGTATCTCCGGCGTAACCGATGTTCGAACCGTGGCGTGGATGCCGTCAGAGCGGGAACATCTGGCGCTGAGCGCGCTGCTGGTGGCAATGCCGGAACCGGTGCTGTCGCTGGATGCCAAAGGCAAAGTAGAACTTGCCAACCCGGCCAGCTGCCAGCTGTTTGGTCAAACTCAGGCTCGTTTACGCAGCCATCCGGTGGCGCAGCTCATTACTGATTTCAACCTGCAGCGCTGGCTGGAAGGTAACCCGCTGGAGTCGCATACCGAGCATGTGGTCGTGAATGGCCAAAACTTTATGCTGGAAGTAACGCCGGTGTATCTGGAAGGCGAACACGCCGAACGCGTGCTGACCGGCGCCGTGGTGATGTTGCGCTCCACCGTACGTATGGGGCGTCAACTGCAAACGCTAACGACCCAGGATACCAGCGCCTTCAGCCAGATCCTCGCCGTTGGGCCGAAAATGCGCCACGTCGTAGAACAGGCCCGCAAGCTGGCGATGCTTAGCGCCCCGTTGCTGATTGTCGGCGATACCGGTACCGGTAAAGATCTGCTGGCCCATGCCTGCCATCTGGCCAGCCCGCGCGCCAGCAAACCGTATCTGGCGCTGAACTGCGGTTCGATTCCGGAAAATGCGGTGGAGAGCGAGCTATTCGGCGATGCGTCGCAGGGGAAAAAAGGTTTCTTTGAGCAGGCCAACGGCGGCTCTGTGCTGCTGGATGAGATAGGCGAAATGTCGCCTGGCATGCAAACGAAGCTGTTGCGCTTTCTCAACGATGGTACTTTCCGTCGCGTCGGTGAAGATCACGAAGTGCATGTCGATGTTCGGGTTATCTGCGCGACGCAAAAAAATCTCGTCGAACTGGTGCAGAAAGGGCTGTTCCGCGAAGATCTTTATTATCGTCTGAATGTGCTGACGCTGAACCTGCCGCCGCTGCGTGATTGTCCGCAGGACATCATGCCGCTCACCGAACTGTTCGTCGCGCGCTTTGCCGATGAGCAGGGTATCCCGCGGCCAAAACTTTCTGCCGACCTTAATACCGTGTTGACCCGCTATAGCTGGCCGGGCAACGTGCGTCAGTTGAAAAACGCAGTGTACCGGGCGTTAACCCAGCTTGATGGCTTCGAACTGCGTCCGCAGGACATCCTGCTGCCAGATCACGATGTGTCGTCGCTGCCGGTTGGCGAAGAGGCGATGGAAGGATCGCTCGACGATATTACCCGCCGCTTTGAGCGTTCGGTATTGACCCAGTTGTATCGCAGCTTCCCCAGCACGCGTAAATTAGCCAAACGTCTCGGCGTTTCGCATACCGCGATTGCTAACAAGCTGCGCGAGTATGGTCTGAGTCAGAAGAAAGGCGAAGAGTAAATCACTGCTGCGGCCGGCTCGGCGCGGCCGCAATTATCGGCGTTTTTTCAGCGATAATTCTGTATATACTTATTTTATTATTCTTTTTCCGGGAAGGTGACGGTTGGTGCTGCAACGGGATTGGCCTCAGTGGATGATATTACTGGCACTCTCCGCCGTGCTCTCCTTTGTGCTGTTCTGGCTCCACCTTCCTGCCGCGCCGCTGCTTGGCCCGCTTATCGCCGGAATTATCCTGAGTTTGCGCGGCGCCACGATTCGCCTCCCTCGTCCTTTCTTTATCGCCGCTCAGGCTATCATCGGCTGCATGATCGCCCGCGCGCTAACCCCGTCGATTTTTGGCGTTCTGGCCGCCAACTGGGCGCTGGTATTGATTATCCTCCTTTCTACGTTGGCCATCAGCGCGTTGACCGGCTTGCTACTGGTGCGTTACAGCTCGCTGCCCGGTGCAACCGGCGCGTGGGGAAGCTCGCCGGGCGGCGCATCGGCGATGGTGGTAATGGCGCAAGAGTATGGCGCCGACGTTCGTCTGGTGGCCCTGATGCAGTATCTGCGGGTACTGTTCGTGGTCGGCGCGGCGGTAATGGTGGTGCGTTTGGCGCTCGGCGGCGAGGCGCAGGAAATGACCCAGCATATCGTCTGGTTCCCGCCGTTGACTTTTAATCTACCGTTAACGCTGCTATTGACCGCGGTCGCCGGTTGGTTAGGGTTACGTTTACGCATCCCTTCCGGGGCAATGTTGTTACCGATGCTGGCCGGCGCGCTGGCCCAGGGCGAAGGCGTACTGTTGCTGGAGCTACCGGAATGGTTACTGGTGCTGGCCTATACTGCGCTCGGCTGGACGGTTGGCCTGCAGTTTAATCGCGATATTTTTATGCTGGCGCTGAAGACGCTACCGCAAATCATCGTCGCCATCGTCGGCTTGATCGCATTATGCGCGCTGATGGCTTTAGCGTTGACGCACCTGCTGCCGCTGGATTTTCTCACCGCCTATCTGGCGACCAGCCCCGGCGGTCTGGATACGGTGGCGATAATTGCCGTCGGTACCCGGGCGGATATGTCCTTTATCATGGCGATGCAAACGCTGCGCCTGTTTACTATATTGCTCACCGGCCCGGCCACCGCGCGGTTGATTTCGCGCTATGCGCCGCGCAAAGAAAAAAGCCTCCGTTGAAGGAGGCTTGATAACAGAAAGAGGGCGATTACGCTTTCAGCGCATCCAGCGCCGCATCGTAATCCGGCTCTTCGGTGATTTCGTTAACCAGTTGGCTGTAAACCACCTGGTCGTTTTCATCGAGAACAACGACTGCACGTGCTGCCAGACCGGCCAGCGGGCCTGCGGAGATAGCAACGCCATAATCTGCCAGGAACTGCGGCGCGCGCAGGGTAGACAGGGTGATCACATTGCTCAGGCCTTCTGCGCCGCAGAAACGGGACTGCGCGAACGGCAGGTCAGCGGAGATGCACAGCACGACGGTGTTGTTCAGCTCAGAAGCCAGTTGGTTGAATTTGCGAACCGATGCCGCGCAGACGCCGGTATCGATGCTTGGGAAAATATTCAGTACTTTACGTTTACCAGCGTATTGGCTCAGCGTGACGTCAGAGAGATCTTTGGCGACCAGCGTAAACGGCTGCGCCTTCGCGCCAGCCTGCGGAATGGAGCCCTGAACAGACACTGGGTTACCCTGGAAATGTACGGTTTGCGACATGGTTATCTTCCTGTTTACATATAGTTAACGTCGTAGTTAGTGTATGACATCAGCCAGCAACACGGCAAACTCTATTTAACATTTACCTAAGAGGCCCAGGGAATGCGCAACCTTCGAGTTTTTGAAGAATCATGGCCGCTACACACGCCGTTTGTTATCTCTCGCGGCAGCCGCAGCGAGGCCAAAGTGGTGGTGGTGGAAATAGAAGAGGATGGCGTAAAAGGGGCCGGAGAATGTACGCCTTATCCGCGCTACGGGGAAAGCATCGCCTCGGTGATGGCGCAGATTATGGCGATCGGCGAGCAGCTTGAGCGCGGCGCCACCCGCGAGCAGGTACAACAGCTACTGCCGGCAGGAGCCGCGCGCAATGCCGTTGACTGCGCGCTGTGGGATCTGGAGGCGCGCCGCGAGGGGAAAACGTTGCCACAGCTGCTTGGCGTCAACCTGCCGCGCGAAGTGGTGACGGCGCAAACCGTGGTTATCGGCACGCCGGAGCAGATGGCGGCCAGCGCCGCCGCGCTGTGGGAGAAAGGCGCGCGGCTGCTGAAGGTCAAGCTCGACGATCATTTGATTAGCGAGCGGCTGGTTGCTATTCGCGACGCGGTGCCGCAGGCGACGTTGATCGTTGATGCTAACGAAGCGTGGCGTGGAGAAGGTCTGGCGGCGCGCTGTCAGCTTTTGGCCGATCTTGGCGTGGCGATGCTGGAGCAGCCGTTACCGGCCGGCGCCGATGAGGCGTTGGAAAACTTTATTCATCCGCTGCCGATCTGCGCCGATGAGAGCTGTCATACGCGGGAAAGCCTGCCGGCTCTGCAGGGTCGCTACGAAATGGTCAACATTAAGTTGGATAAAACCGGTGGTCTGACCGAGGCATTGCTATTGGCGCAGGAGGCTGAACGGCTGGGATATAAGAGGATGCTGGGCTGTATGCTTTGTACTTCACGGGCCATTTCCGCCGCGCTGCCGCTGGCGCCGTTGGCCCGTTTCGCGGATCTCGATGGTCCGACGTGGCTGGCGGTGGATGTGGAGCCGGCGCTGCAGTTCAGCACCGGCGTGCTTCATCTGTGAGTGTGCCAGTGCAGTAAATCGGTCATCGCCGCGAGGTACTTTTCTGTCGCTTCGTCGGCGGAGACGGGCGGAAATTCGGCGGTAATGCACGGCAGGCCGATATCGGCGCACCAGCTGCCAAAAGAGCCCGGCGTTTCGTAACCGACGCTGCCTACCAGCGGTAAATTAAAGGCCCCGGCGAGCCATTGTCCCAGCTCGCTGTGCCCGGGGTCCTCAATGCAGGCCAGCGGATCGTGGAAGGAGACTACCCACGCCGGATGGATCTGGTGGATCAGCTGGCACAGCGCCTGGGTTTCGGGCTCCGAACCCGGTTTTTCACCGGTCAGCAGAACCACATCACGCTCTTCTGCTGCGCTATTCCAGCGATACACCGTTTCTCCCGCCTTCCAGTTAGCGGCCGGGAAGTTTCGATTGAGATCGATACCGCGGGCGTTGGCGCGTAACCCTAGCTGACAGCCGTCAGGGTTGACCGTTAATACCACGTGATGGCGGCGCAGCTCCGGTTTTAGCGTGCGCAACGCGCAGGAGAGGGCGACGATCGACGAGTTTTCGTCGCCGTGCGTGCCGGCGATAATCAGACCGCTGCGGCTATCAGCCAGCGGAGCGGGGAACCACAACAACGGCGCGCCGAGATGCGACTGGCCGTAACGTTGCGTGCCTGGCGGGAAAGCGCCGCGCAGGGGGCGAGGACGTGAAACGGGCATAGGGTATCCTGTCATCAGGTTATTGTTAGCAGTGTTGTAGAAAAGCGTCCCGGAATCAAACGCTTTCCTTCTCTGGCGAAAAAACTCGTCATGTCAATTTTCTATCATAAGCCGTTTGCAATTTCAGGTGGGGAAACAAATAATTATCGCTCTGCCAGCACTGGTTTGTTCATTTAAAAGGGGATCTCATGAAGTATCCTGTCACATTGACATGCGGCGCGCTGTGGTTAGCCAGCGTTTCTTCTCTTGCCTGGGCGGCGGATGTGCCTCCAGGAACCGTATTAGCTGAAAAACAGCAGCTGGTACGCCATATAAAAGACGAGCCCGCTTCATTAGATCCCGCTAAAGCCGTCGGCCTGCCGGAAATTCAGGTTATCCGCGATTTGTTCGAAGGGCTGGTAAACCAGGATGCGAAGGGCAATATCATCCCTGGCGTGGCGACCCGCTGGCAGAGCAACGATAACCGCGTCTGGACCTTTACCCTGCGCGATAACGCGCGCTGGTCCGACGGTTCTCCGGTGACGGCGCAGGATTTCGTCTATAGCTGGCAGCGTCTGGTGGATCCGAAAACCACTTCGCCATTCGCCTGGTTTGCCGCCTTAGCGGGTATCAGTAATGCGCAAAATATTATTGATGGTAAAGCGGCGCCGGACACTCTCGGTGTGACGGCGGTCGATGCCCACACGCTCCGCGTGCAGCTGGATAAACCGCTGCCGTGGTTCAGCAACCTGACCGCAAGCTTTGCGTTCTACCCGGTGCAGAAAGCGAATGTTGAAAGCGGCGCTAACTGGACGCGCCCGGGCAGTCTTATCGGCAACGGCGCCTATGTGCTGAAAGACCGGGTGGTGAATGAGAAGCTGGTCGTCGTGCCGAATACACAGTACTGGGATAACGCCAAAACGGTGATTAAGCAGGTGACTTTCGTGCCGATTAACCAGGAATCGTCGGCGACCAAACGTTATCTGGCGGGTGATATTGATATCACCGAATCCTTCCCGAAAAATATGTATCAGAAACTGCTGAAGGATATTCCCGGACAGGTCTACACGCCGCCGCAGTTAGGTACCTATTATTACGCCTTCAATACCCAGAAAGGGCCAACCGCCGATGAACGCGTGCGTCTGGCGTTAAGTATGACCATCGACCGGCGGATTATGGCGGAGAAGATCCTCGGCACCGGTGAGAAACCGGCCTGGCGATTCACCCCTGACGTTACCGCAGGCTTTACCCCGCAGCCTTCGCAGTTTGAGAGCATGAGCCAGGCCGAGCTGAATGCCCAGGCTAAAGCGCTGCTATCGGCGGCAGGATATGGCCCGGACCGTCCGCTGAAGCTGACGCTGCTGTACAACACGTCGGAAAATCACCAGAAAATCGCCATCGCCGTGGCGTCGATGTGGAAGAAAAACCTCGGTGTGGATGTGAAGCTACAAAACCAGGAGTGGAAGACCTATATCGATAGCCGTAATACCGGTAATTTTGACGTTATCCGCGCATCGTGGGTAGGGGATTACAACGAGCCGTCGACTTTCCTGTCGCTACTCACTTCTACTCATAGCGGTAATATCTCGCGCTTTAACGATCCGGCATACGATAAGATCCTCATCCAGGCGGCGCAGGAAACCTCGGAAAAAGCGCGTAACGATGATTACAATGCGGCAGAGAAAATCATCATGGCCAAAGCGCCTATTGCGCCGATATATCAGTATACCAACGGCCGCCTGATCAAGCCGTGGTTAAAAGGATACCCGATCACCAATCCGGAAGACGTGGCCTACAGCCGCACGATGTATATTGTGAAGCATTAATCAGTAGCGGTTGCCTGATGGCGTCAGGCAACCATCGCTAACCTCAGAACTGGCGCGGCTTACAGCGCCAGTTTCTCCTTCTGACCATTACCCGCCACAGCAGAAAGCATAACTTTTCTAACGCATAGTTATCCTGCCGTATTCGGCGGGATAACAAATCAATAAATATGTCGCCAACACTACTGCTTTCTGGTGCTGGCGCGAACTTGTAACGCTGAGGGTAATTCAATGAATTTATCCGTCGAATTGCCCGCCAGTAGCTCAAGCAATGTTTGTCCTGCGAGGGTTCCCGTTTCACTCCAGGGGAATTCGACGGCAGTCAGCGCCGGTGAGCAAACGGCGGCAAGAGTCCCCCCACTCAGGCTTGCCAGTGCCAGAGAGTCGGGCACTTTTTGCCCCGCGCCATGGCAGGCCATAATGCAACCGCAGGCGATTTCATCGGATGTGCAAATCAGCGCATCAAGCTCAGGCCAGGTGATACGAATATCGCCGAGCAGGTTCAGGCCGGTCGTAATGCCTGCCGGCAGGTGAGAGGTCACCACGCGATGCGGGGAGTGGTTAACGGAGAGCATCGCGCTGTTCCAACCGCTTAGTACCTGGCGAAACATAATGTTATTGGAAGCCGTGCAAAGCAGGCCGATATTTTTATATCCGGTCTGTACAAGCGATGTGACCAGTTTTTTGATGGCTGCGGCATAGTCAACGCCAATGCTGACCCAGCTCGCATCGCGATTGATGGCGCCAATCTCAACCACCGGCACGCCGGTGTTACTTATCATTTGCGAACAACTGCTGATGTTATCAATATTGAATTGAACAATCGCAGCCGGGTTGTAAGCGAGCATTTGCGCAAAAGCTTTTTCTTCACTCTGTCCACCCTGACCGGACTCGATAAACATCATGCTATAGCCCTGGGTCGTGAGCACGGTCTGTAGTGTTTCGGAGACGGCAAGAAAGCCCGGGGAGGAAAAAGAGGGAACCACGCCCATCACCAGACTGGAGTCAGCAGAGGCAAGGTTGCGGGCCTGCAGATTTGGCACATAGCCCAGCTCGCTTACTGCGGCTTCAATGCGTGTACGCAGTTCAGGATTCACTTTTTCAGGCATGCGTAACGCGCGTGACACGGTCATCGTGCTCACGCCGACCAGTTTTGCCACTTCAGCAAGCGTAATTTTACCGGTGTTTTTCCTGCGTTTTTCTCTCGCGCTATCGTCCGCTTCTAACGTCTGCACTGGTGTCCTCCTTTCGCCTGACTGGGCAGCCATTGTAAATGATGTTTGGCATTTTGCGCATTGCCCAACTGCAAAGTAATGATAAGTATGGATAACAAAGTTAGCGGTAACAAGAATTTTAACATTATTGCCGTGTTAGCGCTAACTTTGAGATGAAGATCACGGTAAGCCGCGAAGAGATTCCACTATAGTAGGCTCACTTTCAATGCTATCGGGGAATTTATGATCACGACCTGGTTACCAACGGAAAATATCCAGATTGTGGATTCAGTCAGTGACTGGAAACAGGCAATTACGTTATCGGCTCAACCCTTATTGGCGAAAGAGGCGATTACTGAAGATTATATTCAGGCCATTTTTAACAGCCATGAAAAACTTGGTCCTTATTATGTTTTAGCGCCTGGTCTGGCGATGCCTCATGCTCGCCCGGAGCAAGGTGCAATTAAAAATGGTTTATCGCTTTTGCATATTAAAAAAGGCGTTTCTTTTGGCTCGGAAGAGAATGACCCTATTTACGTCGTGATTATGCTGTGTGCGCTTTCGGGAGATGAACACATCAATATGATTACAGCCCTGGCGGACATTTTTAGCGATGATGAACGACTCTCAGCACTGCTGAAAGCCTCATCAATGACGAAAATTCAAGCCGTTATCAATGGATAGTGAGGTAGAGATGAAAAAGGTTCTGATTGTTTGCGGTAACGGTTTAGGTAGTAGCTTTATCGTTGAAATGAATGTAAAAAAAATTATTAAAGAGCTGAATAAAGAAGCAGAGGTTTCCCATACCGATCTGACTTCGGCAAAAAGCGAAACTGCCGATATTATTCTTAGCGCCAGGGATATAGCTGAACATCTGTCCAGCCATTCTGCGCAGGTTTTTGGTTTATCTAACCTGCTGGATAACAATAAAATAAAAGAAATTCTTTCCGAGAATCTCTGATTAATTATTTGCGGCCTTACGGAGTCATTCTATGCTGCAGTTTATTATTCATGATGTGTTGGGCACACCAGCAATACTGGTCGGTCTGTTTTCCCTGATCGGCTTATTATTGCAGAAAAAAGCAGTTTCCGACGTTATTTCCGGAACCCTCAAAACCATTATGGGGTTTGTGATATTAACATCCGGGGCGGCGATTGTCGCCACGACGTTAACGACGTTTAGCCAGCTGTTTGAGCACTCCTTCCATATTCAGGGTGTTGTCCCCAATACTGACGCCATGGCGGCGCTGGCGCAGAAAAACTATGGTACCGCGACAGCCATGATCATGGTGCTGGGGATGTTGTTTAACATTGTCCTTGCCCGAATTACGCCGCTGAAATACATCTTCCTGACGGGCCACCACACGCTGTATATGTCGGCGATGCTGGCCGTCATCCTCTCTGTCGGTGGTCTGTCGCCGTTCTGGGTGGTACTGGTGGGGGCGGTGATCCTCGGCATCATGATGGTGGTCTCTCCGGCTATTCTGCAGCCATTTACCCGCAAAATTACCGGCACTGATGACCTGGCGCTGGGCCACTTTGGTTCAACCGGGTATCTGCTGTCGGCGCTGGTGGGAAAAGCGATCGGTAAAGGCAGCCCGTCGATTGAAGAGCTGAAGGTGCCGAAAACGCTGAACTTCCTGCGTGACTCCTCGGTGGCCATCTCACTGACGATGATGATCCTGTTCCTGATTCTGGTACTGGTCGCAGGTAAAGCGTTTGTTGAGACCAGCATCAGCGGTGGTCAGAACTTTATCATCTTCGCCATTATCCAGTCGCTGACCTTCGCGGCAGGCGTGTGGATCATCCTTGCGGGGGTTCGCATGATTATTGCCGAAATTGTTCCGGCCTTTAAAGGCATCGCCGACAAGCTGGTGAAAGACGCTAAACCGGCGCTCGACTGTCCAACCGTCTTTCCGTTCGCCCCGAACGCGGTGATAGTCGGCTTCCTGTCAAGTTTTGCCGCTGGTCTGGTGAGTATGTTCCTCTGCCCACTGCTTGGTTTAAGCGTCATTGTTCCCGGCCTGGTGCCGCACTTCTTCTGCGGCGCGACGGCGGGCGTTTATGGCAACATCTGCGGCGGTCGTCGCGGCGCGGTGGTGGGGGCATTCGCTCACGGTCTGTTGATTTCATTTTTGCCCGCGATTTTGCTGCCTCTGATGGGCGACCTTGGCTTTGCATCCACCACCTTTGGCGATGCGGACTTTGGCGTTGTTGGCATCATTCTTGGGCATGTCGTGTCACTGTTTAACTAACTAATTTTATAGAGGTGAGGTATGGCAGCTAAATTTTCGCCCTCGTTAATGTGTATGGATTTAACGCAGTTCAGAGAGCAAATTACGGCAATGAACGGTAGGGCTGATTTTTATCACGTCGATATAATGGACGGTAACTATGTGAAGAATATTACTCTATCTCCGTTTTTTATCGAAAACCTGAAAAAAATTACCGATGTGCCGATCGACGTACATCTGATGGTGAATCATCCGGAAGATATTATTCCAATGTGTATTGATGCCGGGGCCGATATTATCAGTTTCCATCCTGAGACGGCGAATAACAAAATATTCCGGCTGTTGAACCAGATTAAAGATGCGGGCCGTCGCTGCGGTGTGGTGTTGAACCCGGCTACTCCGGCGGAGGCTATTAAAGAGTACGCGCACCTGCTGGATAAAGTGACCGTCATGTCGGTTGACCCAGGCTACGCAGGCCAGAAGTTTATCCCGGAATCACTCAACAAAATCAAACAACTGATTGCGATGCGCGAAGCGCATGGTTACCACTATCTGACCGAGATCGACGGCTCCTGCAACGAGAAAACCTTCAATGTTATCTCCCGGTCGGGCGTTGACGTCTTTATTGTGGGAACCTCGGGCCTGTTCTCCCTGGCGGATAATGTCGGCGATGCATGGGATAAAATGATCAATATCTACCAGCGCGAAGTCGCTGCCTGAAAATTGCAGCGCGCTCAGCCGTATTGAGTCATTGTGCAGTGCAAAGAGTCTATTTAACCGGTCTGTCTCTTTGCCTTCGCGTTAGATTTATATGGTTGAGAGCGCTGTAACCCTTTTATATCTGGAGTTCGTTCGTGACGACTCGTCGCACGCTTGCGAATGCTTTCTATTGATGCTGTGGGCCCCGGCGGGTTTGGCAGATTGCGTGGTGGTAGAAGCCGGTATTGCTGATTACTGATGATCATTTATTTATATTAACGAAGGTGACCTATGGACATTTCGAGTGTACTTAATGTAAAAAATATCAAATTGAACATGATGGCTAAGAGTAAAGAAGAGGCAATTGAAGAATTAGCTGACTTATTAGTTCGTGATGGGGCGGTCATTAATAAAGATATTTTTCTGAAAGATGTCTGGCTACGTGAGGAACAGGGCTCAACTGGATTCGAAAATCATATTGCGATCCCGCATGGCAAATCCTCAGGAGTAGCCCGTACGGCATTGGCCATTGGACGCACCCAACATCAAATCCCATGGGAAACGATGGATGGTAGCGACGTTCGCTGTATTATTTTGTTTGCCGTATGCCTGGTCGACCAAAATGCCACCCACATCCGATTGTTATCGCAAGTTTCGGGTTCACTTGCCGATGAAGAGATAGTGGACAAATTACTGATGGAAGATTCCCCTCAGAAAATCATTGATCTTTTAAACGCTGAAGGTGCCAGCGCTTAATTTAATCATCATAGCATCGTAAATAATCAACTCCTGGAGAGTAGTGATGAATATTGTTGGGATTACAGCTTGTACTGTAGGCATTGCACACACTTATATTGCGCAAAAGAAAATTGAAATAGCAGCAAAAAAAGCCGGGCACAATGTCAAAATTGAAACGCAAGGCACTATAGGTATCGAGAATGCCTTGACCGCTGAAGAAATTGCCCAAGCCGACATCGTCCTGTTAGCCGCCGATGTTAAAGTTTCCGGTGAAGAAAGGTTTGCCGGCAAGAAAGTCGTCAAAGTACCAACGGAAATGGCGGTTAAATCACCAAATAAGCTTATCGAAAAACTTGGTGAATTAGTCAATTCATAACACTTACCCATGCGTATCCTATATAAATTAAAGGGCGTAATTTATGAATATAAAAGAAATATGGAAAGCAGCAAACCCTAAAGGTCATCTGCTGACTGCCATCTCATTCTTGATTCCGATTGTCTGTGGTGCTGGGTTTATTATTGCCATCGGTATGGGTTTTGGGGGGACGGTTCAGGACACTTTAGTATCGGGTCAATTTGATCTGTGGCAGGCCTTTGCAACAATGGGGGCTAAGGCGCTCGGACTATTGCCCGTCGTTATTGCTATCGGAATTTCCGGTTCAATCGCGGGTAAGCCGGGTATTGCCCCTGGTTTTGTTGTCGGTCTGGCAGCTAATGCTATTGGTGCGGGTTTTATCGGTGGCATGATCGGCGGCTATATTTCCGGGTATATTGCTGTTGCTATCATTAAAAATGTAAAGGTTCCTGGTTGGGCCCGGGGTTTAATGCCTACATTGATTGTGCCTTTTTTTGCATCCATTTTCAGTGCTCTGCTCATGGTCTATATCATCGGCACGCCTATTGGTATTTTTACCGATGCACTCACATCGTTCCTGAGAAGTATGGGTACTTCATCTAATTTACTATTAGGTGCTGTCATTGGAGCGTTGTGTATCGTTGACTTTGGTGGGCCGATCAATAAGACGTGCTTCGCATTCGTCTTAACTCTCCAGACACAGGGTATAAATGAGCCAGTTACGGCCCTGCAGTTAGTTAACACAGCAACACCCATCGGTTTTGGACTGGCATTTTTTATCGCCAAACTGTTTCGCAAAAACATTTATAATAACGAAGAAATCGAAATGCTAAAATCGGCGGTTCCTATGGGGGTAGTGAATATTGTTGAAGGAGCTATACCTATAGTGATGAATGATATCGTTCGCGGTATTGCAGCAGCGGCAATCGGCGGTGCTTGTGGCGGTGCAATCACCATGGTATATGGCGCAGATGCAACTGTACCTTTTGGTGGTGTATTGATGCTGCCAACAATGTCAAACCCCATGGCGGGTATTATGGCGTTGATAGTTAATATATTAGTCACAGCAACCGTCTATGCTGTCATCAAAAAAGATGTACCTCGCGATGTTGTTATAAACAATGATCAAGAAGAGGAAGATATCAACTTCGATGACATTAAAATTAGTTAAGTATATACATAATGGTATGCAGTAACATGCTGTCGCGCTCACAATGAATTGTGATAATAGAATATTATTATCGCGCTATATACTATTTGCTGCATTCTCTTTTAATCGTCACGAGTAAGAAATGGGTCGCCAGCGTGACCCATTTCTTACAGGCATATCATCACAATTACTTAGAAAGAGTATCGCTTAGCTGCCAGTATAGCGGCGAACCGAATGCTTCTACATAATAATCAATTACGGCCCTGACGTTTAACGTTGGATGACGAGTATGTGGATAAATAGCAGCAATATTTTGTGGCTCGGTCTTAATCGCCGTTTCCATATCCGGCATTAATTCAATAAGCTCGCCGCTCTGTAGCGTTTCGCCAATCAACCAGTCCGGAAAAAGAACTATACCCATACCGCCCAATGCTGCAATAAGTAAAGTCTCGGCATTATTAGAAGACATCAACGCAGAGACCGGATAGTGTATCCACTCTCCACCTTTTCGACGCAACAGCCAGCGATTCGGCCCGGATGAACCACGGTAAACGAGACACTTATGTCGGCTTAAATCCGCCGGGTTATCAGGTACGCCATACTTTTGAAGATAAGCCGGTGATGCTGCCAGGCGATAGCACTGTTGCCCCAAAATGCGTGCATGAAAAGATGAGTCAGTAAGCTCACCAATACGAAAAATGACATCAGCGGCATCTTTATGTGGGTCAATGTAATCATCAGTTAACGTCAGCTCAATACTGAGGCGCGGGTAACGTTCCGTCAGCCCCGCCAATTTGGGCGCGACATGCTTTTGTCCAAAAAAAACGGGAGCATTTATGCGGATTAGCCCGGAAGGCTCCAGCGTCCTTTCATTGAGTTCCCGTCGGGCAGCGTCCAGGCTACTGGTAACCGCCCGAACATAACGGATAAAAATATGACCGTTCTCTGTCGGAATAATGGCGCGCGTATTGCGATAGAAAAGTTGCTGACCGACCGCATCTTCTAACTGATGAATGACGCGTGAAACCTGAGAGGCAGAAATGCCTTCGCGACGAGCCACAGTGGAAAAGTTCTGCACTTCATACACTGCAATGAAAATGAAGAGCGATCGGATATTGATATGGCTTAAATCATACATTAATGCAATTCCTGCACAGGTGTTTATTGAATTATGGCATTTTTCTCATTTATGTTCAGGCGTAGTCTTCATCGCCTGCACATCTGGAGATTGTTTGCTATGCAATTTGTACTGATTTTGTTAGTTATCGCTGGCGGTATGGGGCTGTCAGTCGAGGCGGGAATACTAGGGCCGCTAGGGGGAGAGGTTGGTGATTTATGGGCAACGTTCAGCATATTTGGCGTAGGCGCTGCACTGACTTTCCTGCTGATGCTTTTTTTCAGCCCACGCAATAGCCCGTCATTTTTCTCTTTGCCTGGGTGGCAGCTACTTGGTGGCGTACTCGGGCCAGTTTATGTCGTTATTCTGACCGTGGCCACGCCAGTCATTGGGATAGCGATGACGATGATCGGTATCTTAGCTGGTCAGGTATTTAAGAGCCTGATAATAGACCATTTTGGTTTACTCGGTACACCCCCCAGGAAAATAGACAGTAAGCGAATTATCGCCCTTATTTTTATCATCGCTGCATTAATTCTGGTTGCCAGAGGATAAGTGAGACTATGACATTTATTATGATCGTTTTAGCCGTTATAGGCGGCTCCATGTTGAGTATTCAGGCGGCCATTAATGGACAATTGGGTAGTCAGGTAGGGGTATTTAAAAGCGCGTTCCTGACCTTTTCCGTAGGCGCAATTATCACCGCTTTGCTTATTTTCTTTTTTGAACCAAAACAGTTGGTTACACTGATGGATGTACCTAAATGGCAACTGCTGGGCGCCATGTTTGGCGTACCCTATATCGTTATCATGGTTTTAGCCGTACAACGAATAGGGACCGCGATTGCCACAGTCGCCGTGATCTTCGGACAGTTAACCATGAGCATGTTAATCGATAACTTTGGCTGGTTGGGAAATCAATCCATTTCGTTTTCGATGAGTCGTCTGGGGGCCATCGTCTGCTTAGGTATCGCGCTTTTCTTCATTTACTCAAGTAATAAAGTAAAGGCGACCGCCTTAAAACAAGACGTTCTGTCATCGAGCTAAATAGAATCAGTCACGTTCATCTATAAGGGATACGGACTAAAAATATCTGCATCCCTTATGAAAAGTAAATGCTCCGTTGATGATATCCAGAGCTAATATCGCCAAATTGATGAATATACCTAATAAACCCTAGCTAATTACCCCATCTAATCGAATAAATCACTTCGCGTTATGCTTTTTCTGAACAACAGCCAAAGGATAACGTGATGCAAACTGTAAAACTGAACAACGGTATTGAAATGCCCCTGCTGGGCTTTGGTGTGTTTCAGATGTCTGATGCCGCTGAATGCGAAAGAGCCGTTATCGATGCCATCGATACGGGATACCGCCTGATCGATACCGCCGCGTCTTACCAGAATGAAACCCAGGTCGGGAATGCACTGAAACAGACCGGCATCGCCCGTGACGAGCTCTTTGTAACGACCAAGCTATGGCTTCAGGATACTCATTACGAAGGCGCTAAAGCACAGTTCGAACGCTCCCTGAATCGACTGCAACTTGATTATGTTGACCTGTACCTGATTCACCAGCCTTACGGTGATGTCCATGGGGCATGGCGTGCCATGGAAGAATTGCAACAGGCTGGCAAAATTCGCGCCATTGGCGTCAGTAACTTCCATCCTGACCGACTGGCCGATCTCATTGCCTTCAACCACGTTGCCCCGGCGGTAAACCAGATTGAAGTAAACCCCTTCAACCAGCAGTTGCATCCCGTGCCGTGGATGCAAAGCCGGGGTATTCAGCCGGAAGCCTGGGCGCCGTTTGCAGAAGGTAAAAATGGTCTGTTTGAGCATCCCGTATTAACGGCGATTGGCCAGAAGTACGGTAAAAGCGTGGGACAGGTTGTGCTGCGGTGGATTTTCCAGCGAGGCATCGTTTCGCTGGCAAAAACAGTGCGAAAAGAACGCATGGAAGAGAACATCAACATTCTCGATTTCGAACTGAGTGATGAAGATATGTTGCAGATTACTGCTATCGACACCGCAACAAGTGCTTTCTTCTCACACCGCGATCCTGCCAGAGTTGAATGGTTGGCCGGTCGCAAACTGGATGTTTAAGTCGCGATAAAAGAGGCAATTAATCAATGCAAAAACGTTATCTGGGTCAATCAGGACTCGAAGTGTCCGCGCTTGGGCTCGGCTGCATGGGCTTAAGCCACGGCTATGGCCCGGCGACCGATACGCGTCAGGCTATCGAGCTCATTCGCGCTGCGGTTGAACGTGGCGTCACCTTCTTTGATACCGCCGAAGTGTATGGCCCCTTCCTTAATGAAGAGGTTGTCGGCCTTGCCTTAAAACCGTTTCGTGACCGTGTGGTCATTGCCACCAAGTTTGGTTTTACCTTCGGTGCGGACAACAAGCAGCAGATTTTGAACAGCCGTCCGGAGCATATCCGTGAAGCCGTGGAAGGGTCATTACGCCGCCTGAAGACGGATGTTATTGATCTGCTGTATCAACACCGTGTCGACCCGGATGTCCCGATTGAAGAGGTTGCGGGAACAGTGAAAGACCTGATAGCGGAAGGCAAAGTTAAACATTTCGGCCTGTCCGAAGCGGGTGCGCAAACCATCCGTCGTGCTCATGCGGTACAACCCGTCACAGCCCTGCAAAGCGAGTACTCCATGTGGTGGCGTGAACCTGAGCAGGAGATCCTGCCATTGCTGGAGGAACTGGGTATCGGTTTTGTGCCATTCAGTCCATTAGGTAAAGGCTTCCTGACGGGAGCGATTAAGTCAGGAACGACGTTTGGTCAGGATGATTTCCGCAGCCGTGTGCCACGCTTCGCCGAACAGGCGATTGCAGCCAATGAAAAGCTGGTCTCGTTGTTGGGTGAACTGGCTGCAGAGAAAGGTGTGACATCTGCGCAAATCGCACTGGCATGGCTGCTGGCGCAAAAGCCGTGGATTGTTCCCATCCCTGGTACCACGAAATTGCACCGGCTGGGGGAAAACCTGGGGGCTGCTGACATCATTCTTTCGTCGGATGCGTTGCGACAGATAACCCGGGCGCTTGAATCAATTAAAATTGTCGGCGAACGTTACTCGCCTGAGCATCAGGCTCGCGTGGGTCGTTAATAGCCGGGCGGGTCCGCACGAATGGCGGACCCGTTATTCCTGGTAGCGAAGCGCATCGATCATCAGCGCAAAGGCCGGTGGATGCTGTTTGCGGCTGGGGTAATAAAGGTAATATCCAGGGAAGGAAGGGCACCATTCCTGCAGAATCTGAATGAGCTCTCCTGACTTTATATAGTCCTGCACCCTGTCCTCAGGTATACAGGCGATGCCAAAACCGGATAAAGCAGCATCAAGCCTTTCCGCCTGCAGATTAAACGTTACCTGTCCTTCAACTCTGACCCGTAAAGGTTTTCCTTCCTTCTCAAATTCCCAGTGATAAAGACCACCGGCAGTCGGTAACCGCATATTGATGCAGCGATGATGTTGTAGCTCGTGCGGCGTGTGAGGTGCAGGGTTCGTGGCGAAATAGGATGGGGCACCGACAATAGCCATGCGCATGTCCGGGCCAATTCGCACCGCAATCATGTCTTTATCAACGCTTTCACCCAGTCGTATCCCGGCATCAAAGCGCCCCTCGACAATATCGACAAAACCGTTATCGACCACCAGCTCCAGGTTAATTTCCGGATATTCTCTGAGGAAAGGTTTCAGTTTTGGCCATACCACGCTCCGCGCGGCATGTTCCCCGGCAGATAGACGGATATTACCGGAGGCGGTGCCGTTGAGTTGTACCAGCGCTTCCAGTTCTTGCTCAAGGGAGGCAATGCGGGGTTCAAGGCAGGCAATAATTCTCTCACCGGCTTCTGTCGGGGCAACGCTTCGTGTCGTGCGGGTCAGAAGGCGGATATTTAGCCTTTCCTCCAGTGCCTTCATCGCATGGCTGAGAGCTGACTGAGACACACCGAGCTTACCCGCTGCTTTGGTAAAACTTCGCTCTCTTGCCACCACAAGAAAGATCTGGAGTTCATTGAAGTTTTCTTTGAGCATCGGTGATTTCCTAGGGGAGCATACCCTTCAATATGCATTCATGAAGGGGGTTCATAGACACAATCATTTTAGCCCTATTACTGACAATAATGATAATTGATATTCTGACTGTATCGAAAATAAGTCTGAACTTTCAGAAGGTTTATCATGAAAATACTCGTGGCGGGGGCAACAGGAAGCATTGGCCTTCATGTCGTCAATATCGCTATCGAAATGGGCCATCAGCCCGTTGCGCTGGTCAGAAATAGGCACAAAGTAAAATTGCTTCCTCGTGGAACGGAGGTATTTTACGGCGATGTTTCAATGCCTGAAACTCTCATCGATCTGCCAAAAGATATTGATGCCATCGTCTTTACGCTCGGCTCAGATGGACAGGGGCGTATTGGCGCCAGAGCGATAGATTACGGCGGTGTGCGTAACATTGTCCGAATGTTCAGGGAGACGGCTGTTCACATCGCCTTAATGACCACGATAGGCGTAACTGAACGGCTCAGCACCTGGAATCAACGCACTGAAGTTCATGACTGGAAAAGGCGTGCCGAACGTCTGGTCAGGGCCAGTGGTCACCCCTATACCATCGTCAGGCCCGGCTGGTTTGATTACAACAATGATGATGAGCACAAAATCGTTATGCTCCAGGGGGATCGACGCCATACAGGAACACCAGAAGATGGTGTGATATCCCGGGAGCAAATCGCCCGGGTTCTGGTCAGTGCCCTGGGCAACCACGCGGCAAAAAATAAAACGTTTGAGCTGGTCGCTGAACGAGGCGAAGCGCAGCAGGATCTTACGCCTCTATTTGCAGACCTGCAGGCGGATAATCCGCAAAAAAATGATGGGGTTTTAGATATGGACAATATGCCACTCGTGGAAGAACCTGAGTGCATTATTAACGAGCTCAATTTCTATTTAAAAAATTTAACCAATCAAAAAGCCTGACAATTTTGTCAAATAGTGGGCAGTCTTATGATAGCTGAGGTTTGTATATTTAAATATACATACGGAGAACGCTCCTCCTGATATGAGTCCAGTTTCAAATATATTCTTTTAAACAGGCATTAGAGATGAAAGCACTGCTTATTACTACATTGGTCATAGGATTTATTTCTGCGAATACCGTATCTGCAGCTCAGCAATTAAATTATGCAGATGGAAAGAAGAGATGATCATAGTCTCAGCCAGAACGTCTGCGGTGCCCGTCCCGGTTGGGTCGCGGCTTCACAAAACTTCAGCGTCTGCCGCATTGATCTATTCCCTGCGATGAATGCTGGCAACGCGTTTACGATTTTCCCCATCAAAACAGTATCAGGGCATTATGAACAAGCAAAAAAACATTTCTCCGGCCGGGCGCGCTGCGACATCCGGCGTCTTTTTTATCGTTATTCTCGGCGCATTAATGGCCTTTACCTCTCTTTCCACCGATATTTATCTGCCTTCTATGCCGATGATGGCCTCTGAATTGCAGGGGAATGTGGAGCTGACCATTACCGGTTTTCTGATAGGGTTCTCGCTGGCGCAGTTGATTTGGGGACCAATCAGCGATCGTATCGGACGCCGCGTGCCATTGTTTATCGGCATGGTATTGTTTGTGATCGGTTCAGCCGGATGCGCGATGTCTTCCAGTATGCCGCAGATTGTTTTCTGGCGCGTGTTTCAGGCCTTTGGTGCCTGTACCGGACCAATGCTGGCAAGGGCGATGATCCGCGATCTCTATGTCCGCACGCGCGCGGCGCAAATGCTTTCGACGCTGGTCATCATCAGTGCTATCGCGCCGGTGATTGGCCCTCTACTGGGCGGGCAGATTGTCACCGTTGCCTCCTGGCGCGCCGTGTTCTGGCTGTTGGTGGTACTGGGTGGGACGATGTTTATTGCGCTCTGGTGGTTACCGGAAACGCTGCCGGGTGAAAAGCGACTGACAACGCCGCTGAGCAGCGCCTTCGGCAACTATATTTCGTTACTGCAGAATCGCGAATTTATGCGTTATACCCTCTGCGTCAGCTTTTTCTACGTGGCCGCTTACGCCTTTATTGCCGGTTCGCCGTTTGTCTACATCAGCTATTTCCATGTTGACCCACAGCATTACGGCTGGCTGTTTAGCATCAATATCATTGGTGTGATGGGACTGAGCTCCATTAATCGCCGTCTGGTGCAGCGTCATCCGTTGCATACGTTGTTGCGGGTTGCGGCGCTTGTTGCCGCTCTGGCAACTGTTGTGCTGGCCGCTGGCGCGAAAATGCAGACTGGCGGCATGGCGATGATGGTCGTGACGATTTTTATCTTTTTCTCCATGAACGGCATTATTGCCGCAGCATCGACGGCGGCGGCGCTGGATACCGTGCCATCCAATATGGCGGGGTCGGCTTCGGCGTTGATCGGCTCGTTGCAGTACGGCAGCGGGATTGTGTCATCGCTTTTACTCTCGGCGATGAGCGACGGCACGCCGTGGACAATGTCGTGGATCATGATGGTATTTACACTGTTGAGTCTGGTAATGGTAATCAAACGAAAAGTGCATTGATGGCGGATCGGTCCGTTGCGTTTTCAGGGGATCCGCGTTTTATTTGCCATCATTTTTCTGTGGTGTTCTCCGGCGCTTCTGACATCGCCAACTTAATTTCCTGGTACACCTGAAATGGGGTCACCTGGCCGGATCATACCGAACGTAGAGGTTGGTCCTTGAGTGAGTATCTCTGTCATTTACTTTATAGTCAGGGTAATAAACCTGATCGCTGAGTCCTGATTCTTTCCTGGGGTTCTGGCGCCTTTACCAAAATAACCTGTCTGTATTTATGAATTCACAGCATAGGTCAAATCATGAATGACGGGCTAATCATGGTGGCGTTCCTCGCCTAAAATGGTGTTTTAACATAACGGGAGCTTTGCCGTGGAATACTCAGTATTAAGTAACAACCTCAAAATGCCGATGGTCGGTTTTGGCGTGTTTAAGGTCACCGATAAGGAAGAGTGTAAGCAGTCGGTGTTAAGCGCTATTCGTACCGGTTATCGCCTTATTGACACCGCAGCCGTCTACGGTAATGAAGATGCCGTAGGTGACGCGGTTCGTGAGGCCATCGCCGAAGGGCTGTGTACCCGTGAGGAATTATTTATTACCTCAAAACTGTGGGTTCAGGACATGGCCAACGGCGATATGGCCAAAGCCGGTATCGAGGCGTCGCTGAAAAAATCGGGTCTGGAATACTTTGATCTCTATTTGTTGCATCAGGCCATGGGCGATTATTTCAGCGCCTGGCGCGCGTTGGAACAGGCTTATGAAGCCGGTAAATTGAGAGCCATTGGCGTATCCAACTTCTATGCGCATGTCTTAGCCAATTTCTGTGAAACCGTCAGAATTAAGCCTATGGTGAACCAGGTAGAATTACATCCTTACTTCGCGCAACCCGCCGCGCTGGAAACCATGAAGCGCTATAACGTTCAGCCTGAAGCCTGGGCGCCGTTAGGCGGCGGAAGACATAAACCGTATGAAGATGAAATGCTTCAGGGGATTGCCGCTGCCCATCAAAAAACCATTGCTCAGATTGTTCTGCGCTGGAACGTGCAGCGCGGTGTCACGGTAATTCCTAAATCTACCCGGCAGGAACGTATTGCAGAAAACTTTTCCCTCTGGGATTTCTCATTGACTGATAGCGAAATGGCGCAAATCAGCGCGCTGGATTTAGGCTATGTGGGTGAAGCGGTGAAACATTTTAATCCTGAATTTGTTCGCGGTTGTCTGGGGGTTAAAATCCATGACTGAGCGGGTAGAAAAGGGTGCGAGATCGGATAGCGAAGTACTATTTATCCCACGGTACAAAAGTGGCTGCCTGCAATAATGCGACCACCGCAGCCAAAAACGCGGAGAAAAAGTAAGCCGAACGTTGTAAACCAACCCACCACTTCTTCAGGGCATCTGTATCGTTGGATGACCGTAGACCTGTTTCTTATGATATTGTAATAACGATTACAATATGCTTCGAAAGATCATGTCTTCAAGGAGTAATGTCGTGAGCACGACGAAAGCGAATCGAACCCCAGGGCGCCCACGTAAGTTCGATCCAATGCAGGCGGTGGAAACGGCGCAACACCTTTTCCACTCGCGAGGTTATGACGCGGTGAGCGTTGCTGACCTGACAAAAGCGTTCGGGATTAACCCGCCCAGCTTCTATGCCGCTTTTGGCAGTAAACTTGGGTTATATACCTGCGTACTGGATCGCTATAGCCGCACCGGCGCAATCCCTTTTGCGACGCTTTTACGTGCCGATCGTCCGGTGGTTGAATGTTTGATTGATGTTCTGCATGAGGCGGCAAGGCGCTACGTTGCCGACCGGAGCGCTGCTGGTTGCCTGGTACTGGAAGGAACCCATTGCAACGATCCTGAGGCACGTGAAGCGGCTTGTGAATTGCATGTTGCTGCCGAAGAGAGTATTCGGAACTATATTGCGGAGCAATATCCGCAGGATGCCGTTCGCTTAACTGACTTTATGAGTACGTTGATGTCCGGACTTTCTGCGAAAGCGCGGGCAGGGGATAGCCTGGAGCGGTTACTGGAAACCGTGCGCCTGGCGGGGCTGGCGCTGCGTCAAATACTTTCACGGTGACACAGGCCTTGCTTCTGCGGGTGAGAAGGTTTGTCCGCGCGACACCTCGCTGCGGGGCGCAAAACTGCGCGTGAGCATCGGTGTTGTCGCGGACCAGGCTACAGCTACAGTATTGTGTGAGTTAAATAACGGTTTTAAGCCAGGCTTCAATATCCTGGGTCGCTATATGATTCTGTACATTCCAGGTGTCGCTCATTGGCCACCACATGCCATCTCCTCGCGCGAAAGCCGCGCGATAGCGAAGCATCGGATCGTCAGGATTTAAACGCAGGGCGTCCAGTAAGCCTGAGAGTGTTAATACGCTCTTGTCAAAGGTGTGTTTGGTCACGCGTTCAACCGTTTCAGCCAGCTTTCCATAAGAAGTCGTCTCTCCTGCGACAAAGAGCACTTCGTTAGCGATCCGCGGCTGATGCAAATAAATTTCGCTGGTTAGCCGACCAATATCTTCCGGTGATGTCACAGTGACTTGAGTTTCCCATCCTCCTAATGCCTTGATGGTTTTTTCAGATAGGTTCACCACATCAAATGCGGGTTCGAAGAGAAAACTGGTGAACATGCCGGTTGAAACAATGACCCATTCCGTGGTCTTCTGTGCCCGCAGCAGTATTCTGACGTCATACTGTTCATCCCAGACGGGCTGACCGCTGCCTTTACCTACCACATCGTAATTTACGCCAAACTGCCAGGGGAAATAGCGGTTAACGCCAGCATCCACGACGGCGTGTGCGATCTTTATCTGTGTTCCCGGACCGGCGACAAAGCCCATGCAGTTGATAATGGTTTCAAAATTCATAAAGCAGGTTGTTAACGCTTCAGTCGTGCTGGCGGCGACATCAAGAGAGATAAACTCAGCTCCCGCGTCAGCCAGTTTTTGATGAACATCAGAAAACAATTTACCCTGTTCATCCATGGCGCCTGGCGACACAATAACGCAGATGCTGCCATTACGCGCTATGACCTCTGGAAGCAGATAGTGCAGCACAGCAGCGCCCAGTTGTCCCGCGCCAAGCACTAATACTTTTTCACCCGTTGTAATATCACGCTCTTTCATATTGAACCTCTTTTGGTAAATCGCCGGTTACTAGCGAGTAGAGAGAGGTTATGTCAGTGTTCTGTATTCGATAAGACAATGAATGCAGGTTAGACTGTTCGTATAAATGGGATAATCAATGCGTTCAGGCGCGGTGGGTATATGGATAAGCTGGAATCAATGCAGGTCTATGTTTGCGTGGTAGATGTCCATAGCTTCGCAAGGGCGGCAGAAGTGCTGGGACTACCGCGTTCAACGGTATCGCGGGTCGTTAAGGAACTTGAGACGTACCTGGGTATTCAACTATTACAACGCACCACCCGCAAACTCAGCGTGACCGCCGACGGCCGACGTTACTATCATGAATGTAAAAAGGTGCTGGCTGATATTGCGACGATGGAGTCTTCATTTCCCGGCAGGTCTGCACAACCCAGAGGCCGTTTCAAAGTCGGAATGCCGCAGTCGCTCGCCCGCCATTGCATACTTCCCCGGCTGGCTACATTTCTGCATCAGTATCCTGAGCTGGAATTGATACTTTGTTCCAGTGATAACGTCGAAGACATCATTCAGGAGGGATATGACTGCGTGATCCGCGCCGGCAGGATCGAAGATTCAACGACGCTGGTCGCCCGCCCGCTCGCGAACTTCAGATGGATGGTTCTGGCTTCGCCAGACTATATTGCCGCCCATGGTAAACCGGATAACGTAGACAGCCTGCAAAGACATCACGCCGTTGGCTACCTGAATCATCGCACCGGGCGTACCACCGACTGGTTTTTTACGTTGGATGATGGTGACTGCGCGCTCCGTATGAAAGAGACGCTGATTGTTGATGATACTGACGCTTACATCCAGGCTGGAATACAAGGCTTTGGTTTGATTCGTGTCGCCAGCTATCTGGTTGCGCCCTATGTGCAAAGCGGAGCGCTCGTTCTCTGTATGGAGCACCTCTCTTTTGATTTACCGCTTTCGCTGGTTTATCCGCAAAACCGCTATCTTCCTCCTTCGGTACGCGCTTTTTATGAGTGGAGCAGAGCGGTTTTGCATCAAACCATTAACGGATGATTAAAATCGTGGCATGCCTGATTCAAACTAACGTTGCTGAAGTGAGAAGAAAGCAGCCGGAAGCCAAAAAATGCATCGCTACGGATATCCGTGTGGGGATTAAAAAAACAGCAGAAAATCCAGGGGATAAGAAGAGTACCAGGCTTCAGAAAATATTTAAAACGTCATTGTTTATGGTTTTTATATAATCAGCTCCGTCTAAACGAAATCCTAATTTTTATTATTTTTGAGAAAAGGTATAGAATTGTTTGTGGTTTTATTTCAGTATGCATAGCGCAAATAGTAAGCCTGAGTACTGCGTAATGTATTTGCTGATATTATATTTAAGGATTAATGTTAAGGGACTATACATATGAATAAAATCTGTGTGGCGGTATTACTGACAACGGCGATGGCAAGCGGCATGGCGTTGGCTGATAATCATACGGTATCAATCGGTTATGCGCAAAGTAAAGTGCAGGACTTTGATGATATCAATGGTGTAAATCTGCAATATCGTTATGAGTTTAACTCCACGTTAAGTGTCGTTGCCTCTTTTTCTTATATGCAGGGCGACGGTGAGCAGAATTATTTATACTATGGCGACTCAATAAAAAATAGTGTCGATGTGAAATACTACTCCTTACTCGTGGGGCCAGCGTACCGCATTAACAATTATGTCTCGTTATATGCGCTGGGCGGTGCGGCCTATGTTAAAGCTACAGGCTCGACGAAATGGATAAATGCAGGAGATGTTACCGCTAATTATGAAGATATCTCTGAAAAATCGACCTCTTTCGCTTACGGCGCCGGTGTGATTATTAATCCTGTGGAGAACCTTTCCGTTAATATCGGATATGAAGGAACTCAAGCAGACCTGGCAGGTAATTACTCAATTAATGGCTTTAACGTTGGCATTGGCTATCGTTTCTGATAATAAAAACAGCCTCCCTCCCGGTCGGATCTTCCGCTCGGGAGAATTTTATTGCCCGCCTACAAAACGGGCAACAGAGGTGACAGGTTTACGCCGGAGGAGTCCGACGGTGTCACAGTCGGTCAGGAACCGGCTTGCCAGGCCAGTTCCTGCCTGTAGTGATTTTAAACCGCCGCAGTGCTGGTTAATTAGCTCGTCGTTCCCCGGCCTCCCAACTATAAACATCCGTGCCAATTAACGAGTCGCCAAGCTCCTGATAATTGAAATCATAAAAATCAGCACAGGCGCCGTAGCCGGAGTAGTCTACTGCCGCAAGCCCTACAAATGCCCCGGTAAAGAAACCGCCATAGCTCTGTAGGACATAGTCATCAGAAAGAACGGCGGCATCTAAAACTACCGGAATTTCAATAAACCCGACGCCGTCAAAACTATACTCATAGCTATAGGTCTGCTTTCTGACTTTCGTCCGTAACCATACGTATTCGACGTCGTCAGGGACCTTAATCGCATTATCTTTCAGGTACGAAGTATATTTTCCGCGATTGTTCTCGGCGACCTCGATGACTCTTCCGTTAATTTCATTCCAGGTAACAAAAGCAAAGCTCCAGTGGCGATCGTTGTAGTAATTGGTTAATCCGGCCATCTGTTGGTAACTGAAAGGATTAAAGGCGACTTTAACCTGGGCATTAAAATAAAAGGCTTGCCAGCGGCGGGCAATCAACGACAGATCATGGGTATTCGCTAATGATCCCTGGCCGATTAAGGTGAGCTTTCCGTCGCCTGTAGTACCCATTTTTTTGCTAAAAGGGACCCGCAGGGTATTCCAGTTAAGATTAAGCGTTGGCGTTGTAAATTCATCGTGCTGGCTATTATCTTTCGCGCTTTCGGTATAAATGGCGTCTTTTGGCCCCTCGACAAACGTTTTACCGCCGTGACCGCCTACAATGCGCGGCCAGCCATCTTCATCCCAGTACACTTTTTGGATAGCCGTTTCCCGGCCAAGCGTGGACCAGCCGCGAGGATCATAGATTGATTCCCCAGGACGATTCCACGGACGCGCGCACAGCGAAGCATAATACCACTCGCCTTCGGGCGTCGAAACCAAAGCGCCGTGTCCTTGCTTCTGGATATAGCTGTCCGGGGTATCAACGTTAGTTAAAAATACTTCTCCTGGTTCAGTTTCGAAGCTGTCCGCGTTTAACGTCGTGGAACGGGCAACCACCTCCTGATGAGTAAACACCGTCCCCCCTTGAGCGGCAAAGAGATAGTAATAACCGTTCAGTTTGTAGAGATGCGGTCCCTCAACGAGCGCCACCGCGGTACCGCGATAGATGGTACGCGCAGTTTCCGGCATTAATTTTAAAGTTGTTGTGTCAAGTTCTGTTAAGGTAATCCCATCAAAAGGATGGTGGTACTCCCGATGGTCCCAAGTCTGTTGCACGATATATTTACGGCCATCATCGTCATGGAAAAGTGAAGCGTCAAAGCCTACGCCATTCAGTTTTATCGGCGAGCTCCACGGGCCGCGAATATCTGTTGCGGTAGTCAGGTAGTTTGTCATGTCTTTAAAGGCACCTTCGGTGACTTTCACATCGGTATACACTAACCAGAATTTGCCATCCGCGTAAGAGAGCGCCGGAGCCCAGATGCCGCCTGAAGACGGATTGCCTTTCATATCTAAAAGAGTAGTGGTCGACAATGGCGACGGCAGCAGATTCCAGTGCTGCAGATCCTTTGACTCATGCAAACGGACGCCGGGAAACCACTCAAACGTTGAGTTGGCGATATAGTAGGTGTCGTCAACACGGATAATGCTGGGGTCGGCATTAAAGCCACGCAAAATAGGGTTTTGGATAAGAGACATATCATTACACCTTTATAAATTTAAAAATTAATTCGTATTGGTTTTACACCCGAATCTCATCAAGTTGGCGGTTAATGTCGCCGACGTGTTTGTCTGAGATAGGATAAATTTGCATGACGATCATCGAGACAACCGCTAAGGCGATGGGGATCCAAACCGCTGTCATCATGATCCCGTCGATAGCGCTCGCGCTTTGTTGTGCGCCGGTTTCATTAAAACCATAGACGGCCAGCAGCCACAGAGGAATGGCTCCGCCGATGGTAAAGCCAATCTTGAAAAAGAGTCCCATAATTGCGTTGATGATTGCCGCATTTCGCTTACCAGACTTTAATTCGCCATAGGCAATAACTTCAGGTACCAGTGCCCACATAAATCCAGTGGCTGAGGTTAAGCCCCACTGTTTAATAAATGTGGCGATATAAGCAAGCCACAGCGCATCGTGCATACCTTCCCGTGACCAGACATACGTTAATAACTCACCGACAATAAACATCCCCAGGAAAATGTGGAAGAAGCCTTTCTTTCCAAAAATTTTCTTGAGTTTTGGCCAAAAAATGGGGAACGCAATACCCGGTATTGAGGCGACCAGGCCAACGGCACCCATCCACTCAGAGTGACCAACCACATATTGATTGAAAAAGCCATTAACCGTGTTCATAAAGAACATGAAGGTAAAGGCCAGCATAAAAAATAATCCAAGAATGACAAGGGGACGGTTATTTTTGAGCTCAAGGAACAAATCGGTTGTTTTGACGTTTGCCGTCTGCTCTGCGGTTGCAACGACACGTTCTTTAGTGAATTTATAGCAAATAAAAAGTGCCACCGCGCCTAATAACATATAAACAGAGTAGACGCCGAACCATGCGTAATTTGCGGATGGGTCGGTATAGTTTCCCAGATTGAGTTCTATGCCAAAAAAACCAGTATCCTTTAGGTTACGATCTTTTGGTGACGCCATTTGCACGAACATTGGGAACAGGGTATACACCAGAAGATTGGCGCTATTAGCCAGCATCATTCGCGTACTGGTTAATTTATCAATCGACTCCGGGTCTCTTGTTAGCGAGGCATTAAGAGAACCGTAAGGAATATTGACCAGGGAATAAACTAAATCCAGCGCTAAATAGATGATAAAAGCAAACGGTACGGAACCTCTGACGCCCGGAATAGGGGCAAAAAGCAAAGCGGAAAGGATCACTAGCGGCACGCCGGCTCTTAATAGCCAGGGACGATATTTCCCTGCCGCGGATGTCCTTTTGTCCACATAGGTTCCAACCATCGGATCCCAAAAAACATTGATGATTCGGACAAAAAGAAAAATGAACCCCGCAGTGGCTGTACTGATCGTATTTACCGTCAACATATGTAGAGCAAGAAAGCCGCCGATCGTGCCAAAAACCAGGTTTTGCGCAAAATCGCCCATACCGTAGCCAATACGTTCCCCGCGAGTTAATTTATGATATTCATCATTGCGATTTTGCATTATGTTTTTACTCATTCTGAGCAGACTCCGGTTTGTTGTGTGAATGTGAAACACTTTCTGACACAAATGATCTCGAAGAATCTATTACGTTTTTAAATTAATTAATTATGTTTTTTTACTTCTGTGATCCTCAAAGCAAAGGTCGTTTGGCATTATCTCTGTACTCTATATGGATTTTATGATGTTGATTATATGAAAGTGATATTTGCGAGATGGCTCACATTTGAGTGTTTTCTCAATCGCTGAGTGAAATAACGTAATTGAGCAACCGGTTTATAGAATACAGGATGTGTCATAGTTGTTACATTTCTTACATCCACCAATATTGGAGCGTTCATGCAATCTTAGGTCAAGTGCAGCACGATTAATGGTTTTGTTCACCATACAATGAAATCCATGCGGCAAGTCTCTGCGGCGTTGCTTGTTTTAGCGCTAATCATTAATTTAATTGTGGGAAAGGAGAACGTTATTCGTATAAAACCTCTGTAGCCGTACAAAATAAAAATTAAATTGTTCTCACAGTAGCAACATATTCTGCGTGGCCAGAGTGAGGTTGTTATTGCCTGAATAAAATTAACCTCTATTGAGATAATGATGACAATGATAAGAAAGCTTCCATTAACTATGGCGGTCATCGCCGCGTTTTCTCCGTTTACCTCTGTAACAGCCCAAGAGTTTACCCAGGAGCAGATCGACGCTATCGTCGCGAAAGCCGTCGATAAAGCGCTGGCCGACCGCCAGGCGAAAATCGACGCCGCGGCCAATAAAAAGGTCGATGTTATTACCAACCCGCAAACCACCGCCGCTTCGCCGGACCTGGCGATCCCCTTCGGCCTGAAATTTAGCGGTTACGCCCGCTATGGCGCCCACTTCCAGACCGGCGACCAGAAATATGTCGGCGTCGACGGCTCCTATAACGGCGCCTCGGCGATCGGCCGTCTCGGTAACGAAAGCAACGGCGGCGAATTCCAGATCAGCAAAGCATTCAAAAGCGCGCAGGGGGCCATCTGGGATCTCAACGTCATGTTTGACCACTGGAGCGACGAGGTTAACCTGAAAAAAGCCTACGTCGGCGTCACCAACGTCCTTGAATCCAACCCCAACGCCTATATCTGGGCCGGCCGCGACTTCCACCAGCGCCCGCAACAGGGGATCAACGACTACTTCTGGATGAACCACGACGGCCAGGGCGCCGGGGTGAAGAACTTCGATATCGGCGGCGTGCAGTTCGACGTGGCGACGGTGTCGCAGGTGAAATCCTGTAGCCCGGAAGTGATGGCCGACGAGACCAACCCGTCGCGCATCACCTGTACCGGCAGCTCCGATACCGGCGATAACGGCCACTACGCGCTGACCACCAAAACCCACAACATCAAGGCCGGGCCGATCGACGTAGAGGTATATGCCAACTATGGCTTTGACTCAAAAGCGGTGGACAGCGACGCGCGCCTCGATGCCTGGCAGGGCGGGCTGGTGCTGAGCCACACCAACGACAGCGGGGTGAACAAGGTGATCCTGCGCTACTCCGACAACTCGGATAACAGCGTCTACAACAAAACCGACGACCTGACCACGGTCTACGCCAGCTTTGAGGGCAGCCATAAATTCACCCAGCAGGCGCAGATCGAATATCTGCTGGCCTTCCACGACTACGACAACGGCAAGGACAATACCGACAACCGTAAAAACTACGGTGCGATCGTCCGGCCGATGTACTTCTGGAACGATGTGCACTCGACCTGGCTGGAAGCGGGCTACCAGCGCGTTGACTACGACCAGGGCGGGGATAACCACGGCTGGAAGCTGACGCTGTCGCAGAATATCGCCATCGGCATGGGGCCGGAGTTCCGCCCGATGCTGCGCTTCTATGTGACCGGCGGTCAGGTGAATAACGAGCACACCGCGAAAGTAGACGGCACCAGCGACGAGCGACTGGATTCGCTGAACATCGGCGGTATGTTTGAGGCATGGTTCTAAAAATTGATGGATTTAACAAAAAATCAGGCTGGCCTATGCCAGCCTGTTCATTAATTCTTTTATCTTATACGGACTAGATGGCCGTTCTTTTTCTGACTCCAATTCAACCAATCCGTTTCCATCGAATAATTTTATAACTCTGCGTTTTAATAATTTCCTTAATTATATATTTTCTGCGATGTTTATTGATTTAAAGATTGTGATGACTTAATGCATTGATCATGATTATTTCTCAATGGGAATATTGATCTGTGCCAATAAAAACAATGAGTTTATATAAAAAACTGCCTTTCACTATTGTTTTGGGTTTTTATGTTGTCTTTATTTTATTCGTCAACATTCTTTTGTGAAGTGTCGCTACTTTATAGCGTCTGGTGCTGTGGGCGTTTGTGTTAAATTACTGGTAATCTTATTTGCGCTGGATTTTAGAATGACGCGCTTGTTATATTGTGCGGGTTTTTTCAAACATGACTTTTGACCAAATGAGATTTCCTCCACATTCATTCCTTAAGGAAAAGGGAGCGTTATGGCTGATTCATTCCAGAATGAGGTGCCAAAGGCACGTATCAATTTAAAATTGGCGTTACATACCGGAGGGGCGCAGAAGAAAGTTGAGCTGCCGCTTAAACTCCTGACCGTTGGCGATTTCAGCAATGGCAAAGAACATCGGCCACTAGCTGAGCGCCAGAAGCTAGATATCAACAAAAATAATTTTAACAATGTACTTTCTGAATTAAACCCGGAGGTCAACCTCACTGTTGCAAATACGCTATCGGGAGACGGTTCAGAGGAAGGCATTAAACTGAGCTTTTCCAATATAAAAGATTTTGAACCAGAGCAGGTGGCCCGGCAAATACCTCAACTCCGTGCCATGCTGGCGATGCGTAATTTATTGCGTGATCTCAAATCAAACCTACTTGATAACGTAACTTTCAGAAAAGAGCTTGAGCGAATTCTTAAAGATCCGGCACTGTCCGACGAATTGCGCGCTGAAATGAATGCGCTTGCCGAGAAATAATCTGGATCGTCTCTTTTAATGGATTAACCGGGAATATGCTGATGTCTGTAAATACTGAAACAAGCCTCGTTCAGGGGCAGACGACCGTACTGAACAAAGAGGGGGTATATGCTTCCCTGTTTGAAAAAATTAATCTGAGCCCAGCATCAAGTCTGGGAGATATTAATGCCTTTTTAGATGATACCGTGCTGTCAGATGCGACGGCAGGCGAACGCCTGACGGCTGCGATGCAGGTCTTTATGGACTGCATCCGCCAATCTGGCAAACAGGTGGAAAAGCTCGACAAGACGCTGATAGACCACCATATCGCCGAACTGGATTATCAAATTAGCCGTCAGCTTGATGTCGTCATGCATCATCAGGAATTCCAGAAAGTGGAATCTCTGTGGCGGGGATTAAAACAGCTGGTGGACAACACTGATTATCGTCAGAACGTAAAAACCGAAATTCTGGATGTTTCAAAGGATGATCTCCGCCAGGACTTCGAAGACGCGCCTGAGCTGATTCAGAGTGGTCTGTACTGGCATACCTACACGGCGGAATATGACACCCCGGGCGGCGAGCCAATCGGTTCGGTCATCTCGGCATATGAGTTTGATGCCAGCCCGCAGGATATGACGCTGCTGCGCAATATTTCTAAAGTCTCCGCGGCTGCCCATATGCCGTTTATCGGCGCAGTTGGGCCTGCGTTCTTTATGAAAGATACCATGGAAGAAGTGGCGGCGATTAAAGATATCGGCAACTACTTCGATCGTGCCGAATATATAAAGTGGAAATCGTTCCGCGAAACTGATGATGCCCGCTATATCGGGCTGGTGATGCCGCGCGTATTGGGTCGACTACCATATGGTCCGGATACCGTACCGGTACGCAGTTTTAACTACGTAGAACAGGTTAAAGGTCCGGATCACGAAAAATACCTTTGGACCAGCGCATCATTCGCCTTTGCCTCCAATATGGTCCGCAGCTTCATCCAGAACGGATGGTGCGTACAAATCCGTGGCCCGCAGGCGGGCGGCGCGGTGAAAGATCTGCCTATTCACCTCTACGACCTCGGCACGGGCAACCAGGTGAAAATCCCCTCTGAGGTGATGATCCCGGAAACTCGCGAGTTCGAATTCGCTAATTTGGGCTTCATTCCGCTGTCTTATTACAAGAACCGTGACTACGCCTGTTTCTTCTCGGCTAACTCTACTCAAAAACCAGCGCTGTATGACACCGCTGATGCGACCGCCAACAGCCGTATCAACGCGCGCCTGCCGTATATTTTCTTGCTGTCTCGCATCGCGCATTACCTGAAGCTGATTCAACGTGAAAACATCGGTACCACTAAGGACCGACGCCTGCTTGAGCTCGAGCTCAACACCTGGATTCGTGGCCTGGTGACTGAGATGACCGATCCGGGCGATGAACTGCAGGCTTCTCACCCGCTGCGAGACGCGAAAGTGGTAGTGGAAGATATTGAGGATAATCCAGGTTTCTTCCGCGTGAAGCTGTATGCGGTACCGCACTTCCAGGTTGAAGGTATGGACGTCAATTTGTCGCTGGTTAGCCAGATGCCGAAGGCAAAAGCGTAACGTACAGGAGGTGTGATGAAGATTTACCGTCCGTTATGGAGTGATGGCGCCTTTCTGACGCCGCAACAGTTCCAGCAGCAGTCTCGTTGGGAAGCTCATGTTGCGGATACGGTCTCAAAGATGGCGCTAGGTTTTCCCTGGGGGGTACTGGCGGCTGAGTTTGATGAAGGTGCGCTGGCGTTATCCCGACTCAATGCCACTCGTCTGGTGGTTCGTTTTACGGACGGTACGCTGATTGACACCGATCTGGCCGATACCTTGCCGCCGGTCTGCGATCTCTCGGGTCTGCAACAGGAAAGCGTTGATGTTTTACTGTGCTTACCGCTGCTCAGTGCCAGCGGCGGTAATCTCGACGACGGACAAGAGAGCGTTCGCCCGTATCGTTGGCGATCCGAGAGGGTAATCGTACAGGAACTTGCGGGCCACGAACGTAGCGAACTGGCGGTATTGCGGCATGGGCTAACGCTACGTGTTTCCACTCAGGAAAACGATGCATGGTTGACATGCCCGGTCGCGAGGCTCATCCGCAATGCGCAGGGAGTATGGACTCTCGATCGGCGATTTATTCCGCCGATGCTGGCGCTATCCGCTTGCCCAACCTTGGTCGGCGAACTTGGCGATTTACTGCATCGCCTGCAGATACGGCGTGGACGCCTGATGGCTATGCGCCGGGAAAGTAACGAACGGATGGCTGATTTTGCGGTAGCGGACGTCGCTTTGTTCTGGTTGCTTAACGCGCTGAATAGCATGGCGCCGGTGCTGACCGAATTACACCAAACGCCCTCGCGTCATCCGGAGTTGTTATACCGTGAACTAGTAAGGCTTGCGGGGAGTTTGCTGACATTTTCCCTCGAACACCACGTGGAGGATATTCCCCTTTACCAGCACCAATCTCCGGAGCTAGTTTTCCCGCCTTTGTTTGCGCTACTGGATAGCTTACTTGAGGCCAGCCTGCCGTCCCGTGTCATCGCCATCGCGCTGGAGCAGGGCGCGGACAGGGAGATTTGGCGTGGGAAATTACACGATTCGCGGCTGCGCGAAGGCGCGGACTTCTATCTGTCCGTACGCTCTTCGATGCCTAATTACCAGTTGCAGAATCGTTTTCCGCAGCTGTGTAAGGCTGGTAGCCATGACGATGTGTCAGAAGTCGTGAATGTTGCTCTCAGCGGCATAGTCATAAAACCGTTGAGTCATGTGCCTGCTGCAATTCCCTTACGGCTGGAAAACCAATACTTTGCGTTGGATCTGTCGACAGATGCGGCTCGCACCATGCTGGAAGCTGGAAACTGTACGTTTTATACCCCGGAGTCTCTCGGTGAAGTGAAACTTGAACTGTTTGCGGTGCTGCGCTCATGAAAACGCCTGATATCGATATGATCAATAGAGTCTTTTATCCTGGCTGGTTGATGGTTAGCCAGTTACGTAACGGTCAGCAGATTAAAGACGGCGATGCGCTGTATCGCCGCGCCTGTCGGTGGATATCTGAGGCTCGCGAGTCTCTGACGAAGGCCGGGGTTAGCACGACAAACAGCGAACGGATGCTCTATGCCTACTGCGCACTGCTTGATGAAAGCGTGTTGAACCGCGACCTACAGGATGACGGCTATCGCCGTTGGCGCAAGGACCCTCTGCAGGCGCAATTCTTCGGGACTCTGAATGCCGGAGAAGAATTATGGGATCGCATTCGTGCGATTTTGCGTGAACCTGCCGCTGATGTCATGGTGCTAACCTGCTTGTTCAGAACGCTACAACTCGGTTTTGTCGGAGCATATCGCGCCGTTGACGACGAACGGCGGGAGGATGTGGTACGGATGCTCAGCCAGCGGGTACCGCCATTCTCACTGACGCAGGAGGCGCCGGTAGTGGTTCGGGCCGCGGGGCTACGCAGCGGTCGCCGCCGCTATTGGCTGGGCTGGGTAGCGGGCATCGTTGTACTGGCTGGGTTATGGTTCACCTTCTCGTCTGTGTTATCGCAAATGGTATTACAGATAGCAGGGCGAGGTTAAGGCATGCGCATTGGATTCCGTGGTCTACTCACGGTCGTTGCCGCCATACTGGCGCTGTGGCTGGCGCTGGGTTTCTGCTCATTTTCCGCCGGTAATCGAGCGGTGCTCTGCGCCGGTATTTTATTGATATGCGGCGCCGAGCTCTGGCGCCAGCATCGTCGACGTCATTTGCTAGCGGGACAGATCTGCGTAGTTGACCTGCCGCCGGAGAATTTCCTGGGGGCGGTGGTGCTGGTTTGCGGCGATAACCTCACTTTATTTCCAGCTAACACGGCTTACCGCGAAACTCAAAAAGCCTGGTATTTACGGGCGGCAAATACGGAACAGCTCCCCCTGCTGGCGCAGCGTCTGTCAGCGGCGCGCCCTGCGTTGGTATCGCAGGTTTCCGTACTACTGGCAATCACCCCGGAATCTCACGACTGCGCTGAGCGCTTTACGCAGTTCTTGCAGGGATGGCGTCGTAGTATTGGGCTGTGTCGGACATGGTTGAATGGCAAACCGCCGGTCTGGTGCGTGTCCTGGGTTTCGCCGCCAAGCCTCGAGAACGCAGACGAGCACCGCTGGTTCACGGTAACGCCTGAACTAGCGGGAATGCAGGTACGACAGAATGACGATGTGGCGGTACCGATTGCCGAATGGCAGCGGGCAAACGGACATGACGCGTCAGCTCTTGGGCACGTACTCTGGTTAGACAGTATCCTGGCGCTAATGGCGAAGCATATATTTCAACCTTTGTCCGTCCGGCAGGGAGAGCTTCCTCCCCTGGGCTTCTCCGCCGTTGGTATCTGCCTTACGCCGGTAGCGGCATGCGCCGGGAATATGTGGCAACAGCAGCTTGCTGAGGTGACCTCGCTCTCCCCGGCATGCGCTAAAACAAGCGGAATATTACCGCTTCCGGATCTCCTTCTTTCTTATTTACCCCGCAATCACGGGATCGGTCGCCGCATGCAGGACGCGCGCCTGTTTGGGGGGGCATGTTTCCTCTTTCTGGCGCTGGCAATGCTGGCATCTTTTATTAATAACCAGCGGCTGCTGGATAGCATTGGCGACCATCTGGCTGCGTATCAGCAGCTTAGTGGAACACCACCTGCGCCCAAGCTGTTGGCGCAACGGCGTCTGCAGGCCGACAGCCGTTTACTGGACGATTGGCAGCGGCGCGGCGAGCCGCTGCGTTACGGGCTCGGACTCTATCCTGGGGCACGGCTGATACCGCTGATTGAAACCGCGATTAATAACTGGACGCCGCCACCGCCGCCCCGGCCAGTAATCAAAAAGATTATACAAGGGCCACAAACTATCCGTCTCAATAGCATGTCGTTGTTTGACATTGGCAAATGGACGCTGAAACCCGGCTCCACCAGGCTGCTGGTGAATTCACTGGTGAATATTAAGGCAAAACCTGGCTGGCTTATCGTAGTTGCCGGGCATACCGATAGCGTCGGACATGATGCTGCAAACCGGGCGTTGTCCTTGAAACGTGCGGAATCTGTGCGCAACTGGATGCGTGACACCGGCGATGTGCCGGAGAGCTGTTTTGCGGTGCAGGGTTATGGCGAAAGCCGTCCTGTCGCCAGCAACGACACGCCGCAAGGCCGGGCGCTGAACCGTCGTGTCGAAATCAGTCTGGTACCACAGGCGACCGCCTGTCTGGCGTCAGACAACACACCTGCGCCATCTCAGGATGATGGCGCGTCAAAAAATGAAATGGAGTAATTAACATGGCAATACCAGTCTATCTCTGGCTCAAGGATGATGGCGGCGCGGACATCAAAGGTTCCGTGGATGTGAAAGATCGTGAAGGCAGCATTGAAGTTGTCGCACAGGAACATAACCTGTACATCCCGACCGATAACAACACCGGCAAACTGACCGGCACGCGTATCCATACGCCGTTCCTGTTTACCAAGGAAATCGACTCCTCCAGCCCGTACCTGTACAAGGCGGTCACCACCGGCCAGACCCTGAAATCTGCCGAGTTCAAGTGGTACAAAATCAACGATGCCGGTCAGGAAGTCGAGTACTTCAACACCAAACTGGAAAACGTGAAGGTGGTGAAAGTTAATCCAATGATGCATGACATTAAGAATCCAGCCTACGAGAAGCACAATCATCTGGAGCAGATTGAACTGCGCTACGAAAAAATCACCTGGACCTATAAAGACGGCAACATCATTCATTCCGATTCATGGAATGAACGTACGACTGCCTAATCCCGTAAGCAGACGGTTTCCGTCTGCTTTTCTTTGCTAAGCCTCTGTTATCGCAGGTGCTTAGCAAAGAAAACACAATTTGCCTGCTCGACCTCGTGCGCTTTGGTCTCCTGTATAACGGGAAACAGCGATGGGCGGTAGCGTGTCCGGAATCGATAAAGAGAGAGTCTCATGGAAAATCCAGCCATCCTGTTACGCCGTTTAAACCCTTACTGCGCCCGTGCGTTGGAAGGCGCAGCCTCGCTGTGTCAGGCCCGCGCGCATGCACAAATTCTTCCCGAACACTGGCTGTTGAAACTGTTAGAGCAGGGCGAGGGCGACCTGACGGTGCTGGCGCGGCGTTATGAGTGGGATATGGATGCTATCTGGCAAGACCTGCTCTCTTTTTTGGAAAAACTACCGCGTTCGGTGCATAGTCGGCCGCAACTATCCGGCAGCATTCAGAGTCTGATGCAGGAGGCGTGGCTGAGAGCTTCGCTGGCGGGAGAAACGTCTATTCGCAGCGTTCATCTGCTGATGGCGCTGGTCAATAATCCTGCCCGGGTGCGTTGCGATAGTCTATGGCCGCTATTAACGCTTGGGCAAAAGCAGCTTGAGCATCTGCGCCCGCTACTGGATACGCAATCAGATGAACGTCCGGAATTACAATCAGAAGAACTGAATCATGCTGGCGACGTCGAGTTTGTCGGCCGCCCGGCAGAAACCGTTGAAAAAGCCGGCGAGCTGAATCCTGCGCTACAGAACGCGCTGGATAAATTCACTCTTGATGTCACCACCCGTGCTCGTGAGGGCAAGATCGACCCGGTATTTGGCCGCGACAGTGAAATTCGCCAAATGGTGGACATCCTGTCACGCAGGAGAAAAAACAATCCAATACTGGTAGGCGAGCCGGGCGTCGGCAAGACCGCGCTGGTGGAAGGACTGGCGTTACGTATCGCGGAGGGTAACGTTCCCGACAGCCTGAAGCCAGTTACGGTACGCACGCTGGATCTTGGCTTGTTGCAGGCCGGGGCGGGCGTTAAAGGCGAGTTCGAACAGCGGCTGAAGAATATTATCGCAGCGGTACAGCAGTCGCCCGTACCGGTGCTGCTGTTCATCGATGAAGCCCATACCATTATCGGCGCAGGTAACCAGGCAGGAGGCGCGGATGCCGCCAATCTGCTGAAGCCCGCGCTGGCCCGTGGCGAACTGCGCACTATCGCTGCTACAACCTGGAGTGAATACAAGCAGTACTTCGAGCGCGACGCTGCGCTGGAGCGTCGTTTTCAGATGATCAAAGTTGATGAACCGGACGACGATACCGCCTGCCTGATGTTGCGCGGGCTGAAATCCCGCTACGCCGAACACCATGGTGTGCATATCACTGATGAAGCGATATGCGCGGCCGTTACGCTCTCCCGCCGTTACCTTACCGGCCGACAGTTACCAGATAAGGCGGTGGATCTGCTGGATACCGCATCTGCCCGTATTCGCATGGGTATCGATACCGTACCGGAACCGCTGACGCGGATGAAGGGGCAAATCACGGCGCTGGAACTGGAAAAACAGGCGCTGTTGGAAGATGCCATACTCGGTAACGATAGCGACAATGGACGGCTGGCGACAATTGAGCAGGAAGAAGTGCGCATCATTTTACAGCTCGACGAACTGGAAACACAGTACGGCCAGGAATTGAAGCTGACAGAGCAATTGCTGGTTTGCCGGGCCGATCCCTCACGCCGGGGAGAGATCGGCGAATTACAGCGCCAGCTCGCCGATGTACAACGTAATAGCCCGCTGCTGGGACTGGATGTGGATGTACGCACCGTGGCGACGGTAATTGCCGACTGGACGGGGGTTCCGCTCTCTTCATTACTGAAGGACGAGCAGAGCGAACTTTTAAGCCTCGAGTTGAATCTCGGTAAACGGGTTGTGGGGCAGGATAATGCGCTGAGCGCCATCGCCCAGAGACTGCGGGCCGCCAAAACCGGGCTCGCGTCTGAACACGGCCCGCAGGGCGTATTTCTGCTGGTGGGGCCGAGCGGCACCGGCAAAACGGAAACCGCGCTGGCGCTGGCTGATGAGCTTTTCGGCGGTGAGAAATCGCTTATTACCATCAATCTTTCCGAGTACCAGGAACCGCACACCGTTTCTCAGTTGAAGGGCTCCCCTCCGGGATATGTCGGTTACGGGCAGGGCGGTATTCTCACCGAGGCGGTACGTAAGCGGCCGTACAGCGTGGTGCTGCTTGATGAAGTCGAAAAAGCCCACTGAGATGTGATGAATCTATTCTATCAGGTGTTTGACCGCGGCTTTATGCGCGACGGCGAAGGCCGGGAAATCGACTTTCGCAATACGGTGATCCTGATGACTTCAAACCTCGGTAGCGATCTGCTAATGCAAATGCTGGAGGAGGCGCCGCAAGCGACGGGTCCCGAATTGCATGAGCTGTTGCGACCCGTGTTGCGCGATCATTTTCAGCCCGCCTTACTCGCTCGTTTTCAGACGGTGATATATCAGCCGCTCAGCCAGCCAGCAATGCGCAGGATTGTCGGCATGAAGCTCGAGCAGGTCTGTCAGCGTTTGCATCGTCATTACGGTATGACAACTGAGGTAGCTGAAGGCCTCTATGACGCATTGACGGATGCCTGCCTGCTGCCTGATACCGGCGCACGGAACGTAGATAGTCTGCTTAATCAGCAAATCCTTCCGGTCCTGAGTCAGCAACTGTTAAGCCATATAGCGGCAGGTCAAAAACCTCAGCATCTGTTCCTGGGGGTCGATGAAGACGGCGGAGTGGTTATAGAGTTCCGCGAGGCCTGATGGTTATTTTGCCGCGCCAGTGACGGTTAAAAACGTTATGGCGCGGGAGATGAAAAAGCAAAACTAAACTTGCAGGGCGTTGAGGCCTTCATGGAGAGAAGAGAATGAGTTTGATGGATGCGCTGATCGGTGAACGTACAATTGCCCTGAATCGCTATCAGTTGGATATACCCTCATGCCCATCGCCGCTTGATGTGGAATCGTTTAGCGGCACAGAAATGTTAAGCCAGCTTTATCATTACAGCATCAGCTTTACCAGCGCGGATAAAGATATTGATGTCGCGCATATGCTGAGCAAACCCGCCTCGCTGACTATGGGGGGCGGTATTCTACGAAGCCTGGCGCAAAGTCGGCGGGTTCACGGCGTTATCACCGCCTTCAGCCGCATCAGCAGCTCTGCCGATCAGGCTGCCTATCAGATCACCCTGGAACCGTACTTATCCCTGCTCGATAAACAATTTCGCAGCCACCGGTTTTTCGTTAACCAGTCGGTGCCGGAAGTGGTCGTGCAGATCCTGCAGGAACATAACCTACACGGCTGGGAGTATGAGTTTAATCTCAAACATAATTATCCAAAACGTGAGCAGATAAACCAATATCAGGAAAGCGATCTGGCATTCATTCAGCGCTTGCTGGCCGAAGTAGGCATATTTTATTACTTCACTTTGCAGCAGGAGGCGCAGAGCGAAGTTGTGCATTTTGCTGATGCGCAGCGCGCGTTGATCTTTGGTAAAACACTTCCGGTTAATAGCCCATCAGGGATGAGCGACAGCGGAGAAGAATCGATTTGGGGACTGAGTTCGACGCATAACGTGGTTGAAGCGAGTGTTATCACCCGGGATTATAACCACCGAGACGCGCAGAGCATCCTTCAGTCAGCGCCTGCGGACATGACTCGCGGGGATGGCGAAGGCAACACGTATGGCGAAGTGTATCACTACCAGCCGCGTCATCTGGCGCGCGGAGACAAAATCGAGCCGCAGGTGGAAACCGCCAACTTTTACGCGCGTCTCGACCATGAGCGTTTTCTGGCCAGTCAAACGTTAGTCACTGGCGTTAGCACGGCGCCATGGCTAGCGCCGGCACAAGTCCTGACTCTCATTGATAATCTGCCGCCGGCTTTACCTGCATTATTGCAAGACCCTCTGTTGATCACCGGCGTTGCGCTAAGCGCCAGCCGCAAAGACGCGCTGCAGGTCAGCCTGCAGGCGGTACCATATCGTGAGACAATCTGTTGGCGTCCGCCGCTGCTACCGCGTCCATTGGTGACCGGCACGATGACGGCACGAGTGACCAGCGCTAAAACCGGTGATATCTATGCCTGGCAGGACGCCTGCGGATTGTATCGGGTGAAATTTGACGCCGATCGGGATGGAAAGTCGCCGGGACGGGAAAGTATGCTGGTGCGCCTCGCCAAACCTTACGGTGGTGACGAGTACGGTTTTCATTTCCCACTGATCCAGGGAACGGAAGTGGCAATCGCCTTCCATGAAGGCGACCCGGACCGCCCATATATCGCTCATGCCTTACACGATTCCCGCCATGTTGATCTGGTGACGGAAAAGAACAGTACGCGCAACGTGATCCGCACGCCGACCAACAACAAGCTGCGGATGGAGGATAAGCGCGGTGAAGAGCATATCAAACTCAGTACCGAATATGGCGGTAAAACACAGCTGAATCTGGGGCATCAGGTGAATGCCGAGCGCGCGCTACGCGGGGAAGGCTTTGAACTACGTACCGATTCGTGGGGGGCGATACGTGCGGGGAAAGGCCTGTTTATTAGCGCCGATCTGCAACCAAAAGCCGGAGGGTTACAGCTGGATATGCAGGCTGCGAAGGATGCGTTGCAGGCTGCGCTTCAGGACGTGGAAGGTATTCGTGCTGCCGCCGAGAAAGCAAAAGCTGAACTGACGGATATTGAAAAGCAAAAACAACTACTGACCGAAACATTAGCGGAATTAAAACAACAGGCGCTGTTACTGTCAGCCCCTGCCGGGATTGCGCAGGTTACTCCCGCCACTATGCAGCTGTCATCAGGCGATAATTTAATTGTTACTTCCGGCTCGAATGCGGATATCAGCATTGGCAAGAAATTCCGTCTCGGGGTGAAAGAAACGATTAGTTTATTTGCGCAATTGATGGGAATAAAAATTTATGCCGGTAAAGGTAAAGTCGACATTCAGGCTCAAAATGATGCACTGGATCTTCTGGCCCAAAAAACGCTCACTATTGCCAGCAAAGACGAACAAGTGATTATTTCGGCGGCGACAGAACTGTTGCTGAACTGCGGCGGCGCCTATATTCGCTTGAAAAATGGCGATGTTGAAATCGGCGCTCCAGGTAGTCTTCGCCTGAAATGTACAAACCTGCAAAAAATGGCGGCTGCGTCCTTGCATTCCAGCATAGATCTCCCTGCACCCTGTGCTTCAGCCATGGATACCGCTGGCGGAACTCAAAGTCCAACGGTAACCTTTAATTAAAGAACAATAAATGATGAAAGCGTCAGTAAATTATAATTATGCTGAAGATGTCTTGCGCTTGAAGATTAAAAATACCAAGCAGCAACTTAATAATAGCTTTGTCACCAAAAATCAGTTGTGTATTTTAATGATCGACGCCGCGATCGCCAGATTTCGTCAGCAAGAACAATCGCTATATACGCCTCTACTGGCAAGGGAATATATCAGAGTTCCTGTTGCGCCTCGTTATCTGTCAGCGGAGTTCGAACCACGTTTAATTCCCCTCGATTTATCCATTGCTGATGATGTGCTGTTGCTGGAGATGAGCGCAGAGCTGGCTTGTAATGAAATTCATCCGCAACGTATCACTCAAGGATATGGCCGGTTAATATGTGGCTGGCTTTCTTGTTCGACTTCGCCGGAGGCATTAGCACTTCATTTAGCGAAAAGCGCGCTGCAGGAGCGTGAAGGGCAGAATACGCTGCTACGCTTTTATGATCCTGCCGTCGCGCTGCCGTTATGGTCATTATTAGATAACTGGCAGCAGCAACGTTTATTTGGACCATTAGCAGCCTGGTTTTCTATTGATGGAGATGGTCAATGGGTTCAAAGGAAGGGGGCGGAACAACAGAATATTAGATTATCTTATTCTCTGTCATTGAGTGAAGATAATTGGCGCGATATTCAGTTTATCGGCATTGTAAATCGCATTATGTGCCAATATCGCTGTTCATATATTAATGAGTTGAGATTTTCCGAGCAGCAGGTATTTACCCGGATTATTCCGGCGCTCCGCCGTGCATGGGAATTTCCATTTCATCAACCACAAGATTTGACCCTTTATGGCACGCATGCTTTAACCATATCTCCCGATTTTGATCGCCATATAGATTTATTGCAGGCGCTTCAGAAAGGCCCAATAGAAAGCAATCAAACATATCGTGCAAGGGTGGCAAATTTCAGTGAGCGCCAATGGCAGCGAATAAAGGAAGAGTGCACGCAATATCAATACCAGGGCGAACAATAAGAGGAGTACAGGGATGTCTAATCATCAATGCCATTGTAAGGCGCAGGGGCCGGCATTATTACCGGTACGTTATGCTGTGGTGCCAGACAGTATCGAAGGGGAATTACCACAGTGGGCGCGGCCGGCGACGAGTGATTATCCGCATCACGACGGCTATCATTATGCGTTACGTGCTATGCGCCGGGGATTTATTTATATCTACTACCCGCATATACCTTCATGGGAGGCCTGGTCGGTAAGCGATGATGGCAGCTTATGGAAACAACTTTCCGCGGAAAACGTGCAGCCGAAATCGCAACCGGATTGTATTAAAGGGTCCTACAATCAGGGCGGCAAAGATTTCATAACCTTGCCTGCGCATGTGCTGGAAAATGATATCTGGATAGCGTTCAGCCAGCGTCAATGGAGCAAGACAACGCTGGATAGTTATCAAAACGACAGCGATCGTCGCGAGGCCAGAATGCAATGCCTGAGCCAATCGCACTGGGATAGGCCAACATCAACAGCACCAGTAACGGATGCGACGGAAGACAGTTTATCGGCGGTGCTTGATTATATCCCTATGCGGGGAAATCAATTAAGTCCGGCCCAACTACTTCCTTATGAAGGGGTTGTTGATCAAGTGAGTTATTTTTCCAAATATGAATATCATCTGTGCGATGAAACGCTGCCGCAATGGCGGCGCTGGGTAGCCTCGTTGTGGGGCGAGAAGATAAAAGCGGGCTCTGCGATAAAGCCGCAGTGGACCTTATACCCCTGGCGGCCTAATCGCGCGGTAGGAAGTACGCTGCAGCAAATGCAGCAACGAGGGGTCAGCGCTGAGGGTACCCCGGTTAAGCCATTGATGATGGCATTACATGATGCCACGGGTATAATCCATGAACTCACCGGTTGGGCTAACGGTATTTTGGCGCTACAGCAGAAATTTGCCGACGAGCGGCAAGTAGAGTTATCGACCCTGAATCTTATTAATGGTGTAAGGCAGCTTATTATCAATAGTAATTATCCACGGTTAACCGAACGCCTTGAAAAAACGCAGCTGGGTCAAGCCGCAATGGATGAGACATATCGACGGTATCTTGAGGATAAAAAAAAGGATGGTACTGATGTACGCGATATTCGTAGTCGTGAGGATTTTGAAACCTGGAATACGCGTGGTTATATAGACTCCATGGCATTCAGTATCGCCGCTGACGAACTTGAGAAATACGACTGGATGTTGAATCCAACGCGGTTGGGTTCGTTTAATGAAACCGTCGATTTACTGACTACGCGAGTGAGTAACCTGCTGACCTGGTTAATTGAGTTCCGTATTGAGTGGTTACAAACCCCCTTATTTATTGCCGAGACGCAGGATTTCAATTCAAACGATCCGGTCGATAATCTTAGCTACCGTGAAATAGTCGCCTTCGCGATTTCGGGTATTGATATCCATCCCCACGGCCAACTACTGTTGGATCGCTGGATTGCTGAATATAGTACCGCTAATGCGGAGAATTTGGTCTGGCGAACGCACTTTTATAATAACCCGGAAATCATGGCCGAAGCAGAGGCATTACTTACCCTTGCCCGGCAGGCGGAAACTGACGTGGTACTGCCGGAGCAGGTTCTTGAATTCTTTGACGCCAATAGTGTTAGATTGATTAAGATTTTTAAAGGCTTTGAAAAAGCCACGGATGCCCTGAAAAGTAATTTAGCTAAGAATTCCGTACTATCGCAAAAAGTGCTTTACAGTATGGACCAATATATGGCGACCGTCGGCGCACGAATTTTTTCGGCCACGGGAATCGGCCGCATACTGGATAATATTCGCGGCGTTATTATCCATGCGATATTTTCTCTTTCTGCAGGAAAATCCGTAGCGCAAACCAAAGCCTTTGCCAGCCGGTATTTCGGCTGGATGTATGAGCGCCATACCTATATTTCCGGCAACGTTTTTTATAATCCGGATAAACCACTCGCGAAGGCTAATGTTAATTTGGCCAAAGGTCGTTTTGACAAACTGAATGAAACTTTTGCCGAATATGGCCAGGAACAGGAAGGCGCAGCGGTATTCAAGACGACCAGTATCAGAATCCTGGTAACTTTCTTGAATATTTATGAACTTGGCAATCTGTATCGTCACAGCAAGGGCGATGCCGCCAGCCAGGCGAAAATCGCCAGCTCCGCCCTTGTGACGACCAGCGGAATCATCGATGTAGCTATGCCTGCAATGGAAAAGGCCTGGCAGGGGAAAAATGGTTTGCAGTATCTGAAAATGTCGGGCGCCGGTTGCACGATGATTGCGTCGGCCATTTTGCTTGGCCTGGATGTAGCTAAGGTGTATCAAGAATATAATACAGAACAACGAGAATTATTCCTTGGTCTTTATAGTGTAAAAGTCCTGAGCGATCTCGCAGCGATAGTTAAAGCGAATGGTAAGCTGCTGGAAGCGCTGATTGCCCGCTTTGGCTGGGAAACCGCCGTTGCTTCGCGCGGAACATGGCTGGGAAGACTGGTAAAGCCGGCACTCAGTCCACTAATAGCTATCGAATGGGTAGGATTACTTTCCTCCTGGCAAGTGTCGCTGCTGATCATGCTCGTTGATTATGTCGCGACGCAATACTATTCTCGCGATGAGCTGCAAAAGTGGTTTGAACAAGGCATCTTTGGCAATGAGTGTGAAAAAAACACCGATGATTTTACTGCAGAGGACATCAGTACTGAAATAGCTCGCTGCCAGCAGTCATTAGAATATGCGCTAAGTAAAATGGCGGAACCGCAAGAAGAGATTAAACAAGATGTAATAATTCAGGAGTCATCTTATCCACTTTATAAAGATCCGCTAGTTTCTAAACTAGAGGAAAAAACCAAACAGGATGAATGGAAAAAGAGATCACCATACCCTATTTATAAGGGTTAAGTTGTTTCTGTACTGGCAACAGGTATTGATTGATGGATTGATGAAGTAACAGGGCGTATAAACCTGAACTATTCAACCATCTATCTCTTTTCAGCTTATTGTGGCGACCTTACGCAGTAATTGAGTAATATTAACGGAAACTGTTTGTAAAGGATTATTGAAAGCTTATGTTAACAGGTGTTGTGAGGTTAAATGATCGGCTAAATAGTGGTGGTCGTGTCATTTCGGCATCGTCAACAACGATCGTTGACGGACAACCAGTTGCTTTGTTGGGTGATAAAGTAATATGTCCGCTAGATGGCCATGGTGAGAATTATATTATTGAGGGTTGTCTTCAGTGGATATCCGATAACAAACCCGTTGCCGTTGATCGCTGTGCATGCCTGTGCGGTTGTTATGTTATCTCTAGTCTGTCTGATACGGGAATAGGATAATATAATGGCCTGGAATATACCGGAGAAACAAAAATTAATTGATGTGTCACCAGTCGCATGGGGAAAAATGACACTGTTCTTCATTGTCTCTCTAATTTCGATCGCGGTTGCATGTGTCTCATGGTATTATTTTACGCATGATGCGAATTCTGTCCTGTATGCGCTTATATTATGTGCAAGCAGTCTGGCGATACTTTTGCTGTTCGCCGGATGGCGTTCATTTCAGCTTGGTATTTGTCTTGAAAAAAATGCAGTAATTAAGGCAGAGAATGCTGCATTGGACAAGATTTACTCTGCGTGGGCGTCGGAATATATCAGTATTATAGATTATCACTTCATGTTCCCGGAGCAGGCGCAAGTTGAGAACCTGAAACAAGGCGGTGAGATACACATTATCGGGCAACAACCGGTGATGTTTCCTGTTAACGTTGATTATAATACATTATTTTACGAACTGCTTTCACCACTACGTTCTGTTTTAATTACATTAGCAAAAAAGAATAAATTGAAAATTGCCTTCCCTATGGGTATGCCTCTTGATACTGCAGCATGGCAATCCTTCACGCTGGCATGGCGAAAATTAGGGATGCAGGAGGAGAGCATTCAAACACCTGCGTGGATGATGACTCACTATGCTGAGCAAATTGATGAATGGCTTAATTATACCGATAATAACTTTCGCTTAATTATCACTTTTGACCCCCTGGTTTCGCTTGTCGGTAATGGGGCAAATAGTGCCAGCGATGGTGTTTGCGCGTGGCTTTGCGCGCCTCCTGCAACAGATAAGAATGAACAGCTAAAGGAAAAAATCAGAATTTATCGTGCGATGGCGACAAATTCCGCTGAGTTAACTCAAGACCTGGCAGATGTTCTCAACTTTCAGTTGTCTACGGGTATTATCGAAAAAATATGGATTGGTAAACTTAAGAATCAAGCAGCATTAGGTCAAGCTATTAAAATTCTCAATGCTAATAATGGTGAAGAAAAAGTCAGACATCATTTTACGGAATTTATACTGGGTAGGCAGGGAAGAAATAATATGTGGGCAGCGTTATCTCTATCACTGGCATCATCAGGTGATAACGGTTCTGTAAATCTTATTGTGTCAGAGGATGAGGCTGGGATCGTGCTATCTAAAATAAAGATCCTGGGGAAGCGCGATGCAAAAATATAGTTTACTAAGATTACTGGGTGTTGCCATATTGGTCGGCGTGATTGGCATTTTGGCTGCAATAGCAATACATTTATGGGGAGATGATTTTGGACTGACAGGTAAGGCGGGGAAAGTATCTTGCTGGTTTGCTTTTATGTTTGTTTTTTTATGCGCATTTAAACTCCTTAGATTAAATTCCTATTTTTCAGTATTCAAACGCTACGCTTATGCAACCAAAGCAAATCCATCGACATCATACCTGGCGAAACGCTTTTCAGCGCTACATACCTACCGCACGCCTGAAAATGATGAAACCAATGGCGAAGAAAATAGGTATTACGCGGAATTAAACGACTACCTGAAACAGCAGTATGGTTATTTCTGGCCGTCGAAAGTTCGTATCCTGATGGTGACGGGTAAAAGCGCTGATGTGGAGCAAGCTATTCCTGGCCTGATCGATCAATACTGGCTTGAGGCGAATGGAACCGTTTTGCTGTGGGACGCTGAGTTGACAAAACAGGGCGATCGCACCAAGCATAATGCGGTTTGTAAGCTTCGCCGCCAACCCGATGGCGTCATATGGATAACATCGGCCTTCGACCAGCTGACCGTGCTGAGTGGGGATGCAATAACTCCGGCTTTATCCACTATGGATATAGACAGCATCGCCCATACCCTGAATGCCCGTTATGTTCAGCAGCGCAGGCGTCTACCGCTATACGTCTGGTCCTTACACCCGCGAGCTGGGGAACGACGAGGACAAATAACACAATCAATAGGTTGCCTGTTGCCTGCCAATTGCACGCCAGAGCAATTCCGTCAGTTGGTGGATAATCTGGCCGGGCAGCTGATCGCTCGTGGAATACACTCAGTAAGTGACAGCCATGAAGACGCATTTTTATTGCGCCTTGCCGAGCAATTGACCCGGTTTCCTGAATCTATTGTTAGTCCCTTATCCGCATTCTTGTCACCCGCGCGGCCTTTGCCGTTGGCCGGTATCATGTTCGGATCTCAGGTCCAGGAGCTCTCCCATGGCGCGGATCATTACTGGCGGAAGGATAATCGCTGGGATGTTCTGCTTGAGTCGCTTGCGACGTTACCCGCGGGACTGAAAGCCCATAAAACGGGTTATTCTCTAGCAAAAATCATGACCGTTATCAGCGCGGTGCTGATGTTGTTGTGGGGAGGCGCTATGTTCGTCTCTTTTGCGGCCAACCGCCATTTGCTGGTCACAGCGCAGGTGCAGGTGCAACGAGCCGCAGCGCAAAAACAGCCACTTGCCGAACGCCTGCATGCGCTGGCCGCCGTGCAGAAAACGCTGGCTCAACTGACATACCGCAAAGCGCACGGGGCGCCTTGGTACGCGCGCGCCGGATTAAGCCAGAATGATGATTTGCTGGCGGCGCTCTACCCACGCTACGGCGTCATGGCGCTACCGCTGGTTCGTGATGCGGCGGCGGAACATCTTCAGCAGCTGTTACAGGCTTTCGTGCAATTGCCGCCGGAAAGTCCGCTACGTGAACGGCTGGCTAAAACCGCCTATAACCAATTGAAGCTCTATCTCATGCTCGCCCGCCCGGAAAAAATGGATGCAGGCTGGTTTGCTCGCGAGTTGATGCGCAACTGGCCGCAGCGGGATGGCGTGACGGACGGCTTCTGGCAGGGCCGCGGAACGTCTCTACTGAGATTTTACGCAGCCAGCCTGGCGTTACATCCGCAGTGGCGGTTGCCGGCCGATCCCACGCTGGTCAGCCAGACCCGTACGCTGTTAATTCGCCAGTTAGGTAAACGTAATAGCGAATCCACCCTCTATCAGCAAATGTTGGCGCAGGTGGCGAACCAGTATGCTGATATGCATCTGGCGGATATGACCGGTGACACCGACGCCTCACGCCTGTATACCACCGATGCGGTAGTCCCGGGTATGTTCACCCGCAACGCCTGGGAGCATGCCGTGCAGCCGGCTATTGAAAAAGTGGTTAACGCGCGCCGCGATGAAATCGACTGGGTGCTCAGCGATAACCAGCTTCCGGTAGCGCAGGCGGCGACGCCGGAAGCGCTTCGCGAACGCCTGGCGGAACGCTATTTTGCCGATTTCAGCGGCGCCTGGCTGAACTTTCTCAATAGTCTACGTTGGCAGCGCGCCGCCACGCTGTCGGATGCCATCGATCAGCTAACTCTGATGGCGGATGTGCGTCAGTCGCCGCTGATTGCGTTGATGAATACCTTGAATGTACAGGGACGAACCGGACAGCGCGGCGAGGCGATAACCGATTCGCTGGTCAAATCAGCGAAAAATTTGTTTAACCGTGAAGATCAGCCGCTTATCGATCAGCAAGGCGGCCTGCGGGGGCCACTGGATGCGACTTTCGGCCCGGTGCTCGCCCTGATGGATAATCGCGATGGCAGCATGTCTGGTAGTCGTTTGAATCTACAAACGTTTCTGACCCGCGTGACACAGGTTCGTTTGCGTCTGCAGCAGGTGACTAATGCGGCCGATCCGCAGGCGATGACGCTGGCGCTGGCGCAGACGGTTTTTGAAGGTCGCGCGGTGGATCTTACCGACACCCGAGACTACGGTAGCCTGGTGGCGGCAGGGCTAGGGCAGGAGTGGCGTGGCTTCGGCCAAACGGTGTTTGTCCGCCCGATGGAGCAAGCCTGGCAGCAGGTGCTGACTCCGGCGGCAGAAAGCCTCAATGCCCGCTGGCGTAGCGCGGTGTTTGATGACTGGAACCGGGCATTCGGCGGGCGCTATCCCTTCAAAAATGTGAGCAGCGAGGTCTCTTTACCTCTGCTGGCGAAGTATCTCAATGCAGAGAGTGGCCGCATCAGTCATTTCCTGCAGACCCGGCTTAATGGGGTGCTGCATAAAGAGGGAAGCCGTTGGGTGGCGGACAGCATCAATGCCCAGGGGCTGACATTTAACCCAGCCTTCCTGCGTGCGATGAATACCCTGAGCCATATTGCGGATGTGGCGTTTACCAACGGCGAGGCTGGAATGCACTTCGAACTGCGTCCGGGAACCGCGGAAGGCGTGATGCAAACAATGCTGGAGGTCGATCGTCAAAAACTGAATTACATGAACCAGATGCCGGCCTGGCGTCGCTTTAGCTGGCCGGCGGACACCGAAGCGCCGGGGGCCAGTTTAAGTTGGATCAGCACCCGGGCGGGAACACGCCAGTACGCTGACCTGACCGGGGCGTGGGGCTGGATCCGGTTACTGGATAAAGCCGCGGTGAGAGCTTATCCGGGCACAGGCAGTAGCTGGAGCCTGAGCTGGAAAGCGCCGGATGGACTGATGCTGAACTATACGCTCCGTACCGAAGCCGGCGAGGGGCCGCTGGCGCTGTTGGCGCTGCGCAACTTTACCCTGCCAGAGACCATTTTTATGGTCAGCGCAGAAACGACAGACAGTGACCTGGAGAGTGAAAGCCGAGGGGAGGATATTTATTAATGGCATCGGTTCTTACATTGATTAATGCTTGCCAGGCCGTGCCTGAAACGCTGGTTGCCCAAACGCAGCAACGTCTGCTGCTATGGGAAAGCTGGCTGCAGCCAGTCGCAGCCGATTCGCCGACCGGCAACGACCCTGGCTATAACGATGATTTCCAGCTGATGCGCGAAGAGGTGAATAAGCTTTCGGGAGCGGATACCGATCTCATTTGCCAGCTTGCGGAAAAACTGTTAACGACCGTGACTCGTGATATCCGCGTCGCTTCCTACTACGCCTGGGCTCGCCTGCATCGCGATGGCGAAGCCGGCCTGGCCGATGGGCTGGAATTGCTGGCGGGGTTAATGCAGCGTTTTGGCCTTCATCTGCACCCGCAGCGGGAGCGCAGCAGAAAAGCGGCTCTTGACTGGCTGGCCAGCCAGCGAATGCTCGACAGCCTCTCGCTATTCCCCGAAGTGAATAATAGCGTCGCGATGCGCATTACCGGAGCATTGTTGCTTATCGAGCAGGCAGAGGAGGGGGCCGTCCCCGGCGCGCTGTGCGGCGTCCTCGAAACCCGGTTGATGAAATCCGGCGGCCCGGAGGCCGTAGTACCGCAGAATATCAGCGATACACCGCTAACGGCAGCAGTCAGTAGTGCGCCGCAGACAGGTACGATTACGTCTGGTCAGGAACTTCTGACACAGGCGCGGGTGCTGGCAAAATATCTCAGCGATCGACCGGACGGTTGGCTCTCTGCCTATCACCTGATACGAAGTATCCGCCATGACACGCTGCACCAATTACCCCCTCTGTTGGCGGACGGCAGGACCCGTATCGATCCGCCAAAACCGGATCAGCGGGCGTTGCTGAAGCGCTTGTATCTGCAGCAGAGCTGGCTGGAGCTGCTGGAGCAGGCCAGCGAGATGTTTTCCCGCGCAGCGAATCATCTGTGGCTGGATTTGCAGTGGTATGTTCACCAGGCGTTGCTGAAATCCGGGCGCGAGGCGGAAGCCAATATTATTCAACATGACCTACAAGGACTTCTGGCTCGCTTAATTGGCCTGGAGGAGCTGGCGTTCAACGACGGCACGCCGTTTGCCGATGAGGTGACCCAAAACTGGATTCAGCAACTGGTGTTGGATAATGCCGCCTTCCGGGACGATGCCGTGTCTGGCGCTGTAACGGCTTCCGGCGATGACCCTATCCTTCAACTGGAGCCCGAAGCGCTGGCGCTAGCCGACAGCGAGGGAGCCGATGCGGCGCTGTCCTGGTTACAGCATCGTCCAGGAATAACGACTCCGCGAAGCCGTTGGCTGCTGCGATTATTGATGGCGAGGGTTGCCGAACAGACTGGAAAAAATGAACTGGCGCAGCATTTGTTGGCGGATCTTGACGCGCAGGCCGCCACACTTTCTCTGGCGCAATGGGAACCAGAGCTGCTGTTTGAGGTCTGGGCCCGCCATCTTCGACTTTTGCGGGGTAAGGCCGGGCGCAGTGAAACGGACAAAAATCGTTTGCAGCCGCTGATGGACCGCTTACTGGCGGATTTGATCGCCATTAATCCCGCCCGAGCGGCGGTACTCTGTGTTTAAAAGCCCGATCGTCATGGATGAATAACGGAAAACCTACGATGGAAGATTTAACCCTACGCTATTTTGACGCTGAAATGCGTTATCTACGCGAAGCGGCAAAAGAGTTCGCCCAAACGCACCCCGATCGGGCGGCAATGTTGGATCTCGACAAAGCCGGTACGCCGGATCCCTACGTGGAGCGGCTGCTTGAAGGCTTTGCGTTTTCGATGGGCCGCCTGCGTGAAAAGATCGACGATGATCTACCGGAGCTCACCGAAGGGTTGGTCAGTATGCTGTGGCCACATTACCTGCGCACTATTCCGTCATTATCGATAGTGGCTCTCATGCCGGAACTTACGGCGATGAAAATGGCGGAAACGGTACCTGCTGGTCTTGAGATAACGTCCCGCCCGGTGGGGCCGAAAAATACCCTTTGCCGCTACCGTACCACTCGCGATGTGACGCTGAATCCGATAACGGTGGCGAAAATTGCCATGGTCAGCGAGTCGGACGGGCGTTCGCTCCTGAGGATTCGTTTTGCCTGCAGTGGCCAGGCTGACTGGTCCCACGCCGATCTGCGCCGCCTGCCGCTTTATCTCGGAGAAGACGCTGTAACCGGCAGCGCCCTGCATTTGTGGCTTACCAAACGCCAGGCCGCGATGTATCTGCGCCTGCCAACGCAAGTTGAGCGGATAAAGATTAACGGCTATTTCTCACCGGGTGGATTCGGCGAGGAGGACGGCCTGTGGCCGAAGGTAGAGAGTGCTTTTAGCGGTTATCAGCTATTGCTGGAATATTTTTCCTTCCGCGAAAAATTTATGTTTGTCCATCTGCAGGGTCTGGACAATTACACCTTTCCTGCTGGGATAACTCATTTTGATATCGAGGTGGTGTTCAACCAACTTTGGCAAAGCGATTTACCCATAACCGAAGACTGCCTACGCCTGCACTGCGTACCGGTGATTAACCTGTTCACCCTGGAAGCGGATCCGTTAACTATCAGCGGCCTGGAGAGCGAATACCTGCTGCGGCCGAAACGTTTGCAGGACGGACATACTGAGATTTATTCCGTTGATAGCGTCACCGGCTCAGGGCGATCGGGCGAGGCGCGATATGTCCCTTTTACCAGTTTCCGACATCGGGGAGGAATGATGCGCCGCCATGCGCCGGAGCGGTATTACCATACGCGCGTGAAGCGCGGCTTCAGCGGAATGCACGACACCTGGTTAATCCTGGGCGGTCAGCGCTGGGAAGCCGATCGGGGTTTTGAAAGAGAAACCGTATCGCTACGTATCACTGGCACCAACGGGCAATTACCGCGCCGGGCGTTGCAAAGCACCGTGCTTGACCGCTGTGACCAGGTTTCAGAAACGCAGCTGAGCGTGCGGAATCTGTGTAAGCCGACGTTGCCTGCTTATCCGCCCGCAGAGGATCGCTTTCACTGGCGGGTTATGAGCCATCTGGGTACTCGTTTTTTAAACATGATGAGTAACGCCGAGGTACTTCGCGGCACGCTGTCACTCTATAACTGGCGTGATGATGAGCTGAATTACCGCCGTCTTGAGGCAATCCAGTCGGTCAAGCATCATCGTCTTCAGCGTTTTGAAGATGGGTTCCTGTTACGAGGGTTGGAAATTGAAGTGACCCTCGACAGCCGAGGGTTCACCGGCGAAGGGGATATTCATCTGTTCGGCGAAATGCTGAATCGCTTTTTTGCCCTCTATGCCGATATGAATCAATTCAACCAGCTTACGCTTATTGTTCAGCCAGAAGGGAAATATATTCGGTGGAAAGAGAATCACAATCCGCGCCTGCCCGGTTGATAGCGAAGGCTCGGGAGCGGTTGCCGTACATGAATTTTTATCGCTTCAGTCAGCTGCTTGAACAGAGCCAGCCAGAGGCGCCGTTGACCGGTGGAGGCTGGCAAATACGGCATGAACCGATACGCTTTCGACCACATCCGGGAATGGGATTCCCGGCCAGTGAAATTCGGCAACTTGAAATGCCTGAAGCGGATGTTTCGCACTTACCGCCCTCGCTTCGCGTCACGTTTATGGGATTGTACGGAGTCGAGTCGCCGCTGCCGACGCACTATATTGATGATATCGCGCAGCGCCGCGAGGGGTATGCCGCCGCAGCGGATTTTCTGGATATTTTCAACCATCGGTTGATTAGCCAGTATTACCGCATCTGGCGTAAATATTCATATCCGGCGACATTTCAGGCTGGCGGCACAGACAATACCTCGCAGTACCTATTGGGGTTAGCCGGGTTGGGGATTACGGGGTGCGCGGCCGCGGTGGATATACCGTTATCACGTTTTTTGGCGCTGCTGCCATTGATGCTTCTTCCGGGACGAACGGAGGAAGGAATGAGGGCGTTGGTTGAACTGCTGGCGCCGGAAACTCGTGCCGAGATCTTTCATCACGACCGCTGTCGTATTCCGTTGAAAAAGGCGCTGACCATGAGCGTGAGGCATCCCGTTAGCCTGGCGGCCAGGCCGGTCATGGGAACCCACGGCACGGATGTTAATGGTCAGGTGTTGTTACGTTTAACGACCAGCAACCATGAGGAAGCGCAGGGATGGTTGCCCGGGGGGGAACGACTCCAGGACCTCATGGCGTTGCTGCATGTTTGGCTCGGCACACACCTGGATGTGCGCATTCAACTATGCGTCGCCCGTCATTTATTGCCGGAAGCGCAGCTTACCTGCCAGTTAACAAAAGCGGTGCGGTTAGGGCGTACTGCAGTGCTGCGCCCGCTAAATCCACATCGCAGTTCGAATGACATTATCACCATTCATCCAGGGCGTTATCAGCGCGTCCAGGAAAATATTCACCGAAGGGAGCACGATGAAGATGGCGACTATCGCTGGTAAATATTCCGCTGCGTTATTGGCGATGATTTTCTCGACGGCCTTGGCCGGTTGCGGCTTGACGCAGAGTGTGAAGGACGGGGCGGTCTCAGTGACCAGGTCTATTTTTTATAAGCAGGTGAAAACACTGCATCTGGATATTCGCGCCCGGGAAGGGGTGAATAATAATGCGCAAGGGGCATCGCTGGCGACCGTAGTACGTATATACCAGCTCAAAGATCGTAAGGTGTTTGATGATACAGATTATCCTTCGCTGTTTGCTGAGGATAGCCAGGCGATCCAAGGCGATTGGCTTGCCGAGAAAGATATTCGTCTGCGCCCCGGAGAATCCGTGGCTGTTGATATGCCGCTGGAGGCGGCAACGCAATACGTCGCGATCGCGGGGATGTTTATGGCGCCTGACCTGGCTGGTAACAGCTGGCGGCTGGTGTTGACTCGCGACGATCTTGACGCGGACAAACCGCGGGTTATTGAAGCCGGCCATAACCGTTTAACCTTGCAACCGTTGAAGGATAACTAAGATGCCGCGCCCCTCGCTTTACGACACGTTGTTCGGTAATTTTTCCGGCGGTCTCGACCTGCATCAGGTCAGCGAAGAAAATCAGGTCATTCTTTCGGTGCTCGATAACATGCAGCGTATTCTTAATTGCCGGGCGGGAGCATTGGCGCATCTCCCGGACTACGGGCTGCCGGATATGACAAAAATCCTCCAGGGGATGCCGGGCACCGCGCACCAGCTTATGACCACGCTGTCTGCAGTACTACTCAAATACGAGCCGCGTCTAAGCAGCATCCGCGTTGAGATGTTGGAACAGACACAGCCTGGCGAACTGCGTTATGCCATTGACGCGGAACTGAAGGAAATTGGTCTGGTACGTTACGGCACGGAGTTTATGCCTGAGGGCAGGGTGCTAATTCGCCATCTCAAACAGCAACAGTACCTGGACGCCCGTACCGCCATTTAGTACTCACTTTGGTTAATCCTTATGACGACATATTCTGAACGCCACCTCACTACCGGGGGGGACCCGCGCACGCAGGCGGACTACGCAAAGCTGCGTGAAGAAATGCAAAAGCTCAGCCACCCGGCGCGCCCGGACGTTAACTGGCGATATGCGGAACAGTTATGCCTGTCGCTGTTTGATCGCAACGGTGTGGATCTTCAGACAGCAGCCTGGTACACGCTGGCCCGCACGCAGTTGGCTGGATTATTTGGTCTCAATGAAGGTCTCGCTATTCTTGAAACGTTGATTACACGTCAATGGGGCGCTTTGTGGCCGCAGCCGGTGCATGCGCGGATGGAAATCGTCTGCGGGTTGAGCAAGCGGTTACAGCAGGCGCTGCGCACGTTAACCCTGGCATATGCCGACCTCAGCGAATTATATCAAGCGGAAACACATCTAAAAGCGCTCGATGCAGCCCTGCAACGGCTCGAGCTAAAGCATGCCGGTCAGTTGGATGTCCTGGTCGCTCTGATACATAACGCCGCCGTGCGGCTGGAAAACAGCGATGGCATAGCTCGCGCCGATAATTCGCAGCACGCCGGCGTGACCGTGCCGGGGAACGCAATTATTGAGGTTGATGAGTCGGTTGAACGGATAAAACGGGTGTACATTGCCCCCGCGGATACCGCTGCGGAGATGGCGACAGCTTGTGACCTTCCGTCGGCGGTACAGCGCTGGCGCCCCTTTGCTGCCGGTATGATCACCATGCTGTTGTTAACGGTGGCGACGATATGGGGATGGCGGGTTCTCTATTCATCAGACCAGGAGCAAGTGCAATTCGCCGCCAGCCTGGCGCCATTGCCCGTGGCGCTTTCGGCTGAGCAGCTGCGTTCCTTTCAGCCGCGCTCGCCGTCAGCTGATAAGGGGATACTTCAGACCCAGCAGCAGCTGGCGCGGCTGGCTGAGCTCAATCCGGATTGGGCTATCGATGATGGAGAGCGATTGGTGCAGCAGGCGCTAACGCTGTGGCCTGAGCAGGCTCAAACGCTCTCCCGGCAGTGGCGGCAACAGCTCGCCGCCGCCGCGCTGCCGGTTGAAAATCTCAATGGATGGCATCAAGGAATGAAGCAGTTGCAGCAATTGGCCCAGCGCCTTGATGCGCTGGATGAACAAAAGGGAAAATATCTAACCGTAAGCGAGCTGAAATCAGCGGTGTTCGCAATGACCCAGTCGTTTAATCGTACTGTTCCGGTCGAAGAACAACTGCGTCAGCTGGCGGAGATGCCGCAAGAGCAGGCCCAAAGTTCAGCGCAGCAACATCAGGCAGAACAGCATTTGCAGCAGTTGATTACTCGTTATGCCTTGCTGAAATTAGACATGAAGGAATAGTCGTTATGGTTGCTGCGATAAAGGGCTAGCTAATCTAGCCCTCCTGTATATCAGGCGCCAAATGCGCCATCTATGGTGTGCATTGCCCCCGTCACAAACGATGATTCCGGGCCTGCCAGCCAGGCAACCATTGCCGCAACTTCTTCCGGGCGGCCATGCCGCTTAATCGCCATAAAACTGTGCATCAGTTCTTTCATAGGGCCGTTCTCCGGGTTGGCATCGGTATCAATAGGGCCTGGCTGCACGATATTCACCGTAATACCGCGGGGGCCAAAATCTCGCGCCAGCCCGCGCGCCAGTCCCTGCAACGCGGACTTGCTTAACGCGTAAGCCGCCATGCCAGGCATCGGCATGCGATCCCCATTCACCGAACCAATTATGATAATTCTACCGCCTTCCGGCATCGTGCGCGCCGCCTCGACGGCCGCATGGTAGGGGGCATGAATGTTGATGCGGAACAGACGGTCGATCGCATCGCTATCTTGCTCCAGCGCATCGCCAAAGAGGGCTATACCGGCATTAACGACCAGTACATCCAACGGCCCGCTATCGCGAACTAGCTTGATCACTTCATCGCGATCGGCGCTATCGGTAAATACCGCGGTACTGCCGGTTTCGCCAGCCAACTGCTGTGCCGCTTGCTCTGAACCCGCGTAGCTGAAAGCCACCGACGCGCCGTCGGCACGAAAGCGCCGTACAATCGCCGCGCCAATGCCGCGACTCCCGCCCAATACCAGTACCGATTTGTTATCAAATACAGCCATGACCTTTGCCTCACTATATTGTAGTGATTGATACAATATTGTTCAGCGGTGAAAGCTGTCAAGAAATAATATAGTGAGTGATACAAAATGTCCGTGATTAGCAGGACTGGCACTACAGCAGATACGCGATAATGAATGCCAGTCCCTGATAAGACCAGAACCTTACTGCGGGAGTAATTCGATGAATTTAGCCAGCCACTGTGGGTGCGCGGGCCAGGCGGGGGCGGTGACCAGATTACCGTCAACGTGCGCCTGGTCGATGCCGATATCCGCATACTGGCCGCCGCTCAGTCGCACTTCCGGGGCACAAGCCGGATAAGCGCTACAGGTACGGCCTTTGAGAATCCCCGCCGCGGCGAGAATTTGCGGGCCGTGGCAGACGGCGGCAATCGGCTTTCGCGCAGCGTCAAAAGCCTGTACCAGCTTAATTACCTGCTCATTCAGGCGTAAATATTCGGGCGCACGGCCGCCGGGGATGAGCAGCGCGTCGTAGTCTTGCTCTTCTGCGCTTTCGAAGTCGGCGTTCAGCACGAAGCGATGACCGGGTTTTTCGCTGTAGGTTTGCGCGCCGTCAAAATCATGAATCGCCGTCAAAATATAGTCGCCTTTGCTTTTATCAGGACAAACGGCATCAACCTGATAGCCGATCATCTGTAGCGCCTGAAACGGTACCATGGTTTCGTAATCTTCGGCGTAATCACCCACCAGCATCAATATTTTCTTGCCCATTGCGACAGCTCCTTGATGAATAATGATGCCTAAGGTATAGCCTGGTAAAATGAACAATGCCAACAGTTAACGTATGAATAAGACAGGATAGCGACAATAGCGATAAAATATAGTTTGGGTGTGTTGGATAATGTCTAATAAATTTAAAATATGAATTAAATGGAGTGGCAAAAAATTTATCGATAAATAAGTAACTTCTATTTTCTAAGTTTTGCCTTTTTGGTTGACGGGTGCAATGTATTTGTTAATATCGGCTTATCCTCTATTTAATTGGGGGGGGTAATCCGTTGGGATATACTGTCTGCCGTATATATGCTTTCCATTTTTCACACCTGTGAATATATTCGGGTATCTCGAGTGGTTGAGCGTTGGCGGGCGTTAATAATGGCTTTTAATATTGCCGGTATAGTGTAAATTTATTATTTAAAGTAATATTTTACGATGAGTAAGCATAATGGAGTATGAATGAATAAAATTCACCGTCTGACATTGATTGGTATTATTATTAACTTAGCCATGTTTCTTTTGGTGCTCAATGAGGTTAACTCGCTTTCAGATTATTATGGCTACGATCGAACGCTGCGTTTGATTAAAGATTTGGTCACAATAGTACTTCCCCTTGCTATAGTTGCTCAGGTTGCAAGCGTTCTGTTATTACCGAAAGCTCCGCGTGTTGGTATTGTGTTTGCTTATATCGGTGGAATTACTATGGTGCCGATTGGTTTGGTGTTTTTAATCGGTTATCTTTTTAGCTACGAACGATACTGCAACGCAGGTCTTGATATTTACAGTACTAAAACTGCGGTTGATATATCGAAGCCTGAAGACAAAAGTTATAAATTAACATGCGATACATCCCGATTTGTTCCTACCGGAGCTATTGCTTTATGCATGGGGGTTATTGTTCTGGTGATGGGCGTGGGAATTGGCTACTTATTGGTCGCAGTAGGAGTTCTCAATATCTGGAATGGGGTACGCCTCAAGGAGCGCGTTATGATTGGTCTTTCTGGCGATAAATTGATAGTTAAACCAAAGTTGTACTCAGACACCTTTATCGTTCCGTTGAGTGAAGTCGTATTAACCGATAAAGGGGTGAATAATGATAAGGTTTCTTTAAAGTTCTTACGTACCGGACGGGCGTTTGACGTGCGCAAGAAAATGCTGGCAGGTGAGAATATTGATGAATCATTAGAATATATTATTTCAAAAATCCCCGTAGCGTAATTATTTATCAGTGAAGTGAATGTAAAACGGCACCTTTAAGGTGCCGTTTTAGTATTTTCTGGTGATACTGAAGCGTTGCGTTAATCCACGTTGGTAAAGTAATCGCGAGCTACCGCTTCCACACGCTTTGCTTCCAGGCCGGTCTTTTCGCTGATCCCGGCGATAAAAGGCTTGAACTGCTCGGTCATCACGTGGCCGCCGTCCCAATGGGCGACGTAGTAACGGCACTGATAGCGATAAAAGTGGAGGGTCTTTTCTCCTAACGTGTAATACATGACATTCTCCTGTCCAGTGTGTCGGGCTGCGTCCGCAGAAGCTAATGGGGCGTTACCACAATAATCAGGTATTTGATTATATCCTGCTCCCAAATGTGGGAAATTTCCAGCAGGCAATAGCCCGGCGGGGCACATTTTCCTCTGGTTGCGATCTATACCATTTGCGATTGATTGTTGATCATACATAATGTATTTAATTAGACTAAATGTATTAAAGATGGCTACCCATTGATCAACAAGGCGAAACAATGACTCTACAACTCCCCGATTATCGCGACGTGGCGGCAGCCGCCCAGCGCATTGCCGACTACGCCAACCGAACGCCTGTGATGACCTCGCGTACCCTGGATGAACGATACTCAGCGCAGCTGTTTTTAAAGTGTGAAAACTTTCAGCGCATGGGCGCGTTTAAATTTCGCGGCGCAATGAACGCGTTGCAACAGTTTAGCCCAGCGCAAAAACGGGCCGGGGTAGTGGCGTTTTCTTCTGGCAATCATGCGCAGGCCATCGCGCTGGCGGCCAAACTGCTGGGCATTCCGGCGACCATCGTGATGCCACATGATGCGCCAGCGGCGAAAGTCGCCGCCACCCGGGACTACGGCGGCAAAGTGGTTTTTTATGACCGTTACACGGAGGATCGCGAACAGATCGGACGTGACCTGTCGCAGCAGCATGGGTTTACGCTTATCCCTCCTTACGATCATCCGCACGTTATTGCCGGGCAGGGGACAGCGGCGAAAGAGTTAATAGAAGAGGCCGGTCCGCTCGATGCGCTGTTTGTCTGCCTCGGCGGCGGCGGTCTGCTGTCAGGCTCGGCGCTGGCGGCACGTCATCTGTCTCCGGGGTGTAAAGTCTATGGCGTAGAGCCTGAAGCTGGCAATGACGGCCAGCAGTCGTTTCGTTGCGGAAGCATTGTGCACATTGAGACGCCGAAAACCATCGCCGACGGCGCGCAAACCCAGCATCTGGGGCAATATACTTTTCCGCTAATACAGCAACACGTCGACGATATCCTGACCGTGAGTGACGATGAATTAGTCGCGTCGATGACATTTCTCGCTGAGCGAATGAAAATGGTGGTTGAACCGACAGGTTGTCTGGGTTTTGCTGCCGCCCGGAACGCTATGGCGCAGCTGCGGGGTAAAAAAGTCGGCATTATCATCAGCGGCGGTAATGTGGATATGAGCCGTTATAGCGCCTTATTAGGCACCGGGAACGGCTTATGAGTAGTGAGATGTCACCCTTGCTGGCGCAGCTTGATATCCTCGCTCAGGGGTTAAGCGAAACCTTTGCGCCGTTTTGCGAAGTGGTCGTGCATGACCTCACGCATCCTCAGCACGCCATTTTATCAATTCACAATAACCTCTCGGGCAGAGAGGTTGGTCAAGCGGCGACCGAGATGGGGTTAGCGCGGATTGCCAGCGCCGAGTTCCCGGCCGTTGTCGCCAACTATGCTAATCAGTTTGCTGACGGTCGTGCGGTGAAAAGTACCTCTATCGGTATTAAAGGGGAGAGTGGTGAATATGTAGCCGCGCTTTGTCTTAACGTCGATATCACGTTGTTTCGCGGTATGCAAAGCGCGTTAACGCGTTTTACCGCTACGGAAAGCGCCGCGGTGACCGAACATCTTGAACCCGGCGGTGCGGCGGCCATTCGCCAACGAATTGATGCATTTGCCGCCGAGCGGGCGACGACAGCCAGGGCGCTGAGCGCAGCGGATCGTAAAATGGTCATTCAACAGTTGCGTAAAGAGGGGCTATTAGATCTGCGCAAGTCGATGGAAATGGTTGCGCAGCATCTTGGTATTTCGCGGGCGACAGCTTATTTATACGCCCGGCAGGAGAGAGAAACCTAGCGGCCGCGAGGAGGTGCAGCCGCTATTCCATCTGGATATTTACTGAAGCCCGGCCAGTTCGTCGGCGGTTAACGCCAGCTTTTGTACGCTGCCGCTTTCTGATGAGGTAACGGCGGCTTCCAGCACCGCCATTACCGCCAGCGCCTGTAGCGGCGGCACCGGGTTGGCGACTTTGCCCAACAGGGCATCGCGAACCTGAATATAGTACTGGCGCTGATCGCCTTTCGGCGTGGCGAGCGTGTGCGTCTGCAGGCTGGCATCGAACAGCGTCATGCTGTCGTCATCCTGGCCCCAGCTTTCGCTCCCTGGGATGACCCCAGCCAGCAACTGGCTCTCTTGCTGGTCTGCTTTCAGTTTCACAACGCTGCCGCTATCGCCGTGGACCGTAAAACGCGAGACGCCGCCGGCAACCAGCATACTACAGTGCAGAATCACTTTGTGCTGCGGATAGTTCAGTACCACGTGCGCCCAATCGTTGATCTCCGCACCCTGTCGCAGGGTGGCGATATTGCCCTGTACAGTTTGCGGCAGGCCGAAAAGTTGTAGCGTCTGGTCGATCAGATGGGGGCCAATATCAAACCACAGGCCGCTGCCGGGCACGTTCTGCTCGCGCCAGCGGACGCGTACTTCCGGGCGGAAGCGATCGATATGCGACTCGAAATGCTTAACCTTGCCGATTAGCCCCTGCTCGATGGTTTGCTTAATGCCAAGATAATCGCTATCCCAACGGCGGTTATGGAATACTGAAAGCAGGCGTTGCTTTTCTTCAGCCAGCGCGATCAGCTCGCGCGCTTCCTGCATATCGAGAGTAAAAGGTTTATCTACCACTACGTGCTTACCGGCATTGAGCGCCAGGCGAGCCAGCGGGGCGTGGGTGGCGTTCGGCGAAGCGAGTACCACCAGGTCAACGTCCGGATGCTGAATGGCCTCTTCCGGCGAAGCGATTACCGTGACATCCGGCAGGTCCTGCTTCACTTTGGCTTCATCGCGGGAGGCGACGACGGCAAGCTTTAACCCTTCGACCGAGTTAATGAGCGGCGCGTGAAACGTTTTGCCGACAAATCCATAGCCGATCAGCGCAATATTAATGGGTTTACCTGCGCCGGTGATAACTTTATGCATGACTTTCTCCACGTTATTCAGCGTCAGCAATGCTGACCTGCATTGAATTGTCTTCGCCAAGCGCGTGCCACGGCTTGTCGAGGAACAGACGATCGATGTGTTTCAGTTCGGCGACCAGGTAAGGCTCGCAGCGATCAAGTTTTAGATGGTCAGCCACCAGCCAGTGCTCGATGCTGGCTGCCAGCATGGCGCGTTTTACTTCCGCATCTGCTTCCTGGCTGGCGCTAAGCCCTTGCCGCGCATGGATCGCGCAGGCGCCGAGAATGGCGATATCCGCGCGGTAACGGGAAAGCAGCGTAAGCGTAGCGCTACCGGCAAACAACCGCTGCCGCATATCCCATTTACCGCCGAGTAAAACCAACTCGATATCGGGCCGTTCGCTAAATAGTTGGGCAATATCCAGCGAAGGGGTGATGACCGTCAGCGGCCCTTTTAGATGAGCGGCGACGGCAAGTACCGTGCTGCCGGCGTCTAAAAATAGTGTTGCTCCCGGTGGAACTTCACGGGCGACCAGCGCGCCGAGGCGCTGTTTAGTCTCGGGCAGCAGCGCATTGCGCCCCTGGCGATTCATGGCCGGAAGATCGAGAGCGATAGCGCCGCCATGGTTTTTCTGCACCAGTCCGCGTTTTTCCAGGTCACCAAGATCGCGGCGGACGGTATCGGGCGAGACCTGCAATCGTTCAACCAGTTCACTGATGCTAATTTGACCGTTTTCGCTCAGTAGTTCGAGCAAAAACTGTTGTCGTGCGGTTTTATGCATAATCGCTTTTCCTGCAAAATGCTGCAATAACCTGCATAATACAGCATGATGTGGGAATGTGAATCGCAATAAACAGCAAAAAATGCGTTACCAGTTAACAGGGTGATTGTGCATCGCTTTTTGGGAAGGGGGACCGGCTTAGCGCAGCCTGAGGCGCGTTCAACCGGTCTATTTAAATATAATGCGCTCAGCGCATTACCCAGTGCTGATTACCGACTTGTTCGTAGCGGCGGGTCGGCGGCTGCCAGTCTTTATCGCGAAACGGCGAGGGCAGTTCATCGTTATTGACTTCACGCAACAGATGGCGACGAGACGGATCGGTTTTCGGGATCGCCGCAATCAGCTTTTGCGTATACGGGTGCTGCGGATTAGCGAAAATGGCCTGCCGTGGGCCAATTTCGACGATTTCACCAAGATACATCACCGCCACCCGGTGGCTGATGCGTTCAATCACCGCCATATCATGCGAGATGAACAGAAACGCGATTTTCATCGTTCGCTGCAGTTCGATAATCAGATTGACCACCTGCGCCTTGACCGATACATCCAGCGCCGACACCGACTCGTCGGCGATAATCACCTTGGGATTCATCGCCAGCGCGCGAGCAATGCAGATGCGCTGGCGCTGACCACCGGAGAATTCATGTGGATAGCGGTTAAGCACCGCGACGCTGAGACCCACTTTCTCAATTAATTCATGGGCGCGCGCCAGCGCCTGCTGGCGGGTGGCAAGGCCATTTTCCAGCAGCGGTTCAATCAGCGTTTCCTGGATTTTCAGCCGCGGATTCAGACTGGCGAACGGATCCTGAAAAATCATCTGGATATCCTGGCGCATACGCTTTTGCTGCTGGCGCCCGGCTTGCAGGACGTCATAGCCATTCAGGCGAACATGACCGGATTGCGCCTGGACCAGACGAATGAGACTGCGACCGGTAGTCGATTTACCGCAACCTGATTCGCCCACCAGCGATAGCGTTTCGCCGGGCCATAAATCAAAGCTGACGTTTTCTACGGCGTGAATATGCCCGGCTAACTGATTAAAAAAACCTTTTTTAACCGGAAACCGGGTGACCAGGTTTTTGACGGATAACACCGGTTCGTTGCTGGTCAGGCTAAGGTCTGGCTCTGGCGGAAAACGACGAATGTCCCCCGTTTGTAGGTTCACCGATGGGAACTTACAGGGTGTCGAGCTCATATCCATTTCACCTGCCGCGGGTACCGAGGCCAGCAGCGCGCGGGTATAGGGCTGCTGCGGGGCGGCGAATAGCGTCGGCGTGCGCTCGCATTCGATGGCATCGCCACGGAACATCACCAGCGTATCGTCGGCGGTTTCCGCGACTACGCCCATATCATGGGTAATAAACAGCACCGCGGTATTGTTTTCTGCCTGCAGGGTTTTGATCAGATCAAGGATTTGCCCCTGGATAGTGACGTCCAGTGCGGTCGTGGGTTCATCGGCGATCAGCAGTTTAGGCTTCAGGGCCAGCGCCATCGCGATCATCGCGCGCTGGCGCATACCGCCGGAAAACTGATGCGGATATTCATCGAAACGCTGCGCAGCATGCGGAATGCGGACTTTATCCAGCAGGGCGATGGCCTCCTGCTTCGCCTGGCGCGCCGATAAACCTTGATGGCGAATAAAGACTTCCGCTATTTGGTTGCCAATGGTAAATGCCGGATTGAGACTGGTCATCGGCTCCTGAAAAATCATCGCTACCTCGGCGCCGCGTACGCGACGCATTTCCTCTTCAGGAATCTCGAGCAGTGATTTACCGCCGAGCAGAACCTGTCCCTCGGTACGGCTATGGCGGGTAGAAAGCAGGCGCATAATGGCCATCGCCGTCACGCTTTTGCCTGAGCCGGATTCGCCAACAATCGCCAGCGTCTTACCAGGATAAAGGCTAAAACTAATATTACGCACCACCTTCTGCCAGCTCTCGCCGTGGCGGAATGAGACGCTCAGATTGTCGACGGCCAGCACTGGCGCAGGCGTTTCACGGTTCATGACTCAGGACTCCCTGGCAAAGGGCGCGCGGGCGGAAACCCGCACCAGTGGAGTGAATTCGAGGTCACGCTTAAACGGCCAGGTCGGGGTCAGCATTCGCAGGCGGGCCACCCGTTCAATATCCTGATCGACGACCCCTTCCGAGAGCGCCATCAGGTTCGGATTGGCCAGCGGCGCCAGTTCCGGCGATAAATAGCCGGATTTGACCACCAGAATTTTCACCTGCCGCGGGTCGAGTCCCAGCGCGCTAAAGTCAGCGATATCGTGATACGGACGACGACGGTCGGCCACCACTACGGTAATCCCATCTGTCTGTAGCACCGCCTGATTGGCCTGGCGCTGCGGATCCGCCGCCAGCAGACCAGTGACGGTAAAACGCGCGCTCGCGCTGACGCCCGTCGGATCGAGGCTGGCGCCGACCGTTAACTGCAGTTCTGCGCCGATGCCGGCTTCAAACGCCGAACGTGTTGCCGGCGCGTCGGTAATGCCGGCGACAAGGGTATTTTGCGCCTGCTGACGTAGCAGTTCAGCGAGCACGTCGCCGCGATCGCCGACGCCGCCGCCGGTGGGATTATCGCCCGAATCCGCCAGGATAACCGGGCCCGTGGCGCTGGCGATAGCCTGAGCGACGCATTCGGCGACGCTGCCCGTCCGGCAGCCGAAAACAAAATCTTCCCGCACGTCCCAATAGGCCTGCGCCAGTTTCGCGGCCTGTTGTTCCAGTACCGCGCGATCGGTGCCGGTAAAAATGGCCGCGGCGGTGGCGCGCGGTTCGTCGGCCCACACGTAGCCGACCATTAATGAGCTATCGAGTACGCCGTCTATCTGGTCGCTGTTTGGCAGCATGGCATAGAGGCTTTTCGCTGGCTCATCTTCCGTACTGGTCCGCTCGCCAGGGAGTAATACCGGGATGGGGGCCCACACTATGCCCGGGCGCACGCCGCTTTGCAGACTATCTACCAGCATACTGACCGAACGGCGCATGGTCTCTTCAATATCAATATGCGGCGCGGTGCGATAGGTTGAGAACATGTCGATGGCGTCGATAATGCGCTGGGTCACGTTACCGTGTAGATCGTAGCTGACGGCAATCGGGCAGTCATCGCCGACGCAGGCGCGGGCAGCAGCGATCCAATCGCCTTCAGCGTCTTCCATACCTTCAACGTACATTGCGCCGTGCATCGCGAGGTACAGGCCGTCGATCGGCAGTTGCGCCTGCAGACGGCTTAAGAATTCGGCCTTGAACTGTTCGTAAGTTTCCCGTGCTACCGGGCCGCCGGGAATCGCCCGGGTGTGCAGCGTCGGCAGAAACGTCGCCGGATACTCACGTAAAAACTGAAAGTGGGGCGCCTGCAGCAGGGCATCGCCTCTGACGGTGCGAAACTCTGCTTCATGAGTCAGTACCGGGTTAAACGTGCTGCATTCAATATGTATTCCACCAACGGCAATGCGCATAGGGACCTCGAAATTATCCTGGAAAGAGAACGTGAGTCAGAGCGACGCTCGCCGCGGCGAGCGCCCAGCTATCTGGAGCCAGCGGGCGATAGATAAGCGGCGTTTTCCCCGCCATCCCCGGCAGCAGGTTGGTTTCAATGGCTTGTTGCATCACGGTATTCAGTAAACCGTTAAAGCTATCCGGCTGGTGGGCAAGCATGATCGCCGCCGGATCGTGGGTCTGGATCTGATGTGAAATAGCCAATCCTAAGGCGTCGCCGGCCCGATGCAGGATCTGGATGGCGGCGGTGTGGCCCTTACGCGCCATGGCCTCCAGTTCATCCAGGTGGTCGGTGTCGATACCAGCCATGCGCGCCTGTTCAAAGATGGCGGTGAGAGACGCGATGGTGTCGAGACAGCCACGCTTCCCGCAGCGACAAGGCGTGCCCGCCGGCACGATGGTGCAGTGGGCTATTTCGCCTGCGCCGCCGTGGGCGCCGCGCCAGATTCGGTTATAGATAACCGCCGCGCTGCCGATGCCGCTGCCGTGCGATATCACCACTGCACTCTCCAGCTTGCGTAGATGGCCAAACGTTTTCTCCCAGTTCGCCAGCGCCCGGGTGTCGTTTTCAATAAATACCGGGATCCCGCCGGTCGCGCGGCTTAACAGTTCAGCCAGCGGCACCTGATGCCAGCCGAGCAACGCCGACTGTACGCAGACCGATTGCGCAGCGTCGACAAAGGCAGACAGGGCAAAACCGATGCCGACCAGCCGTTGGCGCTCAATGAGCGTATCGTTTAACAAACTGCGGATTTCACCCGCCAGTTGCTGGATTACGTCGGGAATTTCAAGCTGCGGCGTGAGCAGGCGCTCGGCGATTTTCTCACCGCTGGCATTCATCAGCACCAACACCAACTGGTTATCAATCAGCGAGATGCCGATGGCGTAAGCGGCGTCCGGCGCCAGCGAAAGGGTGACGGAGGGGCGTCCCTGACCGCCGGAAGCGGCCATATCGCTCTCCTGTAGCAGACCATCAGCCAGCATCTCTTTTACCAGTGCGCCAATGGCCGCCTTACTCATACCCGTCAGGCGGGCGAGATCTGCGCGGCTGGCGCCTTCCTCGCTGCAGACCAGATGAATCAATTGTTGGTGGAGTTTGTTCAGCATAGTTACTCAGCCATAACGCTTTTTTCTGAACATAATCGCGGACTGGCGCTTTAGCAATCAGTTTATTTTCAAAAATAACTAAACCATCACATATAAGTTAAATTTATTACCTAATTAAGCGTTAATCATGGCTAATATCACATTTATGGGACTCTGTTTTAGGTAAAAAGAAAACCTAATCGCAACATAACAGCCACAACTGGCGACATAACAGACAGGTAGGGGTTAACGGATGAAGGCAATTATGAATAAATATCGACTTGCCATTCTGGCAGGCTTACTGGCAGCCGGCGGAGCGACGGCGCTGCAGGCGGCAACGCTGAACGTGATGCAAAACGAACCTCCGCGTAGCATGGATCCGGGCGACCAAACCGCGACCTTTACCGATACCGTATTAAAACCGATGTATGAAGGTCTGGTGGATTTGTCGCCGGATTTCAAAATCGCCCCGGCGCTGGCTACCGCCTGGAAGGTCAGCGATGACGGTAAAGTCTGGACTTTTACCCTGCGTAAAAACGTCACTTTCCATGACGGCTCGCCGTTCAATGCCGATGCGGTAGTCGCCAATATCGAACGACATATCGACCCGAAAGGCGGACTGGCAGCCAGTTCGCGGATGCGCAACGTGATCGCATCCGTGAAGAAGCTCGATGATGACAACGTCGAGATTACGCTGAAAAAGGTCTATCCCTCTTTCCTCAATCTGTTGACCGGCGGCTCGGCGAAGATGGTGAGTCCGGCGGCGGCGAAAGCTGGCACCATTGGCCGGAAAGCGGACGGTACCGGCCCATATATGTTGCAGGAGTATAAAACCGGTGAATACGTGCTGGAGAGGAAAAACCCGAAATACTGGGGCGAGAATCACGGCCCGGATGAGATTAAGTGGACCTGGAGCGCGGAGCCGTCGGTGATGAACATGGCGCTGCTTTCCGGTCAGGTCGATGTGATTAACCCGGTACCGCCGCAGTTTGGTCTGCAGTTGAAAAGCAACCCGCAGGTGAAGCTGGAGCAGGGGCAGGGTGCATCCGTATTCTGGGTGGCGCTCAACGTTGAGCAAAAACCGCTAAATGATGTCCGCGTGCGTCAGGCGCTGAACCTGGCGACCGACAAAGAAGCGCTGCTGAAGGCGGTGATGTTTGGGTTTGCTTCTGCCGCCAACTCACCGCTGGCCCCGGTGAACGAAGGATATGATAAAACCCTCAACGACTATCCGTGGGATCTCAATAAAGCGAAAGCGCTATTAAAAGAGGCCGGTTATCCGCAGGGTTTTGAGATGAACATCGCCGTGCAGGGACCGGATGCGCGTACCGCGCAAATCCTGCAGGCGATGTGGGCCAAAGTTGGCGTCAAGCTCAATATCCAGCAGATGGAGAGCGGCGTCTGGAGCAAAGCGGCGTTTGCCCCGGCGGCGGAAAAGTTGGCCAACCGTACCGATGCGGTGCTGGCTTCCTGGTCTTCCGGGCTTAATGGATCTGATTTGCAGTTGCGCCCGCTTTACTATTCGCAGAGCGCCGCGCCGGCTGGGGCCAACCTCGGATTCTACCGCAACCCGCAGGTGGATGAGCTGTTAGACAAAGCGGCGACCACCATGGATGACAACGCGCGTATCGCCGAATATGTGGCGGCGCAAAAGGCCATTATGCACGACGCGCCGCATGTGATGCTCTACTTCCAGGACGATTTGTACGCCACCCGCGCCACCATTAAAGGCGTGCGAATGGAACCGGGCGGCGAAATTATCGTTACCGAAGCGCAAAAACCATAACGCTGGGGCCAGCGTGGAGTTGTTATGAAAGCTTATGTGATTAAAAAACTGCTTTCTTTGCCGCTGATCCTACTGGGGGCATCGCTGATTGTCTTTATGGCGATCAGAATGCTCCCCGGTGACCCGGCCCGCCTGATGGCCGGGCCGCAGGCCACCCAGGATGATGTCAGCCGTATGCATACGCGCCTCGGTCTGGACGATCCGCTGGCGGTGCAGTATGGCCATTTCGTTAGCGGAATGCTGAAGGGGGATTTTGGCACTTCGTTGAAGTCCGGCCAGCCGGTCTCCGCCGAAATGAGCGAGCGGGTTCCTTATACTTTAGGCCTGGCATTGCTGGCGTGGATGATGGCGGTGATCCTCGGCATTCCAATGGGAATGTGCGCGGCGATTTACCGCAATCATGTGGCCGACCATGTGCTGATGCTGGTGGCGATTGCCGGCGCGTCGATAGCCAATTTCTGGCTAGCGCTGATCGCCATGGATACCTTTTCCGTGAAGCTGGGTTGGCTGCCGCTACTGGGCGCCGAAGGCTGGAAAAGCTATATCCTGCCGTCGGTTTGCCTGGGGATTTTCCCGATGGCGGTGATGTCGCGGATGACCCGCTCGAGTATGGTTGACGTATTAGGAGAGGATTACATCCGCACCGCGCGGGCCAAAGGGCTGGCGCCGTTTCAGGTCTATTTCAAGCATGCGCTGCGCAATGCGCTGATCCCCATCGTGACGATTATCGCACTGAACTTCGGCAGCCTGATCGGCGGCGCGGTGGTGACCGAGTCGGTGTTTAACTGGCCTGGGATAGGCCGCTATCTGGTGGATTCGGTACGCTATCGCGATTACCCCGTCATCCAGGGAGTGACGATGATTACGGTGGCAAGCGTGGTGGTGATGAACCTGGTTGGCGAGATGATTATCGCCAGAATCAATCCGAAAATAAGGTTTGACTGATATGTCGGAAATTTCACTCGCCAAATCGCGCAGCGGCGTTCTCAGCGGCCTGCGTTGGGGGATGGAGCATCCCTCGCTGACCCTTGGCGGCATCATCGTCGCCTTAATCCTGGTATGTGCGCTCTTCGCGCCGTGGTTAAGCCACTACGATCCCTATGCGCAGGACCTGCTGAATATTCTCTCCGCGCCGTCGGCCGACCACTGGCTGGGCACCGATGACTATGGCCGCGATATCTTTTCCCGCACCATTTACGGCGCCAGGATCTCGCTGATTGAAGTGGTGGTCAGCGTGGCGCTGTCGCTACTGATGGGGCTGCCTCTGGGCATTATCGCCGCCCTGTGCGGTAAAAGTGTCGACCACCTGATTATGTGGGTGATGGATGTCATTTTCGCTTTTCCCGGCATCGTGCTGGCTATCCTGCTGGTCAGCGTCCTCGGCGCAGGGTTGATGAATATGCTGTTGGCGATCGCTATCTTCTCGGTGCCGGTTTACGCGCGTCTCAGCCGTAACCTTACCTTGGGCATCAAGAATATGGAGTACATGGAAGCGGCGCGGGCGCTGGGGATTGGCTACCGCCGACAGATAATTCACTACATTCTGCGTAATACCCTGGGGCCGATTACCGTGCAGGCGACATTGACCGGCGGCTCGGTGATCCTCGCCGCGGCTTCGCTCTCCTTCCTCGGCATGGGCGTGCAACCGCCGATGCCGGAGTGGGGGACAATGATGAGCGACGGGCGTAACTTCCTTGGCATCAGCCTGGGAATTTCGCTATGGCCGGGACTGGCTATTGTCTTTTCGGTATTGGGCTTCAACCTGTTGGGCGATGGCCTGCGTGATTTAATGGATTCGCGCCTATGAGTAACAGCGTGCTGTGTCTGGATATTGGCGGCTCCTTTATTAAAAGCGCGGTTTCTCCAGCGCCGGGGAAACTGGTTATGCCGCGCCAGCGGGCGATGCCGCTAAGCTCCTGGCCCGACTTCGTTTGCGCCGTGCAGGAGATTATCGCGCAATATGGCGATGCGATTAGTGAACAGAGTCCACTGGCGCTCTCCTGCGCCGGAGTGGTGGATGTCGCCAATGACCGTATTCTGTCGAGCAACATTCCGCCGTTCGCCGGTATTGATATTACCCAATCGCTGCAGGCTGAGCTTGGGCGTCCGGTGACGATGGCCAACGATGCGGACTGTTTTACCTTAGCCGAGGCGCGTTTCGGCGCGGCAAAAGATCTGCCGGTGGTGTTGGGCGTGATCCTCGGCAGCGGGATCGGCGGTGGGATTGCCATCAACGGTAATATTCTCTACGGCAATCAGGGGATCGGCGCCGAGTGGGGGCACGGACCCATTACGCGCACTCATCTACTGGGAATTGAGTTACCGCGGTTAACCTGCGGCTGCGGACAGCAGGGGTGTCTTGATACCCTTGGCGGAGCAAAAGGGATGCAGCGGCTGCACCAACTACTTAGCGGCCAGACGCTAAGCAGTGTCGAGATTGTAACGCGAGGCAAGGCGGGGGAAGAGACTGCGGTGTTGACCCTCGAAGTATGGCTCGATCTGGTAAGCGAACCGTTGGCCCATACGGTGAACATTCTCGGGCCGCATAAAATCGTCGCTGGCGGCGGGCTGGCGGGTGAAACGGCGTTGCTGGCGCGCCTTGATACAGCGTTGCGGGCAAAGATTCTGCTGAAGAGCGCTGAGCCACTACTGGTCGCCGGGCAATTTAGTCGCGAAGGGGGATTACTGGGGGCATCGGTGCTAGGCTGGGAAAAATTTTAGCCAGGAATGTGGCAAATCTGACGGAAGCTTCTAGGATTAGAGCCTATCCCAGTAGGCGTAATTGGCGCAGCCAGTTTGAACACGGACAGCGCGCAGAAACCGGAGCGTACACGTAGTACGTGAGGATTTCGAGCACTGCCCTGGTTCAAAATGGCAAGTAAAATAGCCCTAATGGGATAGGCTCTTAGTCTGCTTATAAAAATGGAGTAATACCCATGTGCACCAATTTACACGATAACGCCCGCCGCTATGCGGAAGAGAAAAAATGAACGCTTCCTGCTAATCCTGCCCTGCGCCCGCCCAGACGATGGCAAGGGTTAATACTGTGGATTAGCCGACGACTGATACGAACTAATAAGAACCCGCCAATGGCGGGTTCTCCCTTTCTGGCAGCCCAAACTACTTTTGTGCTGTTGTGCCATTAGCGTCATTAAAACGGTATGCTGCCTACTTGTTAGGCGATTGCGACGATTGCGGGAGGCGAAATTCAGCCGAATAGCGTACCTTATGGATTATTCACGCTTTTTACAGGCATGCATTAATGGAGGTTCAGTGGACGCGATTAAGGGCTCGGAGCTGAAAGTGCCGGACGCCATCTTTGCATGGGTGCTCGACGGGCAGGGCGGCGTAAAGCCGCTGGCTGATAACGATAATATCGATAAGAGCAATCCCTGCTGGCTACATCTCAATTATACCCATACCGACAGCGCCGACTGGTTAGCCGCCACGCCGCTGTTGCCGAATAACGTTCGTGACGCGCTGGCCGGGGAAAGCACTCGTCCGCGGGTGACGCGCATCGGCGATGGCGCGCTGATTACCTTGCGTTGTATCAACGGCAGCACCGATGAACGCCCCGATCAACTGGTGGCGATGCGTCTGTATATGGACGAGCGGCTGATTGTCTCTACCCGTCAGCGCAAGGTGCTGGCGCTGGATGACGTGCTGGGCGATCTGCAGGAGGGCAACGGGCCGACGGATTGCGGCAGCTGGCTGGTGGAAATCTGCGATGCGTTGACCGATCACGCCAGCGAGTTTATCGAACAGCTGCATGACCGGATTATCGACCTTGAAGATGACCTGCTCGACCAGCAGGTGCCGCCGCGCGGATTTCTGGCGCTGCTGCGTAAGCAGCTCATCGTGATGCGCCGCTATATGGCTCCCCAGCGCGATGTCTACGCCCGTCTTGCCAGTGAGCGCTTGCCGTGGATGAGTGACGATCACCGTCGCCGGATGCAGGATATTGCCGACCGTCTTGGACGGGGGCTTGATGAGATTGACAGCTGTATTGCCCGTACGGCAATCATGAGCGATGAAATCGCGCAGATTATGCAGGAGTCGCTGTCGCGACGGACTTACACGATGTCGTTGATGGCGATGGTTTTTTTGCCCAGCACCTTCCTGACCGGGCTGTTTGGCGTCAACCTTGGCGGTATCCCGGGTAACAGCTGGCATCTTGGTTTTTCGATATTTTGCGTAATGTTAGTCGTTCTAATCGGTGGTGTTACCTGGTGGTTACATCGTAGTAAATGGTTGTAAGAAATTGTCTTTTCAGGCGATTTTGCCGCTGAAACCCCGGCAATATTTGAGCGAAATCAATAAACCATCTACCCATTCAGGGCAATATCTCTCTCGCAGGTGAATGCAACGTCAAGCGATGGGCGTTGCGCTCCATATTGTCTTACTTCCTTTTTTGAATTACTGCATAGCACAATTGATTCGTACGACGCCGACTTCATTGAGTCGGCTTTTTTTTTGCCCTCTGCCAGCTAACTTCTACGCTTAAAGAATAGTCCTGTAAAGAGAGGGGATAAACTATGCGTAACCTGGCGCTTTCCTTGCAGTCGATACCCATCGGCCCTGAGCCCAACGACCCGGTGCCCGTACCCGATCCGCGGCCCCGTCCGCACCCGCTTCCCGACCCGCCGCCGGACGATGATCCGATTAAATTGTCGCATCAAGAGCGGAGATCTGCGAGGATACGCGCCTGCAGATTGTCCGCCCTTTAATGCGAGAAAACATTGTGACCGCTTTTTCAACACTGAACCTTTTGCCCGAAGCTCAACTGAACAACCTTAACGAACTGGGATACCACGCGATGACGCCGGTGCAGGCCGCCGCATTGCCGGCTATCCTGGCCGGGAAGGATGTGCGCGTACAGGCGAAAACTGGCAGCGGTAAAACGGCGGCCTTTGGTCTGGGATTGCTACAGCACGTTGACGCCGGTCTGTTCCAGACCCAATCACTGGTGCTGTGCCCGACCCGCGAACTGGCGGATCAGGTCGCTGGCGAACTGCGTCGCCTGGCGCGCTTTTTGCCAAATATTAAAGTATTAACCCTCTGCGGCGGCCAGCCTTTCGGCGCCCAGCGCGATTCCTTACAGCACGCGCCGCATATTATTGTCGCCACGCCTGGCCGCCTGCTTGACCACCTGCAGAAGGGGACCGTATCGCTGGACGCGTTGCAGACGCTGGTTATGGATGAAGCCGATCGGATGCTCGATATGGGCTTTAGCGACGCCATCGATGAAGTGATTCGTTATGCGCCAGCTTCGCGCCAGACCTTACTGTTCTCCGCGACCTGGCCGGAAGCTATTGCCGCAATCAGCGGGCGGGTGCAGCGGGATCCGCAGACGATTGAAATCGATAGCGTTGATGCGCTGCCGTCTATTGAACAGCAGTTCTTCGACGTTTCGCAAAGCGGTAAAATCAAGCTGCTGCAAAAATTGCTCAGCCAGCATCAGCCGGCTTCCTGCGTGGTATTTTGTAATACTAAGCGTGATTGTCAGGCGGTGTGCGATGCATTAAACGCTGCCGGCCAGAGCGCGCTGTCGCTGCATGGCGACCTGGAGCAGCGCGATCGCGATCAGACGCTGGTGCGTTTTGCCAACGGTAGCGCCCGCGTGCTGGTCGCCACCGACGTGGCGGCGCGCGGGCTGGATATCAAATCGCTGGAGCTGGTGGTTAACTTTGAACTGGCGTGGGATCCTGAAGTTCACGTTCACCGTATCGGGCGTACCGCGCGCGCAGGCGAAAGCGGCCTGGCGATTAGTTTCTGCGCGCCGGAAGAGGCGCAGCGCGCTAACATTCTTGCCGAAATGCTGCAGATCAAACTCAACTGGGTTAACGCGCCGGCGGGTAATCATATTGCGCCGCTGCAGGCGGAAATGGCGACCCTGTGTATTGATGGCGGCAAAAAGGCGAAAATGCGTCCGGGCGATGTGCTGGGGGCGTTAACTGGCGATATGGGGTTTGATGGCGCGGATATCGGTAAGATCAATGTTCATCCCGCGCATGTTTATGTCGCTATCCGTCAGGGCGTGGCGCAGAAGGCGTATAAGCAGCTGCAAAACGGCAAGATCAAAGGCAAGTCCTGCCGTGTACGTTTGCTGAAGTAAGGGCGGCAAGTGACGGTCTCCGGCGCTTGCCGGAGACGTGTTGCCTGTTATTTTACTTCAACCACATTCAGACGCAGTTCATCTAACTGAGCGTCTTCTTCTTCCGGCTGCCAGCCCGCAGGCTGCAGCGGGATCTCTTCGCGGTCAAAGGCCAGATCGCCGCCGTCAACCACCGCAGAACCGTGTGTGATGGATTTAAAATCAAACAGATTGACGTCGCTCAGGTGCGACGGCACCACGTTCTGCATTGCGCTAAACATGGTTTCGATACGGCCAGGATAGCGTTTATCCCAATCGCGCAGCATATCGGCGATCACCTGACGCTGCAGGTTAGGCTGGGAGCCGCACAGGTTACAAGGAATAATCGGGAAGCCTTTGGCCTGCGAGAAGCGTTCGATATCTTTTTCGCGGCAGTAGGCGAGCGGGCGGATAACGATATGTTTGCCGTCATCGCTCATCAGTTTCGGCGGCATACCTTTCATTTTGCCGCCGTAGAACATGTTGAGGAACAGCGTCTGCAGAATATCGTCGCGGTGATGGCCGAGCGCGATTTTGGTTGCGCCCAGTTCGGTCGCCGTACGGTAGAGAATGCCGCGACGCAGACGAGAACACAGTGAGCAAGTGGTTTTGCCTTCCGGGATTTTCTCTTTAACGATGCCGTAAGTGTTCTCTTCGACGATCTTGTACTCAACGCCCAGCTGTTCCAGATAGGCCGGCAGAATGTGTTCCGGGAAGCCCGGCTGTTTCTGATCGAGGTTAACGGCCACCAGCGAGAAAGAAATAGGCGCGCTTTTCTGCAGGCTACGCAGAATTTCCAGCATGGTATAGCTGTCTTTGCCGCCGGAAAGACAGACCATAATGCGGTCGCCATCTTCAATCATGTTGAAGTCGGCGATCGCCTCACCGACATTGCGGCGAAGACGTTTCTGCAGTTTGTCGATATTGTATTTTTCTTTCTTTGTAACTTGCTGATTATCTTGCATTATTAACGTTCTCTGAAACTAAAAGGGGCATATAGAGGGCAAAATGATTTAAAGCCCAAGCCGGGATTTCAGCATTGAAACCTGGTCGCCGTTCATCTCTTCAATCCATGTACTGTAAACTTCGTACACCATCTGCGTGTTTTCATGCCCCATCTGATTGGCTATAAAAGACGGGTTAGCGCCAGCCGACAGGAGCCAGCAAGCGAAAGTATGCCGCGTATGGTACGGATTCTTGCGGCGAATACCAGCGCGTTTTACTGCAGACTGCCAACGGCTTCCTGGACTGTTGTTTGAGTAGTGCGGTTTTTGCTCGCCATTATGAACTGCCCGCAATTAAGCGGGCTCGCGTGGAATCAGGCGACTTTCTTATCAGCTTTGCTGGCGATAAATTTGGAGACGGGAACAATGCGGCTAAATTCTTCCTGCGCGCGGGTGTCATTTTCAACCTCCCACAAATCCACCGCCGCCTGAAGGTTAAGCCAGAAATCAACGGTGGTATCGAAGGCTTTAGACAAGCGAAATGCCATATCAGTAGTGAGTTTGCGGTTGTTGTTAACTAATGCACTTACACTATTACGATGCACATGTATCATTTCCGCAAGTTGGTTGATTTTCAAATCTAGCGGCTCCAGGTATTCATACAGCAGGATGTCACCTACGGTAGTTGGTTTTCTGGTTGCCTGTTTCATAGTATTCCCTTGAGGTTTTTGAGTTTCAAAAGGTGCCAGCTGCAACTGGCATCCTTATTTAGTACTTGTGTGGATCCAGGTAAAGGTCTTCCGCTTTACCATCCACCCACTTAAATATTAAGCGGTACTGCTGGTTAATTCTGATTGACGAATAACCTTCCAATTTGCCGTTTAGCTCTTCATATCTATTGCCAGGTGGCGATCGTAAATCCAGATAGGTAGTGGCAGCATTGATGATATCGAGCTTGCGGGCTAGCGTGGTATGTATGTCTGGAGGAACTTTTTTATGTGGCGCCGAGTGTAAAAAAAATTCTTCCAACCATACATCACGGAAGCTACCTATGTGATTCTGCATTCCATTTAAGCCTCCCTGATCCTTTATGTGGATATTGTAATGCACTCATGCACAGTGCGCAAGTGCGCAAGTGCGCTTTAATCTTCTTCAGATTACAGGTTGAAAAGCAGATCACTTATTGTGAAGGAGCGTTTGCTGGTGGGGTTGTAGGTATTCCTGCAAAAGAACCATGCACCTCCGACATACTGAATATGTCACTCGAGAGGTAGAATGCGTAAAGCCCGCCGGGCGGCGGGCTTGGGATTACCTAACGACCAGCACCGAGCACTCGGCATGGCGCACCACCGCTGCGGCGTTAGAGCCGAGCAGATAGGTAGTAATGTCCGGGCGATGCGAAGCGATAATGACCAGGTCGGCGGGCAGCGATTTAGCCAGCGCCAGAATCTTATCTTTTGGCGAGCCCTCGGCAACATGGAAATGCATTCTGTCTTCCGGAATGGCGAAGCCTTTTGCCAGCTCACGCAACTGTGCTTCCGATTCGGCGCGCAGTTCATCCATAGCCGGTAGTTCAGCGGTATAGGCCATACCCAGAGAGGCGTAGTAGGGTAGCGAAGGGATAACGGTGAGGAAATGCACCTGCGCGTCATCGACGCGTGCTTCGGATTCAACGTGGCGGATCACACGTTGAGTAAATTCTTTATCAGAAATATCGATGGGTACCAGAATCATTCTACTCATAAAACCTCCTGTTTTAATAACCACCAAAACAGTATGCCATCAGGATTGAGGTTCTACTATAGCGTGAATCACAAATTGGTACGACAACTGGCAATTTATTGTTGGTTTAAGTGAAGCGCCCGCCGTGAACGGCGGGCGCAAGCATTAGAACTGATATACCAGACCCAGTGCTACGATATTGTCGGTAGAAATACCGTTGTCTTTATAGAAGTCGTCATTGCCGTCGAGCAGGTTGATTTTGTAATCAACGTAGGTAGACATATTACGGTTGAAGTAATAGGTCGCGCCGACATCCATATATTTAACCAGATCTTGATCGGCATACTGACCTTTGTAAACCAGATCTTTACCTTTGGATTGCAGGTAGGAAATTGCCGGACGCAGGCCGAAATCGAACTGATACTGTGCGGTTACTTCAAAGTTCTGCGTTTTATTAGCAATGGTGCCGTTCTGATTGCCGTACGGCGTCATGTTACGGGTTTCTGAATACATGGTCGCCAGATAGATGTTGTTCGCATCATATTTCACGCCTGCGGTCCAGGCATCGGCTTTATCGCCGCCCGCGGTAGACTGATGGGTCTGTTCGTTGGTGCGGTCAGAAGAACTGTAGGCCGCGCCGAGGCTGACGCCCATACCTAAATCATAGGTAGAGGAGATACCGAAACCGTCGCCGTTGGAGTTTTTCACGCTGCGGCCATCGCCGTTAGCGGTTCCTTCCTGGCTGGCGGAAGAATTAAATTCATGGCTGGCTTGGTTTTCGTTTTTACCCTGATACTGGAGCGCGAAGTTCAGGCCGTTAACCAGACCGAAGAAATCGCTGTTACGGTAAGTTGCGACACCGTTGGCGCGGCCGGTCATAAAGTTGTCGGACTGGGTATAAGAGTCGCCGCCGAACTCTGGCAGCATATCGGTCCAGGCTTCTACGTCGTACAGGACGCCGTAGTTACGGCCATAGTCGAATGAACCGTAGTCGCCCGCTTTGATCCCGGCGAACGCCAGACGAGTCCACGCCTGATCGCCAGAGCTTTCGGTGTTGTTGGCCTGAACGTTGTATTCCCACTGACCATAGCCGGTGAGCATATCGTTAATTTGCGTTTCACCTTTAAAGCCGAAGCGCAGGTAGGTCTGATCGCCGTCTTTACTGGAGTCGCTGGAGAAATAATGTAAACCGTCTACCTTGCCGTAGAGATCTAATTTGTTGCCATCTTTATTATAAATTTCTGCCGCGTGAGCAGCGCCGGCAGCCAATAATGCCGGGATAACCAATGCCAGTACTTTTCTTTTCATTTGGATATTCCTTTAACTTTTTTGTTTTAACTTCCTGGGTGGAAGTACGGCCATGCTAAAGGAGCGCATTCTGATATGATAAGTATCAATTGTTACAATATAAGTAAATTCTAAAGCAAATAAATATACGGTAATGATAATTTCCAGCGTGAATGTTTGGGGGTGATATATATAAAATAAAAATTATACAATATAGGTTGAATATCGTATTCTGCCTGCGTTATATGCCTTTATTGTCATTGAGAATTTATATTATTGCCGTCTCATTCATATTGAATGATTAATTTGTCGGAAAATGACAAGCCCGAATAGATTTACTATTCGGGCTTTTTTTATAGCGCCAGATTTCCGTCAGCCGGTTTAGCTTTCGGTTGTCGGTTTCTCCGCTTTACCTGCCAACTGGGCCAGGAAGTCATAGCGTTTTTGTAGATCGGCGGCCGCGTCTTTCCACAACTGCTCGGCCACTTCCGGCTGCTGGGCGTTAAGGCGGCGGAAGCGTTGCTCATTAAGCAGCGTCTCAGCCAGCGCGTCTGATGGCGGGCGTGAGTCCAGCGCCAGCGGCAGCTTGCCTTCATCGGCGCGGCGCGGGTCGAAGCGATACAGCGGCCAGAAGCCGGTGGCCGTTAGCTGACGCATCTGGTCGTGGCTTAGCGCCAGGTCGTAACCGTGCTCCTCGCACGGGCTATAGGCGATAATCAACGAAGGGCCCGGATAGGCTTCCGCTTCCTGAATGGCTTTCACCGTTTGGTTAAGCTGCGCGCCGAGCGAAATCTGCGCCACATAGACATGACCGTACATCATCATGCTCACGCCGAGATCTTTGCGTGCCTTACGTTTGCCGTGCTCGCCAAATTTGGTGACCGCGCCGAGCGGCGTCGCCTTCGATGCCTGCCCGCCGGTGTTGGAGTAACACTGGGTATCGAGTACCAGGATATTGACGTTTTCCGTCAGGCTCAGCACGTGGTCAAGGCCGCCAAAGCCAATATCATAGGCCCAGCCATCACCGCCGATAAGCCAGACCGACTTCTCGACTAACGCATCCGCATCGGTGAGCAGCTCTTCGGCCCCGGAGACGCCCGTCAGCGCCTGACGCAGCTCGGCTACCTGTTCGCGGCGCGCTTCCGGCGTCGCTTGCGCATGTAGCGCGGTATTTAGTTCAGCCGGGAGTTTATCGGCAAATTCACTCAACAACCGCATCACACGCTGGCGGTGTTGGTCGACGGTTAAGCGGAAACCCAGGCCGAATTCAGCGTTATCTTCAAACAACGAGTTGGCCCACGCCGGACCGCGACCGTTAGCATCAGTGGTATAAGGCGTTGAGGGGAGGTTGCCGCCGTAAATGGACGAACAACCGGTGGCGTTGGCAATCAACATCCGATCGCCATACAGCTGGGTCAACAGTTTGATATACGGCGTTTCGCCGCAGCCCGAGCAGGCGCCGGAGTATTCAAACAGCGGACTAATCAGCTGCGAGGTACGAATATCAATGCGCTCAAGTTTCGTGCGATCGATTTCCGGCAGGTTGAGGAAGTAATCGTAATTGACTTTCTCTTCTTCGACGTGCTCAAGGCGCGACATCATATTGATGGCCTTGATGTCCGGATTCTGGCGATCTTTCGCCGGACACACTTCAACGCACAGGTTGCAGCCGGTGCAATCTTCCGGCGCGACCTGCAGAACGTATTTCTGCCCGCGCATATCGCGGGATTTCACATCCAGCGAGTGCAGGCTGGCTGGCGCGTTTTCCATTTCTTGCGGAGCGACCACTTTGGCGCGGATCGCCGAATGCGGACAGGCGGCGACGCAGTGGTTGCACTGGGTGCACAGCTCCTCCTTCCAGATAGGGATCTCTTCGGCGATGTTGCGTTTTTCCCAACGGGTGGTGCCCATGGGCCAGGTACCATCTGGCGGCAGCGCGGAGACCGGCAGCGCATCGCCAAGACCGGCAAGCATCGCTGCGGTGACGGTTTTGACAAAGTCCGGCGCGGCATCGGAGACCACTGGCGGACGGTTGGGGCTACTGGCGTTAACCGGCTGCAGCGGCACTTCCGCCAGCGATTCGCGGGCCAGCGCCAGCGCCTGCCAGTTGCGTTCCACCAGCTCCTGGCCTTTGCTACTGTAGCTTTTGGCAATCGCGCCCTGTAGCTCGGCCAGCGCGCTGTCGCCCGGCAGGATTTGGGTTAAATGGAAAAAAGCCATCTGCATAACGGTGTTGATGCGCGCGCCAAGGCTGCACTCGCGGGCGATTTTCGCCGCGTTGACCACATAAAAACGTGCTTGCTTTTGATTCAGCGCGGCCTGTACTTCCTGTGGCAGGCGCGACCATACCTCATCAGCGCTGTAGGGCGTATTGAGCAAGAAAATGCCGCCGGGCTTCAACCGTTCGACCATCTGATATTTGTCGATAAATTGCAGCTGGTGGCAGCCGACGAAATCGGCCTGCGAGATAAGGTACGACGAACGGATCGGTTTTTCACTGACGCGTAGATGCGAGACGGTCAGGCCGCCGGCCTTCTTCGAGTCATAGACAAAATAGCCCTGTGAGAACCACGGCGTGGAATTGCCAATAATCTTGATATTGTTTTTGGTCGCTGAGACGCTACCGTCGCTGCCGAGGCCGTAAAACAGCGCTTCCAGCTTCGCTTCCGCCGGTAGCGTATTTTCCGCCAGCGGCAGCGAAAGGTTCGTCACATCATCGTAAATGCCAACGGTAAAGCGGGGTTTTGGCTGTGCGGCCTGTAATTCATTAAAGATAGCCAGCACGCATTCCGGGCCAAACTCTTTGGAGGAGAGGCCATAGCGGCCGCCGATAGTACGCGGTAGCGTTTCGCGCTCGCCGCGGTTGAAGGCTTCCGCCAGCGCGGTCATCACGTCGAGGTACAGCGGTTCGGCAAGCGCGCCGGGTTCTTTGGTGCGATCCAGTACGGCAACCGCGCGGGCGCTCTCCGGCAAGGCCTGCAGTAGATGCGCGGCGGAGAACGGCCGATAGAGGCGAACTTTCAGCACGCCGACTTTTTCCCCACGGCTCAGCAGTTCATCAACAACCTCTTCACAGGTACCGATAGCGGACCCCATGATGACAATAACCCGTTCCGCCTGCGGATGGCCGTAAAATTCGAACGGTTTGTACTGACGACCGGTTGCGGCGGCGAAATCATTCATCGCCGTTTCTACGTGCTCATATACCGCGTCGTACCAAGGGTTGGTTGCTTCACGGGACTGGAAATAAGTGTCCGGGTTGGCTGATGTACCGCGAATGACCGGATGCTCTGGATTAAGGGCGCGTTGGCGATGCTCGGCGATTTTATCCTGCGGCAGCAGGGAGCGAATGGTGTCATCCGCCAGCGGCGCGATTTTGTTGATTTCGTGCGAGGTGCGGAAACCATCGAAGAAATGAATAAACGGCACGCGGCTTTGCAGCGTGGCGATATGGGAAATCAGCGCGAAGTCCTGCGCTTCCTGGACGCTGCTGGCGCACAGCATCGCGCAGCCGGTCTGGCGCACGGCCATCACGTCGGAATGATCGCCGAAAATTGATAGTGCGTGAGTGGCGACGGTACGGGCGGCGACGTGCAGGACAAAGGGCATCAACTGGCCGGCCAGTTTGTATAGCGTTGGGATCATCAGCAGCAGGCCCTGCGATGACGTAAAGGAAGTGGAAAGGGCGCCGGTCTGCAGCGCGCCGTGCACGGCGCCGATAGCCCCAGCTTCCGACTGCATTTCGACCACGCGGGGGACATCGCCCCAGACGTTTTTCAGCCCATCGCCAGACCAGGCATCGGCCTGCTCCGCCATCGTTGAACTGGGCGTAATCGGGTAGATGGCGATAACTTCACTCGTGCGAAACGCGACTGAAGCGACCGCGCCATTACCGTCAATCGTAATCATAAGAAGACACCCTTACATTGCGCAAAAAGAAGGGACTCGTGAAACGGCGACGAGTCCTGTTGTTATTTCCATATTTTAGCAAACGCCCGCCGCGACCATTTTCGCATTTGTGTCCTTGGGAATGTCCTTATCTATGTTTGGATCAATTTTTTGGCGGAAAAACAGAAAAGTGGCTGGCCAGAGGGCTCAAAAGGTAGTGACGGATACCGGCGATGCACCACTTAAATAAAGCAAAATATATTTTTAAATTTAATAGCTTTTAGCCAACCGGCAATCGCATGCTATTTATTTGCTGCGGTGAATTCCCCTCTGCGGCGGAGCGTTCAGTTCAGTCTCCTGTTGGCGAAAATTAGCACGCGAATTAGTTCGAACTGGCTAATTCACCGGGAGGCACCCGGCACCGCAATCACCATCAGCAAACTATGCTGCCCGGTCGCTGCAAGCGTGATTTTTTCGTCGGGAAAATATTTCGGGCTGGGATAAAAGCCGCGCGGGGGCTGCGCTTTGCCTGACGAGATCAAGCTTTAAGCGGAAAATTTGCTAGAAAATGTTAATGAGGCGCATAAATACGTATTTCGCCTCTCGACGACAGGCGCTGCGCTGCCTATTATTCTTGAGTTTGTTTATTCTAAGATGTTTCTGAAAGGGGGAGAGAATGCGAGCTGCGTTTTTAGTGGGGTGCGCTGCGTTATTACTGTCGGCTTGTAGCAACGAGCCGGTGCAACAAGCCACTGCGGCACACGTACCGCCCGGCATGCGCGCGGCGATGAGCGACAGCGGCCAGGCGAATTGCGCGATGGTTGGCGGTTCATTATCCGTTGCCCGCCAGCTTGATGGCAGCGCTATTGGTATGTGCGCGCTACCGAATGGTAAACGCTGCAGCGAGCAGGCATTAGCGGGCGGAAGCTGCGGAAACTACTAGTACGCAAGGCGTATCGCTACATTAAATCGGCGAGTTTATACACCAGCGATTGGTCGGCGGTCGCCAGCGTGAGCTGATTCTCCGTCAGATCGACCTGCGCGCCATCGCGCAGCATTTTGCTGAGGGTATTATCCAGCGCGTTCCGCTGTGGATCCGCGCACAGCTTACGCGTCATCGCCAGCTGTTCAACTTTTAGCTCGCCGTCTGACAGTTTGCCCTGGCCGCTGAAGCCGTTGCACATCGTGCCTGACACATACATTTTTTCGCCGAAGCTAATTTCCGGCGGCGGCGTCTGGCTTGCCGGTAGCGCCTGGCCGTTAACGCTGGTCAGCACAAAACGATGATGTTGTAGTTGTTCGGCGTTGGTAGAAACTTTGCTGTTGTATACGCAGCCCGATAGCAGCATGCCCGCCGCCAGCAGTGCAGCAAACTTATTCATTCGTACTCCAAAACATTTGTCATATCAATAAAACGAAAAACAGTGTAACTGTAATGCAGGCAGGATCTGTGGGGATTGTCTGAATGTGCCCCCCGCTAGCGGGGAGCACAAAAGGGGAAAGATACTTAGACCAGCGCGTTCGGGCAGGTTTCGCCTTTAGCAACCTGTTGCAGATTACCCAACGTTGTTTCGGAAATACCGATCAGTGCCTCAGCCGTCAGGAACGCCTGGTGACCGGTAAACAACACGTTGTGGCAGGCGGAGAGCCGGCGGAACACGTCATCCTGGATGACATCATTCGATTTATCTTCAAAGAACAGATCGCGTTCATTTTCATACACGTCCATTCCCAGCGCGCCGATTTTCTGATGCTTCAGCGCGTCGATAGCCGCTTGTGAATCGATAAGCGCGCCGCGGCTGGTATTAATGACCATCACGCCGTCTTTCATCTGATCAAACGCCGCCTGATTGAGCAGGTGATAGTTTTCGTTGGTAAGCGGGCAGTGCAGAGAGATGACGTCGGACTGCGCGTACAGCGTCGGCAGGTCGACATATTCAACGCCGAGATCCAGCGCCGCCGCGCTCGGGTAGGGATCAAACGCCAGCAGGCGCATACCGAAACCTTTGAGGATCCGCAGCGTCGCGACGCCGATTTTACCGGTGCCGATCACCCCTGCGGTTTTGCCGTACATGGTGAAGCCGGTCAGCCCTTCCAGCGAGAAGTTGGCATCGCGGGTACGCTGATAGGCGCGGTGAATGCGACGGTTCAACGACATCATCATACCGATGGCGTGTTCAGCAACGGCTTCCGGCGAGTAGGCCGGGACGCGCACGACGCGCAGGCCCAGCTCTTTAGCCGCATCAAGATCGACGTTGTTAAACCCGGCGCAGCGCAGCGCGATGTATTTCACGCCGTGGGCTTTTAGCTCTTCCAGCACCGGGCGGCTGCCGTCGTCGTTAACGAAGATACATACCGCTTCACAACCATTGGCCGTTTTCGCGGTCTTTTCGGTCAGCAGGAAGTCAAAAAATTCCAGTTCAAAGCCGTATGCGTCGTTAACATGCTGCAGATACTTTTTATCGTACTGCTTGGTACTATAAACAGCGATTTTCATAAGGCTTTCCTCTAGTGATAATACCGTCACGGTAGCATAATTAAAATAATCTTACAAATATTAAAAATTAGTTTAATCATCAGGTTATGATATTAATTCTAGAGCATATCGCAGTCTTAAGAAATCTCTTTAAAAGACAATACGTTTCACCAAAAACTGAGGCTGAATGCCCCCGGCGCCAGCAGGATAAATGGCCAGAGTAAACCCGATGCCACATTGGCAACCTGGAAACGCCATAGCGAGGTACCGCTGGCGCCGGTGACCAGCGGTAACGTTGCGCGCAGCGGCGACAGAAAGCGGCCAAAGAATACTGCCCAACCGCCGTGACGGCGCAGGAATAGCTGGCTGCGCAGTACTCGCTCGGCATTGAGCCAGCGCAGACGCGGCAGATGATGCTGATAGCGACGGCCAATTTGCCATGAGAGCCAGAATCCGCCGATTGCGCCCAGGCTGGCGCTTAGCCACATTAGCAGGAAATGACCGATGCTGGTTGACGCCAGCGCCCCGAGCACCAGCAAACCGGAGGTGCCGGGGATCACAAAAGAGATGAGGGCGCAGGATTTACTGAACGTCAGCAGAAAAACAATCAGTAATACCAATGAATAGTGGCTCTGCGCGCGTTCGATCAGCGAGATAATGAGCTCCACGGAATAACGGCTCCTTATTACCTGTTTTTCCAAGTGTCGCAGGCACAATTTAAACGAAGTCTAAATAGTTATTCAGCAGAAATGAGTGCGACTATCCTTAATCAGGACGTTAACTTTCACTCGCGGGTCGAACGTGCCACAATAGGCGCCTATCGGCTTTTACTTAGAATCAGGATTTGACTGCCCATGAAGGGTAAATATAAAGCCGCTCTTGCGCTGTTATTAGCTCTAATTTTGCTGCCGTTGGCCCTGCTGGCCACATTAACGCATTGGGTTCCGACGCTGGCGGGTATCTGGCTGCCGGTCGGCACGCGTATCTCGCTTGGCGAAAGTCCGCGCCTGACGCGCTCCTCGTTGATTATCCCCGATTTACGCTACCTGGTGGGCGATTGTGAAATTGCTCGTGTCAGCAACGCGCGCCTTACCCGTCCCAGCCGCTGGCGGCTACACCTGAGTGAACTGGATATCAATAGCGCCTGCCTGGCTAAGGTCCCCGCCAGCGAGCCGCTCTCCGGCGCGCCGCGAACCCTCGCCGAGTGGCAATCGATGCTGCCGTATAGCTGGTTAACTATCGACAATCTGCGCCTGTCGCCGTGGGAAAAATGGCAGGGGAAACTGGTGATGTCGTTGACGCCTGGGCAGCAGGATATCGGCTATTCCGGCAAAGAGGTTACGCTACAGGCGAAACTGCGCGGCCAGACCTTAACGGTCAGCAATTTCAGCGCGCGGCTGGTGGAAGATCAGGCGCCGGTTAAGCTGGTCGGTGAATTCGAAATGCCGCTGGTGCCGGATGGCCTACCGGTCGATGGCCATCTGGTCAGCACCTTCGAATTCCCGCAAACGCCGGGTCTGGTGGATGCGGAACTGGAATGGCAGAAAAACCGTGGTCAGCTGCTGGTCACGCCGCGTGGCGAGGTTGAGCCGATGCTCGACCTGCCGTGGGAGATAACCCCTGAACGTATCACCATCAGCGATGGGCGTTGGAACGCGGTGTATGCCGGCTATCCGCTTAGCGGGCGGGTTGCGCTATCGGTTGGCGACTGGCAGAAAGGCACCGAAGAGATGGAAATCAGCGGCCGGCTCAACGTGTTAACGCACGGCGAAGCGGGTAAGGGGAACGCCGTGTTGAATATCGGCCCAGGTAAGCTGAGTATGGACCACAGCGACATGCCGCTTAGCCTGACCGGCGAAGCCAAGCTCGACGATATGATTTTTTACGCTGTGCTGCCCGCTAAACTGAGCGGCCCGCTGATGACGCCAGAGCTGGCTTTTCATCCCGGGGCGCTGCTACGCTCGCGCGGGCGGGTGATCGACTCGCTGAATATCGATGAGATCCGCCTGCCGTTGGCGGGGGTGAAAGTGACTCAGCAGGGAGTGGATGGCCGCCTGCAGGCGATACTGCGCGCCCATGAACAGGAAATGGGCGATTTTACCCTGCATCTGGATGGGCAGGCCGACAACTTTATGCCCGACCGCGGTCGCTGGTCGTGGCGTTATTGGGGCGATGGTCACTTTACGCCGATGCAGGCGCGCTGGGATGTGAAAGGCGCCGGTGAGTGGCGGGACAGCGCCATTATCCTTAACAGCCTGTCGACCGGGTTCGATAAGCTACAGTACGGCACCATGCTGGTCAGCACGCCGCGCCTGACTCTCGATAAACCCATTCACTGGCTGCGTAATGAGCAGCATCCGAAATTTAGCGGCGCGTTGTCGCTGGATGCCGGTAAAACCACCTTTAGCGGCGGCAGCGTGTTGCCGCCGTCAACGCTCAAATTTAATATTGATGGCCGCGATCCGACCTGGTTCCTGTTCAACGGCTCATTACACGCGGAGAAAATCGGCCCGATTCGTCTGACCGGGCGCTGGGACGGCGAACGCCTGCGTGGCCAGGCATGGTGGCCGAAACAGGCGCTAAGCGTATTCCAGCCGCTGATCCCGCCGGACTGGAAAATGACCCTGCGTGAAGGTGATATGTATGCGCAGGTAGCATTTTCCGCGGCAGCCGGGCAGGGCTTTGAGGCCGGTGGGCACGGGGTCTTAAAAGGCGGTAGCGCCTGGATGCCGGACAACCAGATCAACGGCGTCGACTTTGTTCTGCCGTTCCGCTTCAGCGGCGGGAGCTGGCAGCTCGGTACCCGCCGCCCGGTTTCGCTGCGCATTGGCGAAATCGTCAACCAGTTTACCGCCAAAAACCTGAGCGCCGATCTCCAGGGAACATGGCCCTGGAGCGAGCAGGATCCGCTGGAGTTGAGCAACGTCAATGTTGATATCCTTGGCGGCAAGCTGACCATGCAGCAGCTAAGGATGCCGCAGCACCAGCCGGCGCTGCTGCGTCTGCAGAATATCTCCAGTAGTGAATTAATCAGCGCCATCAAGGTAAAACAATTTGCGGTCTCTGGCGCGTTTAACGGCGCGTTACCGCTATGGCTGAACAACGAGAAATGGATCATTAAAGACGGCTGGTTTAGCAACCCCGGCCCGATGACCATGCGTCTGGATAAAGACACCGCCGATGCGCTGGTGGCCGATAATGTCTCCGCGGGCGCGGCGATTAACTGGCTGCGCTATATGGAGGTCTCGAAATCCTGGACGCGTATCAACCTTGATAATCTTGGCAAGCTGACGATGAGCGCGGCGATTAGCGGCACCAGTCGAGTGGACGGAAAAAGCAGCACCGTGCATTTAAACTATACCCATGAAGAGAATATTTTCGATCTGTGGCGCAGTTTGCGCTTCGGCGATAATTTGCAGGCATGGCTTGAGCAGAATGCGAAACTGCCTGCCCCGCGCTGTACGGATACATGTAAGGAACCAAAATGATAAAACTGTTCACCGCGGCGCTGGCGACCCTGCTGCTGGCAGGCTGTACGCCGCGTATTGAAATCGCCGCGTCCAAGGAGCCGATCACCATCAATATGAATGTCAAAATTGAGCATGAGATTCATATTAAGGTGGATAAGGATGTCGAAAATTTGCTGAAGTCGCGTAGCGATCTGTTCTGAGGCGATGATGAGAAAACGACTGCTGACTGCCACCCTGGCGTTAATGCTGTTGAGTAGCCCGGCGCTGGCGCTGACCTTGAATGAGGCGCGGGCGCAGGGGCGAGTAGGAGAAACGCTGAACGGCTATCTGGCGCCGCTGAAACAGGATGCGCAGACGTTGGCGTTAGTTAAACAGATTAATGCTGCGCGCAGCGAAAGTTATCAGCAACTGGCGGATGACAATAACCTGCCGGTGGATGAAGTAGCGAAAATGGCCGGGCAGAAGCTGGTCGCCCGGGCGCAGCCGGGGGAATATGTGCAGGGTATTAACGGCAAATGGCTGCGCAAATAGTTAACGATAGCGCTTGCGGTATTCGCCAGGCGACACGCCGAAGCGCTGCTTAAACGCCGTTGAAAAATGGCTATGGTCGCTAAATCCCCAACTGTAGCCAATTCCCGCCAGTTTCTCTTCATCGTGCGCGTTTTGTAACGCCCGGGCGCACAGGTCAAGACGCCGGTTTTTAATATACTGCGCGACCACCAGACCCTTATCGGCAAACAGGCGGTACAGGCTGCGTACCGACATGCCGGTTTCCCCGGCCAACCACTCCGGACGCAGCTGTTCCGACTGTATCGACTCATCAATCAACGCCATAATTTTTTGAAATTGCTTGTCGCGGCGCGTCGGCGGCGCTTCATGCTGCTGTAGCATCGGTCGCAGCAGACAGACGATGGCCTCCAGCGCCGCTTCGCCTTCGCTTTCTGAGAGCGCCGGGCTGCGCATGCTTTCTTGCAGCAGCCGCTGGCTAAGTTGGACCATCGGCAGCGTTTTATTCAGCCGGGTGGCGATGCTGATGTCGCTGCCGTGCAGCTGGCTTTCCACGAGCTGGCGAGGCAGCAGCAGCGAAGCCTGTTTTGACGTGTGTTGCCAGAAGATAGAGCAGGGACGAGAAGCATCAATGAGCGTGATATCGCCGGCCTCGAGCACCACCTGGCGCTCGTCCTGCTCGATTGCCGCTTGGCCTTCGAGCTGAAAAACGGTATAGAACCAGGCGTCGTTGTCGCGTTTGATTTCGTTACGGGTGCGGTAAAGATTGACGCCGCGGGCGGTGACGGTACTGACTTTGAGACTACCGGTATAGCTTGCATCAATCTCGCCATGGAATTCGTCGCCCAGCGGACGAGCGGCAAAATGGCCGCACACTTGATTAATCTTTGCTAACCAACGCTGATAGTCCTGCCCGCTTTCTACCGTCGCCATCGTCTGCACCTTGTAAAAATAATGTTTCTGCATTGTTGCATTTATGCCGTTAGTGGCAAGAGCGCAGCGTGGAGTATATGAAAGAACTATTACCTGCGGCACATTTCACCGCCTTTCTGGGTGCTTAATTGCGGGACCTGTCACAGCGGCAACAACGATTGTCACAGAGAAAAAAGCGCAAATGGCTGACCCATCCTAGACTGTGTTCACTATCCGCGAACAATAAGGAAGTCGCATGTCCACATCACAGGTCGCGCTGCTCGCCAGCGTACAGCAGTTTCTCGATAGACAGCATGGCTTATATATTGATGGCAACCAGCAGGCGGCGCAGAGTGAAAAACGCTTAACCGTCTGGGACCCGGCCACCGGCCAGGCGATTGCCACTACGGCAGATGCTAATGCCGCCGACGTTGACCGCGCGGTGATGTCCGCCTGGCGCGCTTTTGTCGCCCGTAGCTGGGCCGGGCGCACGCCGGCCGACCGCGAGCGGATCCTGCTGCGTTTCGCCGATCTGGTGGAACAGCATGGTGAAGAGCTGGCGCAGCTCGAAACCCTTGAACAGGGGAAGTCGATCAATATTTCGCGCGCGTTTGAAGTCGGTTGCACCCTCAACTGGATGCGCTACACCGCCGGGCTGACCACCAAAATCAGCGGCCGTACGCTGGACGTTTCCATTCCGTTCCCGGAAGGCGCGCGCTATCAGGCGTGGACCCGTAAAGAGCCGGTTGGGGTAGTGGCGGGGATTGTTCCGTGGAACTTCCCGCTGATGATCGGCATGTGGAAAGTGATGCCGGCGCTGGCTTCCGGCTGTTCCATTGTGATTAAACCCTCCGAGACGACGCCGTTAACGTTGCTACGGGTAGCGGAGCTGGCAACGGAAGCCGGGATCCCGGATGGCGTCTTTAACGTTGTCACCGGCAGCGGCGCCGAGTGCGGGGCGGCCTTAACTACCCATCCGCAGGTAGCGAAAGTGAGCTTCACCGGTTCGACCGCCACCGGCAAACAGATTGCCCGCGCGGCAGCTGACCGTCTGACCCGCGTAACCCTTGAACTCGGCGGCAAAAACCCGGCCATCGTACTGAAAGATGCCGATCCGCAGTGGGTGATTGAAGGGTTGATGACCGGAAGTTTCCTCAATCAGGGGCAGGTATGCGCCGCCAGTTCGCGGATCTATATCGAAGCGCCGCTGTTTGATAACCTGGTGGCAGGCTTTGAGCAGGCGGTTAAGTCGCTGCAGGTGGGGCCGGGAATGGTTGAAACGACGCAGATTAACCCGGTGGTGTCGCAGGCGCACTGCGCCAAAGTGGCCGCTTATCTGGATGAAGCGCGTCAACAAAACGCCGAGCTGATTAGCGGTAACGTTGGGCCGAATGGTAACGGTTTTTATATTGCGCCGACGCTGGTGATTAATCCGGATGCCGGGCTGCGCCTGAATCGCGAAGAGGTGTTTGGCCCGGTGGTGAACCTGGTGCGCGTCGCCGATGGCGAAGAGGCGCTACGCTTAGCCAACGACAGCGATTTCGGTCTTACCGCCAGCGTCTGGACCCGCGACCTGACTCAGGCGCTGAACTATACCGATCGCCTGCAGGCCGGTACGGTATGGGTTAACAGCCATACGCTGATTGATGCCAACCTGCCGTTCGGCGGAATGAAGCAGTCAGGTACCGGGCGCGATTTTGGCCCGGACTGGCTGGACGACTGGTGCGAAACCAAATCGGTGTGCGTGCGCTACTGATTTTTTGTCGGATGGCGCTACGCTTATCCGACCTACAGCGCTGTGCGATTTGGTAGCCCGGAGAAGGCGCAATGCGCCTCTTCCCCCTGAGCGCTGATTTGCTATGATCGGCGCTCTTTTTTCTGATGTTGCCCCGCTATGTGGAATGATGCGCTTTGCTATCAGCAGTACGGCGCGCCGGAAACGGTGCTCGCGCTGCATCACCTGCCGTTGCCGCCGCTGGCGCCCGGACTTGTTCGGGTACAAATGCGCTATGCCCCGGTCAACCCTTCCGATCTGATCCCCATTACCGGCGCTTACCGCCATCGTACGACGCCACCATCGGTGGCGGGCTATGAAGGCGTTGGGGTGGTGATTGAAGACTCGACGAGTGGGCGCCCACGACTGGGGCAGCGGGTCCTACCGCTACGCGGCGCCGGAACCTGGCAGCGTTATCTTGATATTGATCCGCGCTGGCTGGTGCCGGTCGCTGAAGACATCGATGACATCGTGGCCGCGCGCGGCTATATCAATCCGCTGACCGCGATGCTGATGCTCACGCGCTGGCCGGTAGCGGGAAAGCATGTGCTTTTGACCGCTGCTTCATCGTCCTGCGCCAGTTTGCTGGCGCAATGGGCGCTCGCCATGGGGGCGCGATCGGTCAGCGGTATTATTCGCTCGCCGCAGCACATCCCGCGCTTGCAGCAATATGGCGTCTATCCGCTACTCGAAGGCGATAGCGCGCTGATTGAACAAGTAAGCCAGTACAGCGATCTGGTGTTTGATGCGGTGGGCGGTGAGCTGGCGAATTTTCTGCTGGCGGTACTGCCGGTGTCGTCAACGCTGGTCTCTTATGGCTTGTTATCCGGTAAACCGCTCATCCAGACGCGAGGCAGCGCATCGGTACGCAAATTTCATCTGCGGGAGGCCTTACCGACACTCAGCGTTGATGCGTGGCAGGCGGCGTTTGCCGGGATCTGGCGACAGCTGCCGACCACTGCGCAGCCCGCGGCGCAGGTGATAAAGCTGTGCGACTGGCGTGAGGCGATTGCCGCCGCAGGCCAGCCGGGAAGAGGCGGTAAAATCCTGCTCGATTTCACCGCGGGTTAAGATTACTTTTTCTTCTCGCCAAGGGTTGGGGTTTCGTCAAAGAAGTTCCACGGCTTGAGCAACGCATGCGCCCATTCGGTCGGCATAATTGGCCACTCTTCGGCGCGCGCGACGTGGGTGGTGCCGGTGGTGATCCACACGACGTCATCGTGGTTAGTCAGCGACTCATCATCCTTCGCGTACTGCCCTAAGCCGGTATCCTGGGCGGAACGGTTGGGATATTTCCCTTCCGGATAACGCTCTGTCGGGTGGTAACGCGTCACCCACAGCTGTTTATCCATAAAGCTCAGACGATGATATATCCACTCGTCCGGGGCGAACTTGGCGCCAGTCGCCGCCGGGTGCGTGCCGCCGGCATAAGGGATAATCTGGTAAGAGACCGGGTTACCCATGCGGTTCTCTTTGCTGGTGTTGCTCAGCAGGCGGATAGTGCCAGGGTCGAATTTCTGCGCCGCTTTCTGCTCGCTATCGATTGTGTATTGATTCACCTGCATGGTGCTGGTGCGCGGGCCGCCGGCGGTGTTTGGCTTCACTTCAGGATCCATCGCCACCAGGGTGTTGTTTTCACCGTCCACGTCAAGATCGAGGCGGAAATTATAAATATGCTGGTGGGTGGTGCCGACAATATTATGGTCGATCAGCGTCCCGTAGCGGGTATCCTCTTTGGCGCTGGGGTCGTGCATGGTCTTCGCCATCACGCCTTTCACCGCTTCAATGCCGGTGGCGCCGGCATCGATACCGATGGTGCCGTTGTCATGGAACACCCAGTCAAAGATATAATCATAGTTCCCGACGGTACTGATCCAGCGCACCACCAGTTCCCGGCGTTCGGTGCTGACGTTAGGTTTGCCCATTTCCAGATGCTTATATTCCGGCCCGGCATAGCGTTCGAATATGGCGACCGCGCCTGGAATAGTGGTCGGTTTGCCGGTGTAATCGGCGATAGTTTCGTCCAGCAGTACCGCATTTGACGGCGCATCTTTACCGCGAACAATCGGCGATGTTAGGGTGCCCATGCCGTAATCGCCGGAGTCCAGATAGGCTTTGAAATACCAGCCGACGTCAGGGTCGCCGTAGGGGACGATCATCCCGCCGAGTGAACCTTCATACATTACCTGGCGTTTTGTGCCGTTGTCGTTGTAAGTCACCGTCGAGAGAATGGGCCCGACGCGCGAGTTCAGGCGCAGATGAAAATCCCAGTTCCGCCAGTGAATGGTATCGCCGGTGATCGTGTAGTTTTTGCCTTCCGGTTCGGTTATCTCCAGCGGTTTCACCGCCGGGGCGTTGCGGTCGCGACCATCATACGGACGTGGCTCCATCGGTACCGGGATCACCGGGCCTTCTTCGATTTTGATGATTTTCTTCGCTTCAAGGTCGACCACCGCCACCAGGTTTTCAATCGGGTGCGCCCAGTAGTTGCCGTCGCCGGTATCCAGATAACTGACGACTTTCAGCAGACGCGCATCCTGTTGCAGGCCATCTTTGCCATCAAAGTAGCCGACGGTGAGCGGGGTGGTGACCACTTTACTGGGATCGGTAATACCGTGCTTTTTCAGCACCTCAGCGAACTCGCTGCTGGCATTGATAATGTTCTGCACGCTGACGAAGTCATCGAGCAGTACCATCCCGTGGGCGCCTTTAATCGGCGTCCATGAGAGGATTTTTTTGTTTTGCAGATCGACGACGGCTTCAATGACGTGTTTGCCATCGAGCATCACCACATCGGCGGTGCGCGGGGCATCAACGGGCGTTCCCTGCAGGGCAAAGGCCCATACCGCCGCTTTATCCGGCTCGTGTAAGGAAATCTCAGTAAAGCGGGTATTCGGCTGGAACTCCGGCGCGGCTTTGACAATGGTCACTGCTTCACCGATTTCCGCCGCCGAGAGCGAGTTTAGCGGGTGAGGGCGTTTTTCTACCTGGAAGGTCTGATCGAGACCGGACTGGAATACATCGTTGATAAAGGTATCGGAGACCCAGGCTTTACCTTCCTTCATTACTACCGGCACCTGTAGATCAAGGGGTTTACCGTTGACGATCGCCGTTTTGGCGCCGGGTTTTACTTTGACGTAAGCGCCGTCTTTTATCAGGGTAAACATTTGCGCGTAGTCATCCCACTGCACATCGGCGCCGAACGCCTGCAGCGTTTTATCCAACGGCACCATGTGCGCTTCGCTACCGTGAGCGAAAACCGGTGATTGCCAGGCGCAAACCACCGCGACAGCCAGCGCCAGCGCGGTTTTACGAGGGGAAAACATCAAGCCGTTTGCCATTGTGACCTCATCTTATTGTTGTGTTGTTGTTGCCGCTGCGAATGTCGGCTTTGTTACGCTTACCCTAGCAGTCTGCCGCCCGGGAACGTTTGTTTGCTTTTGCCAGCTTGTTTGTCAGTTTTGCCAGACGGACGTAAAAAATGCCTCCGTAGAGGCATTAAGCGCGTGGTACCTGCGTGTTGACTACGCCGGGAAGTCTCCCTGCTGGCGCGCCACCAGGGTAAGAATGGAATACAGCGCCACCGCCTGCTGATGCTGGTTGAAAATCTCGACTGCCCATTCCACCACACCGGTGGCTTTTTCATCGGCGCTGCGCTGACGTTTAACCGTTTTCCGCTTACAGGTCAGACGAACCTGAATGGTGTCTCCCGGTTTGACCGGCTCAATAAAGCGCAGGTTTTCCATGCCGTAGTTGGCGATAACCGGCCCGACGCCGGCATCAACGAACAGCCCGGCCGCAGCTGAAATCAGGAAATAGCCGTGGACCACCCGTTCGCCGAAAATCGACTCGGCGGCGGCGATTTTGTCCATGTGCGCGTAGAAGTGATCGCCGCTCAGGCAGGCGAAATTAACGATATCCGCTTCGGTCAGCGTTCGGCGCGGGGTGAATAGGCTATCGCCAGGTTGGATCTCTTCGAAGTATTTACGGAACGGGTGAATGCGGTCTTCGCTCACCTGAGCGCCGCGCACCCACTGCTGGCTTATGGTCGCCAGCATCGTTGGGCTGCCCTGAATCGCGGTACGCTGCATATAGTGTTTCACCGAACGCAGTCCGCCGAGCTCTTCTCCGCCGCCAGCACGGCCGGGGCCGCCGTGTACCAGCTGCGGCAGCGGCGAACCGTGGCCGGTTGATTCTACGGAGGATGCTTCGTTCAGAATCTGAATACGGCCATGCGCGCGCGCGGCGCCAAGGATAAACTCACGCGCCAGCTCGCCGCTGGCGGTGACCAGCGTACCAGCCAGGCTACCGCCGCCGGCGCGTGCCAGCGTGAGCGCATGCTGGCGGTCGCGATACGGCATCAGCGTCGCTACCGGGCCAAAGACTTCAATGGCGTGAACCTCTGGCGTTTCATCCGGCTGCGGGCAGTACAGCAGGGTCGGCGGGAAGAACGCGCCATCAGCGTTAAGATCTGCCTGTCCGCCGAGCAGCGCTTCACAGCCGGCGGCAATCAGTTTATTGACGTTATCCTGCACATCCTGACGCTGTTCGCGATTAACCAGGGCCCCCATCTTAATGCCCTCCTGAGCAGGGTCACCGACGGTTACTTTATGCAGGCGGGAGATCAGTGCATCGCTAACCGCATTAATCTGAGCCAGTGGCACGATGATTCTGCGGATAGCGGTACATTTTTGCCCGGCTTTCGCCGTCATCTCGCGGACCACTTCCCGAATAAACAGCGCAAATTCCGGTTGCTCCGGCGTGACGTCTTCACCTAATACGCAGCAGTTGAGCGAATCTGCTTCCATGGTAAAGGGAATAGATTTGGCCACCAGGTTAGGGTGAGTCCGTAGCTGCTGGCCGGTGGCGGCTGAGCCGGTAAAGGTCACTACGTCCTGGCTATCGAGATGGTCGAGAAGATCGCCCGCGCCGCCGCAAATCAGGCTGATGGCGCCTTCCGGCACCAGGCCGCTGTCGACAATCGCTTTCACCATTGCCTGGGTGAGCTGGGCGGTAGCGGTTGCCGGTTTAATGATAGCAGGCATGCCGGCAAGCCAGGTCGGCGCCAGTTTTTCCAGCATTCCCCAGCAGGGGAAGTTGAAGGCGTTGATATGTACGGCGACGCCCGATTTCGAGGTCAGCACGTGACGTGCGGCAAAACCGCCTTGTTTGGAGAGCGGGATCAGCTCGTCTTCCGGCCACAGAATATCGTCCGGCAGTTCGCGGCTACCGAGCCCGGCATAAGTGAACAAAGTACCGATACCGCCTTCAATATCCACCCAACTGTCGGCGCGAGTGGCGCCGGTTTGCGCGGAGATGGCGTAGAACTCGTCTTTCTGCTCCAGCAACCGTTTTGCTACCGCTTTCAGCATCGCGCTGCGTTCAATAAAGGTCATCGCCTGCAGGGCTTTGCCACCGCGTTCAATCGCGAAGCGGCGCGCCTGCGCCATATCCAGGCCTTCACTGGTCACCTCCCAAAGCGCCGCGCCGGTAATGGCGTGATAGATAGTACGGGCGCGGCCCCGGCCGGTCTGCCAGGCGCCGGATAAGTAGCTGGCTAACTGCTGCATCGCAAATCTCCAAATGTGTTACGTGTGTTATCTATAAATAGTTCTTTTATGAATCATAAAAATCAAGTCCGAATTTAATAATTTATTAACATTGTGATCGGGGGTTAATCAGGGGTTGTGTTTATGTTTCTGATTTATTTGCTGTTTACAAAAGGTTTTGCGGTTGTTATCACAAAAAGAACAAACAAAATTTGTGGTTTTATTTAACCAATATGTAACCTTCAATAAACGAAATGATTCACATAAATGTTTTTGTTGTGAATATCGGAATCATAAAGGTGATGACGTGACAGAAGAACAACGCTTTGACCAGCGCATCGCGCAGGAAACGGCCATCGAACCGCAGGACTGGATGCCGGATGCCTATCGTAAGACCTTGATTCGTCAGATAGGTCAACACGCGCACTCGGAGATCGTCGGCATGCTGCCGGAAGGCAACTGGATCACCCGCGCGCCGACGCTGCGCCGTAAAGCGATTCTGTTGGCTAAGGTACAGGATGAGGCCGGACACGGGCTGTATCTCTATAGCGCCGCGGAAACGCTGGGCTGCGCCCGGGAAGACCTGTATCAGAAAATGCTCGACGGGCAGATGAAATATTCCTCTATTTTTAACTACCCGACCCTCAGCTGGGCCGATATCGGCGTGATCGGCTGGCTGGTCGATGGCGCGGCCATCGTCAACCAGGTGGCGCTGTGCCGGACCTCCTACGGCCCCTATGCCCGGGCGATGGTCAAAATCTGCAAAGAAGAGAGTTTTCACCAGCGCCAGGGATTTGAAGCCTGCATGGCGCTGGCGCAGGGCAATGACGCGCAGCGGCAGATGCTGCAGGACGCTATTAACCGCTTCTGGTGGCCGGCGCTGATGATGTTTGGCCCTAACGATGACAACTCGCCGAACAGCGCCCGCAGCATGGCGTGGAAAATCAAACTGCACTCCAACGACGAGCTACGTCAGCGCTTCGTCGATAACACCGTGCCGCAGGTAGAGATCCTCGGTATGACCGTACCGGACCCGGATCTGCAGTTTGATGAAGCCAGCGGCCACTACCGCTTTGGCGAAATCGACTGGCAGGAATTTAACGAGGTGATTAGCGGCCGTGGCATTTGCAACCACGAGCGGCTTGCCGCCAAGCGTAAGGCCTGGGAAGAGGGCGAATGGGTGCGCGAAGCCGCGCTGGCCCATGCGCAAAAACAGCAGGCCCGCAGCGCGGCATGAGGAGAGACAACATGAGCAAAGTTTACTGGCCGTTATATGAAGTGTTCGTTCGCAGCAAACAGGGGTTATCCCATCGTCACGTCGGCAGTCTGCACGCTGCCGATGATCAAATGGCGTTGGAGAATGCCCGCGATGCCTACACCCGCCGCAGCGAAGGCTGCTCAATTTGGGTAGTGAAGGCCAGCGAAATCGTTGCTTCGCAGCCGGAAGAACGCGGCGAATTCTTCGACCCGGCGGAAAGCAAAGTCTACCGTCATCCGACTTTCTATACCGTGCCGGACGGCATGGAACATATGTGAGGCGGCGATGAATAACCCTAACCCCGTAGCCACCTACGCCCTGCGCCTTGGCGACAATGGTCTGGTTCTGGCCCAGCGTTTAGGCGCCTGGTGCGGCCATGCGCCCGAGCTCGAGATCGATCTTGCGCTGGCCAACATCGGCCTCGACCTGCTCGGCCAGGCGCGCAATTTTTTAAGCTATGCCGCCGAGCTTAACGGCTGCGGCGACGAAGATACGCTGGCCTTTGGCCGCGATGAGCGCCAGTTCAGCAACCTGCTGCTGGTGGAGCAGCCAAACGGCAATTTTGCCGACACTATCGCCCGCCAGTTCTTTATCGACGTCTGCCACGTCGCCCTGTTCAGCCGCCTGGTGAACAGCCGCGATACGCAGCTGGCGGCCATTGCCGCTAAAGGGCTGAAAGAGGTGCGTTACCACCAGCGTTTTAGCCGCGGCTGGCTGGAGCGACTGGGTAACGGCACCGAGATATCAAACCGCAAAATGCAGCAGGCGGTCGACAATCTGTGGCGCTTCACCGGCGAACTGTTCCTGGCTGATGAAGTGGAGCTCAGCCTGTTTGAGCAGGGTATTGCGGTTGATCCGCGTGAACTGCAGGCCGAATGGCAGAGCATTGTGCAAACCGCGCTGCTTGACTCTGGCTTACAAATCCCGCAGGAAGCTGCCTTCCGCAGCGGTGGCAAACAGGGGCTGCACAGTGAACATCTCGGCCCGCTGCTGGCGGAGATGCAGTATCTGCAGCGTTCGCATCCCGGACTGCAGTGGTAAGTGAGGTGACTATGCAACGTCTTGCCGATATCGCTCCTGCAGAGGTTCGCACCATCTGGGGATTATTAAGCGCGATCCCGGATCCGGAAGTGCCGGTACTCACCATCACCGACCTCGGAATGGTGCGCAGCGTCGCGCACCACGGCGACGGCTGGGTGATTGGCTTTACCCCGACCTATTCGGGCTGTCCGGCGACGGAGCATCTGCTGGGCGAGATCCGTACGGTCATGAGCGAGCATGGCTTTGTGCCGGTACATATCGTCCTGCAGCTGGATCCGCCGTGGACCACCGACTGGATGAGTCAGGATGCCCGCGAGCGCCTGCGCCAGTACGGCATCAGCCCGCCCCAGGGGCACGCCTGCCATGCGGACATGCCCGCTGAGGTGAGCTGTCCGCGCTGCGGCAGCACCTATACCTCGCTGATTAGCGAATTCGGTTCCACGGCCTGTAAAGCGCTGTATCGCTGCGACAGCTGCCGCGAACCTTTTGATTACTTTAAATGTATTTGAGGTTGCCATGACGACGTTCCATTCGCTTAAGGTGGCGAGAGTCGAGCCGGAAACCCGCGATGCGGTGACCATCACTTTTGCGATTCCGCAAGCCCTGCAGGCGGAGTACTGCTTTCGTCCGGGCCAGCATCTGACGCTAAAAGCCCGTCTGGGCGGCGAAGAACTGCGCCGCTGTTATTCCATTTGTCGCAGCCGCACGCCAGGGGAAATTAGCGTCGCGGTCAAGGCCATCGATGGCGGGCGCTTCTCGCGCTACGCCCAGCACGATATCCAGCAGGGTATGGAGCTGGAGGTGATGGTGCCGCAGGGGCATTTCGGTTATCAACCGCAGGCTGAACGGCAGGGTGAATATCTGGCGATTACCGCCGGTTCCGGGATCACGCCGATGATGGCTATCATTAGCGCGACGCTGGCGACCGAGGTGCAAAGCCGCTTCACGCTGATCTACGGTAACCGCAGCAGCCATAGCATGATGTTCCGCCAGGCGCTGGCCGATTTAAAAGACCGCTATCCGCAGCGCCTGCAGGTGATACATCTGTTTAGCCAGGAGTCGATGGACAGCGATCTGCTACAGGGCCGTATTGACGGCGACAAACTGCGCCAGCTCGCTGACCATCTGCTGGATTTTAGCCGTTTCGACGAGGCCTTTATCTGCGGTCCGGCGGTGATGATGGATGAGGCGGAAACGACGCTGCGCGAACTTGGCGTGCCGGAGAAGTCCATTCATCTCGAACGCTTCAATACGCCAGGCGGCAATGTGAAGCGCGCTGCCGGTGTGCAGGCGGAAGGGCGCACGGTGACCATCCGCCAGGATGGGCGCGATCGGCTTATCGCCCTCAGCGCCGAAGACGACAGCATCCTGGATGCCGCATTGCGTCAGGGCGCCGATCTGCCGTTCGCCTGTAAGGGCGGGGTATGCGCTACCTGTAAATGCAAAGTGCTACGCGGTGAAGTGGCGATGGCCGCCAATTACAGCCTGGAAGCGGATGAGCTGGCGGCGGGTTACGTGCTGAGCTGCCAGTCGTTGCCAACCAGCGGCGATGTGGTGGTCGACTTTGACGCGCGGGGGATGGCATGAGTGACCTGCTGATCCACCGTCATGGCCGGGTGTTACAGCTGACGCTGAACCGCCCGCAGGCCCGCAACGCGCTGAACAATGCCCTCTTAACCCAGATTGCCGAGGTGCTGGAGGCGGCGTCAATTGATGACAGCGTCGGCGTATGCGTTATCAGCGGTAACGCGCGTTTTTTCGCCGCCGGGGCCGATCTCAACGAGATGGCGGAAAAAGATCTGCCAGCCACCCTTGATGATGTTCGCCCACGGTTGTGGGCGCGTATCGATGCTTTCACTAAACCGCTCATCGCTTCGGTCAACGGCTACGCGCTTGGCGCCGGCTGCGAGTTGGCCCTGCTGTGTGACCTGATTGTTGCCGGTGACAATGCCCGCTTTGGCCTGCCGGAAATTACCCTCGGCATTATGCCGGGTGCGGGCGGCACCCAGCGTTTGATCCGCAGCGTTGGCAAGGCGTTGGCCAGTCGGATGGTGCTGAGCGGTGAGAGTATTGACGCCCGCCAGGCGCAGCAGGCCGGGCTGGTTAGCGATATCCATCCGGCGGCGTTAACCGATGAGTATGCCCTGAAACTGGCAACCACCATTGCCAGCCATTCGCCGCTGGCGCTACGGGCGGCAAAACAGTCGCTGCGCCTGTCGCAGGAAGTCAGCCTGCAGGCCGGTCTGCAACAGGAGCGCCAGCTGTTTAGCCTGCTGAGCGCTACCGAGGACCGTCGCGAAGGCATCGACGCTTTCTTACAAAAACGTACACCGGAATTTAAAGGACGCTAATCGTGGAAGCTTTCATTCTCAGCGCAGTGGAACAGGGCGTCATGACCATTACCCTCAATCGCCCGGACCGCCTCAACAGTTTTAACGATCTGATGCATCAACAGCTGGCGGAATGTCTGAAGCAGGCCGAGCGTGATGACGGCGTGCGCTGCTTGCTGATCACCGGCGCTGGTCGCGGCTTTTGCGCCGGCCAGGATTTGAACGACCGCAATGTCGACCCCAGCGGCCCGCCGCCGGATCTCGGCCTGTCGGTAGAACGTTTTTATAACCCGCTGGTACGCCGTCTGGCGGCGCTGCCGAAGCCGGTTATCTGCGCGGTCAACGGCGTTGCCGCCGGCGCGGGCGCTACCCTGGCGCTGGGCTGCGATATCGTGCTGGCCGCGCGTTCAGCCAAATTTGTGATGGCGTTCAGCAAGCTCGGCCTGGTGCCGGACTGCGGCGGCAGCTGGTTCCTGCCGCGGGTGGCCGGCCGTGCGCGCGCGATGGGGCTGGCGCTGTTGGGCGATAGCCTCAGCGCGGAACAGGCCGCGCAGTGGGGGATTATCTGGCAACTGGTGGACGATTCAGAACTGGCGGATACCAGTCTGCAACTGGCGCGCCATCTGGCGGCGCAACCGACGTTTGGTCTTGGGCTGATTAAAAAGGCGCTGCTGGCTTCTGAAACCAACAGTCTCGATGCGCAGCTGGATCTTGAGCGCGATTATCAGCGCCTGGCCGGGCGCAGCGATGATTACCGCGAAGGGGTCAGCGCGTTTCTGGCCAAGCGGCCACCACAGTTCAGCGGGAAATAGGCCATGACAACATCCTTAGCCACCGTGGCGGTGATTGGCAGCGGCACCATGGGAGCCGGTATTGCCGAAGTAGCCGCTGCCGCCGGACATCCGGTGCTTATTTTCGATATTAATGCAACCGCGATTGCCCAGGCGATCGACGGCATTGCTATGCGTCTGGCATCGCGGGTCGAGCGCGGCAAACTGGCCTCAGAGCAGGCCGACGCGCTGCTGGCGCGCCTGCATCCGGCTCACGATTTAGCCGCGCTTGCCGACGCAGATTTAGTAATTGAAGCGGCCTCTGAACGGCTGGAGGTCAAAACGGCGCTGTTCGCACAGCTGGCGGAGATATGCGCGCCGTCAACGCTGTTGACCAGTAATACCTCGTCTATTTCGATTACCGCCATCGCCGCCGGGGTCAAAAACCCGGAGCGGGTGGCCGGGCTGCACTTTTTTAATCCGGCGCCGGTGATGAAACTGGTCGAGGTAGTGAGTGGGCTCGAGACGTCTGATGAGGTGGTAGAGCAGCTGTGCCAGTGCGTAAGCGGCTGGGGGAAACAGCCGGTGCGCTGCCGCTCAACGCCCGGTTTTATCGTTAACCGCGTAGCGCGTCCCTTCTACGCCGAGGCCTGGCGCGCGCTGGAAGAGCAGGTTGCCGCCCCTGAGGTTATTGATGCCGCGTTGCGTGACGGCGGCGGTTTTCCGATGGGACCGCTGGCATTGACTGACCTGATTGGCCAGGACGTCAACTTCGCCGTGACCTGTTCGGTGTTTAACGCCTTCTGGCAGGACCGCCGCTACCTACCATCGCTACTACAGCAAGAGCTGGCGCTGGCCGGGCGATTGGGTAAAAAGAGCGGCCACGGCGTCTATCGCTGGCCCGCCGAGACGCAGCCGGACGCGGCGCTGCCGCCGGTATCTAGTGGTGTTCAATCTATTACGGTTGTAAGTGACAGTGTCACAGAACTCGATGAACTCTTATTGTTGGAGACCGAAGGCGAAACGGCATTGGCGCTGAGCCTTAAGCATAAACGCCCGGTGGTGGTGTATGACCTGTGCGCCAGCGATACGGTGGTGCTGGCCGCAGCGGCGACCAACGCGCCTGCGGCCACTGATAAGGCCGTGCATTACTTCCAACGGCAGGGCAAGAAAGTCCTGCGTATTGCCGACTATCCCGGCCTGCTAGTGTGGCGCACGGTGGCGATGCTGATTAACGAAGCGCTTGATGCGGTGCAAAAAGGGATTGCCAGCCCGCAAGACATCGATACCGCGATGCGCCTTGGCGTCAACTATCCGTACGGCCCGCTGGCGTGGGGAGAACGCCTCGGCTGGCGGCGGGTGCTGCAACTGCTGGAGAACCTGCAACACCATTATGGCGAGGAGCGCTATCGCCCCAGTTCCCTGTTGCGCCAGAAGGCGCTGATGGAGAAGCACCATGAGCAATGATCCGTGGCGCAACGCGCGCGTGATGTACGAAAAAGATACCTGCGCCAGAAAGATGGGGATCGAACTTATCGAAATGGACGACGGTTTTGCGCAGATGAGCATGACCGTCTCGGCGGACATGCTTAACGGCCATCAAACCTGTCACGGCGGTCAACTATTTACGCTTGCCGATACCGCTTTCGCTTACGCCTGTAACAGCCAGGGGCTGGCGGCGGTGGCCTCGGCGGCGAGCATTGATTTTCTTCGTCCGGCGTTTGCCGGCGACAGGCTGGTCGCCACCGCAAGAGTCAAACAGCAGGGCAAGCTGACCGGCGTCTACGACATCGAAATTGTTAATCAACAGCAAAAGATTGTGGCCCTGTTCCGCGGCAAATCGTACCGCATCGGCGGCACAATCACGGGAGAAGTGTAATGCGCGACGCCTTTATTTGTGACGGGATCCGCACGCCGATTGGCCGCTACGGCGGAGCGCTGGCCGGCGTCCGCGCCGACGATCTGGCGGCGATCCCGCTGCGTGAGCTGCTAAGCCGTAACCCCGGGCTCGACCCGGCAGCGATTGATGATGTGATTTTCGGTTGTGCGAACCAGGCCGGTGAGGATAACCGCAACGTAGCGCACATGGCGACGCTATTGGCCGGTTATCCGCATACCGTACCGGGCACCACGATTAACCGCTTGTGCGGATCGGGTCTGGATGCAATCGGTTTTGCCGCCAGGGCGATCAAAGCCGGCGATGCCGATCTGCTGATTGCCGGCGGCGTCGAATCGATGTCGCGCGCGCCATTCGTGATGGGAAAAGCCAGCACGCCGTACCAGCGTCAGGCGGAACTCTTTGATACCACGATTGGCTGGCGTTTTGTGAACCCGCTCATGGCGCAACAATTCGGAACTGACAGCATGCCGGAAACGGCAGAGAATGTAGCTGAATTGTTAAATATTAGCCGGGCCGATCAGGACGCTTTCGCCTGGCGCAGCCAACAGCGCACGGCGCAGGCCCAGCGCGACGGCATTCTGGCGCAGGAAATCGTGCCGGTGCAGATCATCGGCAAGAAAGGAGCGGTCAGCGCGGTACGCGATGATGAGCATCCTCGACCGGAAACCACGCTTGAGCAACTCGCGCTATTAAAAGCGCCGTTCCGGAAAGGCGGGGTCATTACGGCTGGAAATGCTTCCGGCGTTAACGATGGCGCAGCGGCGCTGATTATCGCCAGTGAACAGCAGGCCAGCGTGCAGGGGCTCACGCCGCGCGCGCGTATTGTGGCGATGGCGACGGCGGGTGTTGAGCCGCGCCTGATGGGCCTGGGGCCGGTACCGGCAGTGCGTAAAGTGCTGGAGCGAGCCGGGCTCAATATTAACGATATGGACCTGATTGAGCTGAATGAGGCCTTCGCCGCGCAGGCGCTGGGGGTGCTCAGACAACTCGGCGTGCCGGATGATGCGTCGCACGTGAACCCCAACGGCGGCGCCATCGCGTTAGGCCATCCGCTGGGCATGAGCGGCGCGCGGCTGGCGCTCAGCGCCAGCCTTGAGCTGCAACGCCGGGGCGGACGTTATGCGCTGTGTACGATGTGTATTGGCGTGGGTCAGGGCATTGCCATGATCCTCGAGCGAGTGTGAGCTAATTTACCTGCGAGTACCCTACAATGATAACTACTACAAAATTAGATCCGATTGAAACCGCATCGCGTGATGAACTGCAGGCCCTGCAAACCCAGCGCCTGAAATGGACGCTCAAGCATGCGTATGAAAATGTGCCGATGTATCGCCGCAAATTCGACGCCGCCGGTGTGCACCCTGACGATTTTCGGGAATTAAACGATCTGAAAAAATTCCCCTGTACCACTAAACAAGATCTGCGCGACAACTATCCCTTCGATACCTTTGCGGTGCCGATGGAGCAGGTGGTGCGCATTCACGCTTCATCCGGCACCACCGGCAAACCGACGGTGGTAGGTTATACGCAAAACGATATTGATAACTGGGCCAATATTGTCGCCCGTTCGCTGCGTGCGGCCGGAGGTTCAGCGAAAGATAAAATTCACGTCGCCTACGGCTACGGCCTGTTTACCGGCGGCCTTGGCGCGCACTACGGCGCGGAGCGTTTAGGCGCGACGGTGATCCCGATGTCCGGCGGACAGACCGAAAAACAGGCGCAGCTGATCCGCGACTTCCAGCCGGATATGATCATGGTGACGCCGTCCTACTGCCTGAATCTGATTGAAGAGCTGGAACGCCAGATGGGCGGCGATGCCCGCGGCTGTTCATTGCGGGTCGGCGTGTTTGGCGCCGAGCCGTGGACGCTGGCGATGCGCGCGGAAATCGAGCGCCGCCTGGGGATCACCGCGCTGGATATTTACGGTCTGTCAGAGGTGATGGGGCCGGGGGTGGCGATGGAGTGTCTGGAAACCGTTGATGGCCCGACCATCTGGGAAGACCACTTCTTCCCGGAAATCGTCAACCCGGACGACGGTACGCCGCTGGAGGATGGCGAGCATGGCGAACTGTTGTTTACCACGTTGACCAAAGAAGCGCTGCCGGTGATCCGCTATCGTACCCGCGACCTGACGCGCCTGCTGCCGGGAACCGCGCGGACCATGCGCCGCATGGATCGCATCAGTGGACGCAGCGACGATATGTTGATTATCCGCGGGGTTAACGTCTTCCCCTCGCAGCTGGAAGAGGAGATCCTCAAGTTTGAACACCTGGCGCCGCACTATCAGTTAGAGGTCAATCGCCGCGGTCATCTTGATTCGCTGGCGGTACGCGTTGAGCTGAAAGAGAGCGGGCTGGCGTTAAGTCATGAACAACGCTGCCAGATTTGCCATCAGTTGCGTCACCGTATTAAGTCGATGGTCGGGATCTCCACCGATATTACTATCGTCAACTGCGGCAGCATTCCGCGCTCTGAAGGGAAAGCCTGTCGGGTATTCGACCTGCGTAAAGCGGTGGTCAGCGGTTAATTCTTTCCCCGGTAACCCGGCTGAGGCCTTTACGCCGTAAGCCGGGAATTTCCTGTGCTATGATTCATAAAGGAAAAATATAACAACAGAATGAATCAGATGAGTAAACTCGACGCCTTTATTCAACAAGCGGTGACGGCGATGCCGATAAGCGGCACGTCATTGATTGCCTCGCTGTATGGCGACGCCTTATTACAACGCGGTGGGGAAGTGTGGCTGGGTAGCGTCGCGGCGCTGCTGGAAGGATTAGGATTTGGCGAGCGCTTTGTTCGCACCGCGCTATTTCGCCTCAATAAAGAAGAGTGGCTCGACGTCGTGCGTATCGGCCGGCGTAGCTTCTATCGCCTGAGCGATAAAGGACTACGTCTGACCCGGCGCGCGGAACATAAAATCTATCGGGCGAATGCCCCGGAATGGGACGGAACCTGGCTGCTGCTATTGTCGGAAGGGTTAGAAAAAACGGTTCTGGCGGAAGTCAAAAAGCAACTGTTATGGCAGGGATTTGGCGCGCTGGCGCCGAGCCTGCTGGCCTCGCCGTCGCAAAAGCTGGCCGATGTCCAATCGCTGCTACATGAAGCGGGCGTTGCCGAAAACGTCATCTGTTTTGAAGCCCATTCGCCGCTGGCGCTCTCAAGGGCGGCGCTGCGCGACCGCGTAGAAGAGTGCTGGCATCTCACCGAACAAAATGAGATGTACGAGGCGTTTATCGCATTGTTCCGACCGTTACTGCCGCTGCTGCGCGACAGCGAACCGTCAGAATTGACGCCGGAGCGCTGTTTCCAGATCCAACTGCTCCTTATCCATTTCTATCGCCGGGTGGTGCTTAAAGACCCGCTGCTGCCGGAAGAGCTGCTTCCCGCACACTGGGCCGGGCAAACCGCGCGGCAGCTGTGCATCAATATTTATCAACGCGTGACCCCCGGCGCGCTGGCGTTTGTCGGCGAGAAAGGTGAAAGCTCGGTTGGCGAGCTTCCCGCGCCGGGACCGCTTTATTTTCAACGCTTTGGCGGTTTGCCGGGCGTCTAAGGAGATTGCATGCCGATTTATCAGATTGATGGGCTGACGCCAGTGGTGCCGGATGAGAGCTATGTTCATCCGACGGCGGTACTCATTGGCGACGTGATCCTGGGAAAAGGGGTCTATGTTGGGCCTAATGCCAGCCTGCGCGGCGATTTTGGCCGTATTGTAGTAAAAGACGGAGCCAATATTCAGGATAACTGCGTCATGCACGGCTTCCCCGGTCAGGATACCGTGGTGGAAGAGGACGGTCACATCGGCCACGGCGCCATCCTGCATGGCTGTGTGATTGGCCGCAACGCGCTGGTGGGAATGAGCGCGGTGATTATCGACGGGGCGGTAATTGGCGAAAATAGTATTGTCGGCGCTTCTGCTTTCGTAAAAGCGAAAGCGGAAATGCCCGCTAACCATTTAATTATCGGCAGCCCGGCAAAAGCGATTCGTACGCTGAGCGAACAGGAGCTGGAGTGGAAAAAACACGGTACCCGTGAATACCAGGTGCTGGTCGAACGCTGTAAGCAGACGCTACATCAGGTGGAGCCATTAAAAGAGATGGAGGCCGGGCGCAAGCGTCTGGAATTTGATGAAAACCTGCGGCCAAAATCGTCGAGCTGAATGTTATTAATTTTTTTATTAGCTTGTTGAATATTAACGGATTCTGAATTTTACTTTGCCGTCTTTTGTCACGCAGCGGCTAAGCGCAATATGGTCCTTTGACTTTATCGAGGATCGACAATGACGCTTTACAGCGTGAAACCTGCGTTTCAGGCGCTGCTGCGGCCAATCATGTTCTGGTTGGCGAAGCGAGCGGTCACCGCCAATCAGGTGACGCTCGCCGCCTTGTTATTATCCGTTCTGACCGGCTTAGTCCTGGCGATCTTTCCGCATTACACTCTTTACTGGATACTTCCAGTCGTTCTGTTTATCCGTATGGCGCTGAATGCGCTTGATGGCATGCTGGCCCGAGAGTGTCGTCAGCAGTCCCGACTCGGCGCGGTGCTCAACGAATTTGGCGATGTGATCTCCGATGTTGCGTTATATCTTCCTTTTTTATTGCTTCCCGGTAGCCATCCGACGCTGGTGTTAACAATGCTGCTTTGTACGGTTCTCAGTGAGTTTGCCGGAGTGCTGACGCAGGCGATTGGCGGCGGACGTAGTTACGCCGGGCCGATGGGGAAAAGCGATCGCGCTATGGTGTTTGGCGGTTGGGGGATAGCATTGAACCTGTGGCCGGACGTGGCGGTATGGAGCAATATGCTGTGGGGGCTCGTTACCTTGCTGCTTATCTGGACCATTATCAACCGCTGTTCCAGCGTTCTGCCCGGAGCCAGGGCATGACGCTATTGCTGCGTTCTCTGGCGGTTATCTTTTTGCTATTGCTATTGGCGACAGCGGTGGATGGCCTGCCGCGCTGGCGGAAGCCTGAGAAAAACTGGCGTGAGTTGACCTTACGGATCCACACCTGGTGGGTGATTATCGTCCTTTTTTCGCTGGCGTTGCTCAGCCCGCGCTGGTTGGCGCTGACCTTTTTCGCGCTGGTCAGCTTTATGGCGCTGAAAGAGTTCTTGACTCTGGTGCCCTCCCGACAGGCTGACCGCATGCCCGTACTGTGGATGTTCATCGCCATCCCCATCAACTATTGGCTAATCAGTATTGGCTGGTACGGTCTGTATATCATTTTCATTCCGGTGTACGCCTTTTTATTCCTGCCTGCGAGAATGGTTCTGGCGGGTGATACCCGGGGGTTTTTACATAGCGCCGCGCAGCACCATTGGGGGCTGATGACCACCGTCTTCGCTTTTAGCCACGTGGCTTCTTTGCTGGTGTTGCCAACCAACGGTCAGCAAACCGGCGCGCTGCTGGTGCTGTTTCTGGTGGGCTTAACCGAATTCAACGACATTGCGCAGTATCTTTGGGGTAAATCATTGGGGCGGATCAAAATCACGCCAACCGTGAGCCCAAATAAGACCCTGGCCGGGTTGCTTGGCGGTATTGGCTGCACCACGCTGGCCGCATGGCTGCTGGGGCCGATAATGACGCCGCTTAACTGGCAGATGTCGTTATTGGCGGGCGCGATGATCGGCAGCGCGGGTTTCTGCGGAGATGTGGTGATGTCGGCGGTGAAACGCGATATTGGGGTGAAAGACAGCGGTACCTTGCTGCCGGGCCACGGCGGCATTCTTGACCGGCTGGACTCTCTTATCTTTACCGCGCCGGTATTCTTCCATTTTATTCGTTATTCCTGCTACTGACATGATGCTAAAAAATGGCTTTAGAATGCTGTTTGCGATACTGGTTATCTGGCCATTAGCCTGGCTGTGGCTAGGGCTGCGGGTGAAACATCGTGAGCGCCTGCCGGAAAAGGGGCCGGCGATCGTGGTGGCTAATCATAACAGCCATATGGATGTGTTCGCGCTGCTGGCGCTATTTTCGTTGCGAACGCAGAGACAAGTTCATCCAGTGGCGGCGGCGGACTATTTTTTACGTAATAAAGCGCTGGCCTGGTTCACCCTGAATGTACTGAATATTATTCCCGTAGCGCGCCGCGGGCAGGGGAAAAATCCGTTAGCGGCCTGTGAACAAGCGCTACGTGATGAACAAATCCTGATCCTTTTTCCTGAAGGTACCCGCGGACAACCGGGAGTGATAACGCCGATAAAATCAGGGCTTTGGTATCTCAGCCAAAGTTTGCCGCAGGTCGCTATTATCCCTATAGGGCTCAAAGGTACCGAACGGGTGATGGCTAAAGGCAACCGCATTCCTTTACCCCTGTTCATCGACGTCAATATTGGCGAGCCGTTATATTTCCATCCGGATAAACAGCAGTTTAAAGACCAGATAGGGCGGCAGTTACTGTTGCTCAGCGTTTCCTTTAATGGAGAAGAACCGCATGGCTGAGCCCCGCGTGGCGTAAGAACGTACCGTTGTCACCCGCGACGTTACGGCTTCATATTACTGTTGCTGGCCGGTACGATTCCCGGCGCTACCTGACTGCAGATATTGAGTGGCTAAATTGAGATAACGGGGTTGATAGCGTGACAGCTCAAGTAGATGTTTGTTGCCGCCCGGACATAGGGCGGCGAACGATATAATCAGCGCTTTTGGTTGTAAAATGAATCAATTAATTCATCAATAAACTTTTGCGCCAGCATCTCTACCGCGCCGCTACGGGTAAGCATCGCCAGGCAGGCCAGCCGGTCCAGTTTACGTAGCACCGAGCGTTTAACCGACAGCGAAATAGCCGTTTTTTGATCCTTATTCAATACGACTTTACCCGAAGTCATCGGCATTTTTAGGTCGCTATTGACACGGATCGCTTCTGCCATTCGCTCCATCATCTCCTTCGTCAAGGAGCCACTAGCGACAAGTTGATAGGTATGGGCGGCTTTACTGTATTTTATTTCCGCCGCATAGGTATCACGCAACGTTTTCAGCGTTCTTGATAACGTTGGATCCGAACAACCTAGCTTTTCCAGCAGTTCCGTTGAGGGGACCGGTTGCCCGTTGCCGAGAATCAGCGCGAGTTTAAAAATGCGCTCTTGTTTACTATTTAATCTCATCCTGAGGCCATCGCATTATCCATAGTGTAGTGTGTCGGTTAATTTATCGACCCTTGGGCAAAAGCGTCTTGGGCGAATTCGCTAACGATACCGTAATGGGCTGCTCTGGCCAGGATGGCTGCAGCCCAGTTGCGATGGGTGGCCGGTTCGCACATTGTCCCTTGAGATTTAAACACAGCCTGGCTGGAGTTAAGGATCCGTAGCGCATCAGCGTGTTCGCCGGGTGTGACCATTAGCGCGCGTTCAATCGTCAGCAATTGATTGGGATGAATAGCTGTTTTTCCGACCAGACCGTGGGCCATATCCAGCTGCAGTTCCCGCGCCATGATCTCCTGGCTATCGATATGTTCGCAAACCGGCGCGGTAAGGGCGAAATGATAAGGAGAGAAAACAGATACCAGCATTTTGATAACGTATCCCATTGGCCCGTCGTACAGCGTCAGGTTACGCGAACGACGCAGCGAGATAACATTCATGAGATCGTTACCACCGATACGCAAGGCGATTATCCGGGCTCGACAGGGATGAGCGCTGAGTTCTACGGCAAGTTGGCGCATTTTCTCGCAATCAAATACCTCTTCGGTTTCCAGCGTTGGCATCATGCTCAGAGAAGTGCTGCCGATCGCTCGCCACCAGCCAGCCAGTGAATGGTGAGTGAATTTGGGTATGACCATGCCGTCAATGGCCGTCAAATCAAAGTTCTCGATTAGTTGTTTCGCCATGGTTAGATGTCGTGGACGAATAAATACCAGCGGCCAGAGACGGTGCTCTTGTGTTGCTTTGGCATGGGCCAGCTGTGTACAGAGCTTTTCGAGGTTTACCAGAGCGTGGTTGATATCGCTATCGCTAACCGAATCCTCAAGACAGATCACTAATGAGCGTAGTCCTTTCATTTTGCCGTCAATGATGGTTGAGGCAATATCATGGCGCGTGGCGGGCATGTATAGGGTCGCTCCCAGATTCCATGCCGAGAGACGTGTTTTCATTAAAATACCTTCTTGATAATAGTGACGGCACGGTATTGGCCGATTTCATCGCCAACTTCGCTTACGTGAATACCTTTATCGCGGGCTAACGCAATCAGTAGCGCAACATCCGGATCGTTAATGGCGCGCACCAGAACATGATCGGGTACCCTGCGAAGCACCGCTCGTGTTGCTTCTGCGATGCCTGGTTTGATGCGGTTAAGATTGTCGACGGCATATCGTTCAGCAAGGTGGAGCACTACAGTTTCGCTTTTGCGTCGAAGTCTGGCTTTCTGCGCTAAATCAGGTTTAATCTGCGCGGCGGATAGTAGCGTCTGTCGATAGTTGTCAACGGTATCAACCAGTAGCTGGCCGCATTCAAAATCAGCCAAATGATCGCATTGCACACAACCGTGAAAGCCGACCGGTGACCACAAAGAGCGAGAAATCAGACCCGATACCGGCGCGCCCATGATTCCGAAGGGGATTAACCAGTCATCGTCGGACGCGGACAACCACGCGCAGCCGCAGGGATCGGCTAACACCACCAGTCTGGGATCGGCGGGGTAGCCTTTACGGCCATGTAGCGAACGTTGCAGCTGCGAGCGAATGGCGCCTTTGCCGGTCCATCCGTCGACAAAGACGATACCTTGCGTGCCGTGACGGTGTTCAATCCAGTCAAGCGCGGCGCTATCAATACCGCGATCGCGAATGATGCTAATACCGTAGTGGAAGGACGTTCTACCCGCATCACGCAGCGCACGCTGTAGCATCACCCCTAGCGGCACACCCGCGCGCACTAAACTTACCAGTATGATAGGCGTATCAGTGAACTGCGCGATGAGCGTTTGACAGAGCTGCTGCACCTCGTTAGCCATACGTGGCGTTTCACGCTGCAGGGCCTTGGCAAAAAGATTAAGATGCCACTGACTTGGCGCGGGCTCCTGGCTGAGCAGGTCGGAATAGTGCGCTTTACCCGATTGAATCAACACCTCTTTTTCATCAACCGACGTCATGGCGATATTCACCGGACTGAGTAGAAAGCGGACGTCATTTTGCGGAAAAGCGCCGGAAAAGTGATGGAGCTCGTGCATATTAAGAACCTGCGAAAATATGGTGATTAATGGCTGCGGCAAACTGGCTTTGCCTGGGGATGGCAAACCAATGGCAAAGTTGCAAAAAGCGATGATCGCTAAGGCTGTCGCCAAAACCGAGCACCGGGAATTTGCCGCGCTGGGCCTGCAATTTATTTACTAGCCAAGCGACGGCCGACCCTTTATCGACAGGTTCAGGTATCCAGGCAACATTATTACCGTTGCGGTGAAGATAAAAGCCCTGCAGGGTGAAGCGCTGCGTCAGCCAGTCGGCAAAGGCGTAAAGTTCGGCGATTCTGGTGCTGTCGCGATGTTTCATCACCAGGTAAACGGGCACTTCGTCATACTCTTTGTTGATGCGCGCCCAGCCGTCGACGCCTTGAATAGCCATCTGGGTAGTGATGTCGTGTTGCATGGCTGTCAGTTTGTCAGCATACGGCGCCAGGTTAGCCAACATATGCTGTTGCCACTCAGCATCCGCTAGCCCTTCAGGCGTGATGATGACCGCGCCGTGGGTGGTTATAGCCCATGAGTCAAACGCGATTTGCACCCGCGCCAACTCTTCGCTTCCTCTGGCGGTGACGGGGATCAGTTCGGCGTGTTCCAGCAGCCAATCGACGAGCATGGCCTGCTCTTCGTTCATATAGCTGCGTGGACGCATTTCCCGGTCCAGCGCGGCGCAACGAAAGGGGGCCGCAGAGAGTTCATTGACCATCTTTCGTCTGGTCTGAAATAACGTATCGTCGAGATCGGAAAATACTACCGGCTTATTCATAAGATAAAATCTCCAGTCGCGAACAAAGCGACTCCAGCGCGTGTACCAGGTGGGGATCAACGCTTTCCTTTGGGGTCTCAATACATAAAATAATGCGATCGAAACGCTGGTGGGCGACGTTGTAGACAAAGTTTGGGATGCCCAGCCCGTAATTATCGTTAAATGACAGCAGCGATTGGATGGCCATGCCGGGCGCAATCGGCGAGCGACTAGTGGCGCTGAACTTAATGCTGGCCCCTTGCTGCTCAAGACGCTCAGCTAGCAAAAATGGTTCCCAGACAAACTCACCGCTGCCTAGTACCAGGATAGTTTCGCCTGTGGCTGCGACGATCTCGCAGCCGAGGTCAGCGGCGGGACGTATCATTCCCAGGCGCCCCCACGTCTGGCGCCGTGAAAGGGCATACTCTCCACGCGAGGTAATATTGACGGCAGGCATTTCAGGAGGCGTAGCGTTGGACTGTGGATGCCATTCCCAGCGTCCTTTAACTAACGCGACCTGGCTGACAGGCAGGTTACAACGCCTGGCGAAGGCATCGCCGCTCCAGTCGGTGAGGGTCACGGAGACAACCCTTTGCAAATGTGTCAGATGCGGGTGCAACGCGGACACAAGATTGATGAAGGTATTACCGGTCGTTGCTTCATCATCGATGAGCACCAGAGTTTTTGCTTCCAGCACCCGTCGGCGCATTTCTCGATCGTCGGGGAGATAAATCAAATGGTCCGTGGCATGGCTATGCGCTTCTTTAAATTCGCACAGCAGTTCCGCCTCTTGCGGATGACGCGTAGAGGTGAGATAGATTGCCTGGTCAACACGTTTGCGGAGTTCGTCAAACACGCCTGCGCCGAGGCCAACGGCAGTCTCAGCCATCCCTACGAACAACACCGGCCCGGCGAGGTCGGCGGGGAAACCAACGGCAAGTCGCTGGTAAACTGCGCGCATCGTTGCCGGCGAAACAGGGATATGTCGACCTAACACCTGACTGACAAACAGAAATGCCCGTTTAGGATTGCGCCGTTCAGCGATGTCAAACAGTGCATGAAGTTCGTTATCCTCGCCGTGGTGAAACACGCGTAATTCGCCACTTGAGAGCTGACGGCGGTAGCAGTTTTCGTGTTTCATCATTTCACCTCCGCATTGTACGAAGGCGCAAGAACGTTGTTGAGTTGCTGAGGGTATCGCCTGCTCTCTGTCATTACTCTGATGGTTGCAGGGGTGAACTGATGCGCTACGCGCCGTATGATGTCATCAGCTGTCAGTAAATCCAGCCGCTGCGCGGCGAACAACCCGGGCAGATTAACGCCGCTGTGACGGGTATAACCAATACCACCGGAAGGGCGTAGATTTATTTCCAGTAAAAGTGGTTTGCCTTCTGTATCGTTCCGGGTCTGCACGTTAACCAGGCCATCAGCGTGCAGTGCTTCGGCGCAGGCGCAGGCAAGTTCTATCGCCGGCCCTCTATTTTCCAGATACTGCAGCGCGCCTTCTTTTCGTCTACCAATGGCTGTCAGTACTTTGCCGTGACTAAGCAGCATGTCGACAGAGTATTCGGGCCCGGGTAACCAGGGCATGAGGGTCAGTGGAGTAAACACCTCACTGCTCTTAACGGCGGCAAGATACTGTTCCGGCTGAATGCGTCGTTGTTCCGGGTGGTTAATAATATCTGTAGAAAGCGCGTGCTCATCAAATAGCCAAAACCCCATGCCATAAATACCGGTCACGGGTTTCACACATAAACGGCAACCGGGAAAAGGTGACGCTTTGAGGAGATATTCCAGCGTGTTGGTATCAGTGACTCGAATGGATGGCACTACGGGAAGCCCATACGCTTGCATGGCTTTTGCAAAGCTGACTTTGTCATCGGCAATATCAAATGTGGATACCTGGCTTGCGCCCGTGGTGAGACTCACGCCTAGCGCTTCAATTTGCCGTCGATGCTGTTCGTACCAACGGCATGCTTTGCCAACCTGAATGGCGGATATGCCATATTCCTTTGTTATTGATGAAATAAATGACATTCGTGAATTGATGTCTGTGGGTTCACTTAATGAAAAATGTGCCGTTGATAATATTTCATGTCGTGGTTGACTATGTGAAGCGTAGGTAGTTATTGGGTGTTTGTTATTATTGATTGTGAAATCATTAATGCCGAAAATGATATCGCGTTGGGAGGCGAGCCCCTCCATAATCCATATTTTTCTTTCCATTGATATTACTTCCACGCGTCCAGCGTTAAATTTAACTGGAGTCTAGAATCGCTATAATGGCATGTCAATCATAATATGAGGTGCTTTTTTGTTTTCGGAATGAATATTTGTGTAGTGAATATTTTTATATTTTTTAATGATTTTGGAAATGCATTGCTATCAGTGGCGTATTTTTCTTTTTCCTAATTTTATAAATTGCCTTGTCTCAGTTCTTTATCATGATATGATTTTTTTCGAGTCTTTAATGCATATTGATTTGCTAAATATATTTTATAGGGAATAATAAATGGTCTCACTTACTAAAAATCAGACAATTTCATTAAGCAAAGCGTCTCCGGCATTATCGCAGCTGACTTTTGGTTTAGGCTGGGATCCGCTGCAGGCGAAGAAAAAAGGGTTATTCGGCGGATTGTTCTCCGGTGGCGCCGGTTCTATCGACCTTGATGCCAGCTGCATTCTATTGAATAAGAATGGCAACGTGCTGGATACCATTTGGTTTGGACAGCTGAAATCTCGCTGTGGCGCTGTCGTTCATAGCGGCGATAATTTAACTGGAGAGGGTGAGGGTGATGATGAAGTCATTCGCGTCAATCTGGAAAAACTTTCCGCTAATGTGGAATACTTGGCTTTTACCGTCAATAGTTTTCGCGGCCAAACTTTTAACGAAGTTGAGAATGCCCATTGCCGCGTGCTCGATCAAAATAATCAGGAGTTGGCCCGCTACCAGCTAACCGAGCAAGGTTCTCATACCGGTATTATTATTGCTTCATTAAGCCGTCACAATGGCAGTTGGGATTTTACCGCCCATGGTCAAGCTGCTCAGGGGCGCACTATCGAAGATATGGAAAGTGACGTATTACGCATTGTGGTGCGCTAATGAAATTATTACCCGGAGGAAATAGCGCGGTTCCTGCAGCTAATCTTGGTATCAAAATAAGCGCGGGAAGCGGTGTTGATGTGTCGTCATTTCGTCTCTATGCCAATAATAAAGTAAGAGGCGATGCGGATATGTGTTTTTACGGCCAGCCGCGGAATGATGATAATACCATACAGGTTAGCGCTAATAATTCTGCTACTGTATTTCAGGTTGCATTAGGGCTGCTGCAGGCGGACGTCCAAAAGGTGGCATTTACCGCAACCTGCGATAATAACAGGACTATCGGTGAATTAGGCCATTTGACGATCGCGGTGGAGCATAACGGCAATACGCTGATTGACTGTCAGGTCGATGTTCACGGTCGAAATGAAGCCGCGCTGATTCTGGGCGAGTTTTACCGGCGTAATGGCGAGTGGAAGTTTCGCTTTGTCGCTCAGGGTTTTACGGGCGGACTAAAACCGCTCGCTGAATACTATGGTGTTGATATTGCCGATGAAGTTACACCTCCTGCTGCTGAAGCCGCGAAAGTGAACCTCAGCAAAGTGACTTTGACTAAAGAGAAACCGGCAATCAGCCTCGCTAAACGAGACGACTATGGCGAGATACGCGTTAATCTGAATTGGCATCGCCAAAGCTCGGCCACAGGCTTATTTGGTTCATTATTAGGGGGAGGGGCCAGCAACGTTGATCTGGATCTTGGCGCTTTTGTCGAATTAAAAAATGGCGATTTAAGCGTAGTTCAGGCATTGGGTAATGCATTTGGGCGATATCAACAACCGCCCTTTATTCAGCTTCAGGGTGACGATCGTACGGGGGCTGTTAACGATGGCGAATGGATCTGTATCAATGGCAGCGAATGGCAAAATATTCAGCAGATATTAATCTACGCCTTTATTTATGAAGGCGTTGCCAGTTGGGATAAAACAGATGGCGTAGTTACGCTACATGTCCCCGGCCAGCCGCCAATCGAAACCCGACTGACCGAAGGCAATAATCGTCGAACAATGTGCGCTATTGCTCGCTTAGTCAATGACAACGGCGCCATAAAAGTTGAGCGTATAAATCAATATTTCACCGGCCATAAAGAGATGGATCGCGCATTCGGTTGGGGATTCCGCTGGCGAGCAGGTTCTAAATAAAGAAAACCAAGTGAGGGAACGATGGGATTATTTAATAAAGTAAAATCGACATTGAACGCCAGCCGCGATGAACTGGTCAAACAGGTTGGGCGTTTTAAAAATAAGAAATTCATGCAAGGAACGGTTGCGGTATGTGCTCGCATTGCCGTTTCCAGCGATGGTGTTAGCGCCGAAGAAAAACAGAAAATGATGGGCTTTCTTCGTTCGTCGGAGGAAATGAAAGTTTTTGATACCAACGAAGTGATCAACTTTTTTAATAAATTGGTATCCAGCTTCGATTTCGATATGGAAATCGGCAAAGGCGAAACCATGAAATATATTCTGGCTTTAAAAGATCAGCCAGATGCAGCTCAACTGGCCGTGCGAGTAGGCATTGCGGTGGGCAAAAGCGATGGCCATTTCGACCCGGATGAACAGGCGGCAACCAGAGAGATAATCGCCGCGCTTGGTTTTAACGCTGAAGAGTTTGGTCTTTAACCCCAGCATTTAAAGGTATTTCATGGTCTCCACGCATTTAGGTTTTCCCGTTGAAACGGTGAGCGTTTTTATTATTCTCGCCATCGGGGCTATCGTTATTGACCTCGTGATGCATCGTAGCGATAGCGTGATATCGCTGAAAAGCGCGGCACTATGGTCACTATTTTGGGTTGTGGTGGCAATGGCTTTTGCCGGATTTCTGCTGGTGCACCACGGCGCGGAAGTAGCCAGTTTGTTTGTTACTGGTTACGCCTTAGAAAAGGTGCTTTCGGTCGATAATCTTTTCGTTATGATGGCGATCTTCTCCTGGTTTGGTATCCCGGAACGCTATCGCCACCGCGTCCTGTACTGGGGGGTGATTGGCGCGATTATTTTCCGTGCTATTTTTGTCGCCATCGGCACAGGGCTATTAGCACTGGGTCCGTATGTTGAAATAGTCTTTGCCTTAATTGTGCTATGGACTGCCGTCATGATGTTAAAAAGCGGGGAGGAGAGCGATGAAATAGAAGACTATTCGCAGCATATCGCTTACCGACTGGTAAAACGTGTGTTCCCCATCTGGCCAAAATTGGTGGGACATGCTTTTTTACTTACCGCTAAAGAGGTCGATCGTGAACGGGCGAAGCCGGAGAATAAAGATCTCATTATTAGCGCTGGTAAACGCGTCGCGCTATATGCAACGCCGCTGATGTTATGCGTGGCGGTCGTTGAACTGTCAGATGTGATGTTCGCTTTTGATTCCGTACCGGCCATTATAGCAATAAGCCAGGAGCCGCTGATTGTCTATAGCGCGATGATGTTTGCCATTCTTGGCCTACGTACGCTTTATTTCGTACTGGAGGCGCTTAAACATTATTTAGTGCATCTTGAAAAAGCGGTCATCGTATTACTTTTCTTTATTGCCTTTAAGCTTGGTCTGAATGCCTCCGACCATCTTTGGCACCATGGCTATAGTATTTCGGCTACCGCCAGTCTATATGTCGTTCTGGTGGTGCTTATTCTTGGGATTGTCGCTAGTTTTGTATTTCAGGAAAAAAACGAGGAACAGCCGGGAGGTAGTTAATTCTTTGCACTGTCCTTATTCATGTTCACTTTAAAAAGGATTTAATATGAGCGTATCACTATCAAAAGGCGGTAACGTTTCTCTTAGCAAAAGCGATCCGTCAATGAAAAATGTGCTGGTTGGATTAGGGTGGGATGTTCGTACCACCGACGGCCAGGATTTTGACCTCGACGCTTCCGCCTTCCTGTTATCTGAGACAGGAAAGGTGCGCAGCGACAGCGATTTCATCTTCTACAACAACTTAAAATCGGCAGATGGTTCGGTCACTCATACCGGTGACAACCGTACCGGTGAAGGAGATGGCGATGATGAATCGCTGATCGTCAAACTGGATATGATCCCCGCGAATGTCGCGAAAATTATCTTTGTGGTGACCATTCACGACGCGCAAATGCGTCGCCAAAGCTTCGGTCAGGTTTCTGGCGCTTTTATTCGTTTGGTCAACAACGATTCGCAGCATGAAGTAGCCCGCTATGATTTGACCGAAGACGCTTCCAGCGAAACGGCGATGCTTTTCGGCGAACTTTATCGCCATAACGGCGAGTGGAAGTTCCGTGCCGTCGGTCAGGGATACGCAGGCGGCTTGTCCAGCGTCTGTGCCCAGTATGGAATCAACGCATCGTGACTCAAGCTGCCTGATTGCGAATCGGGCAATACGGTAGATTTATAACAGGAGGTTTAAATGGCTGTTTCCCTGGTTAAGGGTGGTAACGTATCACTCACTAAAGAAGCGCCGTCGATGAATATCGCGATGGTGGGGTTAGGTTGGGATGCTCGGGTCACTGACGGGCAGGGCTTCGACCTTGACGCGTCGGTCTTTATGGTTGGCGAGGATGGCAAGGTGCTCTCGGATGCGAATTTCATCTTCTTTAATAACAAGAAGAGCCCTTGCGGCGGTGTTGAGCACCAGGGTGATAACCGTACCGGTGAAGGAGACGGCGATGATGAACAGGTCAAAATCACGCTTTCCCAGGTTGCCGCAGAGGTGAAAAAACTGGTTTTCTCGGTCACCATCTACGACGCCGAAGCCCGTAAGCAGAACTTCGGTATGGTACAGAATAGCTATATGCGCGTGTATAACCACGACAATGGTGAAGAAATCGCGCGTTTTGATCTGTCGGAAGATGCATCAACGGAAACGGCGATGATCTTTGGCGAACTGTATCGTCACGGTGCTGAATGGAAATTTAAAGCGGTAGGTCAGGGATTCGCTGGCGGTCTGGCTGCGTTGGCCTCCGCGCATGGCGTTAGCGTTTAATTCTTGGCAAGAATAAAACCTCCCGCTGAGGCGGGAGGTTTGTTTTATCAGGCTGCAACTACGCTGTCGATCGCCGCTTTGGCATCGGACTGCGCTTTGGCCGCAACTTCTGGACCATAAGCAATACCCTCTGCAAACACGAAGTTCACGTCGGTGATACCGATAAAGCCAAGGAAGGTTGACAGATACGGTGTGACCAGGTCGGTTGGCGTATCTTTATGGATACCACCGCGGCTGGTTAGCACTACCGCACGTTTGCCGGTAACCAGACCTTCAGGCCCCTTCTCGGTGTAACGGAAGGTGACGCCTGCGCGGGCAACCAGGTCAAAATAGTTTTTCAGCTGAGTCGGGATGTTGAAGTTGTACATCGGCGCAGCGATAACAATCACATCGTTAGCTTTCAGTTCAGCGATCAGCTCATCGGAGAGTGCCAGCGCTTCCTGCTGACGCGCAGTCAACTGCGCATCGCTCGGACGCAGCGCGCCAACCAGTTCACCATCCAGTACCGGAATCGGGTTTGCCGCCAGATCGCGCACGGTGATAACGTCACCTGCGTGTTTTTCGCGCCATTGTTCAACAAAATAGTCGGACAGTTGGCCGGATTGCGAGTACCCTGCAAGAATACTGGACTTCAGAACTAATACTTTGCTCATGGGTGTTTCCTTTTAATGTGATTGACGGGTCAATGCCCTGGTGCTTGATGACACTGTATTCACAATCATGCCGCAGAGATAGCGCAATATATCGAATTCTATGTTCAATTTTTTTGAACAAGGCATGAATTCTACAGATGTGGTAATCTACAGCAATATTTCATGAGAGATTTTTCCGGCAGAGCACTGCCCGATAACGCTATGACAGAACAACAAAAAATCACTTTCTCGCAGCTCTATGAACGGCTCGATGGCCTGATGCTGCGCGATAAATCGCGCTACAGCCGCCGCCTGCATGGCGCAAAGAAGGTTAAAAATCCTGATGCCCAGCAGGCCATTCTCCACGAGATGGCGCAGGAGATAGAACAGGCCGCAGGGAAAGTCCTGCTACGCGAAGCCGCGCGTCCGGCAATTACCTATCCGGAAAACCTGCCGGTTAGCCAGAAAAAACAAGAAATTCTCGAAGCGGTGCGCGATCACCAGGTGGTGATCGTCGCCGGGGAGACCGGTTCTGGCAAAACCACTCAGTTACCCAAAATTTGCATGGAGCTGGGGCGCGGCCTGAAAGGCCTGATTGGCCACACCCAGCCGCGTCGACTGGCGGCGCGAACCGTCGCTAACCGTATTGCCGAAGAGCTGCAGAGCGAGCCAGGCGGCTGTATCGGTTATAAAGTCCGCTTCAGCGACCACGTCAGCGAAAACACCATGGTTAAGCTGATGACCGACGGTATCCTGCTGGCGGAAATCCAGCAGGATCGCCTGCTGATGCAGTATGACACCATCATTATTGATGAGGCGCACGAGCGCAGTCTGAACATTGATTTTCTGCTGGGCTATCTGAAAGAGCTCCTGCCGCGCCGCCCGGACCTGAAAATCATCATAACCTCCGCAACCATCGACCCGGAACGTTTCTCAAAGCATTTCAATAATGCGCCGATTATCGAAGTTTCCGGGCGGACTTACCCGGTTGAAGTACGTTATCGTCCGATTGTTGAAGAGGCGGACGATACCGAACGCGATCAGCTCCAGGCGATTTTTGATGCCGTCGATGAACTGGGGCGCGAAAGCCCCGGCGATATCCTGATCTTTATGAGCGGCGAGCGGGAAATCCGCGATACCGCAGATGCGTTGAATAAGCTCAATCTGCGTCATACCGAAGTGCTGCCGCTGTATGCTCGTTTATCAAACAGTGAGCAAAACCGGGTCTTCCAGTCCCATAGCGGGCGGCGTATTGTCCTGGCAACCAACGTTGCTGAAACCTCGCTAACGGTTCCGGGTATCAAATACGTTATCGATCCGGGTACCGCGCGCATCAGTCGCTATAGCTACCGTACAAAAGTGCAGCGCCTGCCTATCGAGCCGGTATCACAGGCCTCTGCTAATCAGCGTAAAGGCCGCTGCGGACGTGTGTCAGAAGGTATCTGTATCCGTCTTTACTCGGAAGACGATTTCCTGTCGCGGCCGGAATTTACCGACCCGGAAATTCTGCGTACCAACCTGGCCTCGGTCATTCTGCAAATGACCGCTCTGGGGCTGGGCGATATCGCCGCGTTTCCGTTTGTCGAAGCGCCGGATAAGCGCAACATCCAGGATGGCGTGCGTCTGTTAGAAGAGCTCGGCGCCATCACTACCGATGAGCAGGCAACGGCTTATAAGCTAACCCCACTGGGCCGCCAGCTTAGCCAGCTACCGGTGGATCCGCGTCTGGCGCGGATGGTGCTGGAAGCGCAGAAACATGGCTGCGTGCGTGAAGCGATGATCATCACTTCCGCGCTGTCGATTCAGGATCCGCGCGAGCGCCCCATGGACAAGCAGCAGGCGTCTGATGAAAAGCATCGTCGCTTCCACGATAAAGAGTCTGATTTCCTTGCGTTTGTCAATTTGTGGAACTATCTCGGCGAACAGCAAAAGGCGCTCTCCTCGAATCAGTTCCGCCGCCAGTGCCGGGTGGATTTCCTCAACTATTTACGCGTGCGTGAATGGCAGGATATTTACACCCAACTGCGCCAGGTAGTGAAAGAACTCGGCCTGCCGATCAACAGCGAGCCAGCGGAGTACCGTGAAATTCATACCGCGCTGCTGACCGGTTTGTTGTCGCATATCGGGATGAAGGACTCCGATAAACAGGAGTATACCGGCGCCCGTAATGCCCGGTTCTCTATCTTCCCCGGCTCTGGTCTATTCAAGAAGCCGCCGAAGTGGACTATGGTTGCGGAACTGGTGGAGACCAGCCGCCTGTGGGGGCGCATTGCCGCCCGCATTGAGCCGGAGTGGGTCGAGCCGGTGGCCCAGCATCTGATTAAACGTTCATATAGTGAACCGCACTGGGAGCGGTCGCAGGGCGCGGTAATGGCGACAGAAAAGGTCACCGTCTACGGTCTGCCAATCGTCGCCGCGCGTAAGGTCAACTATAGCCAGATTGACCCGGCGCTGTGTCGTGAGCTGTTCATCCGCCACGCGCTGGTAGAGGGCGACTGGCAGACGCGGCATGCTTTCTTCCGCGATAACCTGAAGCTGCGCGCTGAAATCGAAGAGCTGGAGCATAAGTCGCGCCGTCGCGACATCCTGGTGGATGACGAGACGATGTTCGAGTTTTACGACCAGCGCATTAGCCACGATGTCATCTCCGCTCGCCACTTTGATAAGTGGTGGAAGCAGGCCAGCCGCGAAACGCCAGACTTGCTCAATTTTGAAAAGAGCATGCTGATTAAAGAGGGGGCTGAGCAGGTCAGTAAACTGGACTACCCGAATTTCTGGCATCAGGGCAATCTTAAACTGCGTCTTAGCTATCAGTTTGAACCCGGTGCGGATGCCGATGGCGTAACGGTTCATATTCCGCTGCCGTTGCTCAACCAGGTAGAGGAAGCCGGATTTGAATGGCAGATCCCCGGCCTGCGTCGCGAGCTGGTCATCGCGTTAATTAAATCGTTGCCGAAACCCGTTCGGCGTAATTTCGTCCCAGCGCCTAATTACGCCGAGGCGTTTTTAGGCCGCGCGACGCCGCTGGCGTTGCCTCTGCTGGATTCGCTGGAGCGTGAGTTGCGTAAAATGACCGGCGTGACCATCGACCGCGAATCCTGGCAGTGGGATCAGGTGCCCGATCACCTGAAAATCACTTTCCGGGTGGTGGATGACAAAAATAAGAAACTGCAGGAAGGGCGCTCTTTGCAGGCCTTAAAAGACGCGCTAAAAGGTAAAGTTCAGGAGACGCTCTCGGCGGTGGCCGACGATGGTATTGAACAGAGCGGGCTGCATATCTGGAGTTTCGGCACCCTGGCGGAGAGTTACGAACAGAAGCGCGGCAACTATAAGGTTAAAGCCTGGCCGGCGCTGGTGGACGAGCGTGACAGCGTCGCCATCAAACTGTTTGATAATCCACAGGAACAGCAGCAGGCGATGTGGCGTGGTCTACGCCGTTTGCTGTTGCTTAATATTCCGTCGCCGATTAAATATCTGCACGAGAAACTGCCCAACAAAGCCAAACTGGGACTCTATTTCAACCCGTATGGCAAGGTGCTGGATCTGATTGACGACTGCATCTCCTGTGGTGTTGACAAGCTTATCGATGAAGCCGGCGGCCCGGTGTGGACCGAAGAGGGCTTTAGTAAACTGCACGATAAAGTGCGCGCCGAACTGAACGACACGGTGGTCGATATCGCAAAGCAGGTCGAGCAGATCCTGACGGCGGTGTTTAACATCAATAAGCGTCTGAAAGGGCGGGTAGATATGACGATGGCCCTGGGGCTGTCGGATATTAAAGCGCAGATGGCGGGTCTGGTTTATCGCGGCTTTGTTACCGGCAACGGTTTCCGCCGCCTCGGCGATACGCTGCGTTATCTGCAGGCAATTGAAAAGCGTCTTGAGAAGCTGGCAATCGACCCGCATCGTGACCGCGCGCAGATGCTGAAAGTTGAGAGTGTGCAACAGGCGTGGCAGCAGTGGCTCAATAAGCTGCTGCCGAATCGCCGCGATGACGACGACGTACAGGAGATCCGCTGGATGATCGAAGAACTGCGCGTCAGCTTCTTTGCTCAGCAGTTGGGTACCCCGTATCCCATCTCGGACAAACGCGTGTTGCAGGCGATGGAGCAAATTACGCCGTAACCTGGCTGGTTGTCCCCGGTGGCGCTGCGCTTACCGGGGCTACTCGCTTAAGCGTTTACCCACGCCAGAGTAAAGCCGTCCCAGCCTTTAGTGCCCACGGTCTGCAGCGCCGTTGCCGTCAACCGTGGCTCGGCGCCCATCATCTCAATGAACTGACGCACGCCCTGAACGCGCTCGTCGGCGCTCTGTGGGTTGACCACTTCGCCGTCGCGTACCACGTTATCGCCAATAATTAAGGTTCCTGGGCGGGAATAACGTAGCGCCCAGCGCAGATAATGGGGATTATTCGGCTTATCGGCATCGATGAAGATCAGGTCGAAAGCGGGACATTCGCCAAGCGCCTCCAACGACTGTAGCGCCGGCCCCTCCCGCAGCGTGACCCGCTGGTCAACGCCCGCCAGTTGCAGATTCTCCCGCGCCACCTGGGCATGATGCGCGTCGGCCTCCAGTGTGAGTAGTTGGCCATCGTCAGGAAGCTCGCGCGCCATCCAGATGGTGCTATAGCCGCCGAGGGTGCCAATTTCCAATATTCGCTTCGCCTGGGTAAGCCGCACCAGCAGAGCCAAAAACTGACCCTGATTGGCGGCGACATCGTGCGCCGGTAGCCCGGCACGATGATTATTTTCCAGCACCCGATTGAGTACAAGATCGCCGGGGATTAACGCTTCAACCAGATATTTGTCTACTGCCGTCCACTGTTGTTGCATATAACATTTCCCGTTTTAGCTCGCTGATGAGTCAAACCAGCCGCCTCCCAGCGCCCGGTACAAATCAATCTGTGCCAGTAGAAGATTATTTTTCACCTGTACCACGCTCAACTGAGTGGAGAACAACGTACGTTGCGCATCCAACACGTCCAGATAGGAAGAGTAGCCGTTACGATAGCGGTTCTGCGCGATACGCAACGTTTCTGCGGCGACCGATTCCTGCTCCTGGAGCTCGGTTAACTGCTCGCCGTAGCGGCTGATGGCATCCAGACTATCGTTCACCTCTTTGAACGCACCACGTACCGTTTTCTCATATCCGTAGAGCGCCTGATTGCGCTGAGCCATCGAGACATCAACCTGCGCATTTAGCGCCTGACGGTTGAGCAACGGCGCCAGAATGCTGCCGCCAATGCTCCATAACCGCAGCGGGTTGTCGAGCAGATCCGGCAGCGTTCTGTCCTGCAAACTGCCGGTGGCGGTAAGGTTGATGGAAGGCAGCAACTGCGCCTGCGACGATGCCAGGGTGGCATCAGCGGCCACCAGTTGGCGTTGAGCCTGCACAATGTCCGGACGGCGGCTCATTAGCGTCGAGGGTAGCTGTGAGGGCAGGTGTAGCGGGCTAAGTTGCGCGAACTCGTTACGTTTTACCACACCGGGATTGTCGCCCAACAGAACGCTCAGGGCGTTCTCTTGCTGCGCGATTTGATGCTGCAATGGCGGGATCTGCGCCCGCGTCGAGCGCAGTTCGGAATCCGCCTGCATGAGCTCCAGGCGCGAGGTATAGCCGGTTTCATACTGGCGTTTAGCCAGATTCCACGCATCTTCTCGCGATTTCAGCGTTTGGCGGGTGACCCGCAGCTGCTCGTCTAATGACAACAAGGTGACGTAGCCGACGGCGACCGATGACGCTACGGTGAGATTAGCCGCGGCGGCAGCGGCTTTCTGCGCTTCAAGGCTGGCTTCGGCGGCGCTGGCGGCGCTGCGGTTGGCCCCCCAAATATCGACGTCATAGCTGGCGGTCAGGCCGCCTTTGTACAGCGTGCTGTGGATGGGCAGACCGGTCGCGGCGGACTGTGCGCGAGCGCGGGTACCGGTCAGGCTGGCATCAAGCGAGGGGAATAAGCTGCTATCAGCAGCGTACGCGCGCGCCTGATATTCGTTAACCCGCTCGCGGGCGATCAGGACGTCGCTGTTGTAGCGCAACGCCCGATCGACATACTGATTAAGCGCGCTATCGTGAAAATTGCGCCACCACACGCCTTCCACCGGGCTGGAAGGCCCCACATCGGCACGCCAGGCGGCAGGGATCGCCAGTGAGGGCTCCGCACGTGGTACATCGGCAGACTGACAACCGACCAGCGCCAGCGCCACGGCAAGCGTTAACGGGCGGATCATTGTTTATTCTCCGCGCGGGTATCAATCGTCACCTGCACCGACATTCCCGGGCGCAGACGATGGCTGTTTTTCTGCCCCTCATCGACCGCGATACGGACAGGGATCCGCTGGGCGATTTTGACAAAGTTGCCGGTCGCGTTATCCGGCGAGATCGCGCTGAATTCGACGCCGGTCGCAGGCGAAATACTTTGTACCTTGCCGTGGAAGGTTTCGCTGTTCAGCGCATCGACCGAGAAGGTGACCGGCTGGCCGACGCGCACCTCGGCAAGCTGCGTCTCTTTCAGGTTGGCGATAACCCAGTGCTGAGGCGGCACCAGCGAGGTCAAATGCGTACCGGCGCTGACATAGGCGCCGAGGCGTACGGAGATCTGCCCCAGTTGCCCGGTCGTCGGGGCGATAATCCGCGTATTCTGCAGGTCGATTTCGGCAAGCTCCAGCGCCGCTTTGGCACTGGCCACATCGGCCTCCAGCGAATCGCGATTGACGATAGTGGACTGCAGATCCTGGCGCGACATCTCCAGTGTGGCTTTCGCCTGTTCGATATCGGCTGCGCCCTGAGCCGCGCTGGCCCGCGCGGAGTCGCGTTCGCGAATGGATAACGACCCATCCGCGGTAAGCTCCTGTACGCGTTTTAAATCGGCCTGGGTTTTCTGATTCTGCGCGCGGGCGTTTTGCAAGGCGGCCTCGTTTTTGACGATCGTCGCTTCGGCGCTTTTCCGCTGCTGCTGGTTGTTTTTCAGCGCCGCTTGTTTCATCGCCAACGTTGCCTGCGCCTGGTGTACCCGCTGCTTATAAATGCGATCGTCAATCTGGAACAGCACCTGTCCCGGCTGAACGGTATCGAAATCTTTGACGTTCACCGCGGTGATATACCCGTTAACCTGCGGGCTGATAAACGTCGTCTGACCGCGCACATAAGCGTTATCGGTAAACTGACTATGCCGGGTGAAAGGGGGCAACTGCCAGGCGTAAAGAATCACCAATACGCCGACGATGCCGATCGCCGCGGCGGTAAAAATAGACACCACGCGGATGTTGTTTCGGGTATTGGCCTGTTGCCTGGCCGCGTCCTGCTGACTCATAACCACTCCAGAGTAAAAATTATCTTATTATTTATTGCCGGTTGCGCGTTTTAACGCGATACGGGCGGTGATTCGCAATCTGATTAAGCGCCAGAAAATCCACACCAGCGTTGCGGCAGAGATCGCCGCCGTCAGGAGATAAGTGTCATTGTAGGCGAGAATATTGGCCTGTAGCGTCGAGGCGTTTTGCAGCAACGTGGTAGCCTGCACATTCAATAGCGTGCTGTCGCCAATCTGGCTTTGATACATCTGGCTGTACTGCTGCAGTCGCTCGGCGATTAACGGGTTCAACGTGGTTATCTGATCGGCCAACTGGCTGGAATGAAATTTTTCACGCCAGGTCTGAAAAGTACCGAGGATAGCTGATCCGAGCAGGCCGCCGATGTTTTGGCTCATGCCAAACAGTACCGAGAAGCTAACCAGATTCCGCTGGTCGGCAATCACCCCGCCAATTCCCGCCAGCATGGCCGGCGCCAGGAAGAAGGCGCTGCCGAAGCCAAGTAAAAACTGGCTGAACATCAACTGTTCCGGACGGGTCAGGGCAGTGGACTGGCTATCAAGCAATGACGCAATCATGATCAACGCCAGCGCGGTCGCGGTGGGCCAGTAGAGGCGCTGCGGGTTAAGCGTCAGGCAACTGGCGACGATACCGCAGACGATACCGGCGAAAATAGACCATGCCAGATTGGTCATCTGCTCGTTTTGCAAGCCGACGTACTGCAGCCAGCCGATGACTCCGGTGTTCTGTTCCGCCAGCACGATGCGTATCAGCAGCATAATCAGCCCGAGACGAATGATACTGCCGCTGGAAAGCCATTTGGTGTTAAGCAGCGGGTTAGTGCGATTATGCTCGAAGGCGATAGCCGAAACGATCAGCACCACCGCACCCGCCAGCGACCAGCCAAGCCACGGTGCCTCAAACCACCAGTCCAGACGGCCCAGCGACAGCACCGCGCAGACCAAAGCCATACCGGGCGCCAGCAGGAAGAAGGTAATAAAGTCCTTCTTCTCAAACACTTTTTTGCGGTCGCTGGGCGGCAGTTTGAGCGCAATGACGCAGGCGAGCGACACCAGCGCCAGCCCGAGCTCAAAGAAGTAGAGACCACGCCATTCGTCAATCTGCAGTAATTCAGTCGAGAACAGACGCGCCAACGGGATCGCCAGCGACGATCCGGTGATCCCAATGGTCAACGCCTTCAGACGGTGGCGCGCCGGCCAGGCCTGCACCTGATAGTAAATTCCCAGTGAACTTAACGCCGCTGCCACCATGCCGTGCGCCGCACGCACCATCATCGCCGAGCTGAGGTCGTTGACGAACAGGTGGAAGAAAGTGACCAGTACATACAGTACCAGGAAGCCTTCAGTAAAGGCGCGCAGGCCAAACTGCTGGCGAAATTTCACCAGCAGCAGGTTGATGGAGACGTTAGTCATGACGTAGACCGCCGGCAGCCACGCAATTTCCGTCGACCAGGCGGCAAAAGTGCCCTGCAGCAGCTGCAGGTTGGCGGTAACGACGGCATTACCCAGCGCGCCGGTCAGGCATACCAGCAATCCGACGATGCCGTAAGCGACACGTTTTGGCGTACTGTGGATGGGCGTCGACGGTGAACCGAGCATCGCCGGTTTTTCATGCGGCGCCCAGTCGTGGGGCACATAGGGATTAGCATCGCGACGAGGCATTATTTCTTTTCCACCTCGTGCAGCAGCTTTTCCAGTACCCGGTGGGTTTGCTCACGCTCTTCCGGAGTGATGGCGGTGAGGATCTCCTCGCGCAGGTCGTCGGCGACCGCTTTCACCTGATGGAAAAGCGCCATCCCTTTTGCGGTGGCGACCAACAGACGCTTACGTTTATCGCTGTCAGGCTTAACGCGCTCCACCAGTTCAAGTTCGACCAGGCGGTTAATGAGCGGGACGATGGTGGCGCTTTCGACACCGAGTTCCTGCGCCAGTTCGCTTTGCGATAGGGGCTGCTCGTTGCGGGCAATGGCTGACACCGCCACCCATGACGCCTGGCTCATGCCAAGATTTTTCAACCGCCGGTTAACCGCCAGCCGCCAGTGATGCGCGGTTAAGTATAAGAGATGGGAAAAGTTAAGCTGTCGGTTATCCATGTTCCGCCTACAAAATCATTAGAGCTCTAATGATTTTAGGCGCGGCGATTTACCGATTTCAAGTCACGAAGATAAAAATAGGTTAACGCAATGTGCGTTTTTTGTGGAAAAGGCCGGCTGGCACGTGGAGAAAAAATAAAAAAACCCGGGCGAACCCGGGTTTAGTATCTGGATTAACCGGACATTAGCCCGGGTAGATGCCGCGATCTTTACGCGCCAGCAGGATGCGCTCACAGGCGACGATGTAGGCCGCGGTACGCAGAGAACACGCTTTCTCGGCGGCTTTATCGCAGACGTGAACGATAGCATCGGTCATGATACGGTCCATCTTGGCGTTGATCTCTTCTTCACTCCAGAAGAAGCTCGCCATGTCCTGTACCCATTCGAAGTAGCTGACGGTCACGCCGCCGGCGTTACAGATAACGTCCGGAACCACGATCACCCCGCGGTCGGCCAGCACGTCGTCGGCGTCCGGGTAGGTTGGGCCGTTGGCGCCTTCGAGGATCAGCTTACAGCTGATTTTTTCCGCGCGCTCACGGGTGATTTGGCCTTCCAGCGCCGCCGGGATCAGGATATCCATCTCGGTGGTCCAGAAATCTTCTTTGGCGATTTCACGCGCGCCCGGGAAACCAGCAATCTTCTTGTTCTCGGCCTGCCATGCGGTCAGCGCCTGCATGTCGATACCGCCTTCGTTGAACAGGGTCGCGGTGTGGTCCTGGATAACGACAATACGCGCGCCAACGTCTGCAAACAGACGAGCGGCTTCGCTGCCGACGTTACCAAAACCTTGCAGCGCGACTTTCGCGCCTTCGATTTCGATACCGTTGCGACGAGCCACTTCACGACCGGTGACGAAGACGCCGCGGCCGGTGGCTTTTTCACGACCCAGCGAACCGCCGAGATGAATCGGCTTACCGGTAACCACGCCGGTGATAGTGGTGCCGTGATTCATGGAGTAGGTGTCCATCATCCACGCCATCACTTTACCGTTGGTGCCAACGTCCGGCGCCGGGATATCTTTCTGTGGCCCAATGATAATGCCGATTTCGCTGGTATAGCGACGAGTCAGACGTTCCAGCTCGCCTTCAGACAGTGAGAACGGGTCGACGCGGATGCCGCCTTTAGCCCCGCCGTAAGGAATATTGACCGCGGCGCACTTAATGGTCATCCAGGCAGAAAGCGCCATTACCTCGTTAAGATCGACATCCGGATGGTAGCGAACACCACCTTTACCCGGTCCACGCGATAGATTGTGCTGTACGCGATAGCCTTCGAAATGGCGGATGGTGCCATCATCCATCTGCACCGGAATATCAACGATCAGCGCGCGTTTCGGGTGGCGCAGAGTTTCCACCCAGTAGGCGAGGTCGCCCAGATACGGCGCGACGCGGTCGATCTGGCGCAGGTAAGTGGTCCATGGAGATGTACTACTTTCAGATGCGTAAGATAACTTTTCCATAAGAGTCCTGTATCTCAATGTTATTTGTGTCGTGTAAAACCGTGGAATAGGTACAGCAGTAAAATCTGTGTGATGAATGTTATCACCAATTTTATAAACCAGTATTTGACGGCTATTCCGAATTTTACATTTTTGTTAGTTTTTTGGGGTTGCATTTGAATAAATAAGCACGACCAGGTGCCTGCATGTCATGCATTGATATGCATATTTTATGCAGATAAGTGAATATAGAAATAATTTTTTCATATTTTTCATTATCTTGATGATCCTCTAAAAGTGAATAAAATGATTCATGGTTGTATTGACTTTGTTGCGCGTCAGGGCCCAGCATTAGCTCACGCAATACACAAGGTATTAACCGTGAATTAACATATATCCATACAAATAAAATGGCTTATTTCAGTTGTGGTGAAAATATTTGTCATCGCAGCGGGACGTGTGCGCCCTGAAAACGGCTAAAGGGAAATTGTTAAATTCGACTATTCACGATTGGCTTATGCCGCCGATCCTCGTTCCGGAGAATTGTTATGTCAGGCAGTATCACTCGCGAAGATTTTGATGCTTATATGGTTCCGTGTTTCGCTCCCGCGCCGTTTATCCCGGTGAAAGCGGCGGGCTCCCGCGTCTGGGACCAGCAGGGTAAAGAGTACATTGACGTGGCTGGCGGCATTGCGGTTAACGCGCTGGGTCATGCGAATCCGGCGCTGGCTAACGCGCTGAAAGCGCAGCTGGATAGGCTGTGGCACATCGGCAACGGCTATACCAACGAACCGGTGCTGCAGCTGGCGAAAACCCTGGTGGAGTCGACCTTCGCCGATAAAATTTTCTTCTGTAACTCCGGTGCTGAAGCCAATGAAGCCGCGTTGAAGCTGGCGCGCAAGTATGCACACGACAAATTCGGCGCCGACAAGAGCGAAATCATCGCCTTTAAGAACTCCTTCCATGGCCGCACTCTGTTTACCGTGACCGTAGGGGGGCAGCCGAAATACTCCAGCGACTATGCGCCATTGCCGCAGGACATCACCCATCTGCCGTATAACGACATCGACGCGGTGAAAGCGGCGTTCTCTTCCCGCACCTGCGCGGTCATCGTCGAGCCGATTATCGGCGAAGGCGGCGTCATGCCGGCGGATCCGCAGTTCCTGCAGGCACTGCGCGAGCTGTGCGATGAGCATGAAGCAACGCTGATTTTTGATGAAGTGCAGACCGGCGCCGGGCGTACCGGCCAACTGTATGCTTACCAGCACTACAACGTAGTTCCGGATATTCTCACCAGCGCAAAAGGGCTGGGCGGCGGCTTCCCAATTGGCGCGATGCTGGCGAAAGAGGCCTGGGCGCAAGTGTTCCAGCCGGGTACCCACGGCACGACTTTCGGCGGCAACCCGCTGGCGGCGACCGTCGCTAATAGCGTGCTCGCGCAAATGGATAGCGCGCTGCTGGCGGGCGTGGGCGAACGCCATACCCTTATCGTCGATAAACTCAATGCGCTGAACGCTAAATATGATGTCTTCAGCGCCGTACGCGGGATGGGGCTGCTGATTGGCGCCGAACTGGCAAGTCATCTGCGAGGAAAAGCCAAGGCGCTGACCAATCTGGCGGCGGAAGAGGGACTGATCGCGCTGATAGCCGGGCCGGACGTCCTGCGTTTCGCCCCAGCGCTCAATATTCCCCTGGCGGATATTGATGAAGCCTTCATGCGCCTTGAGCGCGCCGTCGCCCGCTTAATCAGCTAATCCGGGAGACGGCCTATGATGTTATTTCGTCCCGTACGGGAAAACGACCTCGATGATATTGTTCGCCTGGCCTCCCGGGCGGGCGTGGGAATGACCTCGCTGCCCAATGATGCCGTGCGCCTTGCCGCACGGATTAAACGCAGCGTTGAAACCTTTGCCGGCAAGCTGACGCGCGGCGAACAGGGGTTTCTGTTTGTTCTGGAAGATACCGAACTGAGCCGGGTTGTCGGCGTTAGCGCCATTGAGGTCGCGGTGGGGCTCGACGAACCGTTCTACAATTTTCGTATTCAGAAGACGGTACGGGCATCCAAAGAGCTTGGGGTTTATAAGCATCAGGAATTGCTTAATTTAAGCTACGACCATACCGGTCACAGCGAACTCTGTACCCTATTTCTTGACCCGGAGTACCAGAAGAACCGCAATGGCCTGCTGCTCTCCAAAGCGCGGTTTGTCTTTATTGCCGCGTTCCGCGAGTGGTTTTCGCCGCATCTGTTTGCCGAGCTGCGCGGGCGCAGCGACGAGCAGGGAAATTCACCATTCTGGGATGCGTTAGGGCACCACTTTTTCGATATTCCCTTCGCCGATGCCGACCGTCTTACCGGGACGGGGATGAAAACCTTTATCGCCGAACTGATGCCGGCTTACCCGATTTACATCTCGCTGCTGCCGGATGATGCCCGCGAGGTAATAGGACAGGTTCATGCCAACACCGCGCCGGCGCGGGCTATTCTGGAAAAAGAAGGGTTTAGCTGGCGCGGGTCCGTCGACATCTTCGATGCCGGCCCGGTACTGGAAGCTGAAACCGATAATATTCGCGCTATCAGAGAGAGCTATTCGCTGCCGGCGCTGCAACTCATAACGCCGCAGGCGACGCCAACCATCGTCGCGAATGGACAGTTTGAAAACTTCCGCGCGGTGCTCATCGCGCAAGAGACGCCGGGAGCGCTCGATCAGCAGGCGCTGGACGCCCTGCAGGTCAATGCCACCGACCGGGTTCACGCGGTGACACTCAACCCAGAGGAAAACAGATCATGGCGGTAAACGCACATTTTATAGCAGGTAAGTGGCAGCAGGGCGCAGGCGCGCCGTTAACTAAGCTGGCGCCGGAAGACCAGTCCGTTTTATGGCAGTCGCAAAGTGCGGGCGCAGCCGACGTGCAGGCCGCCTGCGCCGCCGCGCGCGAGGCGTTTTATGGCTGGTCGCATCGCCCATTAAGCGAACGCATTGCCGTGGTTCAGCGTTTCGCGGCGCTGCTGGAAGAGAATAAAGAGGCGCTGGCGACGTTAATTTCCCGTGAAACCAGCAAGCCGCTGTGGGAAACCCGCACCGAAGTACAGGCGATGATCGGCAAGGCCGGGATTTCTATTGATGCCTACGCCGAACGTACCGGTTATCGCGAGTCCGCTCTGCCGGACGGCAAAGCGCTGCTGCGCCATAAGCCGCACGGCGTGATGGCGGTGTTTGGCCCTTACAACTTCCCGGGGCATCTGCCGAACGGCCATATTATCCCGGCGCTGATCGCCGGTAACACCGTGGTATTTAAACCGAGCGAATTGACGCCGGCGACCGCGGAACTCACCGTTCAGCTATGGCAGCAGGCCGGGATCCCGGATGGGGTGCTGAACCTGGTGCAGGGGGCGAAAGATACCGGCCAGGCGCTGTTGGAAAACCACGATATCGACGGCGTGCTGTTTACCGGGAGCGCCGCCGCTGGCTTCCACTTCCACCGTTACCTCGGCGGTCAGCCGGAGAAAATGTTGGCGCTGGAGATGGGCGGCAATAATTCGCTGATCGTGGCCGACGTTGTCGATAGCGTTGCGGCGCTGAACGTGATTATTCAATCGGCCTTTATCTCCGCCGGGCAGCGCTGCACCTGCGCGCGTCGTTTACTGGTACCGCGCGGCGAACAGGGCGATGCGCTTGTTGAACAACTGATTGATGCCAGCCGGCAGATTCGCGCAGGTAAATGGAACGCCGAACCGCAGCCGTTTATGGGCGGGGTGATTTCGCAAACCGCCGCGCAGGGCATGCTGGCGGCGCAGGCGAAGCTGGAAGCGCTGGGCGGCAAAGTGCTGCTGCGCATGAGTCAGCCGGATCCTCACTCTACCGTGTTAACGCCGGGAATTATCGACGTCACCGGGATCGCGGTGCCGGATGAAGAGTACTTCGGCCCGCTGCTCACCGTGATTCGTTACGACCGGTTCGATGAGGCGATCGCGATTGCCAATAATACTCGCTACGGTCTGGCGGTCGGGCTTATTTCCGCCGACCCGGCGCTGTTCGACAAGCTGGCCGACGAAGCGCGCGCCGGGATCGTTAACTGGAACAAACCGCTCACCGGGGCCTCCAGTAAAGCGCCTTTCGGCGGTGTCGGCGCCTCCGGCAACCATCGCGCCTCGGCGTGGTATGCCGCCGATTATTGCGCCTGGCCGATGGCTTCTCTGGTCAGCGAAACGCTGACGCTGCCGGCGACGACGTCGCCAGGTCTGCCATTCTGATAACCGTTTTTGTGAGGACACTATGTCTGGATTTGAAGCGAATTTTGACGGCCTGGTGGGGCCAACGCACCACTACGCCGGGTTGTCGGTAGGCAACGAAGCGTCACAAAACAACCGCGACGGTTTATCTAACCCGAAGAAGGCGGCGCTGCAGGGACTTTATAAGATGAAGACCCTGGCCGATCGTGGCTTTGTACAGGGCATTCTGCCGCCGCAGCCGCGGCCAAATATGACGATGCTGCGCAGTATTGGTTTTCAGGGTAGCGACGAGCAGGTGATCCAGCGTGCAGCTAAAGAGGCCCCGCAGCTATTGTCGGCCTTTAGCTCCGCTTCCTCGATGTGGACCGCCAACGCCGCCACCGTGTCGCCGTCGGCGGATAGCGCTGATGGAAAAGTGCACTTTACGGTCGCCAACCTGAACAATAAGCTGCACCGCATGCAGGAGGCGCCGATCACCTCGGCTATCCTCAGGGCGACCTTCGCCGATGAACGCTACTTCGCGCATCACGCGGCGCTGCCGCAGCATGGCGATTTAGGTGATGAAGGGGCGGCGAACCATAACCGTTTCTGTGGGGATTATGACCGCCAGGGCGTGCAGTTTTTTGTCTACGGTAAGCGCGCCAGCGGCGGCATTGCGCCAGCTAAATACCCCGCGCGCCAGACGCTGGAGGCCAGCGAAGCGGTGGCGCGTCTGCATCAGCTCGACCCGCAGTACACCGTATTCGCTCAGCAAAATCCGCAGGCTATCGACCATGGCGTATTCCACAATGATGTTATCGCCGTCAGCAACCGCCACGTGCTGTTCCATCATCAGCACGCCTTCCTGCAGCAGCGGGAGGTGCTGGCGACGCTGAAGGAGAGCAACGCCAGTCTGAATATTCCATTCACCAGCGTTGAAGTCCCTGACGAGCAGGTTAGCCTCGATGACGCGGTGGCCTCTTATCTGTTCAACAGCCAGTTACTCAGCAAAGCCGATGGCAAAATGTTGATTGTGGTGCCGGAAGAGTGCCGTCAGCGTGAAAACGTCTGGCGTTATCTCTCTGCTCTCGCCGCCGATAGCGCATCGCCTATCGATGAAGTGGCCGCATTCGATCTACGTGAAAGCATGCGCAACGGCGGCGGCCCGGCCTGTTTACGTCTGCGGGTGGTGCTTAATGACGCTGAGCGTGCGGCGGTCAACGCTCACAGCCTGATGAATGACGAACGCTACCAGCAACTGACCGCGTGGGTTGAAAAGCATTATCGCGATCGCCTGCATGCCAGCGACCTCGCCGACCCGCAGCTGCTGCGCGAGGTTTATCAGGCGCTGGACGAGCTGACGCAGATTTTACATCTGGGCGCGATTTATGACTTCCAGCGATAAGGGGCCGGGAATGGAACAAAACGTCAACGATTTACTGCATTGTAAACTGCAGACATGGACCTTTCCGCCGACTATCGAAGCCAGTTGGTTAGGCGATGGCATTCTGCAACTGCTGCCAAAAACGCCCTGGCGACAGGCGACGGTGCTTTCTGCCGGGGTGCACGGTAACGAAACCGCGCCGATTGAAATGTTGCTGCAGATCCTGCAGGGATTAAGCCTGGGCGAGCAGCCGCTGACCCACGCGCTACTGGTGGTGTTCGGCAATTTGCCCGCCATTCGCGCCGGCCGTCGCTATCTGCATAACGATCTCAACCGGCTGTTTGGCGGCCGCCATCTGGCGGCGATGCCCGGGAACGAGTCGCGTCGCGCTTTTGAACTGGAGATGGCCGTACAGGCCTTCTTCCGTAGCGCCGATGTCCACGGCAAGGTGTCGCGCACGCATCTCGATCTGCATACCGCTATTCGCGGGTCGAAATATCGGCAGTTTGCGCTGCTGCCCGCTCATGATGGCGACTACAGCGCAGATTTTTATCAGCTGTTGCAGGCCAGCGGTATGGATGCCATCGTGCGTCATACCGAACCGGGCGGCACCTTTACCCACTTCACCAGCGAGAAGTTCGGCGCGCAAAGCGCCACGCTGGAACTGGGGAAGGTGATGCCATTCGGTGAAAATGATCTGCGCTTGTTTGCCGCCACCGAACTGGCTATCGGCGCGCTGATCGCCGACGGCATCATGCCGCCGCGTAGCAAAGCGCCGGTCGAATACTTTGTGGTGCAGCAGAGCATCATCAAGGGCGAGAACGGTTTTACCCTGAATCTCGACCCGAAAATCGAAAACTTTACCGCGCTGCCGGCAGGCTATGAAATCGCCCGTCAGGCACAGAAAACCTGGGTGGTCAATGCCGACGCCCCCTACATCCTGTTTCCGAATGCGGGCGTCGCCGCCGGTCAACGCGCCGGGCTGCTGCTGACCGCTACCGCGCCAAGCCTTTCCATGCCTGCTTGAAGGAATCAACATGACTGAACATCAACGTGAGGGGCAGGTTCATCCTGCCGCCGACGGGGAGTGCCCGTCGCAGCTCAAACGCGGCCTTGGCGCCCGGCACATTCAGATGATTGCGCTGGGCGGCGCTATTGGTACTGGACTGTTTATGGGGGCGGGCAGAAACATCGCCGTCGCCGGAACATCCATTCTGCTTATCTATCTACTGGTAGGTTTCTTTACCTATATGGTGATGCGGGCGATGGGGGAGCTGTTGCTGACCCGCCTGGATTACCGTTCGTTTGCGGATTTCGTCGGCGACTATCTTGGCCCGCAGGCCAGTTTCTATCTGGGTTGGACCTACTGGCTTAGCTGGGTGGTGACCTGTATCGCCGACGTGGTGGTTTGCGGTAGCTATATGCAGTACTGGTTCCCGGAGATGTCGGCGTGGATGCCCGCGCTGAGTACGCTTGGGATCCTGTTCTTGTTTAATCTGTTGTCGGTAAAGATGTTCGGCGAGGCCGAATTCTGGTTTGCGCTGATTAAGGTCATCACCATTATCGCGCTGATTTTGACCGGCGCGTGGATGATTGCTATTGGCTGGACTTCGCCGGATGGCGTGAAGGCTTCGTTAGGTCATATTACCGACCCGACGGCCTTTATGCCCCACGGCGTGACCGGTTTCTTCGCCGGTTTCCAGATAGCGATTTTCTCCTTCACCGGTATTGAGCTGCTCGGCACCATGACGGCGGAAACGCGCGATCCTGAGCGCATCTTGCCGAAGGCGATTAACGCGCTGCCGCTGCGCATCATTATTTTCTATCTGCTGTCGATGGTGGTCATTATTGCCGTGGCTTCATGGCCTGGCGTCTCACCGGATGCCAGTCCGTTCGTGACCCTGTTCGCCAAGGCCGGGCTACCTGCCGCCGCCGCGGTAATTAACTTTGTCGCCTTGACGTCGGCCATGTCGTCGGCGAACAGCGGCGTTTACTCCAGTACCCGCATGCTGTACGGTCTGTCGGTGGAAAAACATGCGCACTGGCAGTTCCGTATACTCTCACGTAATACCCGCATTCCGGTACGTAGCCTGCTGTTCTCCTGCTTCTGCATGCTAAGCGGTACGTTACTGCTGTTCCTGGTGCCAAACGTGATGACGTTGTTCACCATCGTTTCAACGCTGGCGGCGATCATGGTGGTTTTCAGCTGGGGTATGATCCTCGTGGCGTACCTGGTGTATCGCCATAAACGCCCGGACCTGCACGCGCGGTCGAAATTCAAAATGCCGGCGGGAGTGGTTATGTGCTGGCTGAGCCTGCTGTTTTTCGCCTTCTCAATCTTCATTATGATTTTCGACCCGGATACGCTGCTGGCGCTGATGGCCTCGCCGCTGTGGTTTATTGCGCTATGGTGCTTCTGGAAAGTGAAACAGAAGCGCGAAGGGCAACTGGCATTGGATAACGCCAGCGCCTGATGATACCCGGCAGCTGAAGCGTGGCTGCCGGATTTTCCTTTTCGCCGTAGCGCGGTTTATGATGTCGCCCGACACTTCATTGTTGGATCAGGACAGAAGAAGGAAAGGGTATGACAGAGCATTTCCCGGCGCTTTCACACGACACGTTAGCGGCGGCCAATCTCATCGGCGACTGGTTGGCGCAGGATGATTTGCCGCAGAATGCGCAGCCGCAGATTGCGGTGTTGGCCGGTAACGCGGTGATCCCGACCATTGACGCCGCCTGTCGGCTCGCGGCACAGAGGCAGATTCCACTATTGATAAGCGGCGGTATTGGTCATTCGACGACCTTTCTTTACGACGTCGTACGAAAGCATCCGCACTATCAGGCGCTGCGGGTAGAGGGGCGTCCGGAATCGCATATCCTGGCGGATATCGCCGAACGTTTCTGGCAAATACCGCGCGATCGCATCGTGGTGGAAGACCGTTCAACCAACTGCGGCGAAAACGCGTGGTTTACCCGCCGGTTATTGGAAGAGCGTGGGCTGGATCCTACCTCTGGCGCGGTGATTCAGGATCCGACCATGCAGCGTCGGACGATGGCGACGTTTGCCCGCGTCTGGCAGGAGGCACCGGCGAAGCCGCAGTGGTGGAGCTATCCCGGTTGTTCGCCGCGGCTTGAAAACAGCGCTGCTGGCCTGAGATTCAACGGAGACGATAGTGGATTGTGGCCAGTGGGGCGTTATCTGGCGCTGCTGCTTGGCGAGCTGCCGCGTCTGCTGGATAACACGCAGGGTTATGGCCCCAACGGTAAAGGGTTTATTACCCACGTCGATTTCCCACGCGATGTTAGCGCGGCGTGGCAATGCTTGCGTGAAGATACGCTATTGAGCGAGGCGCTGAACGCCAGAACGCTGGGGTAGGGAGCAAGGCGGATAGCCGCAGCTATCCGCTGGTTCTGAGTTTACTTCGCGAATTTATCCAGTACGCGGACAAGCTGGGTAACAAAGCCGTACTCGTTATCGTACCAGGCCACGGTTTTCACAAGCTGTACGCCGCCGGCCTCCATGATCTCCAGTTGAGTCGCATCATAGATTGAGCCGAAATGGCTGCCAATAATGTCGGAGGAGACAATTTCCTCTTCGGTGTAGCCAAAAGATTCATTGTTCGCCGCCGCATTTTTCATGGCCTGATTAACCTCTTCAGCGGTGACTTTCTTCGCCAATACGGAAACCAGTTCCGTCACTGAGCCGGTTTTAGTCGGCACGCGCTGGGCGTGACCTTTCAGTTTCCCGCTAAGTTCCGGGATCACCAGACCAATGGCTTTTGCCGCGCCGGTGGTGTGCGGAATAATGTTTTCCGCCGCCGCTCGCGAGGCGCGCAGGTCTTTGCCGCGCGGCCCGTCCACCAGCGATTGCGTACCGGTATAAGCGTGAATAGTGGTCATGGTGCCCACGGTAATGCCGAAAGCATCGTTGAGCACTTTAGCCATTGGCGCCAGGCAGTTGGTGGTGCAGGATGCAACCGAGATGATGGTGTCATCCGGGCTCATGGTGTCGTCGTTGACGTGATAAACAATGGTTTTCATCTCGCCGGCAGGGGCGGATATCAATACCTTTTTCGCGCCGGCGGTCAGATGCGCCTGCGATTTTTCCGCCGAGGTATAGAAGCCGGTGCATTCAACAATCACCTCTGCGCCTGCGGCTTTCCACGGAATATGCTGGGCCTCTTTCTCTGCGTAAACGGTAATTTTTTTTCCATTAACGATCAGCGCATCTTCTGTAAAATCAACGCTCCATGGGAAAGGACCGTAGTTAGAGTCATGTTTAAGCAGGTAGGCTAAGACTTTCGGTGAGGTGAGATCGTTGATGGCCACGACCTCCAGCGGGCTATTCACTTCTAACAGACGACGAAGTACTAAGCGTCCAATACGACCAAATCCATTAATCCCAAGTTTACTCATGGATACTCTCCTGGTGGTGAAGTTGATACGTTAAAACTTCTTCAGGCAGAGCGGGAAGAGTAAATCCTACCTTTCAGTGGCTTAGCAGTTCACCTGAGGTGTTTCTATTGCTAAGTTACCTGCCTGAAGCGTCTTTAGTAACTGTCACGTGGAGCCAGATGGTGCGAAGGAAGTATAACGCCGGGTCGGAGGTGGTTCCAATGTTCTTACCGCGACAGTACAACAAAAAGAGTGCCTACCATTGTTCGCTATTTCATGCGGTGTTGAGTGGTAAATATGATCTACATCACAATAACAGAAATTAGAAAAAGCGCAGAAGGATATAGCTACATCGAGGCTGTATTGATAACTATAGCGGTGGTTCAGCACAATATTGATAATGAGAATGAATATCATTCATTGACATCTGGTCATATTAATGTAACCTTGCATTAGGAATAATACAGGGATGAATAGAAAATGGATTGCGGCCTGAGGAATAATTATCAACCCATAGCTTAAAAATTTAAAAATCATGCCGAAATTCCATCCTGCTGGCATGAAATGCGGGAAGGAAAATCTGCAGGGTAAATCATAATGCGGGTGTTTAAAGATATTATCCTTGCCGGGAGCATTCTCTTTTCTATCTTATATTCTGTTTTCTCGTTGTGCGATGTTTTGTTGATGATGCAGATATTTTATCGGCACCCAGAGCACTGCTGCCTGTGTTTGCCGTTGGATGTATATATTTTCTGAGCAATGCTTATTTTTGGCTATTGAATTACATAAGGAATATGAAAGATGAAAGAGCTGACAAATAAACAGTTGGGTATGGTCTCCGGTGCAGGGGGGGATATTGGGCGGGAAATTGCTCAGGGAATCGGCGCTGGAGCTGGCACATTTGTAGGCGGAACTCCTGGTGCCATAACCGGTGGGATCGCAGGGGGACAGGTTTATGACTGGGCTGCAACAAAAACACCGGACCCAGCGATGTCCCCATCTGGTTTGGGCGGAACGCTCAAACAAAAACCAGCTAACCTTCCATCCGAAGCGTGGAATGCAGCAGCAGGCAGAGAATGCTACTGGAGTCCGAATAACCTCAATGATATTTGTTACTGACAGATGCTGATTGGCGTACGGGTATAAACCAGTCTAAAAGCGAATAAGGATAGCTGTTAGCGTATGGAAGAGCATGTTATCAGCTCTTCCATCTCTTAACCTTTAAAACTAGCCATAATTAAAGTTTGTCAGTCGAGTGGGAGTCGTCCACGCCTTTTGGCGCCGATGGAATAAAAAATGAACGTTGACGGATATAACCGCGAGTACAATATTGCAAGAAACAAAGCCGTAACCGGCTGTTTTGCCATGTTTGCGCTATTTTTTGGCATCACATGTTTGCCACTTTTTTTCGAGGGCAGCAAAGACCTTATGATAACGGGATATCTCTATCCACTACTTTTCGGACTGGAGTTTCTGGCAATTGCCCCCCTTTATTATCTCTATTTCTACAAACGCGAGGGCATGGGGAGAGGGAATTTTCGTTTCGGCATTTTTATTATACTTTTCCTGTGTATTCTGTTGATCCAATTTCTGTTGCCTTTTGTCACTGCAGGCTATCAGACTGAAAACTGGTCAGCTTCACAGATGCGACTGGATGGGCATGTATTCTGGCTAAATGCCATTGTGATGATTCTATTGGTTCCTGTTTATGAAGAGATGGTCTTCCGCGGCTGTCTTTTCAGTGTGTTTAAATACTGGCTCGGTAATAACAATTATGCGGCGGCTGTCGCTGTGTCTGTTGTATTTTCAGCCTGTCATTTACAGTACATAGACTGGCGATCGTTCCTGATATTATTTCTGGTTTCGCTGATGCTGGTTATCGGGAGAATAAAAACCGGCGGAATACTGATGCCAATTATTCTTCATGCGCTGATGAACGCGGTCGTAATTGGTATTCAGTATGTGTCATTCCTCCAGTATTCCGGAGAGGCTTAGCCATAGCGGGAATGAAATATGTTTCGTAAGGAAGCGCTCGAAAACAGGGATAAAACATGGTGTGGCAAAGCAGTATTACTACCGGGACTCTCCTCTCGGCTGGTTATAATTACCAGCGCGCTTTTTTTCGTCTGCTTCATTGTTTTAATTAGCACCGGCACTTATACACGACGTATTAGCGTGCAAGGTGAAGTTACCACCTGGCCGAGACCGGTTAATGTCTATTCCGGTGTCCAGGGATTTGTCGCGACACAGTTCGTCCGGGAAGGGGACCCTGTAAAAAAGGGTGATCCTGTTTATCAAATTGATGTCAGTAAAAGTACACGTAGAGGCGTGGTCAATGAGACTCAACGACAGGATATCGAAAACCAATTGAAGCGCATCGCCGAGATTATCACTCGCCTTAGAGAGAGTAAGGAAACCACTTTGCGGATGCTTGAGCAACAGAAAATACAGTATAGCGCCTCTTTTGAACGCTCGGCAGGCATTGTCAGGCGCGCTGAGGAGGGAATAAAATTAATGAAAAATAACATGGATAATTACCGACGGTACCAGCAGCAGGGGTTGATTAATAAAGACCAGTTAACCAGTCTGGTGGCCTTGTACTACCAGCAGCATAATAGTTTGCTCAGCCTGAGCGCGCAGCATGAACAAAATGCTCTACAGTTAACCAATCTGGAAAGTCAAATTCAGACGCAGGCGGCGGAATTTGACAATCGGGTTTATCAGATGGAACTGCAGCGTTATGAGCTACAGAAAGAGCGGATTAATACTGATGCGGGAGGCGATATTATCATTCGTGCCTCATCAGACGGCAAAATTGATTCATTAAGCGTCACCCCAGGTCAGATGGTCAGCGAAGGCGACAGTCTGCTGCAGATAATTCCAGAAAAAATACAACGCTATTATTTGGTTCTTTGGGTACCCAATGAAGCCGTTCCATATATTTCAGTCGGTGATAGGGTGAATATACGCTACGAAGCCTTTCCGGCTGAAAAATTTGGTCAGTTCTCGGCAAAAGTCACACTCATTTCCCGGACGCCAGCCTCCTACCGCGAAATGCAGACCTATACGACCGCCCCGATTAACTCTGCGGCAGGTGCGGCTGCTTACTACAAAGTTGTGATTAGTCCAGAAAAGCAGGCTGTCAGCTACGCCGGCAAGCGTCTGCCTCTGGAAAATGGCATGAAGGCACAGAGCACGTTATTTCTGGAAAAACGTAAAATCTATCAGTGGATGCTCTCGCCATTCTACGATATGAAGCGCAGTGTTACGGGGCCGATTCATGAACCGTAACCACTTCATATCATCCATCGAGGAGAAATTGGATCTGAAATTTCGGCGGCGAGTCCCGGTCGTTCATCAGACAGAAACGTCAGAATGTGGACTGGCCTGTCTGGCGATGATATGCGGACATTATGGTCGTAATATCGACCTGATCGCCCTACGTCGCCAAATAAATCTGTCTGCCCGTGGAGCCTCGCTTGCCAGTGTTCAGCAAACCGGGATTGAGTTAGGGATGGAAAGCCGGGCATTGTCACTGGATCTCCATGAACTTAATGCTCTCAGAATGCCCTGTATCCTGCACTGGAATTTTAATCATTTCGTGGTGCTCGTCAGCGTACGTAAGAATCGCTTCGTGCTTCATGATCCAGCCAGGGGGCGAAGAACTGTCGGGACCGATGAAATGTCACAGTGCTTCACCGGAGTGGCGCTGGAGGTCTGGCCCGGCAGTACATTTGTGCAGGAAACGATAAAAAGCCGAATCGGAATACGGGCGTTAATCAGCAGCGTGCAGGGTATCCGGGGCGTACTGAGCAAAATTTTCTGTCTGTCGCTGATTATTGAAGCTATCGGCCTGGTGATGCCTGTCGGTACCCAATTGGTAATGGATCATGCTATTCCTGCGAATGACCGGGGACTGCTCATGCTTATCTGTGGAGTCCTGATGTTTTTTATTTTGGGGCGTACTTTGGTTAGCGTGATCCGCGCATGGTCATCCCTTGCGATGGAGTCATTGATAAATGTGCAATGGCAGTCGGGGCTATTCCGTCATCTGCTTCAGTTGCCGTTGACCTATTTTGAGCGACGAAAGATGGGCGATATTCACTCCCGCTTCAGCTCGTTGGATACGCTTCGCGCCACGTTTACAACCAGTGTGGTGGGGGCAATGATGGACAGCATCATGGTTGCCGGTCTCTTGTTGATGCTTATCCTGTACGGTGGAAAATTGACGGTTTTTGTACTGGGCTTTACAGCGGTATATGTCTTCATTCGTATATTGACCTATAGCCGGTACCGTCAGCTGTCGGAAGAAGCGTTAATCGCCGGAGCCCGTGCTGGTTCATATTTTATGGAAACACTCTACGGAATAGCTACGGTTAAAATGCAGGGAATGGCAGAACGGCGTGGGAGCCACTGGCTGAACCTGAAGATTGATGCCATCAATACCGGTATCAGACTCAGCCGTCTTGATATGTTCTTCGGCGGCATTAACACGTTTGTGGCGACGTGCGATCAGGTGACTATTCTGTGGCTGGGCATCAGTCTGGTTATGGAGAACCAAATGACCATCGGCATGTTTGTGGCATTTGGCGCATTCCGCGCACAGTTTTCTGACCGGGTAGGATCGCTGGTCAACTTCTTATTACAGCTGCGTATGATGAGCCTGCATAACGAAAGGATTTCGGATATCGCGTTGAATGAAAAGGAAGAAAGAAAACCAGATTCAGGATTAAAGGCAACCATGTCTCCGGCCAGCCTGGAGATTAAAGCGCTAAGCTTCCGTTACGACAGCCAGTCAGCACCCGTCTTTAGCGGCCTCAGTTTCAGGATTCGAGCAGGCGAGAGTGTGGCCATTACCGGGCCCTCTGGTTCGGGGAAAACCACGCTGCTTAAAGTACTGTGCGGCTTGTCTGAACCGATATCAGGGGCTGTCTTAATGAATGGTACGGATATCAGGCAACTGGGTATAAATAACTATCATCGCTTGATCGCCTGCGTGATGCAGGATGACCGGCTGTTTTCTGGCTCTATTCGGGAGAATATCTGCGGATTCACTGAAAATGTTGATGATGCCTGGATGAGAGAATGTGCCCGGACAAGCAGCATTCATGACGTGATATTGGCTCTGCCAATGGGGTATGAGACGTTAATCGGAGAACTGGGGGAGGGGCTATCTGGGGGACAGAGACAGAGGATTTTTATTGCCCGGGCGCTTTACCGCCGTCCGGATATATTATTCATGGATGAAGCCACCAGCGCACTGGACGCAGAGTGTGAAAAAGACGTCAGTCTGGCAATGAAAAAGTTGAATATAACCCGAATAATTATTGCTCACCGTGAAACGACCCTGCAAACCGCGGACAGAATCATCACCCTCGGCGAATCCGATTAACAGCCAATATCCTACTCTATTGCGGGCATTTGGTTCGCTATGTGGTTGAATAATGAACACAAGGCGGGATGGCTGGAGTGACGGGGCCTGTAGCGAGTTATCCACAAACTATGCGATCTGATACCGACTCGTTTTGTGGATAACCTCAAATCTTTCGGGATACTTAATTCACTCTGCGTTATAAGTTTGCGCTATACATCACGATAATCAATGTCTTCACTCGGTACCCTTAATATAAGAATACTTAAACAAGGGGAATAGCATACCAATGAAAAAGAGCATTGCACTGACTATGGTGGCGCTGGCTTGTCTGGCGGCCAACGTCCAGGCAGCTGAGAAACTTGCTGGTAATGAAATACTTGCGGTACAAAAAGGCGGGGTGCCGGATAAAGTCTATACCCAGCATCAGCCGAAACTACGTATAGCAACCTATAATATTGGCAAGAATGAAGCTTCTGATAATGTGGCCGATTTTACGGCACTTAATTCAGCGATTAAAAAAATTAACGCCGATATTATCGCCGTTCCGGAAGTCGATAACAAAACCCAGCGCAGCCAGAAAATCGATCAGCTTAAGACGATTGCCGATGCCAACAATATGCATTATGCCTTTGGTAAAGCGCTTGATTTTGACGGCGGAGAGTACGGGCTGGGGCTGCTGTCAAAATACAAAATCCTGCATTCTCAGGTGGTGAAGCTGCCGTCAGGCAATGCGGAACAGCGCGTGGCGCTACTGGCGCAGGTTGATGTACCGGGTTTTGATTCCGCGCCGATTATTATGGTGACCCATCTCGACTGGCAAAAAGATCCCTCCATGCGTACAGAGCAGGCTCGTTATCTTCTCGATTTGAGTATTGGCGATGCGGCGTCTGATTTTAAAGATATCGCTTCTTCAATTAAGATCCTGGCCGGCGATTTCAATTCAACCCGTGAAGAACAGCCGGTGAAAGAGATCGGTTATTTCTTTAACGAAGTGTCGAAGCAGGGGACGGATACGCGTAGCTGGCCTGCCGTTAACCCGGCTATTGATATCGACCATATTTTCACCTTCAAAGGGCAAAAGTGGGATGTGAAGAAGCTGGAGATTCCGCATAACTCGACGGAATTTAACTGGTCAGCGGCCAGTGACCATCTGCCGGTCATTGCTGAACTGCAACTCACCGAGCAGTAACATCGCCCAGGGCTCTTTGCAAAAGAGCCCTGATGCTATTCAATTCGCGCTAACGCTGTTTTTTAAGCCTCGGTAAAGGTTAATGAAAATTTAAGGGAAGGCGGTTATGTTAACAACATCACACTTCCAATAAGGTTTATTCATGCGCGATAAATATTCTGGCCTGCAGATAGGAATTCACTGGCTGGTCTTTTTACTGGTTGTCGTCGCCTACGCGGCGATGGAACTGCGCGGTTTTTTCCCGCGCAGCGACCGTCCGGTGATAAACATGATCCATGTCTCCTGCGGCATTTCCATTTTTGTGTTGATGATTGCACGACTGCTGGTGCGCCTGAAGTCTCCGGCGCCGCCGATTGTTCCTAAACCCTCGCCGATGATGACCGGTTTCGCCCATCTTGGCCATCTGGTGATATATCTGCTGTTTATCGCGCTACCGTCGATTGGCATGGCAATGATGTATTACCGCGGTAACCCGTGGTTTGCTTTCGGTCTGACGATGCCCTTTGCGGCGCAAAGCAACTTCGCTTTGGTCGACAGCCTTAAGGGGCTGCACGGCTTACTTGCCAATATCGGCTATTTCGTGATTGGCCTGCACGCGCTGGCGGCGCTGCTGCATCACTATTTATGGAAAGATAATACGCTGCTGCGCATGATGCCGCGCAAGCGTTGAGTACTACGCCTGACATGCCTGAACCCGCCAACCGGCGGGTTTTTTGTTTCCGTTAACTCGCCAATAAATGATTCGTGAAATGTTACTTATGCTGCAAATTTGTATCGAGTATGTAAATAAAAATGTCTAAACGAAACGAAAGGTTCTATAAGAATCTCAGTGCGGTGGATTGAATCCAGCCGGGAGGTCGTCGAAACGACACCCAGGCACGTTCAGCGGTATCCGCAGCGTCATTGGCTAAAACGCCTGCATTTTCAATACCGATGAGCAAAAGGAAAACCTGACATGACCGATAATATACCGGCCACTTCCCCTCCTGTCGCCGATGCGGGGGGCGCTGAACGCTTGAGCCCGCGCGAACAGGTGGTTATCAATAAATTGTTCCGTCGCTTAATTCCTTTTCTGTTTCTGCTTTTTATCTTTTCATTTCTTGATCGTATCAATATCGGCTTTGCCGGGCTCACCATGAGCCAGGATTTGGGACTGAGTAGCACCATGTTCGGCCTCGCGACGACGTTGTTCTACGCGATGTATGTCATCTTCGGTATTCCCAGTAACATCATGCTGGGGATCGTTGGCGCCCGCCGCTGGATCGCCAGCATTATGGTGGTTTGGGGGATAGCATCGACCGCGACCATGTTCGCGACCGGGCCAAATAGCCTGTATCTGCTGCGCATGCTGGTGGGGATTGCCGAAGCCGGCTTTCTTCCGGGGCTTCTGCTCTACTTAACCTACTGGTTCCCGGCGTACTACCGAGCGCGTGCTAATGCGCTGTTTATGATTGCCATGCCGGTGACGATGGCGCTGGGGTCGCTGGTCTCCGGCTATATTCTCAGTATGGATGGCATGCTGGCGCTTAAAGGCTGGCAGTGGCTGTTCCTGCTGGAAGGATTTCCATCGGTGCTGCTGGGGGCGGTAGTCTGGTTCTATCTTGACGACAGTCCGCAAAAGGCCAAATGGCTCACCGATGAGGACAAACGTTGCCTTGGCGAAATGATGGAGAAGGACAAACTACGACTGGTACAACCGAACGGTAGCGCCAGCCTGAGCGCGCTGCAGCAGGGGAAAGGCAGCCTCTGGCGCGACGTCTTCACCCCGGTGGTGTTGATGTATACGCTGGCCTATTTCTTTCTCTGTAATACCTTAAGCGCGCTCAGCGTCTGGACGCCGCTGATCCTCAAGAGCTTTAATCAGGGCAGCAGCAATATCGCCATCGGTTTGCTTAGCGCCGTACCACATATCTGTACCATTGTGGCGATGATTTGGTGGAGTAAACGTTCTGACCGCTTACAGGAACGTAAGCTGCACACGTTATTGCCCTATCTGTTTGCCGCCGCGGGCTGGATGCTGGCGGCGCACGGGGCAAATAGCGTGATGCAACTGTTGGGGGTAATTATGGCCTCGGCAGGAGCCTATGCGGCGATGGTGATTTTCTGGACCACGCCAGATCAGTCCATCAGCCTGCGCTCACGAGCGATCGGCATTGCGGTGATTAACGCGACGGGTAATATGGGATCGGCCATGAGTCCGCTATTATTCGGCTGGCTGAAGGATTTAACCGGCAGCTTTAACGCCGGATTTTACCTCGTTGCCGGGTTCCTGGTTTTGGGGGCGCTGGTGGTATCGCGCATCCCAATGAAGGCCAGCCGTCCGCGAGCGACGCCATAAAAAACAGGAGTAGCGATGAGAGTGAGACGCGCGGTACCCGATGAAGCCCCTGCGTTGTGGAATATCCGTAATCAGGCGATTCGCCATGGCTGTCGTCAAAGCTATGGCGCTGAAGTGATTCACGCCTGGACGCCGGAACAGATGCCCGAGGGGTATCGTCACGCCGTTGCCGATAATCCGTTTTATATCGTGGAAAATACGCTGGGCCAACCTATCGCGACCGGCTATCTCGATATTGAGTCCTTAAGCGTGGAAGCGATCTTTACGCTGCCGGAGTGGAGCGGGCAGGGATGCGCGGATTTGATCATGGCGGCGGTTATTGCCGAAGCTCGCCGACGGGGGCTCGAAACCATTACGCTTGAGGCGACCCCCAATGCGGCGGGCTTTTATCTACGCCATGGCTTTGTTTCACAGGGCGAAAAGAGCCATTATTCGAAAATGGCCAACGCCGAGCTACGCTGTATAGCCATGAGCCTCACTCTCGATTAAGGTAAACCTGCGCCGCTATGCTATGGTTGTTAGCGGCGTTTCAATTTGCCACTTTAACTAAATAAATATAGTATACCCCCCTATATGATATGGAGGGCATCTCGTGCCACATTCACCAGAAGACAAGAAGCGTGCGCTTAGCCGCGTACGCCGTATTCGCGGGCAGGTTGAAGCGCTGGAACGCGCGCTGGAGTCCGGCGAACCCTGCATGACTATCCTGCAACAGATTGCCTCCATTCGCGGCGCCGCCAACGGTTTGATGGGCGAGCTGGTGGAGATGCATCTGCAGGATGAACTGGTTAGCGGCGATACCACCCCGGACCAACGCGCCGCCCGCATGGCGGAAGTCGGTCACCTGCTACGATCCTATTTAAAATAAAATCACGACGAGGAATGGACAGTATGAAATCACGTGCAGCAGTTGCCTTTGGCCCCGGTCAGCCGTTAAAAATCGTGGAGATTGACGTCGCGCCGCCAAAGAAAGGCGAAGTTCTGGTAAAAATCACCCACACCGGCGTTTGCCACACCGATGCTTTTACTCTCTCTGGCGACGATCCGGAAGGCGTGTTCCCGGCGGTGTTGGGCCATGAAGGCGGCGGTATCGTCGTTGAAGTCGGCGAGGGCGTGACCAGCCTGAAACCTGGCGATCACGTTATTCCGCTGTATACCGCCGAGTGCGGCGAATGCAAATTCTGCAAGTCTGGCAAAACTAACCTCTGCCAGGCGGTTCGCGCCACGCAGGGGAAAGGTCTGATGCCGGATGGCACCACGCGATTCTCCTATAACGGCGAGCCGATTTATCACTATATGGGCACCAGCACCTTCAGCGAATACACCGTTTGCGCCGAGATTTCTCTGGCAAAAGTTAACCCGCAGGCGCCGCTGGAAAAAGTGTGTCTGTTGGGCTGCGGCGTCACCACCGGTATCGGCGCGGTACATAATACCGCGAAGGTGAAAGAGGGAGACAGCGTCGCGGTGTTCGGGCTGGGCGGTATTGGCCTGGCGGTGATTCAGGGCGCGGTGCAGGCGAAAGCCGGACGCATTTTGGCGGTCGACACTAATCCGGATAAATTTACCCTCGCCAAAGAGATGGGCGCCACCGACTTTATCAACCCGAACGACTACGATAAACCGATTCAGGACGTGATTGTCGAGCTAACCGATGGCGGCGTTGATTTCAGTTTTGAATGTATCGGTAACGTCAACGTCATGCGCGCGGCGCTGGAGTGCTGCCATAAAGGTTGGGGTGAGAGCGTCATCATCGGTGTCGCGGGCGCCGGTCAGGAAATCAAGACCCGTCCGTTCCAGTTAGTCACCGGCCGGGTATGGCGCGGATCCGCCTTCGGTGGGGTGAAAGGGCGTAGCCAGCTACCGGGAATGGTTGAAGACGCGATGGCGGGTAAGATTCGCCTCGATCCGTTTATCACCCACCGGTTGCCGCTCGACCAGATCAACGAAGCCTTCGATCTGATGCATGAAGGTAAATCGATTCGTACGGTTATTCACTTCGGTGATAACTAAGTATTGCTGATAGCGAAACCCGGGCCATCTATCGCCCGGGTTGACTTCTGGTTGCGTTAATACTTGCGCCAGTGCTCATAGCCGGATTGCCAACGTCGCTGCTCCCGCCGCTCTCTCTCACGCTGAATATCGGACTTTTGATCTTCCCAGATGGGACAATCCGGGCCGTTTGCCACTTCGCAGGGGACCGAGACATCGTTTAGCGGATTGACCTTTTTCTCTTCCCACAGCGTCGGGTCGCGTAAATCCACTTCTGGCGCTTTCAGCGCCTGGGCCGAGGTGGTTGCGGCTAATAAGAGTGCGCCGATCGGCAGGTGATAGAGGGCTCCTTTCATCTTTTATCCTTGTCATGTTGTTATTGATAACTCTTCGCAATAATAACATAACGTAATAAAACATTCTAAAATCAGAACCTGCCGAAGAAACTTATAGTGCTGACTCAGGGCTCATATTGATCTTAAATTCTCCCGGCATAGTCGATATCGCTTCTACGGTTAAACCGTTTTTATCGGTTCTGCCCTTAAAGACTATACCGTCTGGCGTGGTGATTTGGTAAGGGAGATAGGGCAGCGGCATACCCGTATGCGGATTCTTCAACACAAAGTCGTGGCGATAAAGCTGTGGTGGTTCCTCGTTGGCGCATCCCGATAGTAACGCGGCCAAAAGCAGCGCGCTTGAGCCTTTCATCAAAACCATGATGGCTTCCTCCCTGTTTATCCAGCCTGAGAAATGAGCTTCCATAGTAACAAAAGCCTGAAGATCGGCGCCTAAATGGAATCTGAAACCGGGGAGATAAAGAAAGGCCCCTGAACGGGGCCCTGGTTTTATTTTTGATCGGGTAAAGCGTAAGCGATGATGTAATCGCCGCGATCGGGAGACTGACGCGCGCCGCCGGCGTTGATAATGATGTACTGCTTACCGGTTTTCGGTGAAACGTAGGTCATCGGGCCGGATTGGCTGCCCACCGGTAGGCGAGATTTCCAAATCTCTTTGCCGTTGGCGGTATCAAAGGCGCGCAGATAGAAATCCTGGGTGCCGGCGAAGAACAGCAGACCAGACTGGGTAGACAGCGAAGCTCCCAGCGTTGGCATGCCGATAGGGATCGGCATATGCATGCGGATACCCAACGGACCGGTATCTTCTACCGTACCCACCGGAACCTGCCAGACCAGCTTACCGCTTTTCAGATCGACCGCCGACATGGTGCCGAACGGCGGCTTCTGGCAGGGGATACCCAGCGGTGACAGGAAACGCTCACGCATTGCGCCATACGGCGTACCTTCCATCGGTACGATACCCATTTCGATACCGCTGGCATCTTTGGCCACTTTCGCTCGCGGCACCATGTAGTTAGCCAGTCCAAGGCGCATGTCATTGACGAACATCAGGCCGTTATTCGGATCGACCGACACGCTGCCCCAGTTCATTCCGCCAAGCGAGCCCGGATATTGCAGGGAGCGGTCTTCACCCGGCGGTGTAAAGACACCCTGATGGCGCATCTCTTTGAACTGAATACGGCACAGCAGCAGGTCAACCGGGGTGGCGCCCCACATATCCGATTCTTTCAACGTTTCGTTGCCGATCATCGGCATGCCGACGGAGTACGGTTGCGTCGGCGAGTAGCGTTCACCTTTAACGTTACCAGCCGGGACCGGACGTTCTTCCACTTTCGCCACCGGTTCGCCCGTCGCGCGGTTAAGCATAAAGATCATGCCCTGCTTGCTGGTTTGCACCAGTACCGGCGTCGTACCGCCTTTACCGTCCGGCAGATCGTACAGCAGCGGTTGCGAAGGCAGGTCGAAGTCCCACAGATCGTGATGGGTGGTCTGGAAATGCCAGCGCACTTTACCGGTGGTCGCATCGACCGCAACGATTGATGAGCTGTATTTATCATCCAGCGCCGTACGTTCGCCGCCGAAGAAATCTGGCGTGGCGTTACCGGTTGGCAGATAAATAAGATTCAGTTTGGCATCGTAAGACATTGCGGACCAGACGTTCGGCGTCCCGCGCGTGTAGGTTTGTCCTTCCGGAGGTACGCCGGTCAGCTGCGGATTACCCGGATCCCAGGCCCAGGCCAGTTTACCGGTATGCACGTCAAAAGCGCGAACTACGCCCGGTGGTTCACCGGTGGAGTAGTTATCCGCGATGCGACCACCAACGACAACAAGGTTACCGGCCACCAGCGGGGTAGAGGTCTGCTGATAATAACCAGGTTTGATTTCCCCCATGCCGACGCTGAGATCGACGGTACCGTGTTCGCCAAATGCTTCACAGGCTTTACCAGTATCGGCATCGATTGCGATCAGACGCGCATCGGTAGTCGGCAGGAACAGGCGGCGGGCACAGGCGGCAGGCTGAGTCCCGGCAACGGCATTAGCCTGTGCCTGGCTATCTTCGTAATAGCCTAAACCGCGGCAACGTTGCCAGTTCGGCGCCGTTGCTTTTGAGTCATAGCGCCATTTTTCTTTGCCGCTATCGACATCCAGCGCCAGGACTTTGCTATATGGCGTACATACATAGAGTGTATCGCCAATCTGTAGCGGCGTATTCTGGTCTTCCGCGCCGGAACCGTTACTCTGCGGAATATCGCCGGTATGGGCAATCCAGGCAACCTGTAGCCGGTTGATATTGTTTTTATTGATCTGATCCAACGCGGCGAAACGGTCGCCGTGTGTGGTATTACCCCAGTGCTCCCAGTTTTTTTGTTCTTCACCTGGCTGTACCGGTTTTACCGGCACGGGTTCGCTGGCGCTGACCAGCGGCTGGGATTTGAACATCCAGCCAAAGCTGACCAGCAGTACCACGGCCAGCACGCCCGCGAGGGTGAAGGCCGCGCCTTTTTTGGCCGGAGCGCTGGAAAGGAAAGGCCAAACAATGGCGCACAGAAAAGCCAGAACGCCAAGCGCAAACAGGCGTGAGAACAGCGGCCAGTAGGTCCAGCCTGCGTCGCTGATAGCCCAAACAATGGAAGCTGCGAAGGCGACGGCATAAAGAACGATACCGCCGCGACGATTGCGGAAAATAAGCAGGGAGGCGATAACCATCACCAGTCCCATAATGGCGAAATACCAGGTGCCGCCGACGCTTGCCAGTTTGGCGCCTAAAATGCCGATTGCCAGACCGATGATTAACATCAGTCCGGCGAGTAGCCACTGCAGGATCCGGGGGAATCCGCGCGGCACGTTGCCCGTAGCCATGTTGTCTCCTTATACCACCCCTTGCCAGGCGTGTACCAAATGAATCAAGTGCAAATGGAAATTGCTTTTGAGTGAAGCTCTGCAAAGCTTCATAAAGGTGATTTCAAAAGATGAATTCATTTCACATGAACCAAATGGTGAAATCATGGCTATGATAAATCTGTTAATGAAATGAGCGCAAATGTTAATGAATGATTTCGCACTAATTGATTAGCGCAATGTATATATTAAGTGGCAGAAGAATGAACGTAGCGGTGCCGTTACCCCAATGTGTTGATTCGGGGTAACGGCCATTGAGGGTCAGGCAGGCATGGATTTGCGTATCGCGCTCAGTAGAGTTTGCGCCCCCTGCGACAAGCTGGCGTCCACCCGGGTAAGAATACCGATCGGCTCGCCGGCGCCTTCGGTGGCGATAGGTAATGAGGTTAACAAACCGCGACGCAGATCGTCTTTCACCGCGCCGGAAGGGACGAACCAGACATAGTCGTAATCGACGGTGAGCTGGCGCGAAAGCGAGGCCGACAGCGTTTCAATACAGCCGGGGGGAATTTTACAGCCCTGGCTTTGCAGTAGCGTTTCCGCATTCTGCCGCGGAATGGTCCCTTTTGGTGAGACCACTACCGGCCATTCCATCACCCGGCTGAGCGTTACCGTCTCCTGCAGTAGCGGGTGGCCGGGGCGGACGACCAGTTTTAGCGATTCAAGAAACAGCAGTTCATAGTTGAGGCCGCTCATGAGCTCCGGATCGGACATGCGCCCAATACCAATATCGACATCGCCGGATTTCAGCCCCGCCAGCAGCATGGTGTTATTCATGGTGGCGACCTGTAAGGTGATGTCTTTTTGCTGTTTATGAAATTGACCAATCACCGTAGGCAAAATACCGAGCGCTGCGGTTGGCAGGGCGCCAATTCGTACCACATCGCTATTCATGCCCTCTTTACGATTGAGAGCCTGGCCCGCGGTATTGAGGGCATCCAGCACCTTGACCGCATGGGTAAGAAACTGTTCGCCAACCAGTGTCAACTGCGCGCCAAGCCGCCCGCGCTCAAAGAGCCGGGTACCGGTCAACTGCTCAAGCTCGTTGAGGGTTTTTGATAGCGCAGGTTGGCTAAGATTCAGGGTTTCTGCCGCCCGCCCCAGGGTTCCCTGTTGTGCGACGGCGACAAAAGTATGTAAATGGCGCAAGCGAATGCGCTGACTGAAGAGACCATTTTTTTCCATAATCGATGTTAAAAACAGAGCTGTCTCGGTAGCAAGCGAAGTTGTTTAATTTTGATAACTAGTTAGCAAAATATTATTAACATTTGATCTTATTGTCTTACAAGTCATTTCTGTCAGGCGCGTTAAAAAGCCCCGTGGTCGACGGGGCAAGGAAAAAGGGAGTTATTTTGGTGGGAAATTAAATATCGAAGAACACGGTCTCTTTATCGCCCTGTAAATAAATATCAAAGCGGTAGACGATTTCATCTCCACGCACTTCACGTTGCGCGATAAGCGTCTGGCGGCGAACTTCCCACTCAATCAGATTCAGTACCGGATCCTGTTCATTTGCCGCCTGTTCATCAGCGAAATACATCCGCGTATTCAGGCCAATGTTGATACCCCGCGCCACCACCCACAGATTGAGGTGCGGCGCCATCACACGTCCGTCACGGCCGACGACCGCGCCGGGTTTGATGGTTTGAAAGCGCCAGACGCCGGATGCAAAGTCTGAACACGTGCGGCCCCAGCCGCGAAAGTTGGGGTCCAGAGCCTTGCTCTGCTGGCGGTCGTCGGGATGGTTATAACGCCCGTCGGCGTTAGCCTGCCAGAGTTCCAGCAGCACGTCGCGTACCGGCGTTCCGGAACCATCGAAAACCCGTCCTTCAATCGTAATACGTTGGCCTTTGGTTTCCGCGCTCACTAAGTTGGGGCCAAAGTTTTTCTCAAAAATATGAAACCCGGCAGCGTCCGGCGCCAGACCAATATGCACATAGGGCCCGGCAGTCTGCGAGGCGGTTTCAGCTAAATAGTCTTTCATTGGGCGGCCCCTTGAGTACGATTTTCGAACAGCGTGGCGCGGTGACCGCGCAGCACAAGGTCAAAACGATAGGCCAGGCTATCGAGCGGCACGGCGGCGTGGGTATCCAGTTCGGCAATCAGGGTACGCACGGCATCATCGTTATTGATGGTTCTGACAATCGGACACTGTTTAATAAGCGGATCGCCTTCAAAGTACATTTGGGTAATCAGCCGCTGCGCCCAGGCATCGCCGGAGAGCGAAAAGTGAATATGCGCCGGTCGCCAGTCGCTAACCTGATTACGCCACGGGTAGGGGCCGGGTTTGATCGTGCGAAAACAGTAATAACCGTTTTCATCGGTCAGTACCCGTCCGCAGCCGCCGAAGTTGGGGTCAATCGGCGCCAGATACTGGTCTTTCTTATGACGGTAACGGCCGCCGGCATTGGCCTGCCACACTTCGACCAGCGTATTTTTCATTGGCCGGCCAAAGCCGTCGCGCACGTAACCGTGGACGATAATTCGTTCGCCAATCGGCAGGTCGTCTTTGGCGTAGTTGAGAATGAGATCGTTATCCAGCGGACCAAGGTCTTCGCTGCTGAACACCGGGCCGGTAATCTCAGAAAGTGAATTTTGCAGGGAGATGAGCGCATTGCGCGGCGAGCGTAGCACACTGGTTTTGTATCCCGGCGCCAGTGCCGGCGGATGGCTATTGTAATCGCGATGTACGACCTCGCGCGGTGACCATTTATTATTCATAGGGTACTCCATCAAACGGAAGAGAGGCATGTTGTTGTAATTTCGCCAGAAACAGTCTCTGTAAATGTTTTGTTGATTTAAAGTGAAATTAAATCTAATTTTTCATAACCAGCGGTTATGATTTGTACAAACGAAACGCGGTAGCAGGTTATCCGCATCACAGTTTGTAAATTCTTCCCGCCACTCTTAACGCGCTTTCCTACACTCCAGGAAGTATTCACTGGAGGTAAGACATCATGGCGAACACCATCACGGCTGATGAGATTCGGGAAAACTTTTCACAGGCTATGTCGGCAATGTACCAGCAGGAAGTTCCGCAGTATGGAACCCTCCTGGAGTTGGTGGCGGATGTGAATCTGGCGGTCCTGGAACACAACCCGAAATTACATGAACAATTGGCTAATGCCGACGAACTGGCACGGCTGAACGTTGAGCGCCACGGCGCGATCCGCGTGGGAACGGCGGAAGAACTGGCGACCCTGCGTCGCATGTTTGCCATTATGGGGATGTATCCCGTTAGCTATTACGATCTGTCGCAGGCTGGGGTACCCGTGCATTCTACCGCTTTTCGCCCGGTCGATGATGCGGCGCTGGCGCGTAACCCGTTTCGCATTTTCACCTCGTTGCTGCGCCTTGAACTGATCGGCAACGAGGCGTTGCGCCAGCAAGCGGCGGATATTCTCGCACGTCGCGATATCTTTACGCCGCGCTGCCGTGAGCTGATTGCGTTACACGAAGATAGGGGGGAATTCACGGCAGCAGAAGCGCGCGAATTCGTCAACGAAGCGTTGGAAACTTTTCGTTGGCACCGTCACGCCACCGTTGACGAGCAAACCTATCACGCACTGCATAATGAGCACCGGTTGATTGCCGATGTGGTCTGTTTCCCCGGTTGCCACATCAACCATCTGACGCCGCGTACGCTCGATATCGATCGGGTTCAGGCGCTGATGCCGCAGTGTGGTATTGAACCGAAAGCGCTCATTGAAGGGCCACCGCGCCGCGAGGTGCCGATTTTATTGCGACAAACCAGTTTTAAAGCGCTGGAAGAGCCGGTGATGTTCGCCGGTGAACATAAAGGCACGCACAGCGCGCGCTTTGGCGAAATTGAACAACGCGGCGTCGCGTTGACGCCGAAAGGACGAGCGCTGTATGACCGCTTACTGAATGAGGCCGGGGTCGGTAAAGACAACCTTAACCATCAGCGCCATTTGCAGGAGGTCTTTAGCCAGTTTCCTGACAGCGAATTTTTGCTGCGTCAGCAGGGGCTGGCGTGGTTCCGCTATCGCCTGACCCCCGCAGGAGAAGCGCACCGCCATGCTTTTGGCCCCGGCGACGATCCGCAACCGCTGATCGAACGCGGTTGGGTAGTCGCGCAGCCGATTGTTTATGAGGATTTTTTACCGGTAAGCGCCGCGGGGATCTTCCAATCAAATCTTGGCAACGAAACCCAGGCCCGCAGCCACGGTAACGCCAGCCGTGACGCTTTTGAAGCGGCGTTAGGCTGTGAGGTCCTCGATGAGTTCGAGCTATATCAACAGGCGGAGGAACGCAGTAAACGCCGTTGCGGTCTGCTCTAAAATCGGTACTCTGCATGGCATAACTTGCAAAAGGACGTTGTTATGCAGAATTCATCTACGCCGCTTGTGAAAACGCGGCAGGGCACGCTATCCGGCACCAGTGAACAGGGTATCCATATCTGGCGCGGTATTCCCTACGCGCAGCCGCCGGTTGGCGAGCTGCGTTGGCGTTCGCCGCAGCCACCAGAGCGCTGGCAGGGCGTGCGTCAGGCCGATACCTTTTCCGCCGCCAGCTGGCAGGATATCGAATATTGTCGTGAACTGGGCGGCGGCGATCCTGGCCGTTTCTCAGAAGATTGTCTGTATCTCAACGTGTGGGCGCCCGCCGCCCGCTCGCAGCCGCTCCCGGTGATGGTCTGGCTGCACGGCGGCGGCTACACCATCGGCGCCGGCAGCCTGCCGCCCTACGACGGTAGCGCATTGGCCAGCCGCGAGGTGGTGGTGGTCACGGTGAACTATCGTCTTGGACACCTCGGCTTTTTCGCTCATCCGGCGTTGGAAGGCGAAGAGGGCGAGCGGTTGTATAATTTTGCGCTGCTCGATCAGATAGCCGCGCTACGCTGGGTACAGGACAATATCCACGCTTTCGGTGGCGACGCCGCCAATGTCACCTTGTTCGGCGAATCCGCGGGGGCGCGCAGCGTCCTGTCGTTAATGGCGTCGCCGAAAGCGAAGGGATTGTTCCATAAAGCGATCGTACAAAGCGGTTATACCTTACCGGATTTACCGCGGGAAAAGGCGCTGGCGAAGGGAAAGCTGCTGGCGGAACATTTTTCTCTTGCCGATGCCAGCGCGGAACAGCTGCGGGCAATCCCCGCCGATGCTTTTTGGGCGCTGACAGCGCCGCTGAATATTGGCCCGGCGCCGATTGTCGGCGATGCGGTGCTACCGGAGCCTATGCTCGACACGTTCTTTAAAGGACGTCAGCATGCGATGCCGGTGATGATTGGCTCCAATAGCGATGAGGCCAGCGTGATGGCGGTATTTGGCGTCGATATTGCCGGGCAGATTCAAAAACTGCGGCGCGAACGCCGTTTTGGCCTTGGGCTTATCAAACTGCTGTATCCAGGCGTCAAAGGTGATGAAGCGTTAGGCAGAGAAGTGTGCCGCGATATGGCGTTCACGACTTTGGGGTATGTTGTCATGCAGGCGCAGCAGCGTCTCGGGCAACCGTGCTGGCGCTACTGGTTTGACTATGTGGCCGAAGCGGAACATGAAACTTATCTCCATGGCGCCTGGCATGGCAACGAAGTGGTTTACGTTTTTGACAACCTGACCCGAGCCGAGCCGGTGTGTCAGTACGCCAGTGAGGCGGATCAAGCCTTCGCCGCGCAGGTCGCCGACTACTGGACTAATTTTGCCAGGCTGGCAGGCAATCAGTGCAGCGAGTTAACGGGCCCTGTACGCTGGCCTGCCTGTCAGCGCGGGCGGGACCGTTTATTGCGTATCGGACTCAACAAGCGCGCGGGCTTTAAAGTCGAGAACCGCTTTATGCGCGCGCGGCTGGCGCTGTTTCGTCGGGTGATGAAGCATCATGTGACGCTGGATTAACCAGCGCGGCGCGAAAGCGCGCCAGCCCGTCGGCCTTGCTTTGCGAGCGGCGAACAACCAGCCGGTAGCTGGCGCCGGTTTTGACGCTAAGCGAGAAGGGGCGACATAGTCGCCCGGTACGAAGATCCTCCGCAACCAGCGTTTCGTCCGCCATGGCCACGCCGAGCCCCTGCATCGCGGCGGTGATCGCCAGATCCATGGTGTCGAAATATTGGTTTTTATGCATTTTTAGCGCAGTTTCATGCGGGAAGTGCGCAAGCCACAGCAGCCAGTCGGTTTTATCGCGCGTCGGATGGAGAAATGTGACGCCTGATAGCTGGGGATCGCATGGCGTATCGGGACTGGTCACCGGCGTGAGGGCTTCTTCAAACAGCAGATCGCCGGCGCTCTGATGGGTGCCAAAGATAATCGCCGCGTCGTAGGGCTCAGTCTTAAAGTTGACGTTATGCTCGGTGGTGGTGGTCAACGCCACCTGCAGTTCCGGATAACGTCGTTCTATCTCCAGTAGTTTCGGCACCAGCCAGCGGATCGCGCAGGTAGGCGCTTTCAGGCGCACGACAGTTTGCTGCTGGCGCGCCTGCTCGGCCACCGTTATCAGGCGGCCGAATGCCGACTGTAGCTCCGGATAAAGCGCGCTGCCCTGTGGCGACAGTCGCAGGCCCCGGGCGTGGCGTTCAAATAGCGGGAAGCCGAACCAGCTCTCCAGCGCGGCGATCTGTCGGCTGACCGCCCCCTGCGTCAGGCACAGCTCCTGCGCGGCATGGGTTAAGTTGAGATGCCTCGCGGTTATCAGAAACGTTTCTACGGTATGAAAAGGCAGGGCGCTACGCGACATGTTGGCTCCAGCTATGCATTTTGATCATGGGCAGTATGCCACGCATCGTTGCGAAATTGGGACGATGCGTCCCGTTTTTGCCATCTAATCGTCATCCATTGCTTACACTATTATTAGTCTCGTTGATACAACGTCTCTCACCGATTAGTTGATGTGTATAAAAGGAGCCACCATGTCTAAACCTTATGTTCGTCTGGATAAAAATGATGCGGCAGTATTACTGGTTGACCACCAGACCGGGCTGCTCTCACTGGTTCGTGATATCGAGCCGGATAAATTTAAGAACAACGTCCTTGCTCTCAGCGATCTGGCTAAATACTTTAAACTACCGACGATTCTGACCACCAGTTTTGAGAATGGCCCTAATGGCCCATTGGTGCCGGAACTGAAAGAACAGTTCCCTGACGCCCCTTATATCGCTCGTCCCGGCAATATTAACGCCTGGGATAATGAAGATTTCGTCAACGCGGTAAAAGCCACCGGTAAGAAACAGCTGATTATCGCCGGTGTCGTCACTGAAGTCTGCGTGGCCTTCCCGGCGCTGTCGGCGATTGAAGAGGGATTCGACGTCTTTGTGGTGACCGATGCTTCCGGTACTTTTAACCCGATCACCCGTGATGCGGCGTGGGATCGTATGTCTCAGGCGGGCGTGCAGTTAATGTCGTGGTTTGGCGTGGCCTGTGAGCTGCACCGCGACTGGCGCAATGATATTGAAGGATTGGGAACCCTGTTCTCTAACCACATTCCGGATTATCGGAACCTGATGACCAGTTTTAACCTGTTGAGCAAGAAATAAACAGCTGGCGGCCAGTTTTCAGGCCTGGCCGCCGCTTCAATCAGACGGGATTATTCACTCATCGAGGCGACAGGGTGCGACTTTGTACGTTGATTTTTCAATAGCCGCGTCGCCAGTACGCCAGACATCATCGATCCATTCACATTCAGCGCGGTACGCGCCATATCGACAATTGGCTCAATGGCGATAAAAATGCCGACCAGCGCCACCGGGAAGTTGAGCGTTGACAGGACAATCAACGCCGCAAATGTCCCGCCGCCGCCGACGCCTGCGACGCCAATTGAGCCCAGAGCGATAGCCGGAAGTAAGCTGGCTAAAAACGAGAACGACAGTGGGTCGATACCTAGCGTGGGCGCAATCATGGCCACCATGATGGCCGGATAGATTCCGGCGCAGCCGTTTTGCCCCATACTGGAACCAAAAGAGGCGGCAATGTTGGCGATGGTATTCGGCACGCCGAATTTTTCCTGAGCGGTAATCGCTAATGGAATCGAAGCCGCGCTGCTGCGGGAAACAAAAGCGAAGGTAAGCACCGGCCACACCGTTTTAAAGTAGCGCAGAGGATTTTGACCGCTAATAGTCAGCAGAATCGCATGCACGATAAACATCATGGCGACTGCCAGATAACAGGCGGCGATAAAGCCTAGCAGGCTGGTGAATTGCGCTAGCTGATAGGTTGAAAAGACTTTTGCCATCAATGCGAGGACACCGTATGGCGTCAGCGCTATGACGATACGTACCATCTTCATCACCCAAATTTGAATCGCGTTAATCCCGCTACTTAATTTTTGACCTTCCTCCGGCGCCTCTTTTTTCACCTTCAATAACGCCACGCCGGCCAGCAGGGTAAAGATGACGATGCCGATAACCGATACGCTGCGCGCGCCGGTCAGGTCGAGAAAAATATTTGTCGGGATCAACGAAGTGACCAGTTGGGGTAGCGAAACGGCTGCGGTTTTGCTGACGTCTTCGGCGGTCAGCGTCGATTGCATATGACTAAAAGCGCTGGCGTCAAGACCGATCAGGTTAGCGGTAAACAGGCCGACCCAACCCGCAATCATTACCAGACACAGCATGCAGGCGACGATGGTTAAGGACATTCGGCCAATACCGGCGCTATTTTCGAGTTTGTTAATCGCTGACAAAATTGAAATGAAAATCAGCGGAACCGCGACAAGTTTCAGCAAATTAACATAGCCGTTGCCGACGATACTGTACCAATCAATGACCGTTTTACGCGGTTCGTTGGCAATGAAATGGAGCGATAATCCGAGAAGGGCGCCGAGAAAGATAGCGATAAAAACGCTTTTTGATAACGAGTTGCTTTTTTGGTCGAGTTTAAAAAGTCCCCATGATGCGATTAAAAATAACGCGATATACGCTGGCGTAATAAACATAAGATTTGCCTCTTGCCCCATTCAGCACCTGAAATGCCGGAAAGAGATATATTCTAAATTTCTCTAAGACGGTCAGTAGCCTTAGAACCGCTGGGGATTATAAAGAATTGAATAGTATAAGGCATACAAAAATTGTGGTTTATGGCCTGAGTGTTAGCCCCGTCATGTTTTAAAGGCGTCCTGAGCCATGATCGGAATGCATAGCTCTTATGATAACAATTCGCTTGTCGCCTGAAGTCGCTTTGGTTTGAATGGATATGCAAATAAAACGAGAAAGGATTAATCATGGCTCTTAGTGCTTCGGTCACCACTCGCTCGAAATTGCCGGATGTCGGCACCACGATTTTTACCGTTATTGGCCAGCTTTCAGCGCAGCATAACGCGATTAATCTCTCTCAGGGTGCGCCTAATTTTGCCTGCGACCCACATCTGGTGGCCGGCGTGACGCAGGCGATGACCGCCGGACATAATCAATACGCGCCGATGACCGGCCTGCGGGCTTTAAAAGAGCGTATCGCTGACAAAATCGCCACGTTATATGGCACGCAATATGATGTCGATAACGAAGTGTTGGTTACCGCTAGCGCCAGCCAGGGGATCTATTCCGCCATTGCCGGGCTGGTACATGCTGGCGACGAGGTGATTTACTTTGAGCCTTCGTTTGATAGCTATGCTCCGATAGTGCGTCTGCAAGGCGCGACGCCGGTGGCGATTAAGCTCACCGTGCCGGATTTCGCGATTAACTGGGACGAGGTGCGCGCCGCGATTACCCCGAAGACGCGGATGATCATCATTAATACGCCGCATAATCCAAGCGGCCAGGTACTTTCCGCCGACGACCTTAATCAACTGGCGATGCTGATCCGCAATACCGATATCGTGGTTTTGTCCGACGAAGTCTACGAGCACGTAGTCTTCGACGGCGAAAAGCATCACGGCATGGCGACCCATCCGCAGCTAGCGGAACGCAGCGTGATTATCTCTTCCTTCGGCAAGACCTACCACGTGACCGGCTGGCGGGTTGGTTATTGCGTGGCGCCAGCGGCGCTGATGGATGAGATCTGCAAGGTACATCAGTTCCTCATGTTTTCTGCCGATACGCCGATGCAGTACGCTTTCGCAGAGCATATGCAGAACCCGGCTTCATGGCTGTCGCTTGCCGCCTTTTATCAGCAAAAGCGTGATTTGCTCCAGCAACTGCTGCAAGACTCGCCGTTCCGCTTATTGCCGAGCGCCGGCTCTTTCTTCATGCTGGCGGATTATCGCCATTTCAGCGATGAGCATGACAGCGAGATGGTGAAGCGGTTGATTACCGAATACGGCGTCGCCACGATTCCGCTATCGGCATTTTATACCGATGGTACTGATAACAAACTGATTCGGCTCTCTTTTGCCAAAGATGAAGCCACATTGCGGGCCGGCGCGCAGGCGCTGTGCCGCGTTAAGCCGCGTTAAGGAGCCAGACGATGAAAATAAAAGCCCTAACTCTTGCTTTGGGAATGCTGTGTACCGTATCAAGCTTTGCCGCTAGCGAATTACGCTACGGCGTGGAGGCGGAATATCCGCCGTTCGAAAGCCGTAATCCGGCAGGGGAGTTGCAGGGTTTTGATATTGACCTCGGCAACGCGATTTGTCAGGCCGCGCAGTTGAAATGCAGCTGGGTCGAAACCTCCTTTGATGCGCTCATTCCGGGACTGGTGGCGAAGAAATTCGACGCGATTAATTCGGCGATGAACATTACCGAACAGCGGCGCAAGAGTATTGATTTCACCCAGCCGATCTACCGTATTCCTTCACAGCTGGTGGGCAAGGCCGACAGCGGTATGCAGGCGACGCCGGATGGGCTGAAGGGCAAAACCATCGGCGTGCTACAGGGCTCGATTCAGGAAACCTTTGCCAAAGAGCATTGGGAAAAACACGGCGTCACGGTGGTTTCCTATAAAGACCAGAACATGGCGTGGGCCGATCTGCTTAACGGCCGTATCGACGCCTCGCTGGTGATGTCCGCGGCCGGGCAGGCCGGGTTCCTCAGTAAGCCGCAGGGTAAAGGATTCGGTTTTATCGGTAAGCCGGTGGCTGATGATACGATTCTGGGCAGCGGTATTGGCTACGGCTTGCGCAAGGGCGATGAGGCAACTAAAAAACAGCTCGACGCGGCAATTGATAAAGTGCGCGCCGACGGCACTATCACCCGTCTGGCGGCGAAGTACTTCCCCGGTATCGACGTCAGTGTGAAATAATCTTTACTTGCGGCTCTTTGTTTCGCAAAGAGCCGCCCGCATTACATCAGCACCACCGGTTTGATGACTTTACCGGAAGCTGAATCTGCGAAAGCCTGATTAATCTCTTCGAGCGGATAGAATTCGATAAGCTTATCAATGGGGAATTTTCCTTGTTTATAAAACTGTACCAGCTGCGGGATAAACAGCTGCGGCACGGCGTCTCCTTCGATTACTCCTATCAATGATTTACCTTCCGCCATGAGATCGTTTTGGACATTAAAGGTGATATCGCCCGTAAAGCCGACGACCGCCACCGTGCCTAACGGCTTAATCGCGTGGATTGCCTGCAGAACGATGGCGGCGACGCCGGTAGTTTCGATGGCGTAGTGCGCGCCTTTGCCGGTCAGTTGGCGAATAACCGCAACGCTATCTTCCTGTTTGCCATTGATCACGTGGGTTGCGCCGAGTTCACTTGCCAGCTCAAGGCGGTTCGCATGAATATCGACGGCGATGATTTGGCTACAGCCGGTGAGCTTTGCAGCCATAATGGCGCTTAAACCAACCGCGCCGCAGCCGAATACCACCAGCGATTCCCCGGCCACCGGTTTTAGTCGATTTAACACCGTGCCGCTACCGGTTTGAATTCCGCAACCCAGCGGACCAAGAAGCGATAGTTCGACTTCACGGTCGACAACAATAGCATTCGTCGCTTTGGTGACCACATACTGACTAAACGAAGATTGACCGAAGAAGACGGATAATTCTTGATCATCCAGACGATAAGGGGTGGTGCCATCGTCTAAGCGTCCACCAAAGTTTAAGTCATTGAAACTTTCGCACGCGGAAGGATGGTTGGTGAGGCAGTTTTCGCAGTGATGGCAGGCGGCGTAGCTCAGTACCACGTGATCGCCAATTTCGACCCCACGAACGGCATCACCGACGTTAACCACGATACCTGCGCCTTCGTGGCCCAGAATGGCGGGCATCGGCAGGATCCCGGCGTTATCGCGGATCACCGCGTCGGTATGACAAACGCCTGTGGCGACAATTTTTACCATCACTTCGTCTTTTTTAGGGGCGCTAACCTGAATATTTTTAATGCTAAATGGCTGTTGATAACCCAACGTCACGGCGGCTTTTACTTTCATTAGATACTCCTGACATTTTTCCCTGGAGAGTAGAGATTACACCTGGCGTGATGAAAATTTATCCTGTTCGTGCTGAAAATAAACAAAATGCGGGTAAAAACGGTTAGGTATCGGATCGGCGCGTGTTCGCCAAAACAGTTCAGCGATAGCGATCGCTGGGTGGTTATTCAGTCTGTTCCGGTGGACATCTTTTTTTTCATGCTTTTCGCCTGCCAACAATTGGATTATCAATCATTTTTGTCTAGAGTGAGCGGAATTCACGACGCAGATGTTTGCAACGTTGCGTATCCGTCGAACTCTCAAAAAGGACGCTTTTCCAGGCATGAACCGCAGACGTTTTCTTAAATCATCCATGGCTGTTGCCGCCGTATGCGGAACGTCAGGAGTCGCCTCGTTATTCACTAAAGCGGCTTTCGCCGCGGATTCTGCTATCGCCGATGGCCAGACGCGCCGCTTTGACTTTTCCGTCCTGCAGGCGATGGCTCATGACTTAGCCCGTCAGCCGTGGGGCGGCGCGCCGCGCGACCTGCCGCCGACGCTGGCGAATCTGACCCCTCAGGCCTATAACAGCATTCAGTATGATGCGGCGCATTCGCTGTGGAATAACGTTGAAGAGCGTAAGCTGGATATCCAGTTTTTCCATGTTGGTATGGGCTTCCGCCGCCGGGTGCGCATGTTCTCGCTGGACGCGCAGTCTCAGCAGGCGCGGGAGATACATTTCCGTCCGGAGCTGTTCCAGTATAACGACGCCGGCGTTGACACCAAACAGTTGGAAGGGCAGACCGATCTCGGTTTCGCCGGTTTCCGCGTGTTTAAGGCGCCGGAACTGGCGCGCCGCGATATCGTCGCCTTCCTGGGCGCCAGCTACTTCCGCGCGGTCGACAGCACTTACCAGTACGGCCTGTCGGCGCGTGGTCTGGCCGTCGACACCTTTACCGATACGCCGGAAGAGTTCCCGGATTTCACGTCATTCTGGTTTGAAACCGTCAAACCTGGCGCGACGGTGTTCACCGTTTACGCGCTGCTCGATAGCCCAAGCGTCACCGGCGCTTATAAGTTCACCGTGAATTGCCAGGAAACGCAGGTGATCATGGATGTCGAAAATCATCTCTATGCGCGCAAAGACATTAAGCAGTTGGGCATTGCGCCGATGACCAGCATGTTCAGCTGCGGTAATAACGAACGCCGGATGTGCGATACCATCCATCCGCAAATCCACGATTCTGACCGCCTGTCGATGTGGCGCGGCAACGGCGAGTGGATTTGTCGTCCGCTGAATAATCCGCAAAAGCTGCAGTTCAACGCGTTCCAGGATAAAAACCCGAAGGGATTTGGCCTGCTGCAGCTGGATCGCGATTTCAGCCATTATCAGGATGTGATGGGCTGGTATAACAAGCGCCCGAGCCTGTGGGTGGAGCCCCGTAATCAGTGGGGAAAAGGGGCCGTTAGCCTGATGGAAATCCCGACTACCGGCGAAACGTTGGACAATATCGTCTGCTTCTGGCAGCCGGAAAAACCGGTAAAAGCGGGTGATCAACTGGACTTTAGCTACCGCTTGTACTGGAGCGCGCAACCGCCGGTACGCTCTCCGCTGGCGCGAGTGCTGGCGACACGTACCGGAATGGGCGGCTTCCCGGAAGGATGGGCGCCGGGTGAACATTATCCGGACAAATGGGCGCGCCGCTTTGCTATCGATTTTGTTGGCGGCGACCTGAAAGCCGCGGCGCCGAAAGGCATTGAGCCGGTGATTACGCTCTCCAGCGGCGAGGCTAAGCAGGTAGAGATCCTCTACGTCGAGCCGTTTGACGGCTATCGAATTCTCTTTGACTGGTATCCGACTTCAGATTCCACCGATCCGGTGGAGATGCGCATGTTCCTGCGCTGCCGTGGCGACGCTATCAGCGAAACGTGGCTGTATCAGTACTTCCCGCCTGCGGCGGATCGGCGTAACTACGTTGATGACCGGATTATGAAATAACCAGGTCGTTGATACCCGCCCGCGGTGCGCTACTGCGGGCGTTGTTGTTTATCAGTGAGATATTGCCATGAATGCTGAAAACGGCCCCACCATCGAAACTATCCCGGTCAACGAACAGCTGGAGCTGCGTGCGGTTGACGAACGTTACGTCAGTGAGCTACATCAACTGGTGCTCAAAAACCGTGACTGGTTGCAGCATACGTTAAGCTGGCCTGCGGAAGTGCTGAGTGAAGATGAAACCCGGCGCCACGTGCAGGGAAACGTGATGCTGCACCAGCGCGGTTATGCAAAAATGTTCCTGCTGTTTTTACAGGGGCAGATGATCGGCGTACTGTCATTTAACCAGATTGAACCGTTGAACAAGACGGCCTATATCGGCTACTGGATCGATCAAAACCATCAGGGGCAGGGACTGTTATCACAGGCGTTACAGGCGTTTATCCACCATTATGCGCAAACGGGCATCGTGCGCCGTTTCGTTATTAAATGTCGGGTCGCCAACCAGCGCAGTAATCAGGTGGCGTTGCGCAATGGTTTCCAACTGGAAGGTTGTCTGAAGCAGGCCGAGTTTTTAAATGGCGCGTATGACGATCAGAATATCTACGCGCGGATTATCGACCCGCAATAAGTGGCTACAGCGAACCCAGCAACGGCGTACGGGTGATATGCTCGTCGCCGCTGACGATTTTGCGCCCGCGAAGATGAATTTTGTCACCCTCCAGCGCTTCGATACAGGCGTTACCGCAGATTTCTACCTGATGTTCGATAATCACATCGCCACGAATCGTCGCATGTCCTTCGATGAGTATCTCGTCATCCAGCAGAATGGGCCCGCCGAGAAGATGGGCGTGCCCGCCGACCATGACGCGATGCTTTAACAGGCAGTTGCCTTCGACCACGGCGTTTTCACCCACTTGCGCACTATAGCGCAGAGTCGGGATTTGATCCTCGCCGCGCCCGGCAACCAGTCGCGCGCAATCGTAGACCCGGGCGTTGTCACATATCCATACATCGTTATCTTCATTACCTTCAATACGTGCGTTATCGAACACTTCGGCACGGTGTTCAACAAAAGCATGCTCAACTACGGCATCACCGTAGATTTGCGCCTGATGAACAATCCGTGAGGCGCTGACCGTGGCGCGCTGATAAATTTGCAGCACTTTGTTGGCATCAGAAGTCAGCCCCTGAGCGGCAATCACCAGACAATGGGGGAGAATACGCGCCTGGTCGGCGATTCGGCAGACACCACGGATTTGCGATTGCTTTATAGTGACGTTGTCACTTATCCTGGCGCCGTGACTTACCTCAACATTATCAAGCCAGGCGTTATCGCTAATTGTCGCCCCGTGGCTTATTACGCAGGTGCCGGTCAGACGGGCGTTGTCGTCAACGCGCGCGCCAGCAAAGACGACGCTATTGGCGTCATATATCCAGCAGTCGCCGCCCTGGCTTAAAGCGGCTTCATCATCGAGCCAGCCACCTTCGCTACCCGCCTTAACGTCCGAGAAATCAATCAGCGCCACGATTTGCCGCAGATTTACGCTATGTTTAATTCCGTCTTCTTCGAAATGATACAGGCGGACGTGCTCACTCAGACGATATTTATTCATCAGTATTTCTCTTTACCGTTGGTTAACATAAACATAGCAAAAATCTCCGTAGCGCGTTTTATAAGGTTCCTTTAAAATGCAACTTAAAATTAAATTGAAAGTTTAAATAAAATGAATAAAAACGCAGTAAGCGACCGGGTGCTGAATCTACCGGCTGGCTATTTTGGTATAGTGCTGGGAATTATTGGCATGGGATTCGCCTGGCGCTATGCCAGTACCATCTGGCCGGTGAGCAGGATTATTGGCGATGCGTTGGTGGTGCTGGCGACGATTATTTGGGCACTATTAATGATAGCGTTTATTGCACGGGCCATCCGTTTCCCGTGGAGCTTGCTACAGGAGATGCGTCATCCAGTGGCCAGCAGTTTTGTCAGTTTGCTTCCGGCGACAACGCTGTTGGTGGCAATCGGCTTTGTCCCCTGGTACCGAGCGTTATCATTGGGGTTATTTATTATCGGGGTAGTGCTGCAGCTATGCTATGCGGCCTGGCAGAGCGCCGGGCTGTGGCGGGGTAAACATCCGGGAGAGGCGACGACGCCCGGTTTATATCTGCCGACTGTCGCCAACAATTTTATCAGCGCCATGGCCTGCGGCGCGCTGGGATTCAGCGATGCCGGACTGGTGTTTCTCGGCGCCGGCGTCTTCTCCTGGCTCAGCCTGGAGCCGGTAATCCTACAGCGTTTGCGCAGCAACGGCGAGCTACCGGCGGCATTGCGGACATCGTTGGGTATCCAGCTGGCGCCTGCTCTGGTGGCCTGTAGCGCGTGGCTCAGCGTCAATGGCGGCGACGGTGATACGTTTGCCAAAATGTTATTTGGTTACGGGCTGTTGCAGTTGCTATTTATGCTGCGCCTGATGCCGTGGTATCTGCAGCAGCCGTTTAATGCTTCATTCTGGAGCTTCTCGTTCGGGATTTCCGCACTGGCGACCACCGGCCTGCATCTGGGGCACGGTCAGCCGCACGGTTTTTTCCATACGCTGGCGATCCCCTTATTTATTTTTAGCAACCTGATTATCGGCCTGCTGCTGCTGCGTACCTTTCTTCTGCTGGTGCGGGGTAAACTGTTAATTCGCGTAGACCGTGCCACTTTATTGCCAAACAAGGATTAATCATGACGACTCGTGACGAAAACTACTTTACAGAAAAATATGGCCTCACGCGCACCCACTCAGAAGTGGTGTATGCCGCCTCGCTGATGCAGCCGGGCCAAACGCTTGACCTCGGCTGCGGCAATGGTCGCAACAGCCTGTATCTGGCGGCGAAAGGTTACAACGTCACCGCGTGGGATAAGAACCCCATGAGTATCGATAATCTGGAGACCATTCGTCAGGCAGAAGGGCTGGAAAACCTGCAGACGGCGATTAAGGATCTGAATACGCTGAGTTTTGATGACGAGTATGATTTTATTCTTTCTACCGTGGTGATGATGTTCCTGGAAGCCAAAACCATCCCTGGTCTTATCGCCAACATGCAGCGCTGCACGAAGCCTGGCGGCTATAACCTGATTGTGGCAGCCATGGATACCGAAGATTACCCTTGTACCGTGGGTTTCCCGTTCGCCTTAAAACCTGAAGAACTGCGCGACTATTATGCTGGCTGGCAGTTCCTCAAGTACAACGAAGATGTCGGCGAATTGCACCGCACCGACGCCAGCGGCAACCGCATCAAGCTACGCTTCGCCACGATGCTGGCGCGTAAACCGGCTTAATCCGCCGCCAGCAGGCACAGCTGCAGGGCGGTTAGATAGGAGGCCTCAAAGGCGCGCAGCGGCAAAAATTCGAATTTCGAATGGAAATTATGCGCGCCGGTGAAGAAGTTCGGCGTCAGCAGCCCCTTTGCCGATAACGCTGCGCCGTCGGTACCGCCGCGCATCGGCGTGGGTTTTGGCGTTATACCGAGGCTTTCCATCGCGGTGAACATCAGATCAATAGCCCGGCGGTCTTCGCCAATGGCGTTGCTGATATTGCTGTAAGTATCGCTTATCGTGAATTCAACCCTGGCAGTGGGGTACTGGGCGGCGATTTTCTCTGCCACTTCGCCAATCTGTTGTTTGCGTCGGTTAAAGCTGTCCAGATCGAAATCGCGAATATTAGCCTGCAAGCGCGTGCTGTTCTGATCGCCATGAATACCATTAAACCACACGTAGCCTTCGCGCCCGGCGGTGTGCTCCGGCGTCTGCCGGCGGTCGAAATGGCTCATAAAGTCGGTAGCCATTAACAGCGGGTTAACTAATACGCCTTTGGCGGACATTGGGTGCGCCGTGACGCCGGTAAACCGTATCTCCGCGGAGGCTGCGTTGAAGTTTTCATAAACGATCTCGCCCAGTTCGCAGCAGTCGATGGTCCAGGCAAAATCGACGGCAAAACGCGAGAGATCCAGCGCTTTTGCCCCGCGAAGACCCACTTCTTCATCCGGGACGAACGCCACGACGATATCGCCATGCTTATGTTCGGCGGTCAGGTTTTCCAGCAGAGTCATGACAACGGTCACCGCTGCTTTGTTATCGGCGCCCAGTACGCTGGTGCCGTCGCTGAAAATAATCTCTTCATCACGGTAGGCCAGAATTTCCGGATGCTCGTCAACCCGCAGCCAGATTTGCTGTTCCGGGTTAAGGCAGAGATCTTCGCCAGTAAATCGCAGGATTTGTGGATGAATATCCGGCGACAGTCCGACATCAACGGTATCAATATGCGTGATAAAGCCGATCCGCGGCGCACCGGGGACGGTGCCTTTTTTAACCGCCGTCACGGTCGCGTGCTCGTCGACAACGATATCGTCAAGGCCAAACTGACGTAGCTCGTCGGCTAACGCCTGCGCCATCTGATGTTGTCCGGGCGTCGTGGGTAACGTGGTTGCTCGTGGATCGCTTTGGCTGGTGATAGCCAGATAGCGAAAGAAGCGCTGGGTTAATTGTCTGGTTAAGGGCGAGGCCATAGTGTTTCCTTCTTAATTTATTATTTCGGGTGTTTGCAATCTGGCTTTAGTGTTATCTATGGGCAATAAAACAAAAAGCTATTCATTAGTCAAAAAATGAAAAGGGAAACGCATGCAACGCACATTTACTTCAATAGCTCTGACGATAGCGGCATTAGCGGTGAGTTCCGCTGTGAATGCGAAAACACTGGTTTATTGCTCTGAAGGCTCGCCGGAAAACTTTAATCCGCAGCTTTATACTTCCGGGACCAGCGTCGATGCCAGCGCGATACCGATATATAACCGGCTGGTGGACTTTAAAGTTGGCACCACGGAATTGCAGCCCAGCCTGGCGGAAAGCTGGGAGGTGAGCGACGATGGCAAAGTTTATACTTTCCACTTACGCAAGGGCGTTAAATTCCAAAGTAATAAGTATTTTAAACCGACCCGTGATTTTAATGCCGATGACGTTATTTTTTCCTTTATGCGGCAAAAGGATCCGAATAACCCTTATCATAACGTCTCTAATGGCAACTACTCCAATTTTGAAAGCCTGGAGTTTGGTTCGTTAATTACCGCAATTGATAAACCGGATGAATATACGGTGCGTTTTACCCTCGCGCACCCCGAGGCGCCTTTTGTCGCTGATCTCGGCTGGTATTTTGCTTCAATCCTCTCTGCGGAATATGCCGATGCGATGCTGAAAGCCGGAACCCCGCAGCGCGTTGATATGGATCCCATCGGTACCGGGCCATTTAAGCTGGCGCAATACCAAAAAGATTCGCGGATTTTGTTTACCGCATTCCCTGATTACTGGCAGGGAAAAGCGAAAATCGATCGTCTAGTATTTAGTATTACGCCTGATGCCTCGGTGCGTTACGCTAAACTCGAGAAAAATGAGTGTCAGGTCATGCCATTCCCTAATCCCGCCGATTTACCGCGGATGAAAGAGAATCCGCAGATCAATCTGATGAGCAAAGCCGGGCTTAATACCGGGTTCCTTGCCTTCAACACGCAGAAAGCGCCGCTGGATAACGTTAAGGTACGCCAGGCATTGGCTATGGCTATCAACAAACCGGCAATTATTGACGCGGTGTTCCACGGCACTGGTACGGTAGCGAAAAATCTGCTGCCGCCTGGCGTCTGGAGTGCAGATGCCGACCTGCAGGACTACAGTTGGGATCTGGAAAAAGCCAAAGTGCTGCTGCGTGAATCCGGCGTGAAGGGTCCCATCACCATCGACCTGTGGGCGATGCCGGTTCAGCGTCCCTATAACCCGAATGCGAAACGGATGGCGGAAATGATCCAGGCCGACTGGGCTAAAATCGGCGTGCAGACCAAAATCACCACCTATGAATGGGGCGAATACCTTAAGCGGGTGAAAGACGGCGAGCATCAGGCGGCGTTGATGGGCTGGACCACCGCGACCGGCGACCCGGATAACTTCTTTGGCCCATTATTTACCTGCCAGTCGGCCAACGGCGGTTCTAATTCGGCGAAATGGTGTTACGCGCCGTTTGATAAAATTATCGCCGAAGCCAAAACCATCACCGACAGGCCACAACGAGAAGCTTTGTATAAACAGGCGCAGCAGATGATGCACGATCAAATGCCGGCCGTGATGATTGCGCACTCAACTATTTTTGAGCCGGTAAGTAAATCGGTGACCGGGTATGAAATCGACCCGTTTGGTAAACATCTTTTTTATCAAGTGGACGTAAAATAAACACCATAAATAAATCCGCCGCATTGGCGGATTTATTTTTTGCAAGGAGTTGACGGACCACCTTTTTTGTCACAAAACTTAGCGTGGGAATTTGTTATAAATCTTGCCGACAAACTGCATTTACAGGGATCATCCATGCGTACGAAAACGTTATTTAAAGTAGCCGCTCTGGCCGGGCTACTGGCATTAACCGGTTGTGCATCCAAACTGGCGCAACCGAATCAGTATTCCGGGTTCTTAAAAGATTACTCTAAGTTAAAAGAGACTACCTCGGCTTCCGGCAAACCAGAGCTGCGCTGGATCTCCCCGGACTACAATCCGAGCAATTACGACAATGTTGTCTACCGTCCAATCACCTACTACCCGGTGCCGAAACCAACGACTCAGGTAGGGGAGAAAGCGCTGCAGGACATCCTCAATTACACCAACAAGCAGATGAAACAGGCCATCAGCGAACGTAAACCGTTGGCGACTACGGCTGGCCCGCGCAGCCTGATTTTCCGCGGCGCAATCACCGGTGTTGATACCAGTAAAGAAGGTCTGCAGTTCTATGAAGTGATCCCGGTGGCGATGATTGTCGCGGGTACCCAGGCGGCAACCGGCCATCGCACGATGGACACGAATCTCTACTTCGAAGGCGAACTGATCGACGCGAAGACCAATAAACCGGTTATTAAAGTTGTACGTAAGGGCGAAGGCAAAACGCTGTCTAATGAGAGCACGCCGCTGACCGCTGATACGTTGAAACAGGTGATTGATGATATGGCGATCGACGCGGTGAAATTCGATCCGTCACAGAAGTAATTGATGCGTTAAGCCCGTCTGGCGCGATGCCTGACGGGCTTATTATTAGGCCAGCCGGCGGCGCAAAAACAGCTGTTCGGGGCGGGCGAACATCACCAGATTTCCTACCAGTATTAACGCCAGACCTAGCACCGCATTGCTATGCCAGACGTAACCTTCGTAGAAGGTGGAGATAGTTAATGCCACCAGCGGGAAAAGCAGCGTGCTATAGGCCGCTTTGCTGGCCCCGATACGGCCTACCAGAGTGAAATAAGCGCCGAACGCGATAACCGAACCGAACAACGCCAGATACAGCAGGGCGCCCATATAACTCCATGTCCACTGTGGCGTAAAATTATCGCCGCGCAGCAGCGCGATCGCCCCCATCACCAGGGTGCCGTAAAACATGGCCCAACTATTGGTGGTTAATGTCTCAAGCCCGCGGCGCTGGTGGCGAATACTCAACATGTTGCCTAATGAAAAACCGTACGTTCCCAGGGCGCTCAGGCCAATTCCCCACAGCAGCGACGCGTTTAGACCATTGGCGAGGAGATCGTCCCAGAAAAGGGTGACAATTCCTGCGAGCCCCAGTGCCGCAGCCAGCCAAAAGCGCCCCGGTGGCTGCTGGCGGAAGAAAATAAAACTATTGATCGCGTTAAATAATACCGCCATCGAAAAGATCACCGACTCAAGGCCGGTATTGATATGCGCCGCGGCGGTATAAAAACACCAGAAGTTAAAGCAAAAGACGCAGCAGCCTTGCAGCATGCAAAACAGATGATCGCGCATCGCCAGCGGGCGCAGGCGGCGGGTAATCAGCAAAATTGTCAGCATAGTGACGCTGGCGACGGCAAAGCGCCAGAAAATCGATACCGGCGCGGCGACGGGCCCTTGTTGTAAAAAGATAGCAATCCATGTGGTACCCCAGATAACCACCACCAGCCCGTAGAGTAATGCGTTCAAAATGTCTCTCCTTTAATATGCCTGGCGTAAGTGTGCGATTTTTCCTGGCAAAGCGCTGTCACCGTTTTGTTGCTGACTTGCAAAATCTTGCGCTTATTTTTCACAAGCTCATGGTCAATGCTGGTAAGCGGTGATGACAATTCATAGACTAGAGGTCTGCGGATTAAAAACGATGTGAAGGCTATGGCATACGGGACGTTCGAAACATTACAACAACAGAATGCGGTGCTGCGGGGGACCGTAGAACTCAATTCCGGGATCCAGCTTGCCGCGTGGTACAACGACCTTGACCGGATCACGGTGCGCAGCGACCACCACACGTTGAGCCTGTATATTGCCGATGGTTACGAAAGCTACCAAAAAACGCCCTACGGCTGGAGGAACGGCGGCGGGCCGGATCGTTTTTGTCTGATGCCAAAGGGGGACGAAAGCACCTGGGATATTCGCGGCGATCTTTCGTTCGTTCATCTCTATTGCACCGATGAGCACCTACGCCGCGTCGGCGAGCAAATTTGGGACCGCAGCCCGGCGTCTTTCACCTTGCAGGAAAAAACCTTCGCCAGCGATGACAAAATTACCGCGGTTTATCGTCAGTTTCTGCTCGATAACGACTGGCGCCAGCAGGCTAATCAATTACTGTTAAGCTCGGCCAGTACGCTGCTGTTAACGCATCTGATTCAAAACTATTCGAACGTCCAGTGGCGCCTGCCGACGGTTACCGGTGGCCTGGCGCCGCATCTGTTGCGTAATCTGTTGGCGTGGATTGAGGAGCACCTCGAGCAGCCGCTTACGCTCGCCGACCTTGCCGCCCAGGCTTCGCTTAGCGAATACCATTTTGCGCGGATGTTCCGCCAGTCAATGAATATGGCGCCGCACCAGTATGTGATGCAGCGGCGGATGATCAAGGCGCAACATCTGATTTGCCACACCCAACGGCCGTTGACCGAGATAGCGCTGGCCTGCGGGTTTAGCTCCGCCAGCCATTTTAGCCACCGGGTTAAGAGCGCCACGGGTCTTACGCCAAGCCAGCTACGCGCGGCGCAGCGTGGTTAACAGCATATAGCTGATACCGCCGAGGACCAGCCCCCAAAAGGCCGAGCCGACGCCTGCAAGGCTAACACCGCTGGCGGTGACTAAAAATGTTACTACTGCGGCGTCGCGCTCGTTTTCATGCCCCAGCGCCTGATAGAGGCTGCCGCTAATGGTTCCTAACAATGCCAGCCCCGCCAGCATCTGGATCCACACCGGCGGCAGCGCCGCCATTAGCGCGGTTATCGAACCGCCAAATAGCCCCGCCAACAGATAAAACACACCGGCCGCCGCTGCGGCGAGCCAGCGCTTATCCGCATCCGGATGCGCATCCGGGCTTTGGCAGATGGCGGCGGTAATGGCGGCGATGCACACGGAATAGACGCCAAATGGTGAGAATAGCAGCGCCAGCGCGCCGGTAAATACGATTAGCGGCGAGACCGGAACCCGATATCCTGATGCCTGAATGGTCGCCAGGCCGGGCGCGTTCTGTGACGCCATGGTGACAAGGAAAAACGGTACACCGACGCTGAGCAGTAGCGAAGGGGTGAACTGCGGCGTAATCCACTGCGGAGCAACAAAAACCATATCGTTTGCCACTGGCGACAGCGCGCCGGTTAGCAGGGCGATGATCCCGCCCGCCGCTAACGCCGCAACGACCGCAAAACGTGGGTAAAGCGCTTTGCATAACAGCCAGGCGGCGAACATCCCGCCGCATAGCGGGAGATTATCCTGCAAACTGCCAAATGCCTGCAGACCAAAACGCAGTAGGATCCCCGCCAGCATTGCCGCCGCCAGCGAATGCGGAATGATCTTCATGAGGCGGGCAAACAGTCCCGTCACGCCGCATAGCAGAATCAGGGCGTTGGCGAAGACAAATATTCCCACCGCCTGCGCCAGCGTCGCTCCCTGTAATCCACTGACCAGTAAAGCCGCGCCTGGAGTTGACCACGCGGTGAGGATGGGGACTTTCCGCCATAGCGTTAATACCAGCGTGCTGACGCCCATCGCCAGGCCAAGGGCGGTCATCCAGCCAGCTATTTGCCCGGCGTCGGCGCCAGCGGCGGCGGCCGCTTGCCAGATGATGGCGGCGGAGCTGGCGTAGCCTACCAGCACGGCGACAAATCCCGCGAGCAGCGTGGGGATGGGAAGGGTAAAGGAGCGCATGAACACCTCTTGTGCGTTATAACATACGACGAAGGTAGCATTGTGCGTTATAGCGTACAACTGGTAATATCAAGAAAATGATGAGGAGCCATCCATGAATATTGCGCAACATCTGGCAACGACGCTGAAAAGCCTGCGTCAGCAGCGCGGCTGGAGTTTGTCGCGCCTGGCGGAAGAAACCGGGGTATCGAAAGCGATGCTCGGGCAAATTGAACGTAATGAATCGAGCCCAACGGTCGCGACGTTGTGGAAGATAGCCACTGGCCTCAATGTGGCGTTTTCGACGTTCATCGTTGCCGATGAGACGGCTGCGCCCGCCGCCTTCGACCCGCAGCAGCAGGCGATGGTGGTGACGCCCATCTTCCCATGGGATCCTGAACTGCGTTTTGACCATTTTTCGATTACCCTCGCCCCCGGCGCACTGAGCGAATCGACGCCGCATGAGACCGGCGTCATTGAACATGTCGTGGTCATTAGCGGTACGCTGGATTTATGTCTGCAGGGGCAGTGGCATTCATTGCAGGCGGGAGAAGGGCGGCGCTTTGCCGGCGACCTGACGCACGCTTACCGCAATAGCGGCGCGCAGACGGCGCACTTTCATTCACTGATTCATTATCCAAAAGAAAAAGCCGCGGATTAATCCGCGGCCAATCAAGATGACTGAGACTAAAATTCACAACGTGACGAGGAAAATCCGGAATACGCAGCCACTGTAACCTTGCCGGGTTTTCATGAGAAATAGCTTTTTCTTCAATGCATTGCCGATTTCTGCAAATTCGCTGTGCGGGCGCGGCGGAAAATGTTTTCGTCTACGCCCAGTTCTGACTACAATAGCCGCCATTTCGACCCCCTATAACGGATAACGACGAGCGTATGCGCCTGCAAAACCATCATCTTGAACTTCTTAGTCCTGCCCGCGATGCCGGGATCGCCCGTGAAGCGATTTTACACGGCGCCGACGCGGTATATATCGGCGGGCCGGGCTTCGGCGCGCGGCATAATGCCAGCAATAGCCTGAGCGATATCGCCAACCTGGTGCCGTTTGCGCATCGCTTTGGCGCGAAGGTGTTTGTGACGCTGAATACCATTCTTCATGATGATGAACTGGAACCCGCGCAACGGCTGATTACCGATCTGTACGAGACCGGCGTTGATGCGCTGATCGTGCAGGATATGGGGATTATGGAGCTGGATCTGCCGCCGATTGAGCTGCACGCGAGCACCCAGTGCGATATTCGCAGCGTCGAGAAGGCTAAGTTTCTCTCTGATGCAGGCTTCAGCCAGATTGTTCTGGCCCGCGAACTCAACCTCGATCAAATTAAAGCGATCTATGATAATACCGACGCGACTATCGAGTTCTTTATTCACGGCGCCTTATGCGTAGCCTATTCCGGTCAGTGCTATATTTCTCATGCGCAAACCGGACGTAGCGCCAACCGCGGCGACTGCTCTCAGGCTTGCCGCCTGCCTTACACCCTGAAAGACGATCAGGGGCGCGTCGTGGCTTACGAAAAACATTTATTGTCGATGAAAGATAACGATCAAACTGCCAACCTGGCGGCATTGATCGACGCCGGCGTGCGCTCCTTTAAGATTGAAGGGCGCTATAAAGATATGAGTTATGTGAAAAATATCACCGCTCACTATCGTCAGATGCTGGATCGTATTATTGAAGACCGCGGCGATCTCGCGCGTTCTTCCGCCGGGCGCACCGAGCACTTTTTCGTACCGTCTACCGATAAAACGTTCCATCGCGGCAGCACCGACTATTTTGTTAACGCGCGTAAGGGCGATATCGGCGCGTTTGATTCGCCGAAATTTATCGGCCTGCCGGTAGGCGAAGTATTAAAAGTCGGAAAAGATTATCTCGATGTCGAAGTGACCGACGCGTTGACTAACGGTGACGGTCTGAATGTGATGATCAAACGTGAAGTTGTCGGCTTCCGCGCCAATACGGTGGAGAAAACGGGGGAAAATCGTTATCGCGTCTGGCCAAACGAAATGCCGGCAGACCTGCATAAAGTGCGTCCGCACGAGGCGCTTAATCGTAACCTCGATCATAACTGGCAGCAGGCGCTACTGAAAACTTCCAGCGAGCGCCGCATTGCGGTTGATATCGCGCTGAGCGGCTGGCAGGAACAGCTGGTGCTGACCATGACCTGCGAAGACGGCGTCAGCGTCACGCATACACTGGATGGCGAATTCGCCGAAGCGACCCAGGCGGAAAAAGCGCTGGCCAATTTACGAGATGGCGTGGCGAAGCTCGGCCAGACCATTTACTACCCGCGTGATGTGCAGATTAATCTACCGGCGCTGTTTGTTCCGAACAGTATGCTTAACCAACTGCGCCGTGAAACCGCAGAGATGCTCGATCGGGCGCGCCTCGATGCCTGGCAGCGCGGAACGCGTAAACCGGTCTCCGTACCACCGCCGGTGTATCCGGAAACGCATCTGTCGTTCCTGGCGAACGTTTATAACCACAAAGCGCGCGCTTTCTACCAGCGCTATGGCGTTCAGCTGATCGATGCGGCGTATGAAGCTCATGAAGAGAAAGGCGACGTGCCGGTGATGATCACCAAGCATTGCCTGCGATTCGCCTTCAACCTGTGTCCGAAGCAGGCCAAAGGTTCGATAAAGAGCTGGAAGGCGACGCCGATGCAGCTGATTCACGGTGACGAAGTGTTAACCCTGAAATTTGATTGCCGTCCGTGCGAAATGCACGTGGTGGGTAAAATCAAAAATCACATCCTCAAGATGCCGCATCCGGGCAGTATCGTCGCCTCCGTCAGTCCTGACGAGCTGATGAAAACGTTGCCCAAGCGTAAAGGCGCGTAAGGGCCGTTCTCACGGCGGACAGTTATGCGCCTTTGCTTTGCGCGCATACTGCCGGTGGTGATGCTCGCGCAGCGAGCTGGCGGTATCCTCAGCCCGGCTGCGTAGCTCATCGCAATCAGCCTCGTGCAGTAACTGCTGTTCGAGGCTTTGCACCGGGAAATAATCATGCCCCTGACGTTGGGCGAGCAGATGCCCGGAGAATAATCCGCACATCAGCACCACTGCCGCTATTCCTCTCCGCCACATATCATTTCCCATATCAATAAATAACGCATGATTAATATGATTGATTTAATATTGGTTTTTCTGCCTGGTTATCAAAGAAGCGCAAGGCTTTGTCAGGCAAGGCTGAAGAAAGATGAAAAAAAAGCCTGACGCGATAAGCGCCAGGCCAGGGAATAGATTTTTTTTCAGGCGCGAAGCCCGGCGGCGTTCATCAGCAGGCGTAAAATCATGCTGATGGCGCCCAGCGCCAGCACGCTAGCTCCCCATATGGCCGCCAGCCATAGCAAACGTTTTATCCATGATCTCTCCATCAGTGATATCCCTCGCCAGTTTGAACTTTGCCGCGGAAAACGTAGTAGCTCCAGAAGGTATACCCAAGAATGACGGGAATAATCAGTAACGCGCCAACCAGCATAAAGCCCTGACTTTGCGGCGGCGCCGCGGCCTGCCATAACGTGATCCCCGGCGGGATAATATTCGGCCAAATGCTGATCCCAAGTCCGCTAAACCCAAGGAAGACGAGCCCCAGAGTCAACACGAACGGCAGGGTGTGAGCATCTCGTTGCCCAAGCGTGCGCCATAACCAGACGCTGATGGCGATAACCAATAGCGGCACCGGCAGCAGGTAAACCAGATTCGGCAGGCTAAACCAGCGCTCGGCGATCGCTGGCTGGGAGAGCGGCGTCCACAGACTAATCGCCGCTATCACTATCAGTAAGGCCAGCAGCAGAAGGCGTGAAATTCTGCGCATGGTATTCTGCAGCGGATTCTCGCTTTTCATTACCAGCCAACTGGCGCCCAGCAACGCGTAGGCAACGGTGAGGCCGAGACCGCAGAATAGGGTAAATGGCGTGAGCCAATCCCACATTCCGCCGCTAAAGCTGCGACCGCTGACCGGAAAACCATGAATGACCGCGCCGACGACCATGCCCTGGGTGAATGTCGCCAGTAGCGATCCGCCCAGAAAAGCCTTATCCCAGAAAGGGCGGTGCGAGGGGGTCGCTTTGAAGCGAAACTCAAAGGCCACGCCGCGAAAAATAAGCCCGATCAGCATCAGGGTGAGCGGCACCGACAGCGCGTCGATAATCACCGCATAGGCCAGCGGAAAAGCGCCGAAGAGGCCTGCGCCGCCAAGCACCAGCCAGGTTTCATTGCCATCCCATACCGGTGCGACGCTGTTAACCATCACGTCGCGCTCTTCACCGCCGCGTACGGCGGCAAATAGTATCCCGATCCCTAAGTCGAAACCGTCCATGACGATGTACATCAGGGTGGCGAACACGATGATAACAAACCAAATAACCGATAAATCAATACCCATTAGCGGGACTCCTTGTGCTGAAAACCATCCGTAACGGCAGAAAGCGGACGCGCGGGCGTTCCTGATGGCACAGGTACCTGCTCTTGCGGCCCTTTGCGGATCAGGCGCAGCATATAGCTATAGCCAACACCGAATACCGAGCTGTAGACGGCAATAAAGGCCAGCAGGCTAATGGTCGTATGCAGAACGCCGTGAGCTGATACGGCCTCGGAAGTGCGCTGTACGCCGTAGACCACCCACGGCTGGCGGCCGACTTCGGTGGTCACCCAGCCAGCCAGAATCGCAATTAGTCCGGAAGGCCCCATCCATAACGCGAAGCGCAGGAATGGTTTTGAGGTATACAAACGCTGGCGATAGCGCAGCCATAGGGCAATGACGCCAAGCAGAATCATCAGCATTCCCAGGCCCGCCATCAGACGAAATGACCAGAAGACAATGGTTGAGTTAGGGCGATCTTGCGGGGCGAATTCCTTCAGCGCCGGCACCTGTTTATCGAGGCTGTGGGTGAGGATCAGACTGCCGAGGGCAGGTATCTCCAGCCCGTAGCGGGTACGTTCTTGTTGCATGTCCGGCCAGCCGAACAGCAGCAGCGGCGTCGGTTCGCCGGGCGGATTTTCCCAGTGTCCTTCGATAGCGGCAATTTTCGCTGGTTGATGTTTCAGGGTGTTAAGCCCATGCATATCGCCGATTAATGCCTGAATGGGGGCGACAAGCAGCGTCATCCATAGCGCCATAGAGAACATCGCGCGGATAGCAGGCGTTCGGTTGCCACGAAGCAAATGCCATGCGGCGGAGGCGCCCACGAATAACGCGCTGCTAAGAAACGCAGCAACGGACATATGGAATAAGCGGTAGGGGAAAGAGGGATTAAAGATAACGGCCAACCAGTCAACGGGTACCACCTGGCCGTTAACGATTTCAAAACCTTGCGGCGTTTGCATCCAGCTGTTTGAGGCCAGGATCCAGAACGTGGAAATGATGGTGCCCAGCGCCACCATGCAGGTGGCGAAAAAATGCAGGCCGGGGCCGACGCGGTTCCAGCCAAATAACATCACGCCAAGGAAACCTGCCTCAAGGAAGAAGGCGGTAAGAACTTCATAAGTTAGCAGCGGGCCGGTAATGCTGCCTGCGAACTGCGAGAAACCACTCCAGTTGGTGCCGAACTGGTAGGCCATAACCAGCCCCGAGACCACCCCCATACCAAAGTTGACGGCAAAGATTTTCGACCAGAAATGATATAGCGAGCGCCAGACAGGATTTTTTGTTTTTAACCACAATCCTTCAAGTACCGCCAGGTAGCTGGCAAGACCGATGGTGATCGCGGGAAAGATGATATGAAATGAGACGGTAAAGGCGAATTGGATCCGCGCCAGATGAAATGCATCAAGACCGAACATGCAGGACTCCACAACAAAATTGATTCAGCGCAATTTTAAGGGGTGGCGGGGAGTGATAGCAGAGGCAGAAAAGCGCTTTTTTATGATAACAGTTGCGGATTGTTATTCTTTCTATCTCTGTTTCATATTTGTGAAGTCAATTCTCATGTCACTATAAATAATAAATTACGTATTGTGAATTTATTCCTGTGATACTTCACATTTTTGTTTACGATTTTCCTTATTGCTTGCGCTGTATTTCATTAATTATTCTGCTAGCCTATAACGGTGCTGAGTTTAGCTGCAGGGTTTGCTTTTTAAATATCCATATTTATTATGTGAATTGGTTATTCATTGTGGTTTTATATATTAAGTTGATGAAAAAAGGGAGACGGTTTGTCAAAGAAAGGACTGCGAAGTTTACTTATCTCATTGTTGATAATGACTATTTTTTGGCTTGCTGTGGGTGGTGGAGTCTATCTGATGATTTGAGTTATTATTATCCTCAGCATGAAATCACTTCATTTTTAGATGCGTGATGAATTTATCTCATGCGAGGTTAGCGAGCTTTTTTAATCGTTGGTTCACAACATGAGAAACAACGCATATCAACGTTCAAACGATTGGGTTTTGCATTGATATACCGTGCGTTTAATGGATATGCCTCATGACGTTCTGGCTCGGATAATATTTTATTACTATTCTCAAATGCGCATATTTCATTAGTGATAATACAATCTCATGTTATTTGAACATCAGCGTCATCGCTTGCAGTGCGAAACCAGTACTTATCCGGTGATATCTATTAGCTATATCAGTTTTTAAAACCTGCCATTTTTGACCATCTGTTATAAGATACGGGTCTCGTTGGTTAAATGGATGCGGTAATGAAAAAATATCAGCAGCTTGCGCAACGGCTCACGGAACAGATCGCGCTCGGCGTTTGGCAACCCGGCGATCGCCTACCTTCATTACGCGAGCAAGTTGTCAGCAGCGGAATGAGTTTTATGACCGTCAGCCATGCCTACCAGTTACTGGAAAGTCAGGGACGAATTATCGCTCGCCCGCAATCGGGTTATTATGTGGCGCCGCAGCCGGTAAAACAGCGCCAGCCTGAACCTCCGGCGCAAGTCACGCGCCATGAGTCGGTGGATATCAACACCTATATTTTCGACGTCCTGCAGGCAAGCCGTCAGGCTTCGATGCTGCCTTTTGCTTCCGCCTTTCCCGACCCGCGCCTGTTCCCCTTACAGCAGCTAAATCGTTCTCTGGCGCAGGTGAGTAAAACCGCTACCGCCATGAGTGTGATTGAGAACCTGCCGCCGGGTAACGATGAGCTTCGTCATGCGATTGCCCGGCGTTATGCGTTGCAGGGAATGAACGTATCGCCGGATGAGATAGTCATCACCGCCGGTGCGTTGGAGGCATTAAACCTCAGCCTGCAGGCGGTGACTGAACCCGGCGATTGGGTCGTCGTAGAAAATCCGTGCTTTTACGGCGCGCTGCAGGCGCTTGAACGTTTGCGGCTAAAGGCGCTATCGGTGGCCAGCGATGTGAAAGAGGGGATCGATCTGGCGGCGCTGGAACAGGCTTTGCAGAGCTACCCGGTAAAAGCCTGCTGGCTGATGACCAATAGCCAAAACCCGCTCGGATTTACGCTGACGGCGGACAAAAAAGCGCGGCTGGTGTCGCTATTGACGCGCTACAACGTCATGTTAATTGAAGATGACGTTTACAGTGAGCTGTACTTTGGTCGGGAAAAACCGCTACCTGCAAAGTACTGGGATCGTGATGAGATGACGTTGCACTGTAGCTCATTTTCAAAATGTCTGGTTCCGGGGTTTCGTATCGGCTGGGTCGCTGCTGGCCGACATGCCCGCCGTATTCAGCAGTTACAGCTGATGAGTACGCTATCTACGAGTTCGCCAATGCAGTTGGCGCTGGTCGATTATCTTTCTACCAAACGCTACGACGCGCATTTGCGCCGTTTACGTCGTCAGCTTGCTGAGCGGAAACAGCTGGCCTGGCAAGCGCTGCTGCGCTTTTTACCCGCAGAGGTCAAAATTCATCATAGCGACAGCGGCTATTTCCTGTGGCTGGAGTTGCCCGCTGGTATCGATTCAGGCGAACTCAGCGCACTGGCGTTGCGGGATAACATCAGTATTGCACCGGGTAAAATGTTTTCGACCACGGCCGACTGGACTTCATTTTTCCGTTTTAATACCGCCTGGGGCTGGGGAGAAAAAGAGGAGCAGGGTGTGAAACGGCTCGGCGAACTTATACGTCAACTTTTGCCTTAGTTTATTCATCGCTTTTTTTTAATTGCCGGCTTTTATTTTCCCGGCAATTTATCCCCTTCATTCTCGTATTCATTAATCAGCTTAAAATATCCACCATTAGCGGGTCGTCATAGGGAATATGCATACTCGTCCTTTTGCCATAACTCTTTGTCTATAATCCATATTATCGAATCGTGGTGGCGATTTTTGCGGAATGCGCACCTGGTCACAACCTGAGGAAATTTCCCCAGAGCCCCGCAGGCCGCCGTCTACCCTTATTAAGGGAGATATTTTTACGGCACGGCTGCCGCTACTTTTATTCTGACAGGAGTAAGTTCAAATGAGCAAAAAATTTGCCCGTGGCAGCCTGTGCGCGCTGAGTATGGTTGTGCTGACAGCGCAAGCCGCTGAACCGCCGACTTCGCTGGATAAAGGCGAAGGGCGGCTCGATATTATTGCCTGGCCGGGTTATATCGAACGCGGTCAGACGGATAAGAATTATGACTGGGTAAGCCAATTTGAAAAAGAGAGCGGCTGTCAGGTTAATGTGAAAACTGCCGCCACCTCTGACGAAATGGTCAGCCTGATGGCGAAGGGCGGCTACGACCTGGTGACCGCCTCCGGCGACGCCTCGTTACGCCTGATTATGGGTAAGCGTGTGCAGGCGATTAATACCGCGCTGATCCCAAACTGGAAAACGCTTGACCCGCGAGTTGCCAAAGGCGCGTGGTTTAACGTCGGCGATAAAGTGTACGGCACGCCCTATCAATGGGGGCCGAACCTGCTGATGTACAACACTAAAACTTTCCCGACACCGCCTGATAGCTGGAAAGTGGTTTTCGTCAAACAGGACCTGCCGGACGGAAAAAGCAACCAGGGGCGAGTTCAGGCCTATGATGGTCCGATTTATATCGCTGATGCGGCGCTATTTGTCAAAGCAACACAGCCGCAGTTAGGAATCAACGATCCCTATGAACTCACTGAAGCGCAGTATCAGGCGGTGTTGAAGGTTCTGCAGGATCAGCATCCGCTGGTTCACCGTTACTGGCACGATGCGACCGTGCAGATGAGCGACTTTAAAAACGAAGGAGTGGTTGCTTCGGGCTCCTGGCCGTATCAGGCCAATGGTCTGAAAGGTGAAGGTCAGCCTATTGCTACCGTGTTCCCAAAAGAAGGTGTAACCGGCTGGTCCGATACCACGATGCTGCATAGTGAGGCAAAGCATCCGGTATGCGCTTACAAGTGGATGAACTGGTCGCTGACGCCGAAAGTACAGGGCGATGTCGCCGCCTGGTTTGGATCGCTGCCCGTGGTGCCACAGGGCTGTAAAGCCAGTACGTTACTGGGAGACAAAGGTTGCGAAACCAACGGCTACAACCAATTCGACAAGATTGCGTTCTGGAAGACGCCGATTGCCGAAGGCGGGAAGTATGTTCCTTATAGCCGTTGGACCCAGGACTATATCGCGATTATGGGTGGCCGCTAAGCGCCTGGAGACTGAACATGACGTACGCGGTAGAGTTTGATGACGTTTCGCGTCTTTACGGTGACGTGCGCGCGGTAGATGGCGTGACTATCGCCATTCGCGATGGCGAGTTTTTTTCCATGCTGGGGCCGTCCGGCTCCGGCAAAACCACCTGCCTGCGCTTAATTGCGGGCTTTGAACAGCTATCCGGCGGTTCGATTCGTATCTTTGGCCAGCAGGCCAGCGAATTACCGCCATGGCAGCGTGACGTCAATACGGTTTTTCAGGATTACGCGCTATTTCCGCATATGTCGATTATCGACAACGTCGCCTATGGGCTGATGGTGAAAGGCGTGGGCAAAAAAGAACGTCAGCTTCGCGCCCGGGAAGCCTTAGAAAAAGTGGCGCTTGGGTTCGTTCACGCGCGCAAGCCTTCGCAGCTATCCGGCGGTCAGCGGCAACGGGTCGCCATTGCCCGCGCGCTGGTCAACCAACCTCGTGTGCTGTTATTAGATGAACCGCTTGGCGCGCTGGATTTAAAACTGCGTGAACAGATGCAGGTGGAGTTAAAAAAACTTCAGCAGTCGTTGGGCATCACTTTCATTTTTGTTACTCACGATCAGGGTGAGGCGCTGTCGATGTCCGATCGCGTGGCGGTGTTTAACAATGGGCGTATTGAACAGGTCGACTCGCCGCACTCGCTCTATTTACAGCCTAAAACCGCCTTTGTTGCCGGATTTGTCGGCACCGCGAACGTTTTTACCCCAGACGTTTCTCAGCGCCTATGCGGCTTGCCCGGCGCCTGGTCGTTGCGTCCTGAACATATTCGACTGAATAGTGGCGGTGATATCCAGGTTCAGGGGACCGTGCAGGCGGTGCAGTTTCAGGGGGCGTCAACGCGTATTGAACTGAAACTTGCTGCGGGCGATAAACTGCTAGTCAGTCAGGCCAACGTCGATGGCGGGGCAGCGTTGAGCGCGCCACAGTTGGGGCAACAGGTATTGGCCTGTTGGTCGCGTTCGGCGATGGTTTCCCTGGAAAGCGGAGGCTGAGATGACGATGGCGCTTGTGCAACCAACGACCGGGCGAGTGTCAGGGCTGTTCTGGCGAAAACCTTCACTGGGTCTGTTTTTACTGCTGCTGGGTCCGCTGATGTGGTTTGGCGTTGTCTATCTGGGGTCGCTCCTGACGCTGTTGTGGCAAAGCTTCTATACCTTTGATGACTTTACGATGTCGGTCACCACGGATTTGACGCTCGCTAACCTGAAGGCTCTGTTTAATCCCGCCAACTACGACATCATTGTTCGTACCCTGGTGATGGCCATCTGCGTGACTATTGCCAGCGCAATCCTGGCATTGCCGATGGCGTGGTATATGGCGCGTTATACCCGCGGCAAGATGAAAGCCTTCTTTTATATCGCGGTGATGTTGCCGATGTGGGCAAGTTATATCGTCAAGGCGTACGCCTGGACGCTATTGCTGGCGAAAGATGGCGTGGCGCAATGGTTCCTCGGCCACCTTGGTCTGGAGAGCGTGTTAAATATGGTATTGACCATCCCGGCGGTCGGCGGCAATACCTTATCGACCTCCGGGCTCGGGCGATTCATGGTATTTGTCTATATCTGGCTACCGTTCATGATCCTGCCGGTGCAGGCGGCGCTGGAACGTCTGCCGCCATCGCTGTTGCAGGCCTCAGCCGATTTAGGCGCCCGACCGCAACAAACCTTCCGCTACGTGGTACTGCCTTTAGCCATACCGGGTATCGCGGCAGGTTCTATCTTTACCTTTTCCCTCACGCTTGGGGATTTTATTGTCCCACAACTGGTGGGGCCGCCCGGTTTCTTTATCGGCAACATGGTCTATTCGCAGCAGGGCGCGATTGGCAATATGCCGATGGCGGCGGCGTTCACGTTGGTGCCGATTGTTCTTATTGCACTGTATCTGGCGTTTGTTAAGCGCCTGGGAGCGTTTGATGCACTCTGAACGCGCACCGTTGTTTCTCAAAATTGCCACCTGGGGCGGGGTGATATTTCTCCATTTTCCACTGCTGATTATCGCCTTGTACGCCTTTAATACAGAGGATGCCGCTTTCAGCTTCCCGCCGAAAGGGCTGACGCTCCGCTGGTTCAGCGAGGCTGCCGCTCGTGCAGATATCATTGAATCAGTGACGTTGTCACTTAAGATCGCCGCTTTATCTACGGGGATTGCCCTGGTGTTAGGTACTCTCGCTGCCGGCGCGCTGTGGCGGAGTACGTTTTTTGGTAAGAATGCCGTGTCGCTGCTGTTGCTGTTACCTATTGCGCTCCCCGGCATTATTACCGGCCTGGCGCTGTTGACGGCATTTAAAGCCGTTAATCTTGAGCCTGGCTTGCTAACTATCGTGGTGGGTCATGCGACCTTCTGCGTAGTCGTAGTGTTTAACAACGTTATTGCCCGATTTCGCCGGACATCATGGAGTCTGGTAGAAGCATCAATGGACCTCGGCGCAACAGGCTGGCAAACCTTCCGCTATGTGGTGTTACCCAATCTGGGGTCGGCGCTGCTGGCAGGCGGCATGCTGGCGTTCGCCCTGTCCTTTGATGAAATTATCGTCACTACCTTTACCGCCGGTCATGAACGGACGCTTCCTCTGTGGTTGCTAAATCAGCTGGGGCGTCCGCGCGATGTGCCGGTCACCAACGTCGTCGCTCTGTTGGTGATGTTAGTGACGACTGTACCCATCCTGGGGGCCTGGTGGCTAACCCGTGACGGTGAGAATAACGCCGAAAGCGGAAAATAATACACTTTACAGGATCATGCTATGCAACATAACCTTTTGATAAACGGTCAATTAGTGGCGGGTGAAGGCGAGGTGCTGCCGGTATTCAATCCTGCCAATGGCGAAACGATTATTGAGATTGCGGAGGCGACCGAGGCGCAGGTTGATGCCGCCGTCAATGCTGCAGATCGTGCGTTTGTCAGCTGGAGCCAGACAACGCCGAAAACCCGCGCCGAATGTTTGCTGAAAATGGCGGATGTGATTACTGAACATGCAGAAACGCTCGCCAAACTGGAGTCTTTAAACTGCGGTAAACCGCTACATTGTGTTATCAATGATGAAATGCCGGCGATTGCCGATGTATTTCGCTTCTTCGCCGGCGCCGCGCGTTGCCTGCCGGGAATGGCGGCCGGAGAGTACCTTGAGGGGCATACCTCAATGATCCGCCGCGACCCGGTTGGCGTAGTGGCCTCGATTGCACCCTGGAACTATCCGCTGATGATGGCGGCCTGGAAGCTGGCGCCCGCGCTGGCGGCCGGTAACTGCGTGGTGATTAAACCTTCGGAAATCACTCCGCTTACGGCATTGAAGCTGGCGGAGCTCGCGAAGGATATTTTCCCGGCTGGCGTCATTAACGTGCTTTTTGGCCGCGGCCCGACTGTTGGCGATCCGCTCACAGGCCATAGTAAAGTGCGTATGGTTTCGTTGACTGGCTCGATCGCCACCGGCGCCCATATTATTGGTCACACGGCGACGTCGATTAAACGCACCCATATGGAGCTGGGCGGTAAAGCGCCGGTCATTGTTTTTGATGATGCAGATATCGATGCCGTCGTTGAGGGCATTCGTACCTTTGGTTTTTATAACGCGGGCCAGGACTGTACCGCCGCCTGCCGTATTTATGCGCAACAGGGCGTCTACGAACGGCTGGTTGAAAAGCTAGGCGCTGCCGTGGCCAGCCTGAAAATGGGGCAGCCTGACGATCCGTCCACGGAGCTGGGGCCGGTAAGTTCTCTTGCCCATCTTGAACGGGTGACCGCGGCTGTCAACGCCGCACGCGCCTTACCGCATATTAAAGTGGTGACCGGCGGCAGTCGCGCGGCGGGGAATGGTTACTATTTCCAGCCCACGCTGTTGGCTGGCGCGCAGCAGGATGATGCTATCGTACAACGCGAAGTTTTTGGTCCGGTAGTCAGCGTAACGTCGTTTAGCGATGAGGAACAAGTATTAACCTGGGCTAATGATTCACAGTATGGTCTGGCCTCCTCGGTCTGGACGCAGGACGTTGGCCGCGCCCATCGTCTGAGCGCGCGTTTGCAGTACGGTTGCACCTGGGTGAATACCCATTTCATGCTGGTTAGCGAAATGCCGCACGGCGGACAGAAGCTTTCTGGTTACGGCAAGGATATGTCAATGTATGGGCTGGAGGACTACACGGTGGTTCGCCATGTGATGGTGAAACATTAACGTACCGGCAGCATTACCAGACTAATAGTTGCAATAGCAACAATTGTTAAAAAAGATAAGGGGTAATATGAGAGTATTCTTATACCCCTTCAAGAGCTAAGCCATTGTGAGTGCCGGAGATAAGCGCCGGATGGGGTGTAAACTACTAAGCATGTTATTAATTGTTAGATCCCTGCAGGATGATGCGGGGATTTTTTTTGTATCGACTTTTAGGAGCGATGCAATAATTAATGTTTATCTTTTTTAGATGGCAGGCCCGAGTGGCGGCGCTCACGAATATAAGAGACAAGGCTGTAGATTGCGATCACCAATAGAACTAAAGCCATTAGCAGGGCAACTATTCCTGACATAAGCGACCTCAAAAATAAGTGAGAGAAAAAGCAAATACGTTATAACGAATAGTAATGAAACTATGCGCAAATCCGTGAATTTGCAAATAATAACTTCGTTCACCTACCGCAATATACAGCACAAAATAACAAGTAGAAAATCTACAGTCCGCATTAAGCGTAAGGATCAGAAGTCGATTGCTGATTATTTTGCGCAGTCAATTTAAGAAAATCCTCACCCCTTAAAGCCAAGTATAGTTAAATATCAATAATCCGGTATACGAAAAACCAGATCAATTTGTTATTTCCAATTATATAAATATTCTCTCCCTGGCGGGGCGGGCATGGCGGATCCCACTTCTTAGAAACGCGCTTCTGGAAGGTAATGGTTGTAGCAATAATGTTAAATATGGGTAGAGATCGCCACCGGGCCGTTGTTTGCATGTATGTGATTTGACTTTATCGCATCGCTCATGAGAAAATTTTACAAAATTTGTTATTCTGAAGTTGAATTGGTTTTGAAAAAGCTAGTATTTCTCCTGTTACTCACCGGCGTAAGCGCGATGCTTTACGGCAATCTCCCTGCCCAGCGTATTAGTGACTGTGAAAGCCTGGGGGCAAATGAGGACGTTTGCACAGCGGTAGAGTGGGATAACGAAAAGCTGAATTTCTTGCCGCAATATAACCCGGAAAATGTTAAGACTATTGCTGCGCTTCAGCAGTCAGGCGCCGGGAAACGCGCGACAGTTAAATCATAAAAAAAGCAGCCGCTGAGGCTGCTTTTTTAGGTTTAGTTGCTGAAAAAATTACTAAAACCAACCAAAACGAACGGATAACAGGCTAATAAGCGCAAGCGCTGCGCCGACATTAATCAGAATTACGGTTTTGCTGGAAACATCCATAACGCCACCTTTATGAGTAAGCCCCTACATTTATAGTCGGTGGCGTAGAGTTGCGCTATCGGACAACACTGAATCAACCGTTTTTCCATGGTCTTTGCAGCGATTTGTTTTGTGAAGTATTGATCTCTGACGTGCTAAGTGGTGCGGGACAGGATAACGCGTATAGCGCGATGTCTGACAGGGAAGGAAAAAAATGACTTTATACCAGAAGATGCTGGTTTTTTATGCCGTAATGGGCTGTATTTGTGCGTTGATAAGCTGGTTTTTAACTAAGGAAAGCCGCTGCATTCGCCTGCTGGCGGCGCTGTTGATTGGTGCGACATGGCCGTTCAGCTTTCCTATGGCGTTGCTGGTTTCACTGTTCTGAACAACAGAAATGGCTGGCCTAATTATCTTGATGTCTGTATATAAATACAGTTAAAAATAATAAGGATGCCATCTGATGAACAGCTTCTATTCGCATTTAGCCGGCGCAACGGTCCGTTGGTTTGATTTCCAAGGCCAGGGGGACCCTATTGTGTTCATTCATGGGTTAGGTTGCGCCTCTTCATACGATTACCCGCCAGTGGTTTCTAACCCTATATTGAATGGGCGCCGGGCCTTACTAATTGATCTTCCAGGCTATGGTTACAGCGATAAACCGCTTCAGTTTGGCTACCGAATTGCTGACCAGGCTGCGGTCGTTGTGGAGTGGCTGAACAAATTGCAGGTCAGCCGCTGCATTCTCTACGGCCATAGTATGGGGGGCAGTGTGGCTATTGAGGCAGCGCAGCGGCTGGGCAAACGCGTTGAGGCCTTAATTGTCGCCGAGCCCAATCTCTATGCCGGTGGGGGATTCTATAGCTGTAAAATCGCCGGGCAGACGGAAGATGATTTTATCGCCAACGGCTATCAGTCGATGCTGGCGGCAGAAACGTCCCCATGGAAAGGTTGCCTACAAAATAGCGCACCGTGGGCGTTATGGCGGGGAGCTACCAGCCTGGTAGTAGGCGCTTCTCCCTCGTGGTTTGAGCGTTTTATTCACCTGCAATGCCGTAAGACGCTTATCTACGGTAGTTTATCGCTACCCTCACAGGAAGCGGAAGACGTCGAAACTGCGGGTATCGCATTGGCTGTCATACCACAGGCGGGGCATTCGATGGCATGGGAAAACCCGGCCGCGCTGGCGCGCGCGATTGCCGGGCTGGTCTGAAAGCATCGCGGTAAATCAGAACGGTAATTCGCGCGGGCGAGTTTGCATGGTTATCCAGCGAAGCTCGGTGAATTCAGCGATCCCGGCGCGTCCGCCGAAGCGGCCATAGCCGGACGCTTTACAGCCGCCGAACGGCATCTGCGCTTCATCATGTACGGTAGGGCCGTTAATATGGCAAATACCGGTTTGCAGGTTTTGCGCCACATTCCAGGCGCGAGCGGTATCGCGGCTATAAACCGCTGCCGCCAGCCCGTACTCGCTATCGTTTGCCACGGCCAGCGCCTCTTCCTCGCCGTTAACCCGGATCACCGATTTGACCGGGCCAAAAGATTCTTCATGCCATATGCGCATTTCGCTCGTTACGCCATCCAGCAGGGTGGCGCGCATTTGCGTCGAATCCGCTTTTCCACCGCAGAGTAAATGTGCGCCTTTACTTAGCGCATCATCAATCAACGCGTTGCAGCGTTGTACCGTTTTCAAATCGACCACCGGGCCGAGAAGCGTAGCAGGCAGCGCGGAAGCTCGTTGGCTGATTAAAGCGACAAAGTCATCCGCGATGCTCTCATCGACAATAATGCGCTCGGTGGACATACAAATCTGCCCGGCGTTGGCAAAAGCGCCGAAAATCGCGCCCGCCGCTGCCTGCTGCAGATCGGCATCATCCAGTACCAGTAGAGGCGCTTTGCCGCCCAGTTCCAGTATCGCAGGCTTAAGGTGTTCTCCACAGGTGCGGGCAATAATGCGCCCAACCGGGGTCGACCCGGTAAAATTAACGCGTCGTATGGCGGGGTGAGCAATCAGCGTCTCCACCAGCGCAGGCGCTTCGGCTGGCGAGCAGGTGAGATAATTCACCACGCCGTCGGGAAAGCCCGCCGCGGCAAGGGCATCGACGATTAAGCTTTGCGTGGCGGGCGAGAGTTCCGAACCCTTGAGTATCACCGTATTGCCGCAGGCCAGCGGCGTAGCGATGGCTCTGGTTGCCAGAATGAGCGGCGCGTTCCACGGCGCCATAGCCAGCACCACGCCGGCCCCCTGACGCACGCCCATCGCCAGATTGCCGGCCACGTTGGAGGGAATAATTTGACCTTCGATTTGCGTGGTCAAGGCCGCGGCTTCACGCAAAATATCTGCCGCCAGGTGTACGTTGAATCCGGCCCAGTGCGCTGTCGCGCCGGTCTCCGCCGCCATAGTGGCGATAAATTTCGCCTCTCTACGCTGCATTTGCTCGGCGGCTTCCAACAACAGACGGCGACGTTCGGAGGGGATGGTGTAGCGCCATGACGGGAATGCGGCGGCGGCGGCTTCTGCGCAGCGACGGGCGTCATTGAGGCTGGCCGCTGCGGCGGTAGAGACTATCTCGCTATTTTGCGGATGTCGGCGAGTGAAAGTAGCGTGGCCTTCGGCATCATGCCAGCGGCCGCCGCTATATAAGCTGCAGGTTATTGTCATTAGCGTAACCTCATTGGTCTGCGGAGTGTCGAGTCTACCGCCTTACCTCATTGCGCAGCGGCGAAAGGGCGGTTATCGTACAACTTTTTTGCAGATTACTCAGCGGGTCACAACTTAGTACAATAATGAGAACGGTGAAAATGGGCCGTAGCAGACATAATCCATTCGCCATGGCCCAAAGAGGACAGTTAATGTAATGGCTGTACCTGTAGTGCGTCAGAATATTGTTTTAGCTTTTTAATTTTATCTTTTAATATCCAGCTTAATTCCGAAATATTCATTTTTATTTCGTCAACATCGACCGAACTGTTTTCCGTGAAGGCAGGCGTTGCGCCAACGACACCGCTCGCCAACGCTTTATTCGTTTCACAACGATAGCCGATATCATATAGCTTATCGCTTAGCTTTTTCTCGAAAGCGTTGAGATTATCATATGCCCGGAGATAGTCCGTAATTTGGACGGCGGAATGTAATATGTAAAATCGTGATTTGACCGCCGGTGTTTTATCAAGATCAATAGCAATTGAGTCGTCGGGAACAAAAAGATTAACGTTAGGGACCGCCGCGGCTTGCGAACGTTGAGTCACATCATAGACACCGCCATCATCGGCCTGTAAGGCGGCGTGATGCGTTGCGACCAGAAAACAGCCCGGCCAGTAGTTTATCTCCCAGCCCAGCAGCATTTTTCCACCGACCTGTTCGATCGCCGCGCTGACATTCCAATAGGCGTTTCCCTCAGGCCCAGGTCTATCAATGACCGGGAGATAGATCGGACTGGCGCCAGGATTCAACTGTTCGGCAAATTGCAACAACCGCGGATCGTTGAGGGTGATAGGCTGATAAATCGAATTCGTCATGTAACGCTCCTTTGACTGAAAAGGGACAATGCGGCACGCGATTGGATCTTAGTCGTAAATAATCATTTTGTCGTACCGGTGCGGGCGTAGCCGATGATAGTGCCGTTAAGCAAAGCAAACAGCACTAACCTTATGAGTTAAAGTGTGAATCTAATAGCGATTCATTATTTGCTGGTTGTATTCCACTGTGCTGTTATTAGTGTGCATATAACAAATTTATAAGGTTTATAACCATGTCTACAGGGAAATCACTACTTGCGCTGGCCTTAAGCGCGCTGTTGCCGACCGGCGCCGCGTTGGCTGCGGCCAACGACACGTTGGTCTACTGTTCAGAAGCCTCGCCGGAATCCTTTAACCCGCAAATCGCCAGCTCTGGTCCTTCATTCGTTGCCAGCTCACAGGTACTTTATAATCGCCTGATAACCTTTGATCCGCTTAAAAACACGCCGATTCCGTCGCTGGCGACCGAATGGAAAGTCTCTCCGGATGGTAAAACCTGGACCTTTACGCTGCGTAAAGGCGTGCAGTTCAACAGCAATAAATACTTTAAACCGACCCGCGATTTCAATGCGGATGATGTGTTGTTCTCGGTGCTGCGCCAGCAGGATCCGCAGCATCCATATCACAACGTGTCGCAGGGCAATTATGAATATTTCCACGACGTTGGTCTTGATAAGCTGATTAAAGAAGTGAAGAAGATTGATGATTATCACGTTCAGTTTGTGCTGAGCGAACCCAATGCGGCGTTTCTCGCCGACTGGGGGATGGACTTCGCCTCGATTCTTTCTGCGGAATATGCCGACGCGATGTTGAAAAAGGGGACGCCGGAATACGTTGATAGCTGGCCTATTGGCACCGGCCCTTACGCGCTGCAGCAGTACAAGGTAGATTCACAAATCCGTTATATCGCCAACCCGCACTATTGGGAAGGCGAGGTACCGACTAAACATCTGATCTTCTCCATCACGCCGAACGTTGAAACCCGCCTGGCTAAGCTGCAAACCAACGAATGCCAGATCATTCCCGCGCCATCGCCGGTACAGTTTCCGGTAATTAAAGGGAATAAAGATCTGGCGCTACACGCGGTGGAAGCCTTGAACGTGGGCTATCTGGCATTTAATACTGAAAAGAAACCGTTTGATAACGTGCTGGTACGTCAGGCGCTGAACTACGCCACCGATAAGCAGGCGATCGTGAAGGCGGTCTTCCTGGATTCCGGCAACGTGGCGAAATCGCCGATCCCGGCCAATATGCTCGGTTACAAGAAGGATTTACCGGATTACGACTACAATCCACAGAAGGCGAAAGAGCTGCTTAAGCAGGCGGGGGTGGCGCAGGGCGCAGAAGTGACTCTGTGGTCGATGCCGGTACAGCGCCCGTATAACCCGAACTCGAAACGTGTCGCTGAAATGATTCAGAACGACTGGAGCAAAGTCGGCATAAAAGCGAAAATCGTCAGCTATGAGTGGGGCGAATACCTTTCCGGTATGCGCAAGGGCGAGCATGATAGCGCGTTGTTTGGCTGGATGTCCGATAATGGCGATCCGGACAACTTCGCCGGTACGCTGCTCAGCTGTGATAATATCAAAACCGGCTCTAACGTAGCGCGCTGGTGCGATAAGTCCTATGACGCGCTGGTGAAAAAAGCGCTTCTGGTGAGCGATCCGCAGGCGCGCGCCAAACTTTACCAACAGGCTCAGGAAATTTTCTATCAGCAGGCGCCGTGGATCACGCTGGCGACGGGTAAAACTTTCTACGCCACCCGCAGCAACGTCAGCGGCTATAGCGTGAGTCTGATGGGAAGCGATTTTTCCAAAGCTAAGCTGAATTGATCGAAAAGGAGAACAGGATGGCACATCTGGACGATGTCATTGCCAGGGTCGATGACACCATTGCCGGGGGCGTGATTAGCCATATGAACGAGCTACTGATTGCGTTAAGCGATGATGCTGAGCTGGGCCGCGAAGAACGCTATAACCAGCAGCAGCGTCTACGGACGGCGATAGCCCATCACGGGCGTCAACATCATGAAGATCAGGAAGCACGCCGCGAGCAATTAACCAAAGGCGGCGAGATCCTTTAAGGGTGATGTCAGAACTGGCGTCTGGCGACCAGCCAGGCGCCTACCACCAACATCACCGCCCCGCATACTGGCCCGATTAACGCCCTAATCGGCACGCCGTGGGCGCGAATCAAATCAATAACCAATCCGCCAACCAGCTGACTGGCCACCAGCACCGCAATGGTTGTCGCCGCCCCTACGTTTTGATAACCGCTGATGCTGGCGAAGACGAAAAACGATCCCAGCAGGCCGGGAATAAGGGTCCACCATTTGATGTTCAGCGCCAGTTCCTGAAAGCCTGCCGCGCCGTGGCGCAATAGCAAAATGGTGACAAAAATAACAATTCCCACCAGCGAATTGAGCAACATGGCGATAAGAATCGTCGAGGCGGATTGGGTAATGCGGACCATCAGGGTGTTTTGCAATACCAGACCGACGCCCGCCGCTATCAGGCAGGCAAGGGTGAGCGACTGATTCATGCCTCGCCGTCCGGATCCTGGCGATCGTCGAGCTGTAGCTGCATAAAGGTCAGATCCAGCCAGCGACCGAATTTAGTTCCCACCTGCGGCATCTGCCCGCTGGTGATAAACCCCAGGGTTTCATGTAGATGCAACGAAGCATGGTTGCGGGATTCAATTCCGGCCACCATCACATGTTTGTGCAGACGCCGCGCTTCAGCGATAAGCGCGACTAACAACTTACGGCCGATCCCCTTACCCTGATGATCGGGATGGACATAGACCGAATGTTCAACGGTATGGCGGAAACCGTCAAATGCGCGCCAGTCGCCGAACGAGGAGTACCCGGTAATCACGCCGTTTTCTTCACTCACCAGCACCGGATAGCCGGCAATCTGCCGGGCCTCAAACCAGGCAATACGGTTATCGATATCGACGGTTTTGTCATTCCAGATGGCGGCGGTATGCAGTACGGCGTGATTATAGATTTCGGCGATCGCCGCGCAATCGTCTTTACTGGCATGGCGGATGGACATAGCAAGCCTCAAAGTTTGTACACTATAGTAGTACTGTATTATTACAATAATGAACGTCCGGCTGTCATCAATTTTACGATAAATTTTACGTGGAACAGCGCAGTATCGGGGATAGCGGACAGTTGTGTAATACGGTAGTGCGCACTATATTGTTACGTCATGAATACTATAGAAGACAATCTCAATCAGCGCATTAGCGCACGCATTCGTATCGAACGCGAGTCCCGCGGCTGGTCGCTAAGCGATCTGGCTGAACGCGCAGGGGCCTCGCGGGCAATGGTGCATAAAATAGAACGTGGCGAAAGTAGCCCCACCGCGACGATGCTGGGCCGTCTCTCCGGCGCGTTTGGTATCAGCATGTCGACGTTGATTGCGCGTGCAGAGATGCAGGAGGGTAAGCTTTTGCGCTTTGCCAACCAGCCGGTGTGGCGCGATCCACAAAGCCACTATTTGCGCCGTCACGTCTCGCCGCGCAGCGATTTGCCGCTCGATCTGGTGCAAATAGAGTTGCCGGCCGGCAGCGATGTACCGATGCCTGCTTCTTCGTACGCGCTGGCGCGACAGCTCATCTGGCTACAGCAGGGTGAGTTAGTTTTTGTTGAAGGGAACACTCGCCATCAGATGCAGACGGGGGATTGTCTGGAATTGGGGCCGCCCAACGATTGCCGGTTTATCAATGAGTCCAGCGAGACTTGCGTCTATCTGGTAGTGCGTCTGAATCAATCCGGCTCATAATGTTAAAGCGCGTTAAGCATAAAACGGCTAGCCTCAGTACAGGCCGTTAACAAGAGGAGTTTGCTATGACCGCTAATCCACAACGCCATCACCGCTGGGTATTGGCTTCACGCCCGCACGGTGAACCTACCGCCGAAAATTTCAGACTGGAAGAGGGCGATCTACCAACGCCGGGGGCGAATCAGATCCTGCTGCGGACTATTTATTTGTCACTCGACCCTTATATGCGCGGACGGATGAGCGATGCGCCTTCTTATTCGCCACCGGTGGACATTGGCGCGGTGATGGTCGGTGGGACGGTAAGTCGCGTGGTGAGCTCAAATCACCCTGATTTTAAACCCGGTGAGTGGGTGCTTGGCTATAGTGGCTGGCAGGATTATGCGCTTTCCGATGGTAGCGATCTGGTTAAGCTCGGCGACAATCCTGAACACCCTTCCTGGGCGCTGGGGGTGTTAGGCATGCCGGGATTTACCGCTTATATGGGGCTGCTGGATATCGGCCAGCCGAAAGCGGGCGAAACGCTGGTGGTGGCGGCGGCAACCGGGCCGGTGGGGGCCACCGTCGGGCAGATTGGCAAACTTAAGGGTTGCCGCACCCTCGGTATTGCCGGCGGCGCCGAGAAATGTCGTTATGCGGTAGAGACGTTAGGCTTTGATATTTGTCTTGACCATCGCGCTGCGGATTTCAGCCAGCAGCTGGCGCAGGCGTGTCCGCAGGGAATCGATGTCTACTATGAAAACGTCGGCGGTAAAGTCTTTGATGCGGTTCTGCCGTTGCTGAATACTGCGGCGCGTGTTCCCGTGTGCGGACTGGTTAGCGGCTACAACGCCACCGCCTTACCGGATGGCCCGGATCGGCTGCCGCTGCTGATGGCGACCATCCTTAAAAAACGCATTCGTATGCAGGGCTTTATCATCGGCCAGGATTATGGCCATCGCATTGCCGAGTTCCAGCAGCAAATGGGGCGCTGGGTACAGGAAGGTAAAATCAAATATCGCGAGCAGCAGATTGACGGCCTGGCGCAGGCGCCGCAGGCGCTGATTGGCCTGCTGAAGGGGGAAAACTTCGGCAAAGTGGTGATTAACGTCGCAGCGGACGAGTAACGTCGCCGTTTTCTCCAATGCCCCCGAAGAAGCATGCGGGGGCGCTTTCGCCGCCTTTAACCAAAAAATGATTAATCCATACTTTTATTAATGGTTTGCTTTTCCGTGAGCGGCTTTTTATCCTTAAGGAAACTTAAGAGGTTAATGCGATGAAAGATGTAGTTGATAAATGCAGTACCAAAGGCTGCGCCATTGATGTTGGCACCATTATCGATAACGAAGACTGCGTTTACCGGGTCGAGAAACTTTTCCCTACCCGTGAAGAAGCGGAGTCCGCGGTAGCGGCCATTCGTGAACGCGCCGTTGCCGCCGCCAGCGAAACGCCGACCGTGGATTACACTATTGAACCGGTGGGTAATGAGGCGAAACTGGACGCGGCGGTGAATTTCTCCTGCCAGGCGGAAAAAATTATTTTCGAATTGTCTTTAAGAAGCGCCTTCTAACAGACTGCGGCGGAATCAAAAAGGGATCCCAGTTGGGATCCCTTTTTTATCATCACCCATCGGCGGGCGTAGTTACTCGAAACGCCAGGCGAGATTCATACCGATGCCGAAGTTACGGCCCGGCGCTGGTTCGTAATAACGACCATTGGATTCGTTGACAATCACTGAGCCCACGTAATTGCGATCAAACAGATTATCGACGCGGCCAAACAGATCCATATCCATTTTTCCGTAGCTCCACTTATAGCCGGTGGTCAGGCCAACCACGGTCCACGATGGCGCTTTGGCGGTGTTGGCGTCGTTGGCCATAATGTCGCCCATATAACGGATATCGCTCCCCGCGTACCAGCCCTGTTCCGGTTGATAACCGAAAGAGGCGTAGCCCATATTGCGGGCGATACCCGGAATACGATTGCCGTTGCAGTCCGACGAACCGCAAACGTTCGTGCGATAGGTGGCGTCGAGCCAGGTCCATGCTGCTTTTAATTTCCAACTGTCGCCAAACTGCTGGTCGAGACCTAATTCCATTCCCTGACGACGGGTCTTACCGGCGTTTTTATAGCTGGTGCGACCGCCACTGCTGGAATCGACCACAATCTCATTGTCGGTATCGGTCTGGAAAAGCGCGGCGGTGAACAGTCCGTTGCCTATCCGCGTTTTGCTGCCAATTTCCACGGTTTCATTTGTGGAAGGTTTAAGATCGAAATTTAATCCGCTCTGGTTGCCAGAACGATAAGAGAGCTCATTGATCGTCGGCGTTTCAAAACCGCGCCCGGCGGAAAGATAGATATTCCAGGCATCCGTGACGGCATATTTCAATGAACCGGCTGGCAGCCATTTGTGATAGCTGGCATCGCCGCTACCCGGGGTGACGTAATAGTCGTTAGAGTCAAACCACACGGAACTGTAGCGAACGCCTGCATCGAATGTGAGCTTGTCGGTCAGCTGCCACTGGGTTTGCAAGTATGGGTCCAGGTTCCACATCAGATTACGTTCATTACGGCGCAGGTTGCCCTGTTCGCCATATTGCGGCGCGCCGTTCACCAGAACGTAGTTTTCATAACCCTTACGTCGTTCGCTCATATTTTCGTAATCAAGACCGGTGGTAAAGGTCACCGGCACCAGCAATTCGCCGCGGTGGGTCCAGCGGGTGTCGATCCCCTGATAATGGCGAGTCAAATCGATGACTCCCCCGGAATGCGAGGGCTTCAGCTGCGGCGCCATGGGGATTGACTGGTACTGAGTGGTTTCGCGCTCGCCGGCATACATCATCACGCTCAGATCGTCCTGCTGGCTAAGCTGGCGCTCATAGCGTAATCCGGCCTGAGTCTGCTTCACCGTTTTACGTGTGTTGTACTGGTCGCCGCGGGGCGACTGGCGCGGGTTATTCTGCCACTCGTCGTAGCTCAATCCGCCCGGGTCGTTAGCTTTAATATCCACGCTATTGAACAGCAACGTTAATTTACTGACGTCATCAATACGCACGCCTAATTTTGCGTTGGCGAGATTTTTCCGCGCGCCGCTATGGTCGCGTGAACCATGGGTAGTGAAACGGTTGGTAGACACCGTGTAGTCGACGTCGCCTGCCTGAGTGCCGTCGCCGACGGCGCCGGTAGCTTTCAGTCCATAATGCCAGGTACCGAAGCTGCCGTAGTAGCTGCTGGCCTCAATGGTCGGCGGCTGGCTGCCGGTTTGGGTATTGACGTTAATTACGCCGCCGGAAGAGTTGCCATAGAGCGCGGAAAAAGGTCCGCGTAACACTTCCAGGCTATCGATGCTGCCGATATCGATATTCGATGTCTGCCCCTGGCCATCGGGCATGGTGGCAGGGATACCGTCAACGTATAGTCGCAGGCCACGGACGCCGTAGGTGGAGCGGGAACCGAAACCACGAATCGACAACTGCAAATCCTGAGCATAGTTTTGCCGGTTTTGTACTTGTAAACCGGGTACCGCGCCGAGCGATTCCGAGAGGTTAATTCGCGGGGCGGCCTGTCGCATATCATCGCCATTCACTACGCTGACGGCGGCAGGGGTATCCAGTTCGGAAACCGCGGTAGGCGTCGCCGTGACGACCATGGTTTGTTCGTCGTTGGTGCTGGCATGCACGTTGGCGACGAGAGGGAGTAATAAAGCGGGGAGCGCGACCGTGCGCATGGCAATAATCTTCATCAAAGCGACTCGCAAAGAGAAACGTACCAAATGGAACATATGTATATATGTTACACCGTTTGTAAATTCTTTGAAAATAATTAACTAACCAGTCGTTAAGTAATAGCCAGCAAAGGTGATTCTTTTAAGCAAAAAAGACAATTAACGCTCCACATTAAGATAAATAATGATTACTATTCTCATTTACAAAACGAGTGAAGTTAAACTTTACGCTGTGGAAGCCATCTCTAACCAGTAATTAATTGTTCTATAAAGGGAATCGTTATGTCATTACGTCAGTTATCCGCGCCGCGTCTGCGTCGTTCTCTGTTATTAACGTCGTTACTGTTGGCAGGCAGCTTCAGCGCCCACGCCGCCGAGGAGCTCCTGCGCAAAGCGGTCGGTAAAGGCGCGTACGAAATGGCGTATAGCCAGCAGGAAAATGCGCTGTGGGTTGCCACCTCGCAAAGCCGCTCCCTTGATAAGGGCGGCATCGTCTATCGTCTGGATCCGACCACGCTCGACATCACCCAGGTTATTCATAACGACCTGAAACCGTTCGGCGCCACCATCAATAACACCACCCAGACGTTGTGGTTTGGCAACACCGTTGATAGCAGCGTCACCGCAATAGATGCCAAAACCAGCGCGGTGAAAGGGCGACTGGTGCTTGATGACCGTAAACGTAGTGATACCGTGCGCCCGCTGCAGCCGCGTGAGCTGGTGGTGAATGAGAAAACCAATACCGTGTATATCTCCGGGCTGGGTAAAGAGAGCGTGATTTGGGTGGTGGATGGCGACAAGCTGACGCTGAAAGATACCATCGCCAATACCGGCGCGATGGCCACCGGGCTGGCGCTCGATGCTGACGCTAAACGTCTTTACACCACCAATGCCGATGGCGAACTGCTGACTATCGATACCGATAGCAATAAGATCCTCTCGCGTAAGAAGCTGCAGGATGACGGTAAGGAGCATTTCTACCTGAACCTGAGTCTGGATACAGCTGGTCACCGTGCTTTCATTACCGACAGCAAGCAGCCGGAAGTGCTGGTGGTAGATATTCGTGACGGGAAAGTACTGCAAAAAATCGCCGCGCCGGAATCTCTGGCGGTACTGTTTAACCCGGCCCGCAACGAAGTCTACGTCACCCATCGTAAAGCGGGTGAAGTCAGCGTCATTAATGCTAAGACCTATAAGGTCGTTAAAACCTTCAAAACGCCAACCTTCCCGAATAGCCTGGCGCTGTCCGCCGATGGAAAAACGCTGTTTGTTAGCGTGAAGCAGGAGTCAACTCGTCAGAAAGAGGCCACCGCGCCGGACGACGTAATCCGCATTGCCCTGTAATCTCAAGGGAGGGGACGCCCCCTCCTTACTCCGGGTCTCATCCTCTGTTACAAACCGCTATTAGCCTGATTACTATAAAGGTTATACACTTACTTTTTCCCGCGCGCGGCGGGAAAGTGGTAATCATTCTGGAGAAATTATGAAAAAGCCATATATGGTGATCTGCGCGGCGGCAATGCTGGCGCTTCTGGCAGGCTGCAGCTCTAATTACGTCATGACGACAAAAAGTGGGCAAACTATTGTGACCCACGGTAAACCGCAGTTGGATAAAGAGACCGGCATGACCAGCTATATCGATGAGTCTGGCAACAAACGCGAAATCAACAGCAGCGACGTTGCTCAACTGGTGGAAGATAATTAATTTTGCGGTGACGGTTTGCCCGCAGAGGGGCAAACCGTTATGGAGTGGCGCTTAGCGTTTTTCAACGCCCGGCGCCGTGCTGTGAACATCAGCCACGCGTTTACGTACGCCGAACCAACCAGCGACCAGCAGCACCGCCAGCAGCGGAATGGATCCGATGGTATAGGTGCCGTTCGGGTAGTCAAAAGCCATCAACACCAGTACGCTCAGCAAGAACAGCAGCGTCAGCCATGAAGTAAACGGCGCGCCCGGCATCTTGAAGCTTACATCCGCCGCTTTTCCTTCCTTGATAGCCTTACGCAGACGCATCTGGCAGATCACGATAAAGCCCCATGAGGCGATAATCCCCAGAGAGGCGACGTTAAGTACGATCTCAAATACCTGCGACGGCACCAGATAGTTGAGAAAGACTCCCACCACGTAAACTGCCAGTGTCGCGAGGATCCCGGCGTAAGGGACGTGATGGCGGCTCATCTTCGACATAAACTTCGGCGCTGAACCTCCCATCGACATCGAACGCAGAATGCGCCCGGTGCAGTACAGGCCGGAGTTCAGGCTGGAGAGGGCGGCAGTTAACACCACGATGTTCATCACGCTGCCGATGTACGGTACGCCGAGCTTCGAGAAGAAGGTGACGAATGGGCTTTGTCCTGCCTGATAGGCGTTCCACGGCAGCAGCAGCACCAACAGTACGACGGAACCGACGTAGAACAGGCCGATACGCCAGATCACGCTGTTAATCGCTTTCGGTACCATGGTTTCCGGATCTTTACATTCGCCCGCCGCGGTACCCACCAGCTCGATAGAAGCGAAGGCGAAGACGACCCCCTGAACCAGTACCAGAGCCGGCAACAGACCGTGCGGGAAGAAACCGCCGTTGTCGGTAATCAGATGGAAGCCGGTGGCATTGCCATCCAGCGGTTTGCCGGTACCGAGGAAAATCGTGCCGACAACCAGGAACGCAACGATAGCGAGTACTTTCACCAACGCGAACCAGAACTCCATCTCAGCAAACCATTTCACGCCGATCATATTCATGGTGCCGACGATCGCCAGCGCGCCAAGGGCGAAGACCCACTGCGGGACATCGCCGAAAGCGCCCCAATAGTGCATATACAAGGCGACGGCGGTGATATCGACGATACCGGTCATTGCCCAGTTGACGAAATACATCCAGCCGGCGACGTAGGCGGCTTTTTCACCGAGAAATTCACGAGCGTAAGAGACGAAACTACCGCTGGAGGGGCGATGGAGAACCAGTTCGCCGAGGGCGCGAAGGATGAAGAAGGAGAAGATACCGCAAACCAGATAAACCAGCGCCAGCGCCGGGCCTGCCATTTGTAAACGCGCCCCGGCGCCGAGAAACAGACCGGTACCGATGGCGCCGCCAATGGCGATCATCTGTACCTGACGGTTGCCCATTGCTTTGTGGTAACCCGATTCGTGCGAGTTGAGCCAGTGGCGTTTCGCGGCATGATGTTCCGCCGCGTCAGTGTGTTTGTTATTCATTGATGTACCCATTTTCCTGTCAATGTCCATGAGTGGTTGTCGTATCGCGCAGCGGCGATACATCGTGCTGGCTTTCTCACTATTCTGTCGTAGAGATAAATCAGGCACGGCGCTGCATCCTACACGTAACGTGATAGTGACGCACGTAAAACATTTCACAACAGCACTTACTTAAATATCAATGAGTTCAATGACGCAACGCGTCGACGAGTAGCGCAAACGCAGCGGTATGCTGACGACGGCTGGGATAATACAGATGATAACCAGGGAAGGTGGGTGTCCAGGCATCGAGTACCCGTACTAAACGACCGGCAACCAGCGCCTCCTCGACGCAATCATCCGGCACATAGGCCAGGCCGAGACCAGATTCAGCGGCATCAATGCGTTGCGGCAAACTATTCAGCGTCAGTTGGCCATCCACATAAACCTGAAAACTTTTACCATCGTCGGTGAATTCCCAGGCGTAAATCCCGCCGCGGGTAGGTAGGCGCATATTAATACAGCGGTGCTGATCCAGTTGATAGGGCGTCTGCGGGGCGCCGTAGCGTTGTAGATAATCGGGCGAGCCCACGACAACCATGCGCATGTCCGGGGCGATGCGCACCGCAATCATGTCCTTTGCCACCTGATCGCCAAGGCGTACGCCGGCGTCAAAGCGGCCATCGACGATATCGGCCAGGCCGTTATCGACGGTAATTTCGATATTGATATCGGGATAACGCAACATAAAGGGTTTTAATGCCGGCCATAATACCGCGCTGACGGCGTGTTCACCGGCGTTAAGACGAATATTACCCGCCGGAAGGGCGCGGCTATCCCTCAAGGCGCCGAGCTCGCGTTCAATTTCCGTGAGATGTGGACGTAAATTCTGGAACAATTTTTCACCCGCTTCGGTGGGAGCGACGCTGCGGGTGGTACGGGTTAGCAGACGAACATCAAGCCGGGCTTCGAGGTTGCGCATCGCATGACTCAGCGCGGATTGCGACACCCCAAGTTGGGCAGCGGCGCGGGTGAAACTGCGTTCGCGGGCGACCACCATAAACGACAGGAGATCGTTGAAGTTATCTTTTAGCATTATTATTCCGCATTAATGAATTTGATTCATGGCTGGAAGTTGAGTCTAAACCTTGTGCGGCAGATCCGCCACGAAGACACCCTATTGCACGCGTCTTTTATTGCGCATATCTAATTTCCGGCAGAGTACATGTGAATAAATTGTTTCTCAGCACGCGCTGCAGATTCTAATAATGCAGGCATGTTAATTAAAACGAGCCTGCGAAATGTCTTATCGAATCAGTATCCTGGATAAAAGTCCTCTGGCTCCCGGCGAAACTGCCGCTCAGGCGCTGGCGCGTACGTTAACGCTTGCGCAACAGGCGGAACGCTGGGGATATCATCGTTTCTGGATTGCCGAGCATCACAACGCGGAACAATTGGCGAGTCCGTCGCCGGAGCTGCTGATTGCCTGGATCCTCGGGCAAACCCGGCAGATTCGCGTCGGATCCGGCGGCGTGATGCTCCAGCACTATAGCCCCTACAAAGTCGCTGAAAACTTCAATTTGCTCGCCAGTATTGCGCCAGGACGCGTCGATCTCGGCGTTGGTAAAGCGCCAGGCGGTCTGCCGCTCGCCACTCGCGCGCTACAACAGGGCGTCCATCAGTATGAGAAGGGCAGTTTTGCCGAACAGCTTGCCCAGGTTGATAACTGGCTAACGTTGACCGAAAGTCAGGGTGAGGAGAGCCTGCGCGCGACCCCCATCCCGCCGCGCCGCGCCGACGGTTTCCTGCTCGGCGCCAGCGTTGAAAGTGCGCGTCTGGCGGCGAGCCTGGACTGGAACTTCGTTTTTGCCGCGCATCTCAATGGCGATAAAAATCTGTTGCAGAAGGTGCTGACGAACTGGTGTGAGTTGAGCCGCCGCGAGGTCATCGTGGCCGTACAGGTAATTGTTGCGCAAGACACCGCCAGCGCGGCCGAACTGGCGAAGCAGGTGGAAGTCTGGGGCGTCGAGCTGGCAAACGGCCAGCGGGTAACGGTGGGTAGCGAAGCTCAGGCAGCGGCCTTTGCCCGTCAGGCGGGGAGTCCGCCCACGCGCATCGAACGCCGCGAGTCTTCTCTCATATTCGGTACTGCAGACGAGGTTAAAGCACAACTCGATGCCCTTCAGGCGCAGTGGGGAATTGATGAGTTTATTATCGATACCCCTATTGCCGAAGGCCGTGCGCGGCTGGAATCGCTGGGGTTGCTGGCGCAGGCGCATCTTGGCGCGGAGGTAACGCCATGAATTTCGAACAACAGTTGATTAGCTGGCGGCGCGAACTGCATCAGAACCCGGAACTCTCGTTACAGGAAGTGGCAACCACCGCGCGTATTCGCGACTGGTTGCAAAGCGGCGGCCTCCCGCTGCTACCTTACGAGTTAACCACCGGCGTGGTGACGGAAGTCGGTAGCGGCGACAAAATCATCGCCCTGCGGGCCGATATTGACGCGCTACCGATAGAAGAGGCCACCGGGCTGCCGTTCCGCTCGCAAAATCCCGGCGTCATGCATGCCTGCGGTCACGATATACATACCAGCGTAATGCTTGGCGCAGCGTTGTTGTTAAAGGAACGAGAAGCGCAACTGCCGGGGCGAGTGCGGATCCTGTTCCAGCCAGCGGAAGAGAGTTTCGGCGGTGCAAAAACGCTGATCCGCGTTGGGGCGCTTGACGGCGTATCGGCCATCTTTGGCATGCACAATGAGCCCAATTTACCCGTTGGCGAATTCGCCACCCGCGGCGGCCCGTTTTACGCCAACGTCGACCGCTTCGTATTCAAAGTGACCGGCAAAGGGGCGCATGCCGCCCGGCCGCATGAAGGAAAAGATGCCATCCTGCTGGCGAGTCAACTGGTGACGCTGCTGCAGAGCGTCGCCAGCCGCGAAGTGAATACCCTGGATTCGGTGGTGCTTAGCGTAACGCGCATCCAGGGGGGAAATACCTGGAACGTTTTGCCGGAAAGCGTGGAGCTCGAAGGAACGCTGCGCACCCACAGCAGTGAGGTGCAGCAGCGGGTTAAGGTGAGAGTCAGCGAAATCGCCGCCGGCTTCGCCAACGCCTTCGGCGCGCAAATCGATGTCTTCTGGTACGCCGGGCCAACGGCGCTGGTCAATGATGAACGTTGGGCGGCATTTGCCGGCGAGGCGGCCGACCGCTTCGGTTATCGCACGCATCACGCCGATTTGCACCTGGGCGGCGAAGACTTTGCCGTCTATCTGCAGCATATCCCGGGCGCATTCGTCAGCATTGGTAGCGCCAGTGAATTCGGCCTGCATCACCCGGCCTTTAATCCGGATGAAAACGTCATTGCCCCAGCCGCGCGCTATTTCGCGGATCTGGCGGAACAGGCATTACACCATATTTAATTTTTGACAGGGTAAGGGGTCACTATGTCTGAAAAACGGCAATTACGTCTGGGGACGATTTTACATGGCGCCTCTGGAAATATGTCTGCCTGGCGTCATCCGGCGGCGCTGGCGGATGCCAGTATTAATTTTGAATTTGTGAAAGATACGGCGCAAAAAGCCGAGCAGGGGAAACTCGATTTTATTTTTGTCGCCGACGGGTTATATATTAACGAAAAATCCATTCCGCATTTTTTAAATCGTTTTGAGCCTTTAACGGTATTATCAACGCTGGCGGCGGTGACCGATCGTCTGGGGCTGGTTGGCACGCTCTCCACCTCCTATAGCGAACCGTTCACGACCGCGCGACAGTTCGCCAGCCTTGACCATTTAAGCCACGGGCGCGCCGGCTGGAACGTGGTGACGTCGCCGCTGGAAGGCTCAGCGAAAAACTTCTCCCGCGCCCAGCATCCCGATCATGCGCTGCGCTATCGCATCGCCGACGAATATCTTCAGGTGGTTAAAGGCTTGTGGGATTCCTGGGAAGATGGCGCTTTTGTGCGTAATAAAGAGAGCGGACAGTTTTTTGATAAAAATAAACTGCATACGCTTAATCATCATGGCGATTTCTTTAAAGTCGCTGGCCCTTTGAATATTTCCCGCACGCCACAGGGACGGCCCATTATATTCCAGGCAGGCGCCTCTGATGACGGCAAAAAATTAGCCGCTCGCCACGCTGATGCCATTTTTACCCACCAGGAATCATTAGCCGAAGCGCAGGCGTTTTATCAGGATGTCAAAAGCCAACTGGCTGCCTATCAGCGCAGCGCGGATCAACTGCATATTTTTCAGGGCGTCAGCGTAATCGTCGGTGACGACGCGGAGGATGCGGAGCGTCAATATCAGACCACAGCGGCGCTGGTCTCTATCGACGACGCGTTGAATTACCTGGGTCGTTACTTCGAGCATCACGACTTTGCGCAATATCCACTGGATGAACCCTTCCCGGATATTGGCGATCTTGGGCAAAACAGCTTTCGCAGCACCACCGATGAGATTAAACGCAATGCTCGGGAACGGGGATTAACCCTGCGCCAGGTGGCGCTGGAGGCTGCCAGCCCGCGCCCACGGTTTTCCGGCACGGCCAGCGAAGTTGCCGACGGCCTGCAGCAGTGGTTCGAACAACGCGCCGCCGATGGCTTCATTATTCAGGGCGGTACGCCGGAAACCTTCCCGCGTTTCGTTGATGAAGTGGTGCCATTGCTGCAGGCGCGCGGATTGTTCCGCCGCGACTATCCAGGCACCACGCTGCGGGAAAGCCTGGGGCTGGATCTGCCCATTAATCAATTCGAAAAATAATAAAAGAGAATCGCGCTATGCAGAAACCAACATTATTGCTGGCCTTCGCGTTGGCATTTAGCGCCTCGTCGTGGGCGCAGGACGTCAATATCAATGGCACCGGGGTTAGCCTGGAAGCCAATAAAACCCCGATTCATACGGCAAAAAATCCGCAGGCAATTGCGCTGTTGCCGAAAGATCTGCACCTGGCGGTTCCCGGCAAATTCACCGTCGCGGTTGCGGCGCTGAACTCGCCGCCGCTGACGGTGTTTTCTGATGACAATAAAACGTTGCTAGGCAGCGAGGCGGATATTGCGCGGCTGGTGGCGGATAGCCTCGGCCTCGAAGTCAACGTTGTTCCAACCTCATGGGAAGACTGGCCGCTTGGCGTCGCCTCCGGCAAATATGATGCCGCGATCAGCAATATTACCGTCACCAAAGAGCGCAAAGAGAAGTTCGATTTCGCCACTTATCGTAAAGATTCGCTGGGTTTTTACGTTAAAAGCACCAGCCCACTGAACAAGATCGACCACGCGGAAGATATTGCCGGGCTGAAGATTATCGTCGGCTCCGGCACCAATCAGGAGGCAATCTTACTCGCATGGAATGCGGAAAACGTTAAGCGCGGGCTTAAACCGTTTATACCGGTCTATACCAAGGATGACGCCGCGCAGACCCTGGCTCTGCAAACGGGCCGCGCCGACGCGTTCTTCGGCCCTAACGTCATAGGCGCCTGGAAAGCGGCCCTTACTGGCAAAACCAAGCTGGTGGGCAGCGTGGACGGCGGGTGGCCGAAGGCGGCGCATATCGCGGTGACGCTCAAGAAAGGCAGCGGGCTGGTTAATGCCGTACAGGCGGCGCTCAACGGCGCTATCGCCAGCGGTGACTACGCCAAAGTGCTCAACCGCTGGGGTGAGGGAGTGGAGAGTATCCCACAATCGGAAATCAACCCCGCCGGGCTGGGCGATTAACAGGAGGCGCTATGAGCGAAGCATTTCGTGATATTTCTCCGGACGCGCCGGAACTACAGCCGATTATTAGCGGCCTGTTTGCCGAGTACGCCGCCCGTTACGGCGACTATTTTTCTCGTGATGCGGAAGTGGAATTAACCGAATGGTATCTGCCGCCGCAGGGGCTGTTTATTGTGCTGGAGCGTGACGGTGAAATCATCGCCACCGGCGCTTACAAGCCGAAAGATCCGCACACCGCGGAAATTAAGCGGATCTGGACGCATCGACGCCTGCGTCAACAGGGGCTGGCAGCAAGGGTTGTACAGGAACTCGAGCGCCGGGCGGTGCTGGCAGGCTATAGCCATATTTTTCTCACCACCGGTTTTCGCCAGCCGGAAGCGGTAAAGCTCTATTTAAGCCAGGGGTATGAGGCGCAGTTTGACCTCACTCGCGACCCGGAAGAGTACAGCCGCCCGCCCTATGATGGGCGGTTGCGGTTCAGTAAAGCGCTGGCGGTTAGCGCCCTCAGCCACAGCGCTTAAGGAGGCGTCATGCAATCATCTGAAACGATTAAAGTGGTTCCGGCTCGCTATCCGCTGCGCGTCGCCGGGGCGGTATTGGCCCTGTTGGTGCTGGCGGTCGTCGTGCAGTCGGTCGCGTTCAATCCGCGCTGGGAGTGGGGGGTGTTCGCACACTGGTTCTTCGACCCGGTGATCCTTGAGGGGTTGGGGCAAACGCTGCTGCTCACGCTACTTGGTACCTTTTTAAGCGTCATCTTCGGCGGCCTGTTAGCGCTGGCCCGCTTGTCGTCGTCGTGGCTGCTCAGCAGCCTGGCATGGGGGTATATCTGGCTGTTTCGTTCGCTGCCGCTAATCGTGGTGTTGATCATTCTGTATAACTTCTCTTATCTGTACGACAGCTTATCGCTGGGGATCCCCTTCACCGGCGTAACCTGGGCGAGCTACCAGACTATCAACGTACTGGGGCAGTTCTCCACGGCAGTGGTTGGCCTGACGCTGGTGCAGAGCGCCTATACCGCTGAAATTATCCGCGGAGGCTTTTTGGGCGTGGATCACGGGCAGTATGAGGCCGCCGCCGCGCTGGGACTCCCGGCCTGGCGACGCACGCTGCGGATCATTTTGCCGCAAGCGCTGCGCACCATTTTGCCTGCGGGGTTCAATGAAATCATCAGCCTGGCAAAAGGGACGGCGATGGTTTACGTGCTGGCGATGCCGGAATTGTTCTACACCATTCAGATGATCTATAACCGTACCCAGGAAGTGATCCCGCTACTGATGGTGGGCGCCGCGTGGTACCTCGTAATTACCAGCGTGCTCTCCGCAATTCAATACCTGGTAGAACGCGCGCTGGCGCGCAGTGAACGACGCTCGGCGGTAAATAGCGTGCGTAATAATCGCGTGACCCAGCCGGATCGTCAGCCGCAGGAGGCCGTCCATGCTCAACTCTCGTAATGGTCATATTTCGATAACCGGGGTCAGTAAATACTTTGGCCGTCATAAAGCGCTGGATGATGTTTCGCTGGAAATAGCGCCGGGGACGGTGACGGTTATCCTGGGGCCGTCCGGTTCGGGAAAATCGACATTGCTGCGCACAATTAACCATCTTGAACGGGTCGATGAAGGGTTTATCCAGATTGATGGCGACTATATCGGCTATCGCCGTAAAGGCGACAAGCTGTACGAGCTGAAAGAAAAAGAGATTCTCCGCCAGCGGGTCAACGTGGGCTACGTATTTCAGAACTTCAATTTGTTCCCGCATCTGACGGTGCTGGAGAATCTGATTGAAGCGCCGATTGCCCATAAACAGGCCAGTCGGAAAGAGGCGATTGCTCGTGCTTATGAATTGTTGGACATTGTCGGTTTGCGCAACAAAGCCGATGCCTGGTCGCGGCATCTTTCCGGCGGCCAGCAGCAGCGCATCGCCATCGCCCGCGCGCTGGCGCTCAATCCGCGCGTGATCTTGTTTGATGAACCCACTTCCGCGCTGGATCCGGAACTGGTTGGCGAAGTGCTTGATGTTATCAAGAAACTTGCCCGCTCCGGGACGACGCTTGTGGTGGTAACACACGAGATCGGCTTCGCCCGCGAGGTCGCCGACCAGGTGGTGTTTATGGTCGATGGCAAAATCGTTGAACAGGGCAGCAGCGATGAAGTTTTAAATAATCCGCAACATCAGCGCACCAGGCAATTTTTATCGCGGGTGCTGGCATGAGGAAATTAGCTGCAGCGCTCATGCTGCTCCTGAGCATCGGCGAGGCGCGCGCCGAACTCGATTTGCGCGCCAATGAACGGCCATTGCCGGTAACGCGAGATGATAACGCGGTGAGTAAAATCCCGCCGAACTACCGTTTTGTGGAGCCTGGTGTGCTAACGGTGGCGATTTCGGCGTTAAATTCTCCGCCGCTGGCGCTGTTGGCCAGCGACAACCGCACGCGTATCGGCAGCGACCCGGACATTGCCCGTTTGCTGGCGGGTAGTCTGGGGTTGAAACTGAAACTGGTGCCAACGGCCTGGGAGGACTGGCCTTTGGGGATCGCGTCAGGGCGTTACGATGTGGCGTTGATTAACATCGCGGTGACCGAGAAGCGTAAAGAAAAGTTCGATTTCGCCACCTACCGCGTTGACTCGCTGGCCTTCTCGGTGAAATCAACCAGTGAGATTACCCATATCGCTAATGCAGAGGATCTGTCAGGACGTAAAGTCATTGTCGGTTCTGGCACCAACCAGGAGCGGATCCTGCTGGGGTGGAATGCGGAAAACGAAGCCGCGGGAAGGCGACCGGCATTACCGGTATATCTTACCGACGATGCCTCCGGCAATTTGTATATTCAGTCGGGCAGGGCGGACGTCTTTTTTGGCCCGCAGTCGGTGGCCTCTTACAAGGCTGCATTAAACGGGAAAACCAAAGTTGTCGGGCTCGGTCCCAAAAAAGCCTGGGTGGCAACCACCACTAAAAAAGGCAATGGGCTGGTATACGCGCTGCAGGCGGCGCTGAATGGCGCGATCGCTCGCGGCGAATATCAGCAGGTGCTCGCGCGCTGGGGGGAACAGGGGGAGGAAGTCAGGCAATCGGAGGTCAATCCGCCGGGGATAACCTATTGATGCAATGATTATTCATAGCCAGAGATTGCTATACTCATGGCTACATCGTGTGTCTTTTTAATGGATTAATCACTGTGGCCGAAAACCAACTCTTACTGGAGCAACGCTGGCAGCATCATCGTGAGCCCGCGTTGCTCGCCGCTTCCGGCGGCGCTATCGACACCATCAGCTTCATCACCTTGTTTGGCCTGTTTACCGCCCACGTCACGGGAAACCTGGTGGTGGCGGGGGCGGCCCTGGCCACCAACAGCGAAGGTATTTTATCGAAACTGCTCGCCATACCTGTTTTTATGCTGGCGGTGGCGATCGTTACGCTGGTTATCAAACGTCGAAAAATTATCACGCCGCGCTTCCTTGGCGGCTTGTTCGTTGTCGAGATCCTGCTGTTGCTGCTTTTTGGCCTGTTGGGGCTGCTGTGGCAGCCCTTTGTCGGCGCGGATAGCGCGACCGCGTTAATTACCGGGATGGCAGGCGTAATGGCGATGGGGGTGAGGAATGCAACCACCCGTTTATTATTACCCACCACCAGCCCGAGTACGATGATGACCGGCAACGTTACGCAGTTAACCATCGATGTGGTGAACTGGTGTCAGGCGCCCAACCGCGAGAATAGAGAGAAAATCAAAAAATCGGGGGCTTCGGTGCTCGGTTTTTTGCTGGGCGCAGGGCTCGGAGCGCTGGGTTACATCCTGGCGGGCTTTTACTCGGTACTTATTCCGGTGGTACTGGTGGCCATCGTCGCCTGGCGTGAATTCAGCGCCGCGCGGAATTAGTGCTACGCTAAAAGTTTTCTGCCTGGGAGCTGACGATGATGAAATTGTATGGTGTGCCGGGGTGGGGCTCGGCAATAAGCGAGATGATGTTGACCTTGGCCAACATCCCTTATCAATTTATCAATGTCGATGGCTTTGACCAGCCAGGCGCGCAGCGAGAGAAACTGCTGGCTATCAACCCCTTGTGTCAGGTGCCTACTTTGCTGCTGGCTGATGGCAGCGTAATGACGGAGTCGGCGGCGATCGCGCTGATGATCCTTGACGAGCGCCCGGATCTGGCGCCGCCAGCCGGTACGCCACGGCGCCGGCAGTTTCAACGTTTGCTGATCTGGCTGGTGGCTAACGTTTATCCTACCTTCACCTATGCCGACTATCCCGAACGCTGGACAGCCTCAGCGCCTGACGAACTGCGTGAGAGCTGTCAGCAATACCGCAAATCACTCTATCTATGGCTGGAACAACAGCTGGCTGCCGAGCCATACGCCTTAGGCGGAGATATTACGTTGTTGGATTGCTATATTGCCGCGATGTACAGCTGGGGTCCGCGGCGCGAGTGGTTTGTAGCGCATACGCCAAAGTTTGCCGCTGTTGCCCAGGCGGTTTATCGCCGTACGGAACTGCAGCAGGTACTGCGTGACAACAATCTTCTTTAAAGCACTAATTGTGACTTGTATCAGGAAACCTGTGATAGTTTTAAATTCCCAATAATAAGGAGCCTGCTATGCCACATGTTGATATTAAATGTTTTCCCCGTGAACTGAGCGAAGAGCAAAAAAATGCGCTGGCTGCGGAAATCACTGAAGTTCTGATCCGCCATCTTAGTACAAAAGACAGTTCAGTTAGCGTTGCGCTCAATCAGGTGCAACAGAGCGACTGGCAGCAGGTATGGGATAATGAAATCGCGCCGCAGATGGATTCTTTGATTAAGAAACCGGGATACCGAATGTAAAAGACCGGCCGCCGTTAGCGCATTTTCGTCACGCTAAATAGACTACCATCGGCCGAGGTCAATTTTACTTGAGCGAAAGATATGCCACTTTATTGATCCAGATCAATAAAAGTGGCTTTTTTTTGATTTCCATACCTTTCATTAATTTACCTTTTGTAAAGTAATCGGCCATTTAAGAATAATCCTAATCAACATAAATAACTGATAATATTAAACTATATAGTGTATTGCGCTTTGTATGTATTTAAATGTAGTTTTATGTTTTGATTATTATGCATATCAAAATTGTTTAGGCGATTGCTGATTTGCCATGTAACCTGCCTTTGAAATGATGATTTTTATCATGGAGAGATGAATGATAATAGGTAGTGCGTTACTTGGTTACCAATTAGAGGATGATTTTTTTTACTTCTTGAAGTACCGGGAAATAGCTACTGTAAGTGGTAATAGAAAAAACATCCGTCTACGAAAAACGATGGCCTGTTTAATTGAGTATTTATTTGAACATGGTCTTGAAAGAATGGTTAGTGATGAAGAGTTGATGGTACATGTCTGGGAGAAAAATGATTTAAGGCCTTCATCACAACGTTTATGGCAAGTGATGCAAAATTTACGTCGGATCCTGAAGGATATCGGCATCGAACAAGATATTATATTACGCGTTAAGACTCAGGGTTATTATATCAATAGTCTTTACGTTACGAGTGTTTATTCGGTAAGAACTCATAAACCATTCTGCCAGAATAATGATGCGACCGTTCAGCTTTGTGAGCTATCCGAGCTAAATTAATAGCCATAGGGTCTGCCGTATTCAAGGTATGCCTGTCGTTTTCATGTTAAGGTTATAAAATTGAAGGTGATAATTAATAGTAAGGATATCTGGTTCCGACTGGGCGTGGAACACTGTCTGCAACAGATAGCTTCTGACGATAATGAGATCGATTACGCTGAGTTGGATTTTTGTAATCATTCTATACAGCAAGCGGATCTCATTATATTGCCGTTACATGGCTATCAAGATTACAAGCATATTTATGCGCTATCTCAATTTTATCAGGGCATGATTCTGGGTGTGAGCACCTCCAGAAACGTTCACTCACGGCGGCTTTTATTTCGCCAAAATATATTATGGGTAAGCAGTCGTGAAACCATAGACAATGTTCAAAAATTATTGTTAACGATCAAGCATCGGCAATTATATCATCATGATGGTCAACCGGATTTTAGTGTAATGAAGGCAAAAGATGGGGCTCCGCTCAGCGAAAGAGAAATGATGATTATTGATCATGTCGCCAAAGGCACTCCGGTGAACGCCATTGCCAGAGCGTTGGGACTGCGGGTAAAAACCATTTATGCGCATTTAGATAAAATTAAAGCAAACTTTAACCTTAAAGGTGGAAGTCACTTTCATCGCTTCATGATAAGCCCGCCGTCTTATCACTTACTCTAAAAGATGGTGAAAGGGAATGACGGCAGAGTTGCCGTCGTTCTGTTAATTATGTGGCGTATTCGCCTGCACGTGACGGCCGCTGGCGACAAAATTGCCGGTACCGAGGTGGTGAATAGTGTTGAGTTTGTCATCATCAAACTGCCAGCGCCCGCTGGTGAAGGCTCGCTCATCGGCCGCGGCGGCAACCACTTCGCCAAACAGCGTATCGTATTGCTCTTGTGCCGCGGTGGCGGGGAGCAAACGGCATTCCATCCACGCCAGGCATTTCTCTTCAATTAACGGTAGCCCCAGTTCGGGCCCATTCACCACCGGGATACCGTAAGCATTGAACTTATCTTCATCACGCCCGCTCACGCTGCCGACCGCATAGACCCAACTGGCGGCGGCCACGCCAGGCACCACTATGCCAAAGGCGCCGTTACGCTCAATGATCTCGCGCGTCCAGGTACTTTTATCCACCACGATAGCCACTCGCGGCGGGGCAAATTCAACCGGCATCGACCAGGCGGCGGACATCACGTTGCGGCGTCCGGATTGCGCATCATAACTGGTGATCATAATGGTCGGGCCGTGGTTGAGCAGGCGGCTGGCGTACTGAAGTTCCACGTGGCGAAAACGGCTCATAAGCGTTCCTTGGTGAGTGGGCGAATGCCTGTAAGTAGTTTATTCACAATACAAAAGTAATCAATACGTCAACCGCGACGTAAATGAGATCTCAGCGGGCGCGATCGCACAAAATACGCCGTGGCGTGGCAAAAATACGCTATAAATGTCGGACACCAAAAGCTGGAGGCGTTGATGACCCCATTTTTAAGCGCGTATTTTACTCGTCTGGCCTGGACGGGAACCCCCGATGTTTCCATAGACACCCTGCGGGAGTTGCATAGCCATCACAATAGCGCGATCCCGTTTGAGAACCTGGATGTATTGTTGCCGCGTGAAATCCATCTTGATGATCGCGCGCTGGAAGAGAAGTTAATCACCGCCCGCCGCGGCGGCTACTGCTTTGAACAGAACGGGCTTTTGCAGCGGGCGTTAAGCGAGATCGGTTTTTCGGTTCGCAGCCTGCTGGGGCGCGTGGTGTTGGCTAATCCGCCGCAAATGCCGCCGCGTACCCATCGCTTGCTGCTGGTAGAGGTCGAAGGCGAACGCTGGATTGCCGACGTCGGCTTCGGCGGCCAGACGCTGACCGCGCCGATTAAGCTACTGGCCGATATTCCGCAGCATACACCGCATGGTGTATATCGACTGGTGCACGAAGGCGATGAGTGGACACTGCAGTTCAATCATCATGAACACTGGCAGTCGATGTACCATTTTGATCTGGGGCGGCAGTATGCTTCTGATTATGTGATGGGCAACTTCTGGTCGGCGCACTGGCCGCAGTCCCATTTTCGTCACCATCTGCTGATGTGTCGTCATCTGCCGGACGGCGGGAAAATGACGCTGACCAATTTCCATTTTACCCACTGGGACAAGAACCACGTGGTGGAGAAGGTGGATCTTGCGGACGTGTCGGCGCTGTATGAAGCGCTGCAAACCCGCTTCGGATTAGGTGTAGACGACCCAAAACACGGGTTCAGCGAAGCCGCGCTGGCAGCGGTAATGGCGGCATTCGATACCCATCCCGAAGCTGGGAAATAACGTTTATAACGGGACGAGGAAAGCGCATTGTCGTCGTAGGCCGGATAAGGCGTAGCCGCCATCCGGCGTAAAGGCTGGGGCCCTGGTCGATGAATATGACCCGGAGTCGGCGCAGGCGCCTCGTCCGGGCTACCCCGTAGGCAGCAGTCGTTGTAGGCCGGATAAGGCGTAGCCGCCATCCGGCATAAAGGCTGGAGCCGGACCGATGAATATGACCCGGAGTTGGCGCAGGCGCCTCGTCCGGGCTATCCCGCAGGCAGCAGTCGTCGTAGGCCGGATAAGGCGTAGCCGCCATCCGGCATAAAGGCTGGAGTCTGGGTCAATAAAAACCCGGAGTTGGCGCAGGCGCCTCGTCCGGGCTACCGGTAAACGGGCATGTCTGCCGCCAACTCTCAGCGCCGGGAGCGCACCACCTGGTAGCGGCGGGTGAAATACTCTATCGGTGCGCTCCAGACGTGAACAAGTCGAGTGAACGGGAAGATAAGGAAGATAGTCATTCCCAGCACCAGATGGACGCGATACACCCACGCGACGCCGTCCAGATGCGCCGATGCGCCGCCGTGGAAGGTGACTACCGCCTGCGCCCAATCCACCAGTTTCAGCATTTCGCTGCCGTCCGGATGCTGGGCGGAGAACGGGATGGTCGTCAGCCCCAGCGCGCACTGAATCAGCAGAATGCACAGGATCAGGATATCCGCAGTGGTGGAGGTGGCGCGAATGCGCGGGTTGGTCAGGCGGCGCGCCAGCAGGCCAATACCGCCGACCAGAGTCAGTACGCCGCAGACACCGCCCAGCACCATCGCCATCACCTGTTTCTGCGACATCGGCAGGAACCATGAATAGACCCAGTGCGGCGTCAGCATCCCGAAGAAGTGGCCGAAGAAAATGCCGAGGATGCCGATATGGAATAAGTTCGACCACAGCACCATGCCCCGTTTATCGAGCATCTGGCTGGATGACGCGCGCCAGGTATACTGCCCGTAATCGTAGCGCAGCCAACTGCCCACCAGGAACACGGTACCGCAGAGGTAAGGGTAGATATCGTAAAAGAAGACGTTTAAGTACTGTATCATTTCGGGCCTCCGGCGCGGATGTCGACGTACTGCGGCGCCACATCCTGGCTAAAGCGTCGTTGATAAGCTTGCATTGGCGAGCTATCGCAAGCGGTTGCATTATCTTCAATAAACTTCACCTGTTCCTCTTCCCACACCGCATCCAGCGCCTGGCGGGTGTCGTCACGCTTCTCACTCGCTACCTGCCTGGTGACACTGTCACTATTGAGTGGGCTATCCGCCAGCGCAAGAAGGGTGTCAAAGAGTTGATAGTAATCGCATTCGCGCTGCTTTAAGCGTCCACCAAGCAACGCCAGAATAGGCGCGACGTTCTGCAGTCCTTCACGGGCATCGGCCAATGGGAGAGTGCTGAGATATTCAAGATATAAAGGCAGGTGGTCTGGTAGTTCGCGACAATCGATCTGCAGGCCCGCCTGTTCATACTGGTTCATCAGATCGACCATCGCCTGGCCGCGATCGCGTGATTCGGCGTGTACGTGTTCAAACAGAAGCAGCGAGGTGGCGCGACCACGCTCAAACACCTCACACCATTCGGCCTGACGGTCGAGCAGCGGCGCCGCCAGTAATCGCCTAACAAACGGCGTCAGGACGGGCGCATCGGCGCTGACCAGCGCCAGCGCCTCCTCGCGGTTATCCCACAGCGCGTCGTCGGGATACTCCAGCAACAGAGCAATGACTTTGAGGATCCGCATTACTCGCCCTCCCCATGTCGACGTACGTCTCCTACATCAATCGCGTCGATGCGCCGACTGTTGAACAGATTGAATTTAGTATCAGAACCATGGCAACCATCGCCAAAAGTAAAGCCGCAGCCGTTGCGTTCGGGGAAGGCGTCCTCCGCCAGTTCGCGGTGGCTGGTGGGAATCACGAAGCGGTCTTCGTAATTAGCGATCGCCAGGTAGCGATACATCTCTTCCACCTGCTCGACGCTAAGACCCACTTCTTCAATGGCGCGTGTATCGGTCACGCCTTCAACGCTTTGCGAGCGTTTGTAATGGCGCATCGCCATCATGCGTTTTAACGCGCGCAGGACCGGGCCGGTATCGCCGGCGCTCAGCAGGTTCGCCAGATACTGTACCGGTATACGCAGGCTTTCTACCGCCGGCAGAATGTTGCCGTTGCTCGGCAGGCCGCCGGCGTCCGCGACTGACTGAATCGGCGACAGCGGCGGCACGTACCAGACCATCGGTAAGGTGCGATATTCCGGGTGCAGAGGTAGCGCCAGCTTCCAGTCCATCGCCAGTTTATACACCGGTGATTTCTGCGCCGCTTCAATAACGTTATGCGGAATACCCTGTTTCAAGGCCTCTTCGATGACCGCCGGATCGTTCGGATTAAGGAACACATCGCACTGGCGCTCGTAGAGGTCGGTTTCATGCTCGGTGCTGGCCGCTTCTTCGATGCGGTCCGCATCGTACAGCAGCACGCCGAGATAGCGGATACGGCCGACGCAGGTTTCGGAGCACACCGTCGGTTGCCCGGACTCAATGCGCGGATAGCAGAAGATGCATTTTTCCGATTTGCCGCTCTTCCAGTTAAAGTAGATTTTTTTGTACGGACAACCGCTGATGCACATCCGCCAGCCGCGGCATTTATCCTGGTCGATCAGCACGATACCGTCTTCTTCGCGCTTGTAGATGGCGCCGCTTGGGCAGGTCGCCACGCAGCTCGGATTGAGGCAATGTTCGCAAAGACGCGGCAGATACATCATGAAGGTGTTTTCAAACTGGCCGTACATCTCCTTTTGCATCGCTTCGAAGTTACGGTCTTTGGCGCGTTTTTCAAACTCGCCGCCGAGTAACTCCTCCCAGTTTGGCCCCCAGGTGATCTTATCCATCCGTTCGCCGCTAATCAGCGAACGCGGGCGGGCGGTAGGCAAGTATTTGCCCTCCGGCGCGTTGTGCAGGTGCTGATAATCGTAGGTAAAGGGTTCGTAATAATCGTCAATCTGCGGCAGTACCGGGTTGGCGAAAATCTTCGACAACACGCTGACGCGGTTGCCCAGACGCGGAGTGAGCTTGCCGCTGATACCGCGGATCCAGCCGCCTTGCCACTCGTCCTGATCTTCCCAGTTTTTGGGGTAACCGATACCAGGCTTGGTTTCCACGTTGTTGAACCACGCATATTCCATCCCTTCGCGGCTGCTCCACACGTTTTTACAGGTGACGGAGCAGGTATGGCAGCCGATGCATTTATCCAGATTCAGCACCATTCCGACTTGTGAACGTATTTTCATTTCTTCGACTCCTGTACCTGGTCGCGACCTTCGCCATCCAGCCAGTCAATGTTTTTCATTTTGCGGATCATAATGAACTCGTCGCGGTTGGAACCGACGGTGCCGTAGTAGTTAAAGCCGTAAGCCAGTTGGGCGTAGCCGCCAATCATATGCGTGGGTTTTGGACAGACGCGGGTGACGGAGTTGTGGATACCGCCGCGACGACCGGTCACTTCCGAACCTGGGATATTCATAATGCGTTCCTGGGCGTGATACATCATGGTCATGCCCGGCGGCACGCGCTGGCTTACCACCGCACGCGCGGTGAGGGCGCCGTTGGCGTTGAAGGCTTCAATCCAGTCGTTATCTTCAATCCCCAGTTCTTTTGCGTCGGTTTCGCTTAGCCAGACGATAGGCCCGCCGCGCGACAACGTCAGCATCAGCAGGTTTTCGCTATAGGTAGAGTGGATACCCCATTTCTGATGCGGGGTCAGGAAGTTGAGCGCTTTTTCCGGGAAGCCGTTTGGCGGCACTTCTTTCATCTGGCTGACGCTGCGCGTATCGATCGGTGGGCGATAGGCCACCAGACTTTCGCCGAAGGCGCGCATCCAGGGATGATCCTGATACAGCTGTTGCCGCCCGGAGAGGGTGCGCCACGGGATCAGTTCGTGAACGTTGGTATAACCGGCGTTATAGGAGACATGTTCGCTCTCCAGACCAGACCACGTTGGGCTAGAGATGATCTTGCGCGGCTGCGCTTGAATATCGCGGAAGCGGATTTTCTCATCCTCTTTATTCAGCGCCAGATGAGTGTGGTCGCGGCCGGTAAATTCTCCCAGCGCTTGCCAGGCTTTCACCGCCACCTGGCCGTTGGTTTCCGGCGCCAAACTTAAGATGACTTCACTGGCGTCGATAGCGCTGTCGATACGCGGACGACCTTTAGCCGGACCGTCGGGCTTGACATAGTTAAGTTTGCCGAGGAAGTCGACCTCGCTTTGCGTATTCCACGAAATGCCTTTACCGCCGTTGCCGAGCTTATCGAGTAATGGCCCCAGCGAGGTGAAGCGTTCCCAGGTGGCAGGGTAGTCACGTTCAACCAGCGCAATTGACGGCGCGGTTTTGCCTGGAATGAGATCGCATTCGCCCTTGCGCCAGTCGAGGACATCGAACGGCTGTGACAGCTCAGCCGGAGAGTCATGCTGCAGCGGCACCAGTACTACATCGGTCTCTTTATCAAGGTGGCCGATGCACACTTCAGAGAAACTTTTTGCAATGTCCTTATAGATTTCCCAATCGCTTTTCGCCTCCCAGGCCGGATCGACGGCGGCGGAAAGCGGGTGGATAAACGGGTGCATATCCGAGGTGTTCATATCGTCTTTTTCATACCAGGTAGCGGTCGGCAAGACGATATCGGAGAACAGGCAGGTACTGGACATACGGAAATCGAGGGTCACCAGCAGATCGAGCTTGCCCTCAATCGCCGCGGTCTGCCAGTCGACTTCCTCCGGCTTCACGTCAGAGGAGGAGCCAAACTCCTCGCCCTGAATACCGTTATCGGTACCGAGCAGATACTTGAGCATGTACTCATGGCCCTTACCGGACGATCCCAACAGGTTCGAACGCCAGATAAACAGGTTGCGCGGGTGGTTGTTGCCGCTATCCGGCTGCTCGGCGGCAAAGCGAATATCGCCTGTTTTTAACGACTGGACGGTGAAATCGGCCGGGGATAGCCCGGCGGCGTCGGCCTGCTGCTTGATGCTCAGCGGGTTAACGTTAAGCTGCGGCGCGGAGGGCAGCCATCCCATGCGTTCGGCGCGAACGTTGAAGTCAATCATATGGCCGCTGAATTTGCTGGTGTCGGCCAGCGGCGACAGCAGCTCCTGAGCGGTTAGTTTTTCGTAGCGCCACTGGCTGGCATGGTTGTAGAAATAGGAGGTACTGTTCATCTGCCGCGGCGGACGAGTCCAGTCCAGCGCGAACGCCAGCGGCAGCCAGCCGGTCTGCGGGCGCAGTTTCTCCTGGCCGACATAGTGCGACCAGCCGCCGCCGCTCTGGCCGACGCAGCCGCAGAACACCAGCATGTTGATCATCCCGCGGTAGTTCATATCCATGTGGTACCAGTGGTTCACACCGGCGCCGAGGATAATCATCGAACGGCCATGGGTTTTATGCGCCGTATCGGCGAACTCGCGGGCGATTTGTTCGATATGTTGACGCGGTACGTCGGTGATCTGCTCGGCCCATGCCGGGGTATAGGCTTTGACATCCGCGAAGTCACGCGCGGTGTTGGCATCGTCAAGGCCGCGATCCAGACCGTAGTTAGCCAGCACCAGGTCATACACGCTCACTACCAGAGCGTTTTCTCCACTGGCTAGCGGCAGTTGTTTAGCAGGCAGTTGATGAAGCGTTATCGGCTCCTGCTTCACGCTGCGGAAATGCGGGTTTTCGTTGCCGCCGAAATAGGGGAAGCCCACCGACACCACGCTATCGTGCATATCCAACAGCGATAGTTTTAATTCGACGTCCCGGCCGTTAGCCCGTTGTTCGAGATTCCATTTGCCTTTTTCGCCCCAACGAAAGCCGATGGAGCCGTTCGGCGCGACCAGTTCGCCGTCAGCGTTATAGGCGACGGTTTTCCATTCCGGGTTATTACTTTCTCCCAATCCGTCAAGCAGGTCGGCGGCGCGTAGCATACGGCCCGGCGCATAGCTGCCGTCATCTCGACGGTCGAGCATCACCAGCATCGGCATATCGGTATAGGTACGGCAGTAGTTGAGAAAGTAATCGCTCGGATTATCGAGATGGAAAGTTTTGAGGATGACGTGGCCCATCGCCATTGCCAGCGCGCTGTCGGTACCTTGCTTCGGCGCCAGCCACTGGTCGCAGAGCTTGGCGACTTCCGAATAATCCGGAGTAATGGCGATGGTTTTGGTGCCCTTGTAGCGCACTTCGGTGAAGAAGTGGGCGTCCGGGGTTCGGGTCTGCGGGACGTTCGACCCCCAGGCAATAATGTAGCTGGAGTTGTACCAGTCGGCGGATTCCGGCACGTCGGTCTGTTCACCCCAGGTCATCGGCGAAGCGGGCGGTAAATCGCAGTACCAGTCATAGAAGCTCAGGCAGGTACCGCCGATCAACGATAAATAGCGGGTACCCGCGGCGTAGGAAACCATCGACATCGCCGGGATCGGCGAAAAACCCGCGACGCGATCCGGACCGTAGTTTTTAATGGTCCAGACGTTGGCCGCGGCAATCAGTTGATTTAACTCTTTCCAACTGGAGCGAACAAAGCCGCCTTTACCGCGAATTTCTTTGTAGCTGCGGGTTTTCAGCGGGTCCTGCATGATGCTATCCCAGGCCAGTACCGGGTCGGGATGCTGCGCCAGGGCTTCGCGCCACAGCTCAATTAGCCGTTTACGCGCCAGCGGGTACTTAAGGCGGTTGGCGCTGTAGAGATACCAGGAGTAACTGGCGCCGCGCGGGCAGCCGCGCGGTTCGTGGTTTGGCAGGTCCGGCCGGGTGCGCGGATAATCGGTCTGCTGGGTTTCCCAGGTGACCAGGCCGTTTTTGACATAAATTTTCCAGCTGCAGGAGCCGGTACAGTTCACCCCATGCGTGGAGCGGACAATTTTGTCGAATTGCCAGCGTTGCCGGTAGCTATCTTCCCAGTCACGGTTATTGTCGTAGACCTGACCGTGGCCGTTGGCGAAGGTTTCGCGTTTCTGCTTAAAGTAGCGAAAGCGATCCAGTAATTTACTCATGACATTTCTCCTGCTCCGCTAATGTCCGGCATCGTGCCATCCGGTAAATAGGTCGTTATGGTTGTGCTGGTTTACGGCGGCCGTAGACCAGCCAGGTCACCAGCACGCAAACCACATAGAAGACAAAAAAGACTTTCATCGCGCCTACCGGCGAGCCGGTCATGGCCAGAGAGGTACCGAAGGCTTTTGGAATAAAGAAGCCGCCGATGGCGCCGATAGCGGCGATAAAACCGAGCGCGGCGGCGGTATCGGTCACCGCTTCGTGCTGGGCCTGTTCGTCGCTGCCGCCGCGCTTTTTCACACTGTCGATGGTGAGCTGGCGGAAGATCACGGCGATCATCTGGAAGGTGGATCCGCTACCGAGACCGGCGGTTAGGAACAGGCCCATAAACACCACGTAGAAAGCGAGGAAGCTGCCGGAACCGGAGCCCGGCAGGGTGAGGAAAAGCAGGCCGGTAAAGACCGCCATCAGAACGAAGTTGACCAGCGTCACCCGCACGCCGCCCAGACGGTCGGAAATGATGCCGCCGAAGGAGCGCGCCAGCGCGCCGATAAACGGGCCGAAGAAGGCCAGTTTCAGGATATCGACATCCGGAAACTGGGTTTTCGCCAGCATCGCGAAGCCGGCGGAGAAGCCAATAAACGAGCCGAAGGTGGCCAGATACAGCAGACTTAGCAGCCACATATGCGGGCGCTTCAACACCGGTAGCTGATCGCGAATCGAGGCTTTAGAACTGGCAATATCGTTCATGCCGAACCACGCGAAAACGGTGGCGATGACCAGTAGCGGCACCCAAAGCAGCGGTGAGTTGCCGAGCCACAGCATGGCGCCGCCCGGTTGCTCAACGCCGCGGACGCCCAGAAAGGTAAAAATCGGCAGAAAGATAAAAATGGGGGAGACCAGTTGCATCACGCTGACCCCGAGATTGCCGAGCCCGCCGTTAATCCCTAACGCGCTGCCTTGTTTGGCTTTGGGGAAGAAGAAGCTGATATTGCCCATACTGGAGGCGAAGTTAGCGCCGGCAAAACCGCAAAGTAACGAAATAGCGATAAATACCCAGTACGGGGTAGTTGGATTTTGTACTGCCAACCCCAGCCATAAACAGGGAATCACCAGAATAACCGTGCTAATAACCGTCCAGTAGCGCCCACCCATTATAGGTACCATAAAGGAGTAGGGTACGCGTAATATTGCGCCAGAAAGCGAAGGTAGCGCCGTTAATAAAAAAAGCTGGTCGGTAGTGAAATTAAAACCCACTTTATTGAGATTGACCGCAACCGCGCTAAATAACATCCAGACGCAGAAGGCGAGTAACAGACAAAATACGGAAATCCATAAGTTCCTGCGTGCAATGGCTTTCCCTTTATTTTCCCAGAAGGCGTCATTTTCTGGTCGCCAATCCTTTAAAAGATAATGATTCTTTTTATCACCTTCTATCGACATAACACCCTCACTAAAGCGTACGAGATCAAAAGGATAAATAAAAAAACAGCTGAAGCTGTGCAGGCTGGAATTAAGGCTCAGCTGTTTTTAATAATTGTATTGTTTGAGAATAGATAAGATTCGAGACGTGAAAGAATTCACACCGGCAATGAAGGGTGGTCAATTGTTACTAAATGTAACCTAAGCTTGAGGCAGCTCTAGCGCTATGTAATGTGTTAAATAACGAGTAAACGCTGCATCGTCAATCGCTTGCATCCCCAGCGCGTAAATGCCATCCAGCCCGCAAACCAGGGCAATCAGACGCCAGGCGATATTTTCTGCTGTATCCTGCGGCTTAAATTCACCGGCGTCGGCGCCGCGATTAATCGCCGTTACCGTTTCGTCATGCCACATGCTCATGGTAAGCAGATACGCGGCCTTAATTTCCTCATCGCTATCGGACAAAATCTGCGCTTCCCGCCACAAGCGGATATAGGGCTCTAGACGGCCATCTTCGCTGCCGAGTAATGAAAACAGGCGTTCGCTCCAGGAGGCGTCATCGGTCAACAACTGGATATCGAGCATTTCGCGGATCAAGCGGACAAAGGCCTGCGCTTTTAGCTCGCCGGTCGAGGCAAAATGATGATGTAACTGACCTGCGGCGACGCCGGCCTCGCTGGCTATCTGGCGCACGGTCATGGCGCTGAATCCGCCGTTTAGCGCCACCCGCATGGCGGCCTGCATGATAACTTCCCGACGCGCTTCCCGATTTAAGTAGTGCATAGCGACCCGTGACAAAAAGGTGATAGGGCGATGGTAACAAAAAGTTGGACAGACGTTCAACAATCCGGCAGGATCGCAATCCTGGACGCGTGTCCAATTTCGAAAATTGAGGAAAAGTAGTATGTCTCGGCAATGGTTAACGCTGATGGCGATTTTGCTGGTTTATATCCCGGTAGCAATTGACGCAACGGTGCTGCATGTGGCCGCCCCGACGCTCAGCGTCGCGCTTGGCACCAGCGGCAATGAGCTACTGTGGATCATTGATATCTATTCGTTGGTGATGGCCGGTATGGTGCTGCCGATGGGCGCATTAGGCGATAAAATCGGCTTTAAGCGCTTGCTGCTGCTCGGTAGCGCCATTTTCGGCATCGCTTCGCTGTGCGCCGCGCTGTCGCCGTCGGCGATAATGCTGATTATCTCCCGGGCGCTGCTGGCGGTTGGCGCGGCGATGATCGTGCCGGCGACGCTTGCCGGGATCCGCGGCACTTTCGCCGAAGCCAGCCAACGTAACATGGCGCTGGGATTATGGGCCGCCGTGGGCTCCGGCGGCGCGGCATTTGGCCCGCTGGTGGGCGGCATGCTGCTGGAACACTTCTATTGGGGATCTGTTTTCCTGATCAACGTGCCAATCGTGCTGCTGGTCATCGCCATCAACGCTAAGGTCGTGCCCCGTCAGCCCGCACGCCGCGAGCAGCCGCTGAATCTGCCGCAGGCGCTGATCCTGATTGCGGCCATTCTGATGCTGGTATTTAGCGCTAAGTCAGCGTTAAAGGGGCAACTGGCGCTGTGGTTGATTGCGCTGGTGGCCATCGGCGGCGCGGCTATGCTGACCTGGTTTGTCCGCAAGCAGCTGTCGATGCCCACGCCGATGGTGGATATGCGTCTCTTCACCCACCGCATTATTTTGAGCGGGGTGATGATGGCGATGACCGCGCTCATTACGCTGGTCGGTTTTGAATTGCTGATGGCGCAGGAGCTGCAGTTCGTGCATCAGAAAACGCCGTTTGAGGCCGGGCTGTTTATGCTACCGGTGATGGTCGCCAGCGGCTTTAGCGGGCCGATTGCAGGAATGCTGGTGTCGAAACTGGGGCTGCGGCAGGTGGCGACCGGCGGTATGTTGCTGAGCGCTTTAAGCTTTTTAGGACTGTCGATGACCGACTTCAGCACGCAACAGTGGCAGGCGTGGGGGTTAATGACGCTGCTGGGCTTTAGCGCCGCCAGCGCGCTACTGGCGTCAACGTCGGCGATCATGGCGGCGGCGCCGAAAGAAAAGGCTTCGGCGGCAGGCGCCATTGAGACCATGGCCTATGAACTGGGCGCGGGGCTCGGTATTGCGCTGTTCGGCCTGATCCTGACCCGCAGCTACAGTTCGGCGATTGAACTGCCTGCCGGGATTGGCGGTGAAGCAGCGGTACAGGCCTCATCGTCCATCGGCGAGGCGATGAAGGTCGCGCAATCCCTACCTGCGATACCGGCGGATTCACTAATCGCGGCGGCGAAAACCGCATTCATCAGCGCTCACAGCATTTCTCTGGCAACGGCTGGCGTTCTGCTGTTGTTACTGGCGCTGGGGATCTGGCGCGGGCTGGCCAATACGCCGGCGCCACGGTAATGTCATAGCTGAAGAGAAAGCTCCATCGCCGCGCGACGCAGCGGCGCCAGGGCTTTCTCCTTCAGCGCCGCGGCGCTCATCGAAGAGGCGGGAACGCCAACGTTGAGCGCTGCCACCACCTGGCCGCTGCGCGACAGCAGCGGTACCGCGAGCGAGCATAATCCAACTTCAATTTGTCGGTCCGCCAGCGCATAGCCCTGCATGCGAACTTTGGCGATTTCCGCGCGCAATGCCGTGGGGTCGCACAGGGTATACGGGGTATAGCGCATAAGATGTGCTCGTGACAGTGTCACTTCAAGTTGTTCTTCTGGCAGCGCGCTCAGCAATACCCGTCCCATTGAAGTCGTCCATGCCGGGAGGCGGCTGCCGCGCCCCAGATCGACGCTCAGTAAGTTATTGATCGCCGCGCGGGCGATATACAGCACGTTGTCGCCATCAAGGGTGGCGGCGGAGCAGCTTTCACCTAACGTCTTACCAAGATTGTCCAGCGCCGTCTGCGCCACCTTCGCCAGCGGGGTTCCCGCCAGATAGGCATGGCCCACTGCCAGCACGCGCGGCAGCAGTTCATAGCTGCGGCCGTCCGGGCTGTGCACCATCCCCAGCGCCGCCAGGGTATACAGGCAGCGGCGCACCGCCGCGCGGGAAATTTGCGTTTTTTGACTTAACTGCGAAATGGTCAGCCGCTGGCGCTGCGGAGTAAAAGCATTGAGCACTTCCAGCCCGCGGGCGAGAGACAGCATAAAATTGGGGTCGTGCTCGGCCTGCCTGGCGCTCAGCGTAGTGTGGGTATTGTCGCTCATTGCATCTTTCTCCGTTGCAACTAAAAGCTCACGGGGCATCACTATACCGCGCGCAAACCAGGGCGCGCCGAATTGTGCCTGTTTTACCACCTCGATCACATTATTAACCGCAATTTAACAAGCGTGCCGATAATCGCACAACATTTCGATTATCGCCGTTGACCATCCGCCAGGCTGGACCCTATTGTCAAAGCACAGACATCCCCGTTATGGATGTGGGTACAAAAAGTTATGCATCTTTCAGGAACAAAAAATGACTGCGACCGTAGAACGCATTGAGAGCTGGTTAGTGGATGTACCGACTATCCGGCCACATAAATTATCGATGACCACCATGGGCTGCCAGACGCTGGTCATCGTGCGCATTACCCGTTCCGATGGCGTATGCGGTATCGGTGAAGCGACGACCATCGGCGGACTGAGCTACGGCGTCGAGAGCCCGGAGGCTATCTCATCGGCCTTGACCCACTATCTAACGCCGCTGCTGAAAGGGCAGCCGGCGGATAACCTGAATGCGCTTACGGCGCGGATGAATAGCGCCATTAAAGGCAATACCTTTGCAAAGTCTGCCATTGAAACCGCGCTCCTTGATGCCCAGGGCAAAGCTTTAGGGCTACCGGTTTCGGCGCTGCTCGGCGGCGCGTTGCAAACGTCGTTGCCGGTGTTGTGGACGTTAGCCAGCGGCGATACCGCAAAAGATATTGCCGAAGGGGAAAAGCTGTTAGCCGAGCGCCGTCATCAGGCATTCAAGCTGAAGATTGGCGCACGGGAATTAGCCACCGACCTCCGCCATACCCGCGCCATTGTCGAAGCCTTAGGCGATCGCGCCAGCATTCGCGTTGACGTTAACCAGGCCTGGGATGCGGCCACCGGCGCGAAAGGCTGCCGCGAGCTGGCGGCGATGGGGGTCGATCTCATCGAACAGCCGGTGAGCGCACAGGATAATGCCGCACTGGTGCGCCTGAGCCAGCAAATCGAGACCGCAATTCTGGCGGATGAAGCGGTCGCGACCGCTTACGATGGTTACCAACTGGCGCAGCAGGGCTTTACCGGCGCTTACGCGCTGAAAATCGCCAAGGCGGGCGGGCCGAATAGCGTGCTGGCGCTGGCCCGCGTCGCGCAGGCGGCGGGGATTGGCCTGTATGGCGGCACGATGCTGGAAGGGACCGTGGGGACCGTCGCTTCTCTGCACGCCTGGTCGACATTGTCGCTGCAGTGGGGAACCGAGATGTTCGGCCCGCTGCTACTCAAAGACGATATCGTCAGCGTACCGCTGACCTTTGCCGACGGTCAGGTGGTGTTGCCGCAAACGCCAGGGCTAGGTGTGGAGCTGGATGAAGACAAGCTGCGCTTCTATTCCCGTAAAGCATAACAGGAGAAAATAATGCTATTTAAAGTTGATATGACCGTTAATATTCCGATCGGTTTTCCTGCCGCCGAGGCGGATGAAATTAAACAACGCGAAAAAGCTTATTCGCAACAATTACAACGTGAAGGCAAATGGCGACATATCTGGCGCGTCGCCGGTCTTTACGCCAATGTCAGCATTTTCGATGTAAAAGATGCCGAAGAGTTGCATCAAATTTTAATGGGATTGCCGTTATATCCATTTATGGATATTCGCGTAGAGGCGCTGTGCCGTCATCCCTCGTCTATTCGTGAAGACGATAGCTAATAATAATAACGTCGACCTCATGCCGGGGGCACCCGGCAAATATCCTACAATGATAAGAGAGAATAATTATGAGTAATGCTTTCGTACAACAAGAAGCCGTGCAGAAATTATTACGTGAAGGCGCGGGGTTAAATGTTCCTGGCGGCAACGAACGCTTTAAAGCCATTGTCCACCGTTTGCTGGAAAATATCTGCACGCTGATCGATGACTATAACGTTACAGAAGAAGAGTTCTGGCACGCGGTAAACTATTTGCACGAGCTGGGTGGGCGCCAGGAAGCGGCGCTGCTGGCGGCAGGGCTAGGCCTTGAGCATTTCCTCGACCTGCGTCAGGACGCTATCGACGCGGCGGCACATCGTGAAACCGGCACCCCGCGCACCATCGAAGGGCCGCTGTATGTAGCCAATGCGCCGCTGGCCGACAGCCATGCCCGCATGGATGATGGCACCGATGCCGGCGAAGTGATGTGGCTGCACGGCCAGGTTAAAGATAGCCAGGGCCAGCCGATCGCTAATGCCATCGTTGATATCTGGCATGCCAATACTCTGGGTAATTATTCGTTCTTCGATCAGAGTCAGAGCGATTACAACCTGCGTCGTCGTATCCGCACCGGTGCCGATGGCCGTTACAGCGTACGCAGCATCATGCCGTCAGGCTACGGTTGTCCGCCGGATGGACCGACGCAGAAACTGCTGGACCAACTGGGTCGCCACGGCAACCGTCCGGCGCATATTCACTTCTTCGTCTCCGCGCCGGGCCATAAACATCTGACCAGCCAGATCAACCTCAGCGGCGACAAATACCTGTGGGATGATTTTGCCTTTGCCACCCGCGACGGTCTGATTGCCGACCCGGTGAAAGTGAGCGACCGCCAGACGATTGCACAGCGTGAACTGGACGGAGAACACACCGAAGTGCGCTTTGATTTCACCCTCTGTAAAGCGCTGAGCCCCGACGAAGAGCACCGCGGCACCCGTCTGCGCGCCAAAGAGTAATCTGCTTTAGCGGCCCCGGCTACGCTGCTGGCCCGGGCCGCGCTCTGCACCCGATAGTCACCACATTCGCCAAATATCTTTAATCCTGAATCCTGCAGGAGGAGTTAACTCATGCAAAAAACGCTATCAGCGCTTAAAGACAAAATTAACAACGCGTTAATTGTCGACCGTGAAAATCATATTTACCGTTGCCACCGTTCTATATTTACCGATCAGCAGTTATTTGATTTTGAAATGAAACATATCTTCGAAGGTAATTGGGTTTTTCTTGCCCATGAAAGTCAAATTGCCGAACCGGGAGACTATTATACCCTGACGCTGGGACGGCAGCCGGTTATTATTACTCGCGATAAAAAGAATGAATTACATGCATTAATTAATAGCTGTGCCCACCGCGGCGCCATGTTATGCCGACGCAAAACCGGGAATAAAAATTCGTTCACCTGTCCGTTCCACGGCTGGACCTTCAGCAATAACGGTAAATTATTAAAAGCCAAAGATGAGAACACCGGCGCCTATCCCGATACCTTCAAACATGAAGGGTCTCACGATTTGCAAAAACTACCGCGTTTTCAGTCTTACCGCGGCTTCTTATTCGGTAGCCTCAATGCGGACGTGCAGCCGCTGGAGGAGTATCTCGGCGAAACCCGCAAAATCATCGATCTGATCGTCGATCAGGCGCCGGAAGGGCTGGAAGTGCTGAAGGGCTCGTCGAGCTATGTTTACGAAGGCAACTGGAAGCTGGGCGCGGAGAACGGCGCCGATGGTTATCATGTCAGCGTGGTGCACTGGAACTACGCCTCTACCATGTCACGCCGCAACTATGAAGCGGAAGGGACGCATGCGGTTGATGCCAACGGTTGGTCAAAGAGCGTCGGCGGCGGCTACGGTTTTGACAATGGTCACATGTTGCTGTGGACCCGGGCGCTGAACCCGGAAGTGCGCCCGGTCTATGCCCACCGCGAGCGTCTGCAGGCGGAGTTCGGTGAACTGCGCGCCGACCAGATGGTTAACGAAACCCGCAACCTGTGCCTTTATCCCAACGTCTACCTGATGGATCAGTTCTCTACCCAGATCCGCGTGATCCGCCCGATTGCGGTCGATAAAACCGAAGTCACAATCTGGTGTTTTGCGCCGAAAGGGGAATCCGACCAGGCGCGGGCGTTACGCATCCGCCAGTACGAGGATTTCTTTAACGTCAGCGGAATGGGGACGCCGGACGATCTGGAAGAGTTCAGCGCCTGTCAGCGCGGCTATCTTGGCGAAAATCTGCCATGGAGCGACCTCAGCCGCGGCGCGCTACGTTGGGTTGACGGCCCGGATGAACACGCCAGGCACGCGGGCTTTACGCCGCGGCTAAGCGGGGTGAAATCGGAAGATGAAGCGCTGTATATCGCTCATCACCACCACTGGCAAACGGTCATGCTGGCGGCGCTGGAACAGGAACAGCAGCGTTACGACCAGTCCATTACCCAGCGCGTGGAGGTGGCCTGATGTTGAATATCGAACAAGTTCGCCAGTTTCTCTATTACGAAGCCCGTCTGTTAGATGACCGTCAGTGGGATGAGTGGCTGAGCTGTTACAGCCCGCAGGTGGTCTACTGGATGCCGGCATGGGGCGACGATGACCAGCTGACGCGCGACCCGCAAAAAGAGATTTCCCTTATCTACTACCCCAACCGGGAAGGACTGGAGGATCGCGTCTATCGCATTAAAACCGAACGTTCCGGCGCCAGCACGCCGGAGCCGCGTACCACGCACATTATCAGCAATGTCGAGCTGATGGGCGAGAGCGATGAGGGGCTTGCGGTGCGCTACAACTGGGTCACCTGGAGCCATCGCTATCAACACACGGATGCCTATTTTGGCTCTACCTGCTGCACGCTAATTGAGCAGGACGGCAGGCCGCAGATCGTTCGTAAAACGGTACGCCTGAATAACGACTATATCCGTCAGGTTATCGACGTGTACCACATTTAAGAGGCGCTTATGACTTTTAATATTGCTCTTAATTTTGAGGACGGCATTACCCGCTTTATTCAATGCCATGCCGGGGAGAAAGTACTGGATGCGGCCTATCGCCAGAAGGTAAACCTGCCGATGGACTGTTCGGACGGCGTTTGCGGAACCTGCAAATGCCATTGCGCCAGCGGTGAATACGATCTGGGTGAAGATTATCTCGACGAGGCGTTAAGCGATGACGAAGCGCAGGCTCGCCAGGTGCTGACCTGCCAGATGGTACCGACCAGCGATTGTGTGATCGATGTGCCGGTGGCCGCCGCGCAGTGTAAAACCGCGTTGACCAACACCGGGGCGCAGGTGCGACAGGTGAATTTACTGTCCGATACCGCCATCGAACTGGTGGTCGCGCTGGATGAGCCGATGGCTTTTCTACCGGGGCAGTACATCAACATTCAGGTACCGGGCACGCCTCATGTGCGCGCCTACTCATTCAGCTCGCTACCGGGTTCTCTCGAAGGGCGCTTCCTGATCCGTAACGTGCCTGGCGGCATGATGAGCCAGTGGTTAACCCAGCAGGCACGGCCCGGAGATCGTCTGACTCTCAGCGGCCCCATGGGCAGCTTCTATTTACGCAGCGGCGAACGCCCGCTGCTCATGCTGGCGGGCGGCACCGGGCTGGCGCCGCTGCTGTCCATGTTACACACCCTGCAGACACAGGGTAGCCCGCGTTCGGTGACATTACTGTACGGGGTGACCCGTGACGACGATCTGGTGAAAACCGACGCGCTGGATGCGTTTAACCAGCAACTGACGGGATATCGCTGGCTGCCGGTGGTGGCGGATGAAAGCAGTTCCTGCCCGCAGCGCGGCTTTGTGACTGAACATCTTGACGATGCCATGCTGAATAACGGCGACGTCGACATCTATCTTTGCGGACCGCCGCCGATGGTGAATGCGGTCGCCACGGCGCTGCGCGAAAGAGGAATTTCCCCGGCAGGGTTCTGGTATGAGAAATTTATCGCCAGCCAGAGCGCGGCGGCATAAGGAGGCATGATGCGTTTTACCGATAAAGTCGTCGCTATTACCGGCGCGGCGCAGGGCATTGGTCGCCAGACCGCGGAACAGGCGGCAACTGAAGGCGCCGCCCTATTGCTGATTGACCGCTCGCCTTACGTGCACGAACTGGCTGCCGTTTTAGCCCAGGCCGGAAGCCAGGTACTGGCGCTGGAGGCTGACCTTGAGCAGTGGCAGAGTACCGAACAGGCGTTTGCCGCCGGGGTCGCGCATTTCGGCCGGCTCGACGTGCTCATCAACAACGTCGGCGGCACCATCTGGGCGCGACCTTTCGCCGAGTATCAGCCAGAACAAATTGAGAAAGAGATCCGCCGTTCGCTGTTCCCTACCTTGTGGGGCTGCCGCGCGGCGCTCCCCTGGATGCTGAAGCAGGGGAAAGGCAGCATCGTCAATATCTCGTCGGTGGCGACGGCAGGGGTGAACCGGGTGCCATACTCGGCGGCGAAAGGCGGCGTTAACGCGCTGACCCGGTCGATTGCTATGGAGTACAGCGGCAGCGGCATTCGGATTAACGCCGTCGCGCCGGGCGGCACGGAGGCGCCGCCGCGCCTGACGCCGCGCAACGATGAGCAGCCGAGCGAGCAGGAAAAGGCGTGGTATCAGCAGGTTGTCGATCAGACGGTGGAGAGCAGCCTGATGCATCGTTACGGCACGCTGGCGGAACAGGCGAATGCGATCCTGTTTCTCGCCAGCGATGAGGCCAGCTATATCACCGGCGTAACGATACCGGTGGCGGGCGGCGATCTCGGCTAGCGGCGGGTGGCATACCAGCAGAGCAGGGAGCCGAGACACACCATCCCGGCTCCCTGCCAGAAGGACCATGAGAGCGTGGCGCTGAGCAGCACCGCCGCCAGCGCGGAAGAGAGCACCGGCGTGAAGTACGAGGCCGCCGCCAGCAGGCTGACGTTGCCGTGCAGGATGCCAACGTTCCACGCCGCGTAGGCCAGCCCCAGCGCCACGGAGACCGTAATCAGCTTAATGACTACCGGCCAGCTAAACTGCATCGGCGGCTGCGTGCTGGCCAAAAACTTCAGCCACAGGGTCAGCGCCGTTAATAAGACGAAGAGGGTAATGCCATTTTTGCCTTTGGCATACTTCGCGGTCACCGTGCAGTAGGCTGCCCAGATAAATGCGCCGATAAATGCCAGAAAGTAGCTCAGCGGGCTCGAAATGACGTTATTGATAATTTCACTGAGGTTGAGTCCGTGCTCGCCGCCGAGCACCCAGCTCACGCCGAACAGCGCCAGTAGTAAGCCGGGGATCACCAGCCAGCTGCTTTTCTGACCGTTAAAAAGAATGGCGAATAAAATGGTCAGGCTGGGCCACAGGTAATTGACCATCCCCACTTCAATGGCCTGCTGGCGGGTGGCGGCGAAACCCAGCGACAGGGCGAGGCAGATCTCATAGCTAACAAACAGCACGCTGCCGGCCAACAGATAGCGGCGCGGGATTTGGCGCAGGTTGGGAAAGCCGACGGTAAAAATGAGCAGCAGGCCGCTAAGGCTATAAATCATCGCCGCGCCGCCGACAGCGCCTAGCCCTTCGCTGACGCCGCGGATCAAACCGACCATCGTGCTCCATAATATAATGGCGGCGAAGCCGATTGACGTCGCTCTCTTTTTTTCCATGTTTAACCTGATAGTGACTCACACGCAGCCAGAATTTATAACATCTTTTCGCTCCCGGCGGTCGATCTTTTCCGTAGCGCATAACTCTTTGGGGTTAGTCAAACTCGCTAGCGCTGACTCTTTAGGGGGCGAGCGTTGGCGACCTTGATTTGACGCAATAAAAAAAGGGACATTGCTGTTAGTTTCCTCCGCGCGATGAACACACATCCTGCATGGAGGAATCAATGGACGTCAGCCGCAGAAAGTTTTTTAAAATCTGCGCAGGCGGTATGGCCGGAACAACAGCTGCCGCACTGGGCTTCGCCCCAAAAATGGCGCTGGCTCAGGCACGCAATTTCAAATTGCTGCGCGCAAAAGAGATCCGCAACACCTGCACTTACTGCTCCGTGGGCTGCGGGCTATTAATGTATAGCCTGGGCGACGGCGCGAAAAACGCCAAAGAAGCGATTTATCATATCGAAGGGGATCCGGATCATCCGGTAAGCCGCGGCGCGCTGTGCCCGAAAGGCGCCGGTCTGCTGGACTACGTCCACAGCGAAAATCGCCTGCGTTATCCGCAATACCGTGCTCCGGGCTCGGATAAATGGCAGCGCATCTCCTGGGATGAAGCTTTTAACCGCATCGCCAAACTGATGAAAGCCGACCGCGACGCCAACTTTATTGAAAAGAACGAGCAGGGCGTGACGGTTAACCGCTGGCTTTCCACCGGGATGCTGTGCGCCTCGGCGGCGAGTAATGAGACCGGCATGCTGACGCAAAAATTTGTGCGCTCGCTCGGCATGCTGGCGGTAGACAACCAGGCGCGCGTCTGACACGGACCAACGGTAGCAAGTCTTGCTCCAACATTTGGTCGCGGTGCGATGACCAACCACTGGGTTGATATCAAAAACGCTAACGTCGTGATGGTGATGGGCGGCAACGCCGCGGAAGCGCATCCGGTGGGATTCCGCTGGGCGATGGAAGCGAAGAACAATAACGATGCCACGCTTATCGTTGTCGACCCACGCTTTACGCGTACCGCGTCGGTGGCCGATATCTATGCGCCGATTCGTTCCGGTACCGACATTACGTTCCTGTCGGGCGTGCTGCGCTACCTGATCGAAAATAATAAGATCAATGCCGAGTACGTAAAGCATTACACCAATGCCAGCCTGCTGGTACGGGATGATTTTACCTTCGAAGATGGCCTGTTCAGCGGCTACGATGCGGAAAAGCGCCAGTATGATAAATCGTCCTGGAACTACCAGTTCGATGAAAATGGCTACGCGAAACGCGATGAAACGCTCTCCCATCCGCGCTGCGTGTGGAATCTGCTCAAGCAGCACGTTTCCCGCTACACGCCGGAAGTGGTCGAAAATATCTGCGGTACGCCGAAAGAAGACTTCCTCAAAGTGTGCGAGGTACTGGCTTCAACCAGCGTCGCGGATCGCACCACCACCTTCCTGTATGCGCTGGGCTGGACGCAGCACACCGTCGGCGCGCAGAACATCCGCACCATGGCGATGATCCAGCTGCTGCTCGGCAATATGGGTATGGCAGGCGGCGGCGTCAACGCGCTGCGCGGACACTCCAATATTCAGGGGCTGACCGATTTGGGCCTGTTGTCGACCAGCCTGCCGGGTTATTTGACACTACCGTCCGATAAACAGAGCGATCTGCAAAGTTATCTTAGCGCCAACACGCCGAAAGCGACGCTGGCCGACCAGGTGAACTACTGGAGCAACTACCCGAAATTCTTCGTCAGCCTGATGAAATCGTTCTACGGCGATGCGGCGCAGAAAGAGAACGACTGGGGCTTCAACTGGTTGCCGAAATGGGATCAGGCTTACGACGTTATCAAGTACTTCAATATGATGGATAACGGCAAAGTCACCGGCTATATCTGCCAGGGCTTCAACCCGGTTGCGTCCTTCCCGGACAAAAACAAAGTGGTGCGTAGCCTCAGTAAGCTGAAATATATGGTGGTTATCGACCCGCTGGTGACCGAAACTTCGACCTTCTGGCAGAACCACGGCGAGTCCAATGATGTCGACCCGGCTACGATTCAGACCGAAGTCTTCCGTCTGCCATCGACCTGCTTTGCCGAAGAAGACGGTTCGATCGCCAACTCCGGTCGCTGGCTGCAGTGGCACTGGAAAGGCCAGGACGCGCCGGGCGAAGCACGCAACGATGGCGAAATTCTTGCCGGGATCTATCACCGTTTGCGTGAGCTGTACCGTCGCGAAGGCGGTAAGGGCGCGGAACCGCTGCTGAAAATGAGCTGGAGTTATAAGCAGCCAGATCATCCGGAATCGGAAGAGGTTGCAAAAGAGAACAACGGCTACGCGCTGGCGGATCTCTACGATGGCAATGGGGCGCTGCTGGCGAAAAAAGGACAGTTGCTGAATAGCTTCGCGTTACTGCGCGATGACGGCAGCACCGCGTCATCTTGCTGGATCTACACCGGCTGCTGGACCGAGCAGGGTAACCAGATGGCGAATCGCGATAACGCCGATCCTTCTGGGCTTGGCAATACGCTGGGATGGGCCTGGGCCTGGCCGCTCAATCGCCGCGTGTTGTATAACCGCGCATCAGCTGACATTAACGGCAAGCCGTGGGATGCGAAGCGGATGCTGATCCAGTGGAACGGCAGTAAGTGGGTCGGTAATGATATTCCGGACTTCAATACCGCGCCGCCGGGGAGCAACACCGGGCCGTTTATTATGCAGCAAGAGGGGCTTGGGCGCCTGTTTGCGCTCGATAAACTGGCGGAAGGGCCGTTCCCGGAACACTACGAGCCGATGGAAACGCCGCTTGGCACCAACCCGCTGCACCCCAATGTGGTCTCAAGCCCGGTGGTGCGTTTATACGAAGATGACGCCATTCGCTTAGGTAAGAAGGATAAGTTCCCGTATGTCGGTACTACCTATCGTCTGACCGAACACTTCCATACCTGGACCAAGCACGCGCTGCTCAATGCGATTGCGCAGCCGGAACAGTTTGTCGAAATCAGCGAAGGGCTGGCGAAAAGCAAAGGTATCGCTAATGGTGACTGGGTGAAAGTCAGCAGCAAGCGCGGCTTTATTCGCGCGGTTGCCGTAGTGACCCGTCGACTGCGCACGCTGAACGTCAACGGCCAGCAGGTAGAAACCGTCGGTATCCCGCTGCACTGGGGCTTTGAAGGTGTGGCGCGTAAAGGCTATATCGCCAACACCCTGACGCCTAACGTCGGCGATTCCAACTCGCAGACGCCGGAGTATAAGGCGTTTTTGGTCAACATCGAGAAAGCGTAAGGAGCGATTAAATGGCGATGGAAACACAAGACATTATTAAACGCTCCGCGACTAACCAGATGACTCCCGCGCCACGCGCGCGGGACTATAAGGCGGAAGTCGCCAAGCTTATCGATGTCTCCTCCTGCGTAGGCTGTAAAGCCTGCCAGGTGGCCTGTTCCGAGTGGAATGACATTCGCGATGAAGTGGGGCACTGCGTCGGCGTGTACGACAACCCGGCGGATCTCAGCGCTAAATCCTGGACGGTAATGCGCTTTAGCGAGACCGAACAGAACGGCAAGCTGGAGTGGCTTATCCGCAAGGATGGCTGTATGCACTGCGAAGAGCCAGGCTGCCTGAAAGCCTGCCCGTCCGCCGGGGCGATTATTCAGTACGCCAACGGCATCGTCGATTTCCAGCAGGAAAACTGCATTGGTTGCGGCTACTGCATTGCCGGGTGTCCGTTTAATATTCCACGCCTCAATAAAGAGGATAACCGGGTCTATAAATGCACGCTGTGTGTGGATAGGGTCAGCGTCGGTCAGGAACCGGCCTGCGTGAAAACCTGTCCTACCGGCGCTATCCATTTCGGCACGAAAAAAGAGATGCTGGAAGTGGCGCAGGAGCGGGTGGATAAGCTGAAAAAGCGCGGTTATGCCAATGCCGGGATTTACAACCCGCAGGGCGTTGGCGGCACCCATGTGATGTACGTACTGCATCATGCCGACCAGCCGGAGCTGTATCACAAGTTGCCGAAGGAGCCGCAGATCGACACCAGTATCAATCTATGGAAGGGGGCGCTGAAACCGCTGTCGGCAGCGGGCTTTATCGCTACCTTTGCTGGGCTGATTTATCACTACATTGGTATCGGGCCGAACAAGGAAGTTGACGATGACGAGGAGGAACACGATGAGTAAATCGAAAATGATAGTGCGCACCAAATTCATCGACCGCGCCTGTCACTGGACGGTGGTTATCTGTTTCTTCCTGGTGGCGCTGTCGGGGATTTCGTTTTTCTTCCCGACGCTACAATGGTTGACGGAAACCTTCGGCACCCCGCAGATGGGGCGTATCCTGCATCCGTTTTTCGGCGTGCTGATTTTTGTCGCGCTGATGTTTATGTTTGTGCGTTTTGTCCACCACAATATCCCTGATAAACAGGATATCCCCTGGCTGAAAGGCATCGTGGAGGTTCTGAAAGGCAACGAACATAAGGTCGCGCGCGTCGGTAAATATAACGCCGGGCAGAAGATGATGTTCTGGACCATTATGAGCATGATTTTTGTGCTGCTGGTGACCGGGGTGATTATCTGGCGCCCATATTTTGCGGAATATTTCCCGATACCGGTTATTCGTTACAGCCTGCTGATACACGCCACTTCGGCGATTATCCTGATCCACGCGATCCTCATCCATATGTATATGGCATTCTGGGTTAAAGGGTCGATTAAAGGCATGATTGAAGGTAAGGTCAGCCGCCGTTGGGCGAAGAAACATCACCCGCGTTGGTATCGCGATGTCGAACGCCTGGAAGCGCAAAAAGAGAGCCGTGAGGGAATGAAGTAAGCCTTTACGGGGGAAACCCGCTCCGGTGATATCGGGGCGGGCTCCCGGCATTCAGCAGTTAGTGATAAGTGTATCGATTGAATCAATCACCCCCTGACGCGCACAACTCAGATTACAGACGAAATCCTGTGGCTGGATTCGTTTATTATTTAAATTACTGATCATCGGCGTACAAAGTAAAAAGCTGTCAAACTCTATATTTATCCTTGGGGCGACATGCTGATGCCAACGAGGTAACTGTCGCGCCCGCATTAAAGGAATAATGACTCTAGTGGCCAGGTCAGCATAGTAATCATTCTGCACTATCATATAATACGGCAGGGTGTTATTTGTTTGCGCAGAACAATTTCGATAGACATTGAATTATTCAAGCATCATAGTACCCTGAAAAATTCATCATCTGTGAGAGTACCTGTTTTTGCAATAAATTCATTCATTGCGGCGATGAATTCCTTATGCTGTCGCTGCTTATCGGCTTCTCGTAAATCCTTTCCTGCCTGCGCTGACTCCTTCTGGGCTGGCACGTCAATACATCTTTTACGTAGCGTATTACTTTTCATCGTAGGCTCCTTACTGGTGGTTCAGTGATTATTCTCTTTACTCACATAAAAATAAACCTCAGCAGTAAGTTTAATATTTATTTTGCGAGCCGGATTCCAGCGCAACGCAACAGATGAAATATTAACGTTTGTTGTAATAACCCTTTGCGCAGGGGGAATACTGTGCAAAGGTGATAAAACCATTCCATTAAAATTTCTCAGGAATAAACCGGAAAGGAAAATGAGTCGGTTTCACTTTGCCAATTTTACGTTTCGGTAGGGTAATGTGTTCCGTTGGTAGCGACTCGTAGGGGATCTGCGAAAGCAGGTGGGTAATAATATTCAGGCGCACGCGTTTTTTATCTTCCGAGCGGGCGACAAACCACGGCGCCCATGCAGTATCGGTGGCGGCAAACATCGCATCGCGCGCTGCGGTGTAATCATCCCAGCGGTTGAAAGATTTAATATCCATCGGCGATAGTTTCCAGATTTTGCGTCCGTCATCAATACGGTCGCGCAGGCGCCGTTCTTGTTCCTGCGGCGTCACCTCCAGCCAGTATTTCAGTAAAATAATGCCGGAATCGACCATCCCACGCTCCACCATTGGCGCGCCGTCGAGGAATTTTTGCACCTCCTCCTCGGTACAAAATCCCATCACCCGTTCAACGCCGGCCCGGTTGTACCAGCTGCGATCGAAAATCACTATCTCGCCGGCGGCGGGAAGATGTTTGATATAACGCTGAAAATAGAGCTGGCTGCGTTCGCGCTCGGTTGGCGCGGGAAGGGCGACAACGCGGAAAACCCGCGGGCTGACGCGTTCGGTTATCGCTTTGATGGTGCCGCCTTTGCCGGCGCCATCGCGTCCCTCGAATACGATGCATACCTTAAGCCCTTTATGCACGACCCACCGCTGTAGCTTGACCAACTCGACGTGCAGTTTACGTAACGCCTGCTGATACGCTTTCTCGCTTAACGGCTCCGTTTTGGCGGGTATGACGGGCGCAACGGTGTTCTTTTTGTTTCCCATGGCTGTCCTCATGCGTGGTGGCCTGAAAGGCAGGTCGCTGTTTAAAGTGTAATCAGACCCAGGCAAAGCGGCGGAAAACTTCTCATCCAGTGGAGGGCGCAAGATAGCCATTAAGCGCATCAACTCACTGTTGCTTAATCAGGAATCGGGTAGGATAGTCTCGTCAATTTACTAAAATCATTCAGGGAGAGAGTATGTCGAATAAACTTCTGCAAGTGCACTTTGCTTTTAGCGGCCCGTTTGGCGATGAAATGTCGACGCAATTAGCCGAACTCGCGCAATCTATTAACCACGAGCCCGGTTTTATCTGGAAGATCTGGACGGAGAATAGCGTTACGCAGGAAGCCGGTGGCATATATCTGTTTGAAGATGAACAAAGCGCGCAGGCTTATGCGAAAAAACACGCCGCCCGCCTGCAGCAATTTGGCGTGCAGGAGATGTTCTACAAAATTTTCGACGTCAATTTACCGCTAAGCCAGATTAACCACGGGCCGCTCAATTAAAATGAGACCGTGGTTACATATAGCGTTCAAACTGCCAGGCCGCCACGGCTTCGAGGATAAACAGCCCGGATACCACGATTCCCGCCACGCGATGGCGGGAATAGAAAAGTATTCCCGCGACCACGGCTAACACCGGTAACGTAATGGGCCAGCAGGCGACAATAGTAATCCAGGCAATGATCAGATAATCCTTCATCATGGCGAATACTCCGTGGTCAATGTTTACCGGCGCGAACGCTGCGCCGGTATAAATCAGAATTCAACGACGCCGCCTTGTTCAATACGGTCAATATCATTGGTGACAGGATTCACCTTTTCGTTGTAATAGGTGTAGGCATTAACGTCGGGAGTCATCGTTAATTTTGGTTGTTCCGTTTTCGATTCAGGCGATTCTGTCTGTGGATTAGCGGCAAGGTCTGCCGGTTCCGGCGGCGTATAGTGTAACTGGTCGGCGAGACTGCCCGCCGCGAAGGCGCTAGCGTTAATAGAAAGCGCGCTGATGGCGATAATAATTAATTTTTTTAAAGTCATAAATTTCATCCATGAGACGAAACCCGCCACGGCGGCAGGTAAAAAGAGCAAGGTTTAAGATAATACGTAAAAGAAGTTAATGTTTCAAAGCGTAATCGCCCTCTGCTAGTATAAAGTTGCTACTCCTCGGTAATTCTTTATGGTAGCTACTTGTATTACCGAGCATTCCCCATGTCCTTGTCTTTAATTTCACATTAATGCAGCAAAATTTTCACTAGTTTTGATCATCTCCGCACTTTTGCACCAGCCCGGTGCGCAAGGTTGCTAAAGTCGTTCTATGTTTAGCTCACTGTCGGTATGGACACCAGCGTTCCCGGCAGGCCACGTGACGGCAACAGACCTCCTGACCTGTAAAGACTGGCGCATTGCCGGGTGGTACCGATTGCGGTCACGCTACGCGACTATTAGTAATCGATCTGGCGATACCTCTCTTCCTGGCGGGTTTTTTGCTTTATCTACCGAAGCCGCTACGGCTTATTCCAGCATTGGCACGTTACGCTGTAAGTGGTTTTTACTGCGCCAGTTTATGGCGTCTGTTCGATATCGCTGAGGACTATCCGAATGTCTTTAAAACTTAAAAAGTTGACTCTGCATTTTGCAATAGCAGGTTGTTTGAGCGCGGCATTTTACGCACAGGCGGATGTGAAGATTGGCGTGGCCGGCCCCTTTACCGGGCCGAATGCGACCTATGGCGCCCAATACTGGAAAGGGGCATCGCAGGCGGCGGCTGATATTAATGCCGCTGGGGGAATTAAAGGCGAAAAAATTGTGCTGGTGCAGGGCGATGATGCCTGTGAACCCAAGCAGGCGGTGGCGGTGGCTAACCGCCTGGTTGACGACTCCGGCGTCTCGGCGGTGGTGGGCCACTTCTGCTCTTCCTCGACAATGCCCGCCTCCGAGGTCTATGACGAAGCCGGGATCCTGACCATCACGCCGGGTTCCACCAATCCGCAAATCACCGAACGCGGAATGAAAGATATGTTCCGCATGTGCGGGCGCGATGACCAGCAAGGGGTGATTGCCGCCAACTACATGCTGGATGTGCTGAAGGCGAAGAAGATCGCCGTCATTCACGATAAAGACACCTACGGTCAGGGATTAGCCGACGCGACGCGCGCGGCGCTGGCTAAACGCGGGACGAAAGAGGTGTTGTATGAAGGCTTATCCCGCGGGGAAAAAGACTTTAATGCCCTGGTAACCAAAATCGGCGCCCTGAAACCGGATGTGGTTTATTTTGGCGGCTGCCATCCGGAAGCCGGCCCGCTGGTGCGCCAGATGCGCGAGCAGGGCGTCCAGGCTAAGTTCTTCTCCGGCGACTGCGTGGTGACCGAAGAGTTGGTTACCGCCGCGGGCGGGCCGCAGTTTACCAATGGCGTGTTAATGACCTTCGGTAAAGATCCGCGCACCATTCCTGAAGGTAAAGCGGTGATCGACAAATTCCGCGCCAGCGGTTTTGAACCGGAGGGCTATACCCTTTACGCCTATGCTTCAATCCAGGCTATCGCCGCGGCCTATAACGCTGCCGGTACCGATAATGCCAAAGCCAGCGAATGGTTGAAAAACCACAGCGTCGATACCGTGATGGGTAAAAAAGCCTGGGACGGCAAAGGCGACCTGAAAGTATCGGATTACGTGGTTTATCAATGGGATGATAAAGGCAAATATCATCAGCTGTAACCCAGGATTGTAGTGCGCATAACGCCCTCATCAGAGGGGCGTCGTACTACCGTAAGCAGCAGACGTTAAGGCCTCTGCGTCTGCTGCACCTTGACTGGCAGGATGGTTCCTATGGCGGCATTCTTTCTGCAACAACTGATCAATGGCTTAACGCTTGGCGCGGTATATGGGCTTATCGCCATTGGCTACACCATGGTTTATGGCATCATCGGTATGATTAACTTCGCCCACGGCGAGGTATATATGGTCTCAGCCTACCTGTGCGCTATCGGGCTGGCGCTGCTGGCCTACTTCGGTATTCACTCTTTCCCGCTGCTTATTTTCGGCACGCTGGTGTTTACGATTATCGTCACCGGGGTGTACGGCTGGGCCATCGAACGCATTGCTTATCGGCCGCTACGGAATTCAACGCGTCTGGCGCCGCTGATTTCGGCAATCGGCATGTCGCTGATTTTACAAAACTACGTGCAACTGAGTCAGGGCCCTAATCAACAGGGGATCCCGACGTTGATGCACGGCGTATTGCGGATTACGGTAGGTGATGGCGTGGTGCAAATCACCTGGACCAAAATCTTCATCCTGCTCGCCGCTTTCGTCGGCATGGTGGTGCTGAGCTGGATAATCAACCATACGCAGCTTGGGCGGGTATGCCGAGCGACCCAGCAGGACCGGCGGATGGCGGCCATTCTCGGCATTAACACCGATCGGGTGATCTCGCTGGTATTTATGATTGGCGCGGCCATGGCGGGACTCGCCGGGGTACTGGTGACCATGAATTACGGCACGTTTGATTTTTATATCGGTTTTATTATCGGCATTAAGGCCTTCACCGCCGCGGTACTGGGCGGGATCGGTTCGCTGCCGGGGGCGATGCTTGGCGGCCTGCTGCTGGGCGTCGCCGAGGCGCAGTTCGCCGGGTTAGTAAACTCGGATTATAAGGATGTCTTCTCGTTCGCATTGCTGGTGGCGATTCTGATTTTCCGTCCGCAAGGGCTGTTAGGCCGTCCTGTTGTGGCCAAGGTCTAAGGGGGGCATATGACCGATATTTCCCGTTTAGACGGCATCGACGTCAAGCGCAGCCTTATCGATAGCGTGCTGGCCGGTTTATGCGCGCTGATAGTCTTTGGCCCGATCGTGGGGATCGTGCTGAAGGGGTACAGTTTTACGCTTTCCCCACAGCGTGTCATCGTGCTGGTAGCGGTGGTAATGGTGGGGCGTCTGCTGCTCAGCCTGCTTTTGCAAACCCGCAGGGGAAAGCGGTTTGTCGGACGTTTTGAAGGCAACGACCAGGGGGTATTCGTCCGCCCCCCTGGCTATCGTAGTCGGCTGCGTTTTGTCCTGCCGCTGCTGGCGATCGTGGCTATCGCTTTCCCGTTAATGGCCAGTAAGTATCTGCTCACCGTGGCGATCCTCGGGCTTATCTACGTCCTGCTGGGGCTGGGATTAAACATCGTGGTGGGTCTCGCGGGGTTACTTGATTTGGGGTACGTCGCCTTTTACGCCATTGGCGCCTACGGTCTGGCGCTCGGCTATCAATACCTTGGCCTGGGGTTCTGGGCAATGCTGCCGCTGGGGGCGGTGATGGCGGCGCTGGCGGGGGCGTTATTGGGTTTTCCGGTTTTACGAATGCATGGCGACTACCTGGCTATTGTGACGCTGGGATTCGGCGAAATCATCCGTCTGGTGCTCAACAACTGGGTAAGTTTCACCGGCGGCCCCAACGGCGTTTCGGTGCCGTCGCCAACGCTCTTCGGCCTCGAGTTTGCCCGGCGAGCCAAAGAGGGCGGTACCCCGATTCATGAATTTCTGCATATTGCCTACAACCCCAACCTTAAATTTATTTTTATCTATGCCGTGTTGTTTATCGTGGTACTGATGGTGCTGCTGATAAAGCACCGCCTGACCCGAATGCCGATTGGACGTGCCTGGGAGGCGCTGCGGGAAGATGAAATCGCCTGCCGGGCGATGGGGCTGAATCACGTGCTGGTTAAGCTGTCCGCGTTTATGCTCGGCGCCTCGACGGCCGGCATCGCCGGTGTCTTTTTCGCCACTTATCAGGGCTTCGTGAACCCGACGTCGTTTACCTTTTTCGAGTCGGCGCTGATTCTCGCTATCGTGGTATTAGGCGGCATGGGCTCGACATTAGGTGTTGTGCTGGCGGCTTTCGTGCTGACTGCCACGCCGGAGCTGCTGCGCGGCTTTGACGAATACCGGGTTCTACTCTTTGGCGTGTTGATGGTTCTGATGATGATCTGGCGGCCGCGCGGGCTGGTGCGTACCGGGCGTACCGGGGTGGAAATCCGCAAAGGAGTCGCGCCATGAGCGATGCAATATTGCAGGTCGAGCATCTGATGATGCATTTTGGCGGGATTAAAGCGCTGAATGATGTCAATCTCGAGGTTGAACGCGGATCGATCACCGCCCTGATTGGCCCGAACGGCGCGGGCAAGACCACGGTGTTCAATTGCCTGACCGGATTTTACCGCGCCAGCGGCGGCGCCATTCGTCTTAATGCCCGGCAACGAATGACCGATGTGATTCAGGTTCTCGGGCAGAAACTGCATGCCGATGATTTTTTCCATCCCGCGCGCCTGGGACGGCGGATGTACTACAAAATGTTCGGCGGCGCGCATCTGGTCAACCGCGCCGGGCTGGCGCGTACCTTCCAGAACATCCGCTTGTTTCGCGAAATGACGGTGATTGAAAATCTGATGGTGGCCCAGCATATGCAGGTCAACCGCCATCTGATCGCCGGGATCCTGAATACCCGAGGCTATCGGCAGGCGGAGAACCGCGCATTAGAGCGGGCCTTTTACTGGCTGGAAGTGGTGGAGATGGTCGACTGCGCCAATCGACTGGCGGGAACGCTCTCTTATGGCCAGCAGCGGCGACTGGAGATCGCCCGCGCGATGTGTACCGGGCCGGAAATACTGTGTCTTGACGAACCCGCAGCCGGACTCAATCCGGCGGAAACGCGCGCCCTGAGCCGGATTATTCGTTTTCTGCGAGAACATCATGGCGTCACCATACTGCTGATCGAACATGATATGAGCATGGTGATGGAAATCTCCGATCGTGTGATTGTACTCGACCACGGCGATGTTATTGCTCATGGCACCCCGGCTGAGATCCAATCCAACCTGAGCGTGATCGCCGCATACCTTGGTACCGATGAACAGGAGATCGCCTGATGAGCCAACCGTTGCTGGAATTTCGCGAGGTTAATGTTTTTTACGGGCAAATCCAGGCGCTGAAGTCGGTATCGCTAACGGTCAATGAAGGCGAAACGGTGGCGTTAATCGGCGCTAACGGCGCCGGAAAATCCACGCTGCTGATGTCCATTTTCGGCCAGCCGCGGATTACCGATGGCAGTATTATCTATCGCGGACATGATATTAGCCGCCAGTCGACGCACTATATCGCCACCAACGGTATTGCCCAGGCGCCGGAGGGACGGCGCATTTTTGCCGATATGACGGTGGAAGAGAACCTGCTGATGGGCACTATTCCCATTGGTAATCGTTATCAGAATGAAGATAAAGCGCGGATGTATCAGCTGTTTCCACGGCTGGAAGAGCGTCGCGCGCAGCGGGCGATGACGCTCTCCGGCGGCGAGCAGCAAATGCTGGCGATCGCCCGCGCGCTGATGAGTCGGCCAAAGCTATTACTATTAGATGAACCGAGCCTGGGTCTGGCGCCGCTGGTGGTGAAGCAGATTTTCAGCATCTTGCGCGAGTTGACCGCCCAGGGTATGACGCTGCTACTGGTGGAGCAAAATGCGTACCACGCGCTAAAACTGGCTAACCGCGCGTATGTGCTGGTCAACGGCGAAATACGTCTGAGCGGTAGCGGCGCAGAGTTGCTGGATAACCCGGAAGTCAGAAATGCTTACCTGGGGATGGGTTAAGTTTTCGTCAGTCGTAGGGGGAGAAAACAGGGTGTGAAATCGGTTACACTAACGTCGTGAATGCACATTAAAGTGACCGACTAGATGAAGAAAACGATTTTTTCCTTAGCGCTGGGAACCTTTGGCCTCGGAATGGCGGAGTTTGGCATCATGGGGGTATTGCCGGAAATTGCCCATGATGTCGGTATTACCATCCCCACGGCCGGCAACATGATCTCCTGGTACGCCTTTGGCGTGGTGTTTGGCGCGCCTGTCATGGCGTTGTTTTCCAGCCGTTTTTCGCTGAAATCGGTGATGCTGTTTCTGGTGGCGCTATGTGTGGCAGGCAACGCGTTATTTACCTGCTCCTCAAGTTATCCCATGCTGGCGCTCGGTCGCTTTATTTCAGGTTTTCCTCACGGCGCTTATTTTGGCGTCGGGGCGATTATTTTGTCGAAAATCGCCTCGCCGGGCAGGGTTACCGCGGCGGTCGCCGGGATGATAGCGGGAATGACGGTGGCAAACCTGCTTGGCGTACCGGCTGGCACCTGGCTTGGCCATCAGTTCAGCTGGCGCTATACCTTCACGGCCATCGCGCTATTTGATGTGCTGGTGCTATTGGCGATACTGCGCTGGGTGCCGACGCTATATGACAAATCCGCCTCCCGGCTCAGCGAACAATTCCATTTCCTTAAATCCCCGGCGCCGTGGTTTATTTTCGCCGCCACGATGTTCGGCAATGCCGGCGTTTTTGCCTGGTTTAGCTATATCAAGCCCTTCATGATGAATGTCTCCGGCTTTAGCGAGTCGGCGATGATGTTCATTATGATGCTGGTCGGATTGGGGATGGTTTTAGGTAATCTCTTTAGCGGCAGGATCTCTGGGCGCTACAGTCCGCTGCGTATTGCGGCGATGACCAACGGCGTCATTGTTGCGGCGTTACTGCTCATCTTTGCCTTTGGCATGCAACCGCTGGCTTCGCTGGCGCTGGCGTTTATCTGCTGTGCGGGGCTTTTCGCGCTAGCCGCGCCGCTGCAAATATTACTGCTACAAAATGCCAGAGGCGGCGAAATGCTCGGAGCGGCGGGCGGGCAGATAGCGTTTAACCTCGGTAGCGCGATTGGCGCCTACTGCGGCGGGATGATGATTACCTTTGGCGCGGGTTGGCGTTCGGTTGCGCTGCCGGCGGCAGCGCTGTCGTTTCTGGCGATGAGTTCATTGCTGCTGTATGCGCGATATCAGCGGCGGGTAACGCGTCATCGCGTTACTCAGGCAGAGCAGGCCTGATTAATCTCGCCACGGTTCGCCAAGGGTTAGCATCAGGCGGTTAGCCCAGGCGAAGAATGCCGCCGATTGCAGCAGGTCCAGCTGTTCGACGATATCCAGCCCTTGCTTCTCCAGCGCGCTGAGATGCGCTGGGGTTATCGCGGGCGGGGTAACGGAAAGCGCGGCGGCGGCGTCAATCTCCGCCTGCCAACGCGGCCCTTGACCATCGCTGAGATTTTCCCCAGGCGTCACCGCCAGCAGGGTCTCCACCGCTCGCTCATCTTTTGACAACTGCGCCGCCTTGCGCGCGTGTACCGACGCGCAGTAGATGCAGCCGTTGATTTTGCTTGCCACCGTTGCCGCCAGTTCACGTTCGGCGCGCGGCAACCCCCCCGGCGTATAGAAGATCCCTTTATCGGTTAGCGTGCGCTGTTCAAGCACCGGTTGGTTGCGCGCCAGCAGGCGGAAGTAGGGGGAGTCACTGTGGCCGAACTGCGCCAGTAGCGCCTGCTCGACGGGATTAAATTCAGCGAGCGGCTTATCGGCAATCCACGGTTCCCAGTGTAATTCATCGCGCGTAAAGGCCACCGGCGCAGGTTTACCGCTGGCCGTCCTGGGATGAGTGTGCCAGTAGCCGGCAACCACCGGGGTCTCGGCTTCGGAAATTGATTTACCATTTAACAAACGCAAGCCGCTCAGTAATCGGCTTTGAAAACTGACAAACGCAATAAGCTGTGCCAGCGTCACAATGCCGCGCAGGCTCCAGCCCGCGTCGCTAAGCGTTTGTATCGCCGCTGGCGTCGCTTCCACCGGAGTAAAGGTCAGCAGGCGGGCAAATCCCAGCGCGGCGGCAAGCCGTGGGGTTGTCGGGTCGGCAAGGCCGAAACCGGCGTAATGCGCCGCCAGCGCATCTGCCTGATGAAGTCTGGCCACTTTTGCGGCGATGGCGAAACGTTCCTCGAGCGGAAAATCCTCATCCTGTTGGCTAAATAGCACCTCGTAACTTCCCTGGGCGTGGCGGGTCGCAGCGTCGCGCAACGCGCGGGCCTTGCCCAGCGGTGAATCGGCGGCGATCTCCGCCAGTTCAGCCAAAATATCCTGACTTAAGCTCATAGCGACTCCTTATCTGAATTGCGGGGCAATGTGTTTAGCGATGAGTTCGATAGAACGCAGCGTGTCCTGATGCGATGGCTCCACCGAATGGACCTGAAACGAAATGTCAGTCACGCGGGTTAGCACGCTATCTTTGGCAAGCGATGCAAGCACATGTGGCGCATCGCCAATATGGGCATCAAGCTGGCGAGCATAATCCGTGACGTTGTCACCAATGATCTCATGACCGGCAGCGCGATGGGCTGCCGCCTGTTTACTTAATCCTGGCTCCGCGGTCTGTAGCGCGTACGCCTGGCTGTCGGCAATAAACGCGGTACGGGAGGCCAGAATTCGCGGCGACACGCCGGCAGGCAGCGCGGCGAGGTAGGCATCGATAATCGGGTTCTGAATCGCATCCAGCGGCAGCTCGCTTTGACCTGGCGGGCGCGGCTGCGTGCGCGATAGCATCAACCCATGGCCGGATTTAGCGGCCCGAATAGCGCCTTCAATCGAAAAGGTGGCGATCCAAATTCGCTCCGCCAGCTGCGGCGCGGGCGGATAAAGATGATTGTCAGGATGAGCCAACGTATCGCCGCGCCAGGCGCTTTCAATCAAATGCAGATGATCGGCGAAGACCGCGCCGCGTTGTTCGCAGGCCAGGCCAAAGGGGAGAAAGGAGGTTGGCGTCCCGCCGGAACCAAAACCCACTTCCAGGCGACCATCAGCGAGTAAATCCAACACTGCCGCGTCTTCCGCGACGCGCAGTGGGTTTTCCATCGGCAGTGTAATGATGGCGGTACCGAGACGGATCCGTTGCGTATGGGCCGCCGCGTGGGCAAGAAACACCAGTGGCGACGGTAAACCGCCTTCATTTTCATGGAAATGGTGTTGCGCCACCCAGGCGCTATCAAAGCCCAGCCGTTCCGCGTGGCGGATCTGCTCTGTCGCCAGGCGATAGCGCTCTTGCGGCGTGGCGCGGTCAAGTAGGCGGGTGAAAAATCCGAGGCGTTTAGGCATCATGCAATCTCCGTGCTGGGTGCGTGATAATGAGGAATGGCGGCAAGCAGCTCGCGGGTATAGTCACGCTGCGGCGCGGCGAACAACTGCTTAACCTCGCCTTGTTCGATGACTTGCCCGGCGCGCAGTACCGTCACGCTATGGGCGATGCGGCTTACCGTCGCCAGATCGTGGGTGATGAACAGATAACTCAACCCTAGCTGTTGCTGTAATTGCAGCAACAGGGCGAGAATTTGCGCCTGCACCGTGACATCCAGCGCTGAGGTGGCCTCATCAAGCACCAGAATCGTGGGGGCGAGGATCAACGCCCTGGCGATAGCGACCCGCTGACGCTGGCCGCCGGAGAGCTCGCGAGCGGTTCGGTTGAGTAGCTCCGGCGCCAGCGCGACGCGGGCGGCGACGGACTCTACCCGCTGACGCCGCGCATCTTTGGTCAGGCGCTGAAAATTCTTCAACGGCTCATCGATGATATCGAACAGGGTCTGGCGGGGATCGAGGGAGGCGAAAGGGTTTTGATAAACAAACTGAATTTTGCGCCGCAGCTGGCGCTGGGCCTCGCGGCTCAATTGTCCGCTGGCAATACCATCGATGGTCACCTGTCCGCTATCGGCCTGCTCAAAACCCAGCAAGATGCGGGCGAGGGTGGTTTTTCCTGAACCCGATTCGCCGACCAGCGCATGGGTACTGCCACGCGGTAAAATAAAGCTTACGTTATCCAGCGCCTGGAGATGACTCCCTCCTAACGCAAAGCGTTTTCTCAGGCCTTCAACCCGTATTGCCGGCGTAACAAACGGGCGAATGGCGGTGGTTAAGTGCAGGTTCTGTCCCTGCAGATCGCACAGCAACTGGCGGGTATAGCCGTGCTGCGGGGTGCGAATCACATCACCCGTATTGCCCTGCTCCTGAATTTCACCGTGACGAAAGACTACCAGCCGGTCGGCACGCTGCGCCGCCAGCGCGAGGTCATGAGTGACAAATAGCACCGCGGTGCCGGATTCACGACGCAGATGATCGAGCAGATCGAGGATTCTTTTTTGGACCGTCACGTCGAGCGCGCTGGTGGGTTCGTCGGCAATAATCAAATCCGGCTTCAGGGCGATGGCAATGGCGATCAGCACCCGCTGCTTCATACCACCGGAGAGCTGGTGCGGATACTGGTCGAAACGCTGCTCTGGATGGCTTAAGCCGACTTTTTCCAGCAGGGCGATAACCTGCTGTCGACGCTCGGTTTTACTGCTTTTTTGATGCAGGCGGAGTATTTCGCCGACCTGCGCGCCAATGGTTTGCACCGGGTTCAGCGAGTTGCCGGGATCCTGCGGCACCAGGCTGATTCTGGCCCCGCGCAGGCTATCCAGCCGCTTGCCAGACCAGCGGCTAATCTCTTCACCGTTGAGGCGAACCGCCCCGGCATCGAGGCGGGCGTTTTCCGCCAGCAGGCCGATAATCGCCTGAGCGGTTGTCGTTTTACCCGAACCGGATTCGCCGACGAACGCCAGCATCTCGCCGCGTTTAACCGTAAAACTCACCCGATGAACCACTTCGCGCCACTGCCCGCCCGAGCGGTAGCTGATGGTCAGATTTTCTACGTTAAGCACGTTCATCGGCGATCCCTATTGAGTTGTTGGCTGATACGATTGGCTGCCAGTACCACGGCAATGACCGCGATCCCTGGGAAAGTGGTGAGCCACCAGGCGGTGGAAAGATAGTTACGTCCCTCGGCGATGAGTAATCCCCATTCCGGAACCGGCGGCGGAGTGCCGTAGCCGAGGAAACTCAGGGTTGAGAGGGCGAGAATAGCCTGGCCGAATTGTAGGGTGGCGAAAGCCAGCACCGGCGAAAGCGAGTTAGGCAGAATATGCCGCCAGAATACGGCTAAAAAAGTGCCTCCACTTCCGTAGGCCGCTTCGACATAGTCGCTGTGACGAATGCGGACGACTTCGGCGCGCGACAGACGGGCGAAACTGGCGATAGCGGCAACCCCGACCGCCATGGCGGCGTTCAGGGTGCCAAAACCGAGCAGTATGATTACCGTTAGCGAAAGCAGGAGCGAGGGGATAGCCAGCAGAATATCGACAATCCGCATGACGACCGCTTCGACCCGTCCGCCCAACGCGCCGGCAACGGTGCCCATCGCGGTGCCGACAACCAGTCCCATGGCGACGGCGGCCAGGGCCGCGGAAAGCGAATGCCCAGCGCCGTAGACGATGCGGCTCCACACATCGCGCCCGAGCTGGTCGGTACCCAACCAGTGTCCGGCCTGCGGCGCCAGACGCTGAGCGCCGGCGATGCCGTCGAGCGGATTAAACGCGGTGAACCATTGCGGCGCGCAAGCCATTAGTACCGCAACCGTCATCACCGACCATGCCAGCCACAGCCCCGGCTGGAAGGAAAAACGGCGCCAGTTGACCGGACGGCGTCGCACCGCCGAGGCGTAATCGACCAGACTCATAGCGCACCTCCGCGCAGGGGTTTTAAGCGCGGGTCGAGCATCGGCATCAGCAGATCGACCAGCAGATTGATCGCGACAAAGCCCAGCGCTGAAATCATCACCACGGCCTGAAGAATAGCAATATCCTGATTATTCACCGCCTGTTGCGTCAGTTGGCCGAGCCCGCTGCGGCCAAAAACGGTTTCGGTAATTAAGGCCCCGGCGATCAGTTCTCCCAACAGCAGGCCGGCAATGTTTAATGTCGGCAACAGGGCATTACCGATGACATGCCGCCATAACACCCGCGTTTCGCTCATTCCCTTGGCGCGAGCAACGGCAACGAAGGGTTGTGCGGCGAAATGATCCATGGCGCGTAACAGAATTTGCGCCAGCGGCGCGGAAATCGGTATCGCCACCGCGATAACCGGCAGCACCAGCCCTTGCAGTGGTCCGGGATTGATAACCGGGACCCAGTGCAATTGGAATGAAAAGATCTGGATTAAGGCGATGCCGAGCCAAAAGGTCGGCAGTGAAATAAACAGCACCGGCAACGACTGTAGCAAATTGCTGATACCGCGTAGCCCCGGCAAACGCGAAGCGATAGCGATCGCAAAGGCCAGCAGAACCGCCAGCGCAAAGGCCGGCAACGCCAGCGCCAGCGTGTCGGGTAAATTGCTGGCAATCAGGGAACTGACAGGCAGTCCCGCCTGCAGTGAATAGCCGAAATCCCCCCGCAGCATGGCCAATAAAGTGTGGAAATATTGCCGCCACAGCGGACTGTCAGCACCATAGGCCACGCGCATTTCGGCGATCTGTTGCGGACTCAGCCCCAGGTCGGGGTTCTGAAACTTAATCAAAATCGCGTCGCCGGGCAGGACCTGCAGCAGAAAAAAGGTCAGAGTGAAGGCCGCCCACAGCACCAGCACGCCTTGTGCCAACCGTCGCCAAAGATAGTGGCTCATGGCGCCCCCTTAGTGTTTATCCAGCCATGCGCCGTAAAACGACGGACGGCCCACGGCTTCAAAACGTACGCCTTTTACCCATGGCGCGCCGGCAAAGACCTGCGGTTCTTCAAAGATAGGAATGACGTAGGCGTTATCCAGCAGATAACGCTGCGCATCGTCAGTTAACTGCAGACGCTTTTGCGCATCCACTTCGGCAGAGATTGCGGTTAACAGGGCATTGAGCTTATCGTCACGGAAGGTTTTTACTTTGTCGCTCGAACCGCCCTGTTGCAGTAGGGCATCGCGGTTGGCGGGGAAGAACATACTCTTCACCACATCCGGGTCGGCGCGGCCGACTTCAGACACGGTCAATGGCGTTTTCAGCGGGTCGAGATTATCCAGTACCCGGCTGCCGGCGTCGCCGGCTTTCACGCTTAAGGCCACGCCAACCTGACGCCATTGCTGCGCGACCAGCTGTAGCACCTCTTTGTTCTGCGGCTGCGGCAGGGATTCATAGACGGTTAGCGCCAGCCGTTGTCCCGCTTTTTGTCGGATACCATCCGCGCCCGCTGTCCAGCCCGCCTCATCCAGCAGCTGTTTAGCTTTCTGCTGATCGAAGGCCAGTTTGTCGCTCAAATCGACGTATCCCGCCGCGGTGCGGGCGATAACGGAACTTGCCTGCGGATAGTTTGGCGAGAAAAGGGTCTCAACAATCTGTTTGGCGTTGGTCGCATGCAGTAATGCCTGGCGTACTCGCTGGTCGGCAACCAGCGGGTTATCCGGACGGAAGCTCAGGCTATCGTTAACGCCGCGCGTCGGCGCGGCATAAATATTAAAGCCCTGGTCGGTTGCCTGTTTTTCATCATAGGCCTGCACCTGGCGAATAAATCCGGCCTGTCCCGCCAGCAGCGCGCCAATACGTACGCTATCTTCCGGCGTTACGATATAGGTAATGCCGTCGAGGTTCGCCGGGCCTTGCTGAGCAAGATTTTTCGGCCCCCATTGATAATCTTTACGCGCCACCAGCGTTAATTCGCGCCCCGGTTTTTCATCTTTTACCGTAAAGGGGCCTGAACCGATGATATTGCGGGCATCGCCCAGCGCCTCAAAGCTCCGCGCCAGGGTGCTGAGGGAAACCAGCCCGGAGCCAATCGTTGCGGTCCCTTGCAGGAATCCCGGTGAGGGCTTTTTGAAATAGAATTTGACGGTCAACGGATCGATGACTTCACTACGATCGTAATTGTTGATCACTTCGGAAACCGGCAGGCGCAGTGCTTTATTGCCCAAACCGTAGGTATCAAAATTCTTTGCGACCGCATTGGCATCGAGCGGGGTACCGTCAGAGAAGGTGACCCCAGGCCGCAGCTTAAAGGTATATTCGGTCTTCTCGTCGTTGCTACTCCAGCTTTCGGCGATCCACGGCTCGATAGCTAGCGTTTCCGGGTTCTGCCAGGTCAGCTTGTCGGTTATCTGATTGAGGATCCCGCCGTTAGGGTAAAAACCGCCTGCCGGCGGATAGAGATTGGTGTGCGGCTGTTGTTCCAGATAAATTAAGGTGCCGCCTTTGATCGGCGTTTGCGCAGCCGAAACCGAAAACGCGCCTGCGATAAAAAGGGCTGCAAGCGTAGGCAGGCGAAAGCGATTTTGCATGGTGAATTCCTTTGTTATCTATTGTCTTGCCATCATCGGGCGCGACGGAATACAAAGGAACCAACGATTTGCGCTAAGCATTTGCGAAATCTGACTATTCCCAAGATGCGGGAATAGTCAGCAGGTTAGACTTTTTCGTCTGGCAGAGTCAGACAGAATTAACGGCGGAAATCGATAACCATGCGGCCGCGGATTTGCCCCTGTTCCATCTCCTTAAAGATGGCGTTGATATCACCAAGCGGTCGCAGAGTGACTTTCGGCACCACTTTGCCTTCGGCGGCAAACTGGAAGGCTTCAATCAGATCCTGACGGGTACCTACCAGCGAACCTACTACTTCAATTCCGTCCAGCACCAGGCGCGGAATATCGAGGCTCATCGCTTCTGGCGGTAGGCCAACGGCGACGACGCGGCCGCCGGCGCGAACCGCATCCACGGCGGAGTTAAATGCCGCTTTAGCAACGGCGGTAACCACGGCCGCGTGGGCGCCGCCGGTTTTCTCCTGAATGATTTTGGCGGCGTCTTCGTTGCGGGAATTAACCGTCAGATCGGCGCCCATCGAGGCGGCAAGCTCCAGCTGCCCGTCGTTGACGTCAACGGCGATCACTTTGGCATTAAAGACGTTTTTGGCATATTGCAGCGCCAGGTTACCCAGGCCGCCGAGGCCATAAATGGCAATCCACTGGCCGGGTTTGATATGCGAGACCTTCACCGCTTTATAAGTGGTAACGCCGGCGCAGGTGATGCTGCTGGCGGCGGCTGAATCCAGCCCATCCGGTACTTTGACCGCGTAATCAGCGGTGACGATGCACTCTTCGGCCATCCCGCCATCGACGGTATAACCGGCATTTTTCACCGAGCGGCACAGGGTTTCGTTGCCGCTGTTACAGTATTCGCAGTGGCCGCAGCCTTCGAAGAACCAGGCCACGCTGGCGCGATCGCCCGGCTTCAGCGACGTCACGCCAGGGCCGACTTTTTCCACGATGCCGATGCCCTCATGGCCAAGAATGACGCCGGTTTTATCGCCGAAATCGCCGTTTTTCACGTGCAGGTCAGTGTGGCAGACCCCGCAGCATTCCATTTTCAGCAGCGCTTCGCCATGCTCCAGCGGGCGTAACTTTTTATCGGTTACATCAATCTGGTGGTCGTGGGTGACTACAGCAGCTTTCATGCGTTTCTCCTTGTTAATGATACGAAGGTGCTAGCAGCGAAAATAATACTCATTAAGGATTAGATCTTATGTCGCTAATTACAAGCGGTATGGTTGGGAATGGGGGGATTTGCCGCATATTTGGCACAATATTCATCCGTTTATACCAATTTTAGGGGGTTTGATCGGCATTGCTCTGCGTGCGTCAGATTTATTGACAGGGGGGAGTGAATGATGGTTGTATTGTGCAACTATCTTTATTCATGGATATCACCATGCCTGACACTTTACTTATCAATCAAATTCGTTCCGCATCACGATTGATGGTGCGCGAGCTCGGTTTTATGAACAGCACGCTGGCGGCGACCGACTATTCGCCTTCCGCGGTGCATGCGCTGCTGGAGATTTCTACTCATGGCGCGATGACCGCCGCGCAACTTGTGCAGGTATTGGGGCTGGACAAATCGAGCGTCAGCCGCATGCTTTCGCGCCTGCAGGCCGCTAACGAGATAGAGGAAAATGGTTGTGTTGATGACGGGCGTTTTAAACAACTGTCATTGACAACCAAAGGGCAGGTGACGGTCACCCGCATTCATGAGTACGGCGCCATGCGGGTGATTGAGGCGCTGGCGCATTTGGATAGCGCACAGCAGCAGATCGTTGCCGAGGGGTTGACGGCCTATTCGTGGGCGCTTGAGCGCTGTCGTCAGCAGCCGGTTACGAGCAGACCAAACGACATCACGATAGTTACCGGCTATCAGCCGGGAATGATTGGCCGCATTGCGCAAATGCACGGTGAGTATTATGCCCATCATTACGGTTTTGGCCATTTTTTTGAAGGTAAAGTCGCCAGCGGTCTGGCTGAGTTTTCTGGCCGTCTGAACAACCAACGTAACCAGATTTGGCTGGCGGTCAAAAATGGCGTCGTCGTCGGCTCTGTCGCCATTGATGGCGAAGATCTTGGTAATAATGAAGCGCATCTGCGCTGGTTTATTCTCGGCGATGGCTGTCGGGGCAGCGGCGTGGGGCGGCGCTTGCTGACTGAAGCCATTAACTTTTGTGATAATCAGCGCTTCGATACGGTTCAGCTATGGACATTTAGCGGCTTGCAGGCGGCGCGTAAATTATATGAATCCTTTGGGTTTACGCTGAGTAAAGAGTGGCAGGGCGATCAATGGGGGAAGACCATGCTTGAGCAGCAGTTTACCCGCCGCTAAAGCTGTTATGCCACCGGGGCGCTGACGCTCCGGTGGCATAGGCATTTAACTCAACTGTATATTTATCTCCTCAATCTCCTGACGCCACTGCGCCTGTAGCTGCGGCTTCTGATGTTTCGGTTTGCGCTGCAGGTCGTCCGCCAACAATTGCTCCAGCATCACCAGACGTTCCAGCAAATCCTCTTGCAGCTCGTCGACGGGCGGCGCCTGCGGCGGCGTTTGCGTCGCCGGGCTCGGAAGGCGCTCGTAGCCGCGCAGACGGGCGTACACCTCGTCGACGTCGTGCCACTCGCTTAACCCGTCTTCATCAATTAGCCAGAAGCGGTTACAGCTCTGGCTGATGAGCTGTCGATCGTGGCTAACCAGCAAAAGGCCGCCGGGATAATCCCGCAACGTCGCCGCCAGCGCCTCTTTACCCTCCATATCCAGATGGTTGGTGGGTTCATCGAGCAGCAGCAGGCTATAGCTCGCCAGCGACAGGCCGACAAATAGCAGCCGAGAACGTTCGCCGCCGCTGAGAGTGCTGACCTTCTGTCCGTGTCGCGCCCAGCCGAAGCCGGCGGAAATCAGCGCGCGCTTGCGCGTTTCCGGCGAAGGCTCAAAGGGCTCCAGCGCCTCCAGCAGGCTGGCCTCATCCGCCAGTTGATGCAGGGTTTGATCGTAATAACCCGCATGGAGCCGCGGATGTAAACGCAGGCCGGCTTCGCTAGCCGGTTGCTGCATTTGCCGCCATAACAGGCGCAGCAGCGACGATTTCCCGCCGCCGTTGCGACCCATTATCGCTACCCGGTCGCCGCTTTGCAGCCGCGCCACACCGGTGGTGAACAGGGCGGGAAGACCCGGCGCCGGCGGCACGGGGAGATTTTCCATCTCCAGCAGGCGATCGGCGCGAACGGCGTCGCCATGCACCTCCAGACGCCACGGCGTGCCGGCGGTGAGCTCCGTCTGGCTATCCTTCAAGCGTGAAACCTGTTTTTCCATCTGCTTGGCTTTACGCGCCAGATCTTCGTTATCGTAAACCCGGCCCCAGATGGCCAGCCGTTTGGCGCTGGCAGCGACGCGGTCGATCTCCTTTTGTTCCGCTTTGTGGCGCAGAGCATCGCTTGCATCTTGCTCCTGCAGCGCCCGACGGGCGGCGCTGCAGGGGAGTGAGAAAGCGTGCAGCGTTTTATCGCGTAAAATCCAACTGGTATTAGTTACAGCATCCAGTAAGAGGTTATCGTGCGACACCACCACGAAGCTCCCCTGCCAGGTTTGCAAGAAGCTTTCCAGCCACAGCAGGGTCGGCAGATCGAGATGGTTGCCAGGCTCATCCAGTAACAGCAAATCGGGTTGTTGGATCAACGCGCGGGCGAGCAACAGACGGGTATGTTGCCCGCCGCTCAGGGTGGCGGCTTGCTGTTGGGTCTGTTGAACGGTAAAACCCATTTCAGCGAGCAGCCGCTCCGCTTGCCAGCGCAGCGAATCCCGTTCGCCAGGCGCCAGTTTTTCCAGTACCACCTGCAATAGCGGTTGGCTGAGTAGGGCGTCAGGCAGATGTTGTTCCACGCGCGCCAGCAGGCAGTGATTAGCCCGCGATACGCTGCCTGAATTCGGCGTGAGAGTGCCGTCCAGCACCTGTAATAGCGTGCTTTTCCCGCAACCGTTATAGCCGATAAGGCCAATGCGGTCGCCTTTTTTCAGGGTAAAGGAGAGGTCGTTGAAAAGTGGGCCAAAGGCCGTATCAACGTGGAGAGATTGTGCGCTTAAAAGTGTGCTCATTGTGAACTTACTCAAGAGTTACAGGCATGAGAATGCCTCGTCAAACATCGCTGACGATAACCCGGTAAGCCCGAGGAAGGGATTTAGACGTTGGCTTCTTCGCTCAAGCTAAAGTTATCGCAGCACGATACCGATAACGCTTGAGCTGGTGCGATCGCCAAATGTATGTGAAACATTAAACAGTTCACAGTACAGCATGGGGATCCTCCTTATTTTTTCAGTAGGTTGATGGATGCAGGGAGTGTAGTGGCTAAATTGTCTTTTGACCAGATACCAGCATTGAGGATCGCGCCGCCGGTCTCATCGGCGGCGGGTATGACGGTTAGGCCGGGGCCACGGTGAGAAGTAGGTTGGCAAAACGACGCTGTTCGCCGGAAGCAATGACCAGTTGGGTCAATGGCAACCGGGACTTTGCGTAGAAAGCTTCGCGTTCGACATATTCAAGCGGGCAGTTTGTCGGTAGAAGTTCCCGGTATTCACTGGCGATGGTGTTAGTGAATTCCGCTGGCGATGCCATCAGCGTCGCGTGTTCGACATTAACGCAGGTAAGCAGTTTTTCGACGATATAAGTTGCCGGAACCATGCCTGGCGCGAGGTTGAGCTGAATCAACGTGGCATCGGCATTGGCATTAACGCGACAGGCAAAATTGCTATCCGCGATGAGAATTTGTGATTTATGGCCGCAGCACGCCAGAGCAGCCAGCAATTGTGGATGGATAATTTCGAATTTGATCATCAGGAACTCCCTGGCGGGCGGCGATTTCTGGCCGCCCGGTTTGCATTACATGCGATAAATTCCGCCGTTAATGTCGATAGTGGCGCCGGAGATAAATCCGTCATACTCGCCGGCAAGGAAAGTGATAGCGCGGGCGACGTCATCGGGCGTTCCCGCGCGCTTAAGCGGAATTTGCCGGATGGTTTCGTCAGCCGAAGCCTGTGTGGTGTGGCGGTTATGAAAACGGGTGCCGAGGATAAGTCCTGGCGCAACCGCATTGACGCGCACGCCGTGCTCGCCCAACTCAGCCGCCAGCGAGCGTGTCCAGGTCAGAATGGCCCCTTTTGTGGTTGAATAGGCGAGAGAACCGGCATGCCCCCCGGAGCGGCCCGCCAGCGAGGCGAGGTTAATAATGCTGGCGCCATCCGTTGCCGATTTAAGCCAGGGAAGCGCCGCCTGGGTGACGTTAAGCATGGTGGTCATATTGACGTCTAACACCGTTTGCCAGAACTGACGATCAATTTCGCCAAGCCACTTACGCCCGACGATCCCGCCAACGTTATTCACCAGGATGTCGATACCGCCGAGGAATTCCGCGGCGGCCTGCACGCAGGCGGTCGCGTCCTCAGTGTCAATCAAATCCGCATAGCGCCAGGCCGCTTTTTGCCCTCGCGCGCTGGCGATAGCCGCCAATTTTTGCGGGCCTTCTTCTCCGCTGTGATAGTGCAAAAAGACATCGCATCCCGCCAGAATCAGTTCTTCCGCCGTAGCCCAGCCGATACCTTGTTCAGAGCCGGTGATAAATGCTTTTTTTCCAATAAGAGTTCCCATGATGTTTCCTTAAATTTTCAGGATTGAATGACGCCTTCGCGCTGTCTGGCGCAGTAGAAAATGCAAATCAGGCCGGTGATCAGCAGGCACATAGCGAGGAATATCAGGCCCGGCGTGCTGCTGTGGCTTAAATCGTTAAGGAGGCCGACCACGTAGGGAGCGACGAAGCCGCCCAGGTTGCCGATGCAGCTCACCACGGCGAGACCCGCGGCCGTCGCTGCGCCTGCCGAGACGTTGGCAGGCATCGATAAGAAACACGGTACCGCGGTATAGATACCAATGGCGGCAATGGTCAGGAATGAGAGTGAAATCGCGACGTTGAACTTAAAGAACACCACCGCGCCGGCGAGTCCTAATGCGGCGACGACCATACTGATACCGGCAAAAACGGCGATTTTTCGCGTTTTACTGGCCAGCATACTCCATGGATAAACCAGTAGCGCCGCCAGGCCGTAGGGGATGAGGGCAATCAGGCTAACGCGCAGAATATCATCGCCGGAAATGGCGGTAATAATCGACGGTAGCCACATCCCGAAGCCGTAAATTCCGCAAACCATCCCGAAGTTCAGCAGCGCATAAAGCAGATATTTGGGATTTTTAATACCGCTGGCAAACTCAGCCAGCGAGACTTTGCTACCTGATTTTGAACGGTTTGTACTACTCATTAACCACGCCTTTTCTTCAGCGTTGAGATAGCCGACTTCTTGCGGTGAATTCTTAATAATAAAAGGGATGAACAGGCCGATAACGATCGGCGGAATACCTTCGAGGATAAATAACCACTGCCAGGATTCAAGGCTAAACCAGCCGTTATCGATATGCAGAATTAAGCCTGAAATCGGTGAGCCGACGGCATTGGATAGCGGCTGAACAATAATGAACATGCCGAGAATTTTGGTCCGCCAGGCGGGCGGAAAAAAGATCGTGAAGTAGTACACCACCGAAGGGAAGAAACCGGCTTCGCACACGCCGAGCATAAAACGACAGATATAGAGTTCGGTCGGCGTTCTGACGAAACCCATCAAAGTGGCAAAGATTCCCCAAGTTATCAGAATACGCGCAAACCACAGCCGCGGACCGAACTTAATCGTGCCGGCGTTGCTGGGGATTTCAAACATAAAATAACCGATGAAAAATATTCCCGAAGCAAAGCCAAAGGCGGTGGCCGTCAGGCCAAGGCTATCTTCCAGCGCCATTGCGGCGTAGGCCATATTATTACGATCAAGAAAAGCCAGAAAATAAAGCAATATCATTAATGGAACAATGTGCCATGTCAATTTCTTAATGGCGCTCTTTTCTATATCTTGCGCAGATTGTAGGTTCATCATTATTTCCGGTTATACTCGTTAAAGTACAAAAGAATGGGATAGGAATCCCGACATTAATATGCGTTTTGAATGTGATGGGGTGTAAGCCTCCCTGCAGATAATAAATATTATCTGCATCATGCTATTTTTATAAAAACAACTATGGTTGCTTTATTTTTACCGACTGGCGCTGAATAACTTCCGGAGCAAAGATAAATTCGTCGGTTTGTAATCCCGGCTCAGCAATTCTCTGGACGAGCCGCTCAACCATCATCGACGCCATTGCCGAAAGCGGGGCCATTACCGAAGTGAGGCCCGGTGACGATAACGCCGACAGGGAGATATTATCGATGCCAATCACCGAAATATCTTGCGCTATTTTCAGGCCCTGCGCGCGTAGCCCAACCATCAGACCGATGGCTAGAGCATCGTTAATCGCTACTACGCCATCCACTCGCGGCGTTAGGGCGCTAATTTTTTGCGCCAGGCTTACGCCCAGTTCGAACATTTCGGCGTCCCCGAACTCCCGATTGCCTTTGCCTTCTATCACCACGCCCCTGGCCGCTGTATCACTTTGGGCAAGCGCGGACTGAAAGCCGAGGATTTTATGGCTGCGTCCCAGCGTTAACCCGCTTTCGGTGGCGAAGACGATATTACGGCAACCGTTGTCCAGCAGATGTTGCGCCGCCAGACGTCCCGCTTCAACGTTGTCCATTGAGACACTATCGAAGTAGCGTGCCCGAGGCGGGACGCTTTCGGCCAACCGGTTATCATAGCTAATAATGGTCATGCCTTGTTCCGCTGCGCGCACAAAGTGGGTTTTGCGTACGTCGCTGGCGGCGACAATCAACCCGCGTACGCCGTGGGAGAACATATCCGCGATAAAGGCTGACTCCTCGGCGGCATCGCGGCAGCAAATGCCTAATAACAGCCGGTGGCGAAACGCGCGTGCCGCAGTATCCAGTTCATGTGCCAGCGCTGAAAAGCTGGGATTGACGATAGACGGTACCATCAGGCCGAGCATTTTGGTTGCTGAGTCGGCGACCGGCGGGGCGCAACGCGCAGGGCGGTAATTTAGCTCAGCCATCGTTTTGACTATCCGCTGTCGGGTCTCTTCGCGCATCTGTTGCGTGCGATTATTAAGTACGTTGGACACGCTACTAATTGAAACTCCGGCCCGCCGGGCGACATCACGAATATTCGCCATACCAAAACCTTCTCTTTTTGCTGCGCGCTTATTTCAGCGCCGCGGTATCTGATTGCTAATTTATCGATGAGCGAACAGGCGGGCAAGGTATTTACCACCCGCCAAGCGAGTGAAATAAAACATCTGTGAAGCGCCTCGTAAGGATGGGCAGGTGTTTAGTAAACAAAGGGAATAAATAACGGCAAAGGGCGGGGATAAAAAAATGGGCCCGGAGTTCGGGCCCGTAGAAATAAAGCGTTAAATCGAGGTTCGGCGATAGTTGCGATATTCCGGTTGCCAGAAATTATCGCTAATGGCTTGCAGCAGCGCTTCGGCCGATGTTTTCACCGCCACGCCCTGTTCCTGAGCCACTTTACCGACCGCAAACGCAATAGCGCGCGACACGGCCTGAATATCTTTCAGTTCCGGCAGTACCGGACCTTCGCCGTTATTCACCAGCGGCGAGTGGTTGGCTAAGGTTTCGCTTGCCGCCATCAGCATCTCGTCGGTGACGCGCGATGCCCCCGCGGCGATCACGCCAAGGCCGATGCCCGGGAAGATATAGGAGTTGTTGCACTGCGCGATGGTGTACTGTTTTCCCTTAACCGTCACCGGGGTGAACGGACTGCCGGTGGCCACCAGCGCTTCGCCGTCGGTCCAGGTCAGGATATTCTGCGGCGTGGCTTCGACGCGGGAGGTCGGGTTCGACAGCGGCATGACGATCGGCCGCGGGCAGTGCTTGTGCATTTCACGAATAATTTCTTCCGTGAACAGCCCCGGCTGGCCGGAGACGCCGATCAGAATATTTGGCTTCACATTACGCACCACGTCGAGCAGCGAAAGCGCTTCGTTGGTCGTATCCCAACCTTGCAGGTTTTCGCGCTTCTGCACCAGCTTGCTCTGGAACGACAGCAGATTCGGCATACCGTCGGTCAACAGGCCGAAGCGGTCCACCATAAATACGCGCTGGCGGGCTTCTTCTTCGCTTAGCCCTTCGCGCATGATTTGCGCGATGATCTGTTCAGCAATACCGCAACCGGCGGAGCCCGCGCCGAGGAAGACAATTTTTTGCTCGCTGAGTTGGCTGCCCGCGCCACGGCTGGCGGCGATCAATGTGCCGACGGTGACCGCCGCGGTGCCCTGAATATCATCGTTAAACGAGCAAATCTCGTTACGGTAACGGTTAAGCAGCGGCATGGCGTTTTTCTGCGCGAAATCTTCAAACTGCAGCAGCACGTCCGGCCAACGGTTTTTGATAGCCTGGATAACGTCGTCAACGAATTGATAATACTCGTCGTCGGTAACGCGCGGATGACGCCAGCCCATATACAGCGGGTCGTCGAGCAGTTGCTGGTTGTTGGTGCCGACATCCAGCACGATAGGCAGGGTGTAGGCCGGGCTGATACCGCCGCAGGTAGTATAGAGCGACAGCTTACCGATAGGAATGCCCATACCGCCGATACCCTGGTCGCCGAGACCGAGAATACGCTCGCCGTCGGTCACAACGATCACTTTGACGTTATGGTTCGGTACGTTTTGCAGGATATCGTCGAGGTTGTGCCGATTCTGATAAGAGATGAACACGCCGCGCGCGCGACGGTAGATTTCCGAGAAACGCTCACAGGCGGCGCCGACGGTGGGGGTATAGATAACCGGCATCATCTCATCGAGATGATTGCCAATCAGGCGATAAAACAGGGTTTCGTTGGTGTCCTGGATGTTGCGCAGATAAATGTGCTTATCGATCTCGGTTTTAAATCCCTGATACTGGATCCACGCGCGTTCAGCTTGTTCTTCGATGGTTTCGACCACTTCCGGCAGCAGGCCCAGCAGGTTGAAGCTGCTACGCTCTTCCATGCTGAAGGCGCTTCCTTTGTTGAGTAACGGAAACTCAAGCAGAACCGGGCCAGCGTAGGGGATATAAAGAGAACGGTTTTTTTTATAGATGAATTGCATCGCACTAACTCCTTGATGTTCACTTCAGACCCGGGCGCGGCGATAAGCGATCGGGCTGGCAGGAAATGCAGCGGGCAGAGTATAGAGCAGATGGTAACAAAAGAAGGATGCGAAGCGTGGGATTGTCTTAAAAAAACACCATCCTGTTTAGCGGATGGTGTTTTTATCATCACTCAGCTGAAAAATTAACCACCGCGGCGTTTGCGGCCTGTAGCATGGATATGGTTAACGGTAGTTTCTTCGTCGCCTTCCAGCACCACTTTTTTCTGGCGGGAAAGCTTGTAGTTCAGACCGAGAAGATGACGTGCCTGATGGTTCGATTTCATTCTTACTCCTTAATCCTGTTCTGGTTTCAAGGACAAGCCCGACGCAGGCCGGACGAAACGTAACCCTAAGTACGCCGCGCTTTTTAACGCGACGGGATTATCGTGGTCCATTTTTTTGCGAATAGCAACCTTGCGTCGGTAGATTAAGAGCGTTCTCGATTCAGGCGCGGGCGATTACCACTTCATTTCGCCGGTGTTCACTTTCGCGCTCAGCTCCAGCGAACTTTCTTCAGCGAGACCCGGATACTGCGCCTGCATGGCTTTAATGACGCTGGCGGAATCTTTATGCGCTTTCAGCGCCTGCTCGAATTTCTCCAGGTAGTCGCGGGTGAAGACGATAGCCTTGTCGCCCGCCGGCGGCGTGCCGAGGTAGTGGCCCGGGATCACCTGTTGCGGATGCAGCGCAGCCATATCGTTAAGGGTCTGGCGCCACTGCTGACGGCTCGCCGCGCTTTGGGTATCGGCGGTCCAGACGTGCATGCCCCAGGCGATGCCGGTGCCGCCAAGAATCGCTTTATTCGCCGGGATCCAGACGAATGCGCCGTAGTTCTGCGGCTGACGAATTTCCACTTTCTCGCCGTCGATGGTGAAGCTATCTGCGGCTAATACCTGCGGAACATAGACCTGCTTCGGCGCGCCGTCTTTCATCTGCGGGCCCCAGTATGCCAGCTTCGCCGCTTTGGTCTCTTCAATATGCTTAACCACTTGAGGGGTCGCTACCACTTTGGCCTGCGGGAAGGCTTTCACCAGCGGCTCAAGGCCAAAATAGAAATCCGGATCGCCAGAGGTGATCACAATGTGCGTGAGCTTCTTACCGCTTTTGTTGATCATCTCAACCAGCTTTTCGCCATCTTTAACGCTGAACTGGGCGTCAAACAATACCGCCTCGTGCGGGCCGGAGGCCAGCGTGGAGTTCACCGCGAAAATCGCGTTCTCCTGCGGGTTGTAGGTTTGCAGGGTCAACGGCGCGGCAAAAGCGGTGGTGCTGAACAGGGCGGTGGCGATGGCTAGGGCAGATACTTTCATGTTGGTTTTCTCTCTTTCAGGTGAATAGGTTTATTTTACGTCATTCTCGATTTGCGAAAATTCCTGAAAAAAGAGATGCTGAGTTTCATAAAACGTGCAGATGGATACGGATATGGATCGAGTTATCGCCGCCCAGGTATACATGCGGATATGCGAGCTGGGCAGTTTGAGCGCGGCGGCCAGGGCGCTTGGAATGTCGCGGCCGATGGTGAGTCGCTATCTGGAGCAGATGGAACATTGGGCCGGTACCCGGCTCATTCATCGTTCGACGCGCAAACTGACCTTAACCAGCGCTGGTGAAAAGGTATTGCAGAAAACGCGTAGCCTCACGCAATTGGCGGATGAGATAGCGGGGCAGACGGAACGCGCGGTGCCGAGCGGCACGTTGCGGGTCGCCTGCGCGCACTTTACCGCCATGCAGTTGCTCTCACCGCTGCTACCGGAATTTTTGGCCCGTTACCCGCAACTGCGTCTCGAACTGGATATCAACAACCATCCGGTGAGCCTGATTGGCGAGCGTATCGATGTCGCCATCCGGATCACCGATAATCCGGAGCCGGGGGCAATAGCCCGGCGGCTCGGCATTTGCCGATCGGTACTCTGCGCATCGCCGCGATGGCTACAGCAGCATGGCCAGATAAATTCGCCGGAGGAGCTCAGTCAACATAACTGTTTGCACTATAGCCATTTCGCCACCCCAACATGGCGGTTTACCGATCCGCAAGGCGAACCCGTGTCGGTGGCCGTCTCCGGCAACCTGAGCGCCGGGATCTCCTCTCTGCTGATGGAAGCGGCGGTGGCGGGGTGCGGCATCGCCATGCTGCCGGAACTGGAAGCCCGGCGCGCGCTTAACAGCGGCGCGCTAAAACAGGTGCTGCCTGGCTATACGCCAAAATCCCTGGCCGTCTATGGTATCTATCTGTCACGAGATTATCAGCCCAGCGCGCTGCCGCTGTTTCTGGAGGCCATTCAGCAACAGTTGTCCCAGGTCAGCTAGAGCTGTCTATACTTACTCCTTTAACGTCAAAAAGGAGTGAATCGATGGCAATTCATAAGAAAGGTCAGGCGCATTGGGAAGGGGATTTGAAAAGCGGTAAAGGCACCGTCTCGACGGAAAGCGGTGCGCTGAACCAACAACCTTATGGTTTTAATACCCGCTTTGAAGGCGTTAAAGGGACTAACCCGGAAGAGCTTATCGGCGCGGCCCATGCTGCCTGCTTCTCAATGGCGCTGTCATTAATGCTCAGCGAAGAGGGCTATACGGCGACCTCTATCGATACCGTTGCGGTGGTCACGCTGGATAAGAGCGGCGGTGGCTTCGCCATCACGAAGATCGCGCTGCAGAGCAATATTGTCCTGCCGGGTATCGATAAAGCCGCCTTTGATCCGATTATCCAAAAAGCCAAAGCTGGCTGCCCGGTTTCGCAGGTGCTGAAAGCCGACATCTCCCTCGATTATCAGCTCAACGCTTAATCCGTGGCGCGCCCGCGGTAGCGCGGGCGCGTTGGCGTTTAAAGTCACCGTCGGCAAATGCCTGCCGCCGCGAATGGTGATATGTTGGTGGCGTTACGGATAGCGACGGATAACGCAATGACCAGCATACGCGGCATGATTGAATCGCAGGTCCTGGGTTTAACCGGGATGGCGCTAAAAGAGATTGATTTTGAAAACCCCAAGGGCGAGCCGGGTTTATTTGGCCCGCAGTCGGCTATCTGGCAGGTGCACGGCGACTTTACCTCAATGCTCTGCGGCGGCATTAGCGCGCTATTATTGCAGATGCTACATCCGCTGGCGCTGGCCGGTGTGTGGGATCATTCGCGTTTTCGCGAGGATATCTTTGGCCGTCTGCGCCGCACCAGTCAATTTATCTCAGCTACCACGTTTGGCGCTACCGCAGATGCCGAAAGATTAATCGCCAAAGTGCAGGGGATCCATCAGCGTATCAGCGGCGTTGCGCCGGACGGTACTCCTTATCGCGCCAGCGATCCGGCGCTCTTAACCTGGGTTCACGTGGCCGAATGCAGCAGCTTTATGGCCTCTCATCTGCGTTATAAGCGCACCATCGTCACTGCCGCGCGGCAGGAGCAATACTACCGCGAAGCGGCGGAAGTCGCCCGGCGACTTGGCGCCGAAGACATCCCCGAAACGCCACGTCAGGTGGCGGAGTATTTGCAGGATATGCGCCCTCAGTTACGTTGTGATGAACGAACGCGGGAGGTGGCGCAGGTGCTGCTCACCACCCGTCTGCCGGGCCGGCTAAGCCAGCCGGTAGGACGCTGGATGATGGTCGCCGGAATCGATCTGCTCCCCGATTGGGCGCAGCAGATGCTGGCGATCCCCATCAATCCGTTGCAGCGGCGAATCGCCAGAGTGGCGGTCAATGGCGTGGCGCGGGTGCTCCGCGCTTCGGTGCGCAATGGGGCTTATCATTGCGCTATGCGTCGAATGGCAACGTCATAAAAATAAAAAATAGCCGCTCAATGTCGGCTATTTTTAAAGCGCAATCATTCGCATTTATATATTATAACTCAGGCTATTTATTTTAAATTTATTATCAACAAGCTATTAATATTGAATATCGCTGATTCATATCAGGCTATCATCCACACTTAATTCGGGAGGGATGATGGAAAATAAAAAACAGCAGAGTGAAAATAAATATCATCAGCGTTCACAGGCTGCGCGAAAAAGCACCCTGGTCAGCGTAGTCGTTAATCTGTTTTTATCGACCGGGCAAATTATCGCCGGCCTGTTTTCAGGGTCACAAGGGCTTATTGCCGATGGCATCCACTCTCTTTCCGATTTAATTGCTGATTTTGTAGTTCTGATTGCCAATAAGAAAAGCCGTAAACCTTCCGACAGCGATCATCATTATGGCCACTGGCGCTACGAAAATGGCGCGTCGCTGATATTGGGCGCGATTTTAATGGTTGTCGGCGTGGGCATGTTGTGGTCGGCGGTGGATAAACTACTCCATCCGGAAACCATTCAATCCGTGCATATTACGGCACTTTGGGTGGCCCTGACGGCGCTGATCGCAAAAGAGACGCTGTTCCGTTACATGCTGGCGGTAGCAAAGCGCATTCAATCGTCATTATTAATTGCGAACGCCTGGCATGCGCGCTCGGATGCAGCATCGTCGGTAGTGGTGGCGGTGGGGATCGTTGGCAATCTCGCGGGGATGGTCTGGTTGGATCCTGTAGCGGCATTGTTAGTAGGGGTATTGATTTCCCGAATGGGTTACACTTTTGCCTGCGATGCTTTACATGATTTAATGGATCGCTCGGTCGACGCGCAAACCCAGAATGCGATACGCGACACCATCGCCGCAACCGGCGGCGTAGTGGGTCTGCATGATCTAAAAACTCGTAAGGCGGGCGACCTGATCCTCGTCGATGTCCATATAGAAGTTCCGGGCGAGCTGTCGGTTCGCGCAGGCCATGCTATCGCGCTGGCGGTGCGGGAAAATGTGCTCGCGCGCCATGAGGTGCTACAGGTGATGATTCACATTGATCCATACGAAGCGCCCGGCGGCGAACCGGCTCACGCGTAAACAACATTTCGACTCCTGCCTGCAGGAGCCAACGCTACCTTGCCGTTAATTGGCAATAACAGAGGATGATATGAAAATTAACGAACCTCAGGCGATTACTTTACCCCTGCCGCGAACGGCGATATTTATCGTCGCGACCGTAGCGCGCAGCGCAGAGAGCCTGAGCCGCGTGCGCGACTGGTGCGATGATTTCGCCGCGGTGGTGCGTTCCGTTGGTACCCGCATGCCGGAGGCGGGGATTTCCTGCATCTGCGGATTTGGCGCTGAAATCTGGCCGCAGTTGTTTGGCCAGCCCACCCCGCAGCAGCTGCATCCTTTTCGCCGCGTGGGCAGCGGAGAGCGCGTGGCGGTCTCTACGCCGGGCGATCTGCTGCTGCATATCCGTTCCGATGATATGGGGCTTAGCTTCGAACTGGCGACGCAGTTGATGGACAAGTTGGGGGATGCCGTAACGGTTGTCGATGAAGTGCACGGCTTCCGCTATTTCGACCGTCGGGCGATGATCGGTTTTGTGGACGGCAGTGAAAATCCGCAGGGGCGCGCGGCGGCGGATTTCACCATTATCGGCGATGAAGACCCGGATTTCGCCGGTGGTAGCTACGTGATTGTGCAGAAATATCTGCACGATATGGCGGGCTGGAATGCGTTAACCGTCGAGCAGCAGGAGCGTATTATCGGGCGTAAAAAAATGACCAACATCGAACTGGATGCCGACGTCAAACCAAGCTGTTCGCACAGTTCGCTCACCACCCTTGAAGAGAACGGCGAGGAGATTAAAATCCTGCGCGACAACATGCCGTTCGGCAAACCCGGCATGGGCGAGTTTGGTACCTATTTTATCGGTTATGCGCGCAGCCCGGCGCCCATCGAACAGATGCTGGAAAACATGTTTGTCGGTCGCCCAGCCGGTAATTACGATCGACTGCTCGATTACAGCCGCCCGGTTACCGGCAGTCTGTTCTTTGTACCTTCTGCGACGCTACTTGAAGAATTATCCAGTCGTCAGGCTGAATAACCCTGCATAATATCCGCCATTACGCAGCCGCTGATGGTTTATTTCTCCGGCCTGCTTTGCAGGCCGAATATTGCGTGAAAAATAAAAACAGCCCATAATTAAACCACCATTAATTCATCGCTAATTAATGGCGGTTATCAACGCGATGTCGTGTTTGTGTACAATAAAATTAACCAATGGCTTAATAGATAATATCTATACCCTAAATAATTCGAGTTGCAGGAAGGCGGCGACGCAGGGAATCCCCAGGAGCTTACTCCAGTAAGTGACTGGGGTGAGCGAGGACAAATTCGTCAGGAACGAATTTGAACGCAGTTCACTGCGCCCGTAAGGGCGAGGCCCAGGGATGGGCCGAGTTATTGCCAACGCACATGCAACTTGAAGTATGACGGGTATATACCCATCATTTTTCATTAGGGTATGTACTGAGCATCATTGGGTCTTCAGGAAGTAATACAATGATCATCCGGCCAGAACAACACTGGTTTTTTCGTCTGTTTGACTGGCACGGTTCCGTGCTGTCAAAAATTGTTTTCCGCCTGCTATTGAACGTCCTGATGTCGGTCATCGCCATCATCAGCTATCAATGGTATGAACAACTTGGCATTCACTTAACCGTTGCGCCATTTAGCCTGTTGGGGATCGCGATTGCGATTTTTCTCGGCTTTCGTAATAGCGCGAGCTACAGCCGCTTCGTTGAGGCGCGTAATTTATGGGGAACCGTGCTGATTGCCGAACGAACGCTGGTGCGGCAGCTGAAAAATATCCTTCCAGCCGAGGCGGAAACGCATAAAACGTTAGTCAGTTACCTGGTGGCGTTCAGCTGGAGCCTTAAGCATCAGTTGCGTAAAACCGACCCGGCGGTCGACCTGTACCGCCTGTTGCCGAAAGAAAAAGTGGCGGAAATTCTCGCCAGCTCAATGCCGACTAACCGAATTTTATTATTGATTGGTAATGAGTTAGGGAAGCTGCGCGAGCAGGGTATGCTCAGCGATATTACCTACGGCTTGATGGATAATAAACTCGACGAGTTAGCCCATGTCCTGGGCGGCTGCGAGCGTCTGGCGAGTACGCCGGTGCCGTTTGCTTACACCTTGATTTTACAGCGCACGGTGTATCTTTTTTGTACGTTGCTGCCGTTCGCGCTGGTGGGCGATTTGCATTATATGACGCCGTTTGTTTCGGTATTTATTTCCTACACCTTCCTGTCATGGGATTCCCTGGCGGAAGAGCTGGAGGATCCGTTTGGCACTTCGGCAAACGACCTACCGCTCAATGCAATGTGCAATACCATTGAACGTAATTTGATGGATATGACCGGGCAACATCCGTTGCCGGAAAAAATGCAGCCTGACCGTTATTACAACCTTACATAAAAAAACGCCGGGCGGGTCAGCCCGTCCGGCGTTTAGTATTAGTGAGTGCGCATTCCTGCCGCCGTCATCAATAACTTAAAGAAGGTGGCGACCACGCCGAGCGCCAGCACGCTGGCCCCCCAGATAATCACCAGCCACATCAGTTTGTGCCAGAACGGACGATGATGCGTCGTTAACGTTTTATCAGATTGAGTCGCCATCAATGATACCCCTCATCGGGTTTGATTTTGCCGCGGAACACGTAGTAGCTCCAGCAGGTGTACATCAAAATAACCGGAATGATCAGCAGCCCGCCGACCAGCATAAAGCCCTGGCTCTGCGGCGGCGAAGCGGCCTGCCAGATAGAGATTGCCGGTGGAATAATATTCGGCCAGATGCTGATCCCAAGGCCGCTGAACCCGAGGAACACCAGCGCCAGGGTGAGTAAAAACGGCCCATAGCTGGCCTGACGATTGTAGGCGCTACGGACAATCCCCCAGCAGCAAACCAGCACCAACAACGGCACCGGCATAAACCAGATGATATTGGGGAACGTAAACCAGCGGTGAGCGATTTCCGGGTGAGTCAGCGGCGTCCAGATGCTGATAATGGCGACCACTGCCAGCAACGCCAGCGTCAGCGGGATCGCCAGCTCGGACATTTTGCGATGCAGAGCGCCTTCGGTTTTCATTATCAGCCAGGTACAGCCCAACAGCGCGTAGGCAATCACCAGCCCGACGCCGCAAAACAGCGGGAAGGGCGCCAGCCAGTCGAGGGTTGAGCCGCTAAATTCACGACCCGTGACGCTGAGGCCGTTGAGCAGGGTGCCAACGGCGATCCCCTGACTAAACGTCGCCAATAGCGAACCGCCGATAAACGCTTTATCCCACAACGGACGATGTTCCGGCGTCGCCTTAAAGCGAAACTCAAACGCCACGCCGCGGAAAATCAGCCCCAGTAACATAGCGGTTAACGGGATGCTGAGCGCATCGATGATCACCGCGTAGGCCAGCGGAAACGCGCCATACAGCGCCGCGCCGCCCAGCACCATCCAGGTTTCGTTGCCGTCCCACACCGGCGCGACGCTATTCATCATCATGTCGCGGTCGGTTTCATTTTTATTAAACGGGAACAGAATGCCGATCCCGAGATCGAAACCGTCCATCACGATATACATCAAGGTGGCAAAAACGATGATCGTGAACCAGATAATTGACAGGTCGATACCCATATTATTTTCTCCCTGAGGTATTCATAGGTTCGCGCACTGCGGACAGCGGGCGGGCAGGGGTTTGGTTCTGAGTCGGGTCTTCCGGCGTGTGCGCACTTTCCGGCCCTTTCTTTATCAGGCGAATCAGATACACGTAGCCGACGCCAAACACCGAGGCGTAGACCACGATAAAGGCCAGCAGGCTGAGGGACATATGCAGATCGCCATGGGCGGAGACCGCATCCCGGGTGCGCTGAACGCCATAGACTACCCACGGCTGACGGCCAATCTCAGTAGTAAACCAGCCTGCCAGTAGCGCGACCAGCCCGGAAGGGCCCATCAACAGGGCAAAACGCAGGAACGGTTTTGACGTGTAAAGCCGGCCACGCCAGCGCAGCCTGGCGCTGACCACGCCGAGCAGTACCATTAACATACCGAGCCCGGCCATCACCCTGAACGACCAGAAGATAATGGTGGAATTTGGTCGGTCTTCTTTCGGGAAACTTTTTAAGGCTGGAACCTGTTTATCGAGGCTATGGGTCAGGATGATGCTGCCAAGATAGGGAACCTCAATTTTATATTTGGTGCGCTCCTCATCCATATCCGGCAGACCAAACAGCACTAATGGCGTGGCCTCACCCGGTTTATTCTCCCAGTGTCCTTCAATCGCGGCGATTTTTGCCGGTTGATGTTCGAGCGTATTCAGACCGTGCGCATCGCCAATCATCGCCTGAATGGGGGCGACGATCAGCGCCATCCACAGCGCCATCGAGAACATCTTGCGGATTGCCGGCGTGTCATTGCCCTTCAGCAGATGCCAGGCCGCCGAAGCGCCGACGAAAAAGGCGCTGGCAAGGAAGGCGGCGGTGGACATGTGCAGCAGGCGATACGGGAATGAAGGGTTAAAAACGACCTTCAGCCAGTCTACCGGCACCACGATGCCATTCTCGATAATGTAGCCCTGCGGCGTATGCATCCAGCTATTGGACGCGAGGATCCAGAAGGTGGAAAACAGCGTGCCCAGCGCCACCATACAGGTCGCGAAGAAGTGCAGGCCGCGGCCGACGCGATGCCAGCCAAACAGCATGACGCCAAGAAAGCCGGCTTCGAGGAAGAAGGCGGTCAGGACTTCATAGGTCAATAGCGGTCCGGTAATACTACCGGCGAACTGCGAGAACCCGCTCCAGTTGGTGCCGAACTGATAGGCCATCACCAGGCCGGAAACGACGCCCATGCCAAAATTAACGGCAAATATTTTTGACCAGAAATGATAGAGCTGGCGGTAGGTATCCTCTTTTGTTTTTAACCACAGGCCTTCCAGTACCGCAAGGTAGCTGGCGAGACCAATGGTAATAGCGGGGAAAATGATGTGGAAAGATACAGTAAATGCAAACTGTATCCGGGCTAAATAAAAGGCATCTAATCCGAACATGGCTCACCCCTGTACGACATTACTTCATTGTATTTATGGAATATTTTCTGCATAGCGGATACGGCTTTACCTGCGTAAAGCCTCCTGTTAATGACAATTAAATTACGGCGTTGCCGGGCATTGAAATATGTTAATGCCCTTGATAATAAAGTTTAAAATTAATTCTTTAATTATCAAATAGGTTAAATTTAACACCCGATAGATAACATCTATTATACAACACGAAATGACATGTTATTATTTAGTTAACGAACAAAATTGCTCATTTCATTTTAACCAGACATTTAGTTAAAGATTAAAAACAACAAGTTAACCCTGTCATTTGCTATTCATTGGAAAATGAAATGTGGTATTTCCCGCTTAATTACTGTGGTTATTTAACATCGCCGCAAAAAACCGTGACCAATGTTGTTAATAACATCCGTTAGCTGAAGAGAGTATTCAGGAGTTCATATGAATAAGAAAAAACGCGCTGTCCCCGGTGTTCATCCCTATGATGGCCCAGCGGGTGGATGGGGGGCGTTAAAAGCGACCGCCATCGCCGTGCGTACGCAAATGGACGCGCTTGACGCCCCGGTCACGCTGCTGCGTACCAACCAGCCTGACGGTTTTGACTGCCCCGGCTGCGCCTGGCCGGATAAAGAACATAAATCAACCTTCCAGTTTTGTGAGAACGGCGCGAAGGCGGTTACCTGGGAAGCCACTAGCAAACGCGTGACACCAGAGTTCCTGGCCGCCAATACCGTGACCTCGCTGCTGGCGAAAAGCGACTTTGAACTGGAAGGTTACGGACGTATTACCCATCCCTTGTCTTACGATCGCGAAAGCGACACGCTGCGCCCGGTCTCCTGGGAAAGCGCGTTTGCCCGCATTGGCGAAGTATTACAGGGCATGCAGCCCGATGAAGTTGAGTTCTATACCTCCGGGCGCGCCTCTAACGAAGCGGCATATCTGTTCCAGCTTTACGCCCGCGAGTTCGGCACCAATAATTTCCCGGACTGCTCCAATATGTGCCACGAGGCGACCAGCGTCGGTCTACCACAATCGATCGGTATCGGTAAAGGCACGGTGTCTTTGGACGACTTTGACAAAACGGAACTGGTTATTTCCATCGGTCACAACCCCGGAACCAACCATCCGCGCATGATGGGCACGTTGCATGAACTGTCTCGCCGCGGTGTGCCGATTATCGTCTTTAACCCGCTGCGTGAAAGGGCACTGGAACGTTTTGCCGACCCACAGAACGTTATTGAAATGGCGACCTACAGCTCGACGAATATCGCCTCAACCTATTTCCAGGTGAGAGCGGGCGGCGATGCCGCGGCGCTGAAAGGGATCGCTAAGGCGTTACTGGAGATTGAAGCGGACCAGGGCCAGGTGCTGGACCAGACGTTTATTAACGAGCACACCCTCGGCTTCGACGCTTTTGCCGAAGATTTACGTCAGACTAGTTGGCCGGAAATTGAGCGTGAGTCCGGATTAACTCGTGACGATCTGCAGCGCGTTGCCGTTGCCTACGCCAAATCCAACGCCACTATCGTGACCTATGGCATGGGGATCACCCAGCATAACAAAGGCACCTCTAACGTCCGATTGATCGCCGACCTTCTGCTGATGCGCGGCAATATCGGCAAACCGGGGGCCGGCATCTGCCCGCTGCGCGGTCACTCTAACGTTCAGGGCAACCGTACCGTTGGTATTACCGAAAAACCGAGTGCCGATTTTCTGAATAATCTTGAAAGCGTGTTCGGCTTTGTCGCACCGCGCGGACATGGCCATGATGCGGTAAAAGCCCTGCAGGCGATGGTTGCCGGTGAAGCGAAAGCGCTGATCTGCCTTGGCGGTAATTTTGCGGTGGCGATGCCGGATCATGAGCGGGCGTTCCCGGCGATGCGTGGGCTGGATCTTAGCGTGCACATCGGCACCAAACTGAACCGTTCGCATCTGCTGGCAGCCAAAGAGACCTTTATTCTGCCTTGTCTGGGCCGCACCGAACTCGATATGCAGGAGAGCGGACGCCAGTCAATCACCGTAGAAGACTCGATGTCGATGGTCCACGCCTCATCAGGTAAACTGAAACCGGCCTCTGACCGACTGCGCTCGGAACCGGCTATTGTCGCCGGGATGGCGTCGGCGACGCTGCCGAACAGCAAGATCGACTGGTTATCGCTGGTGGCGGATTATGACCGCATTCGCGATCTCATCGAGCAGACTATCCCCGGGTTCGAGGATTATAACGAACGTATTCGTCATCCGGGCGGTTTTCGTATGCCGCTGCCGCCAACCGAGCGGATCTGGCCGACGCCGACCGGCAAAGCGATGTTCTCGGTGTTCAAAGGCGTCCATGAGAACACCCGCGTTGATGGCGACGACGTGATGCGCCTGGTTACGCTGCGCAGTCACGATCAGTACAACACCACGATTTACGCGATGGACGATCGCTATCGCGGGGTGTTTGGCCGCCGCGATGTGCTGTTTATGAATGAGCAGGATATGGCCGAGCAGGGGCTGGAGCATGGCGACCGTGTCGACATTTTCACCGCGCTCCCGAATAGCGACCTGCGCCTTGAGGATATCACCGTGGTTGCTTATAGCATCGCGCCGGGCACCGTGGGCGCTTATTATCCGGAAGCCAACGTGTTGGTGCCGCTGGATTACATCGATGAAGAGAGCGGAACGCCGTCGTACAAGTCAGTTCCTATCCGCCTGACGCTGCGTTCTAAAGAGGTGCGCGCCGTCCCCGGTCTGCGTTAATTTGCTGAATGTTGCCAGTGGCCTAAGACCGGGCCACTGGCAAATGGCATCTTGAAATAAGCCCCTACCGCAAGTAACATTTAAATAACATATCTTATCGCAGCTGTGTTCTGCATCGCGTCCACGAATGACCAGCGGACGTCACTATTCTGGAAGTTAAGATGGACATTAAACAGCTGAAATATCTGATCGCGCTCGATCAGACGCGCCATTTCGGCCAGGCCGCGGCGGCCTGCCATATCACCCAACCGACGCTTTCAATGCGCATTCGCAACCTGGAAGACGAACTTAATCTCACGCTGATTCAGCGCGGCCAACGCTTCGAAGGCTTCACCCCTGAAGGGGAACGCATCCTCGCCTGGGCGCGGGCGCTACTGGCTGCGCACGACGGCCTGGCGGCTGAAGCGGCGATTTGTCGCGGCCAGATGGTGGGCCAGTTACGCGTAGGCATGGTGCCGTTAGCCAGCCTGAACCCGATGCAATTGATCAAACCGCTGGCGGAAAAATACCCAGAACTGCAGTTCAGTCTGCTGTCGATGACCTCTGAGCAAATTATTGACGGCGTCAGCCGTAACCAGCTCGATCTTGGCATCTGCTATTTGCACCACGTCGATAGCGAATTATTTAACGTCACCTGGCTGCCGAAAACGCGAATGGGCCTGCTGCACGACAGTCGCCATTTCCAGTTTGACGCAGGCATACCCGAGTGGGAGACATTAGCGGGGCTACCGCTCGGTTTCCTTACCAAGGGAATGTATTATCGTGAATCGATCGAAATGAGCTTCAAAGCCAAAGGGCTAACGCCGAAATATGTCTTTGAAAGCGATTCGACATTTCAGATAATCCAGGCGGTACAGGCCGGGATCTGTTGCGCCATCATGCCGCTCAATAACGGCCTGGAAGCGCTGAGCGACAATCTGGCGATTATTCCCATCGCGGAAACCGAAGTAGATTCCACGCTTGCGCTCATCATGCGCAATCAGGAGCCGGTGTCGTCGCTGGCGGAAAAATGTTTCGCCGATGCACAGGCGATCTTTAGCGAAACGCCGCACACTTAATCGGCGGCAAAATGTTGTTGCATGAAATCGAGCCAGACGCGAGATCGGGCGGGTAAAAAATGGCGTTCGCGATACAGCGCCACGAGATGTAGCGGCGCCGGCGGTAGCTCCAGTTCAATCACCTTTAATTGACCTGAGGCGATAAACGGGCGGCAAGCCTGTTCAGCAAGGATGGCGAAACCCACGCCAGCGACGGCGGCATGAAGGGCGATCTCTCCGCTATTCACCCGAAAGTGGGCCTGGACGTTCACTTTTTTAAACACGTTCCGTGCGGTGATGAATTGCCAGGCTTGCCCCTTCAGCGCGCTGACGGTGGTGATACAGGGAAGCGAGGCAAGCTGCTCGCAACGTACTGGTTGGCCGTATTTTTCTAACAGAGAAGGTGCTGCGACAACACAGCAGGGAAATGTCGCTAACGGCCTGGCGATATAGCTGGCATCATCCATCTTGCCACGAACGATGGCGACGGCAATGTCAATATCCTCTTTAAGCGCGTCGGCTCCGGCAAGGCTGACCACACAGCTTACTTCAATGTTGGGATAACGCATGGCGAACTGCGCCAGCAGGGGGCCAAAAATCGTCGGTCCTATCTCGTTGGGCAGACATAAGCGCAACAGTCCTTCAGGATCGGCCTGCTGTTGACTGCAAGGAGGTTTCATGTCATTCATTACCGCGCTTGCTTTTATGCTCTGCTCACTGTGGCTGGCCGATGGCGAGATGAGTCGGCAGGCGTCTACTGGCTTGATTGCATTTAGCGGAGTTAGCGCCTTGCTGCTGCCATTTTTACTGCGCTATCAAGAAAAAATACTCGTACGCAACGCCGCCGAACGGGCGCCCGGCGGCGTTAGTGAGGTTTAAATATTCTCCAGGCGAATTCCCCGGGTTCTTGGCCCAAACACGCCTACCGACAACATGACCATCAACATACTGGCGACGATAAAGCTAATTACTCCCGGGGTACCGGCATATTGCAGGATCACACCAATCATAATACTGGTGACCGCGGTAGACAGACGGCTAAAGGAGTAGCAAAAACCTACCGCCCGAGCGCGGATGTGGGTCGGGAACACTTCGGCCTGATACGCGTGATAGCTGATGGTGAGCCAGGCATTAGACCAGGTGATCATAAAGCCGCAGATAACCAGCAGTACTGGGTTATTTTGTAAAGCGAACAGTGTGCCGAAGATCACCGTCATCAGCGCTGACAGGACAATTTGCCATTTGTTTTCAAAACGATGGACAAAACGAGTGCAGAACAGGCAACCAAGCGGATAGGCAAGGGTGATAAAGAAGGCGTACAGCAGGCTGTGGGTAATGCTGGCGCCCTGGCCGGAAAGCAGCGCGGGCAGCCAGTTACCGAAACCAAAGAAGCCGATGGCCTGGAAAAAGTTCATCACCATTAACATGAGAGTGCGTTGCCGGTACTGCGGCGCCCAAATTTCTTTAAAATTACCGCGCTGCGGCGCCGCTATCGCTGGGGTAGCATGGCGTCGGGAAGGCGATAAACCGCATCGCTGTTCCATTTCACACATCACCCGGTGCGCGTCATCGTGGCGGCCTTTGCTTTCCAACCAGCGGGCGGATTCCGGCAGCTTTTTACGGATGACCCAAATGACCAATGAACACAGGGCGCCAAGAATAATCACCCAACGCCAGCCGCTCAGGCCGAGGATGGTCATTGGCACCAGTAGCCAGGACATCAGCGCGACCGTCGGGACCGAGAGAAACTGAATAAAGAAGGCGTAGGCGAAGGCTTTATTACGTAAATGCGTCGGCATCCACTCACTGAGATAAGTATCAATTGTTACCAGTTCAATCCCCAGGCCGACCCCGACCAGGAAACGAAAGAAAATGACCCCTTCAGCGCTATTTTGTAGCGCCATAATCAGCGAAAAGATGCCATACCATGCCAGCGCGAACATAAAGGTCAGGCGGCGTCCGAGCCTGTCCGCGAGCGGCGCGAGCAGACTGGCGCCGATAAACAACCCCATAAAGGTCGAGGAAGCGAAGGCTGCCTGATCGGCAATACCGAATACCCCGTCTTTTCCGGTATGAAAAATATTCTCGGCGAGCAGGCCAGTGCTGATATAACCGGTCTGGAACAGGTCGTAGAGTTCGAAAAAACCGCCTAATGCCAGCAGGGTGATAAAAGACCAAAGACCGGGCGAGGAGGGCAAAGCGTCGATACGCGCGGTTAAGCTGTCGGGATGTTGTCCTGGCGGGCTAAAGGAGGCCTCGCCGAGAACCTGGGTGGTAGACATATTATTATTTTCCTCAGGAGAAATGTTTGCCTGCTAATGTTAATTGGTTGTTAATGGTTTTAAATTTTTAATTGTTAGCGGCATCACGATTTAACAGTCAGAAATCATGCTTAATGCGTTTATGGATGGCGAATATGCTGGTTTTTTGCCTGGAGTCACGGCGGAATTGAAGTAAACGACCGGCGATAGAAATCAGAATAAGTGAAATGGTATCGTTGGCGAATATCACCTACATTTGCAGCGTGTACTCTGTGCATTTAAAGGAAAAGATCATGTTAAAGCGTCAGGTAGTGAAAGCGACATTGGCTATGGTGCTGTCGCTAACAATGGCCGCGGCACCGGCGCTTGCTAATCCCGGAAACGGTAATGGCAACGGTGGTCATGGTAATAGCGGCAACCATGGTAATAGTGGTAATAACGGCAACCATGGAGACAAAGGCAACAATGGCCATAGCGCCAGCCAAAGCGATAACGCCGCAGGCAAGGGACAACGTAAGAACTACGGCAAACCGGATCACGTCAACAGTGATATCAGCTATACCACTGCTCGCGCGCTGGCGGTGAACTATGGTTTAACCGGCTATCAGGCGCTGCCTCCGGGGATTGCGAAAAATCTTGCACGAGGAAAACCATTACCTCCGGGCATCGCTAAAAAAGCGGTGCCCGCCTCGATGCTCAACCAATTACCTTATTATCCTGGCTATGAGTGGCGGGTCGTCGGTGACGATCTGGTACTGATTGCGCTGAGTACTGCTGTGGTCACCGCGATTATTAATAGCGTATTTGATTAAACCTGAAGCCCCCGGCGTTGCCGGGGGACTGGAGTGTCGTTATTCCTGATACAGCGCCAAAGCCTTTATTGACTTGGCAGAGGCAATATTACTGAGTTGCGCTTGAAAATCGTCATTGATAGTTGAGTGTAAATTACCAGCAAGGGTGTCTGCCGATTGCACATTCCAGCCGGTCCCCAGCAGGTTCAACGATTCGTGCTTGTTTTTATAATATTCACTATCAATATTAAGTGCGGTGCCTTTAATCCCAAGGCAAGCGCCTACCAGATGGTGATGAAAACGGGTACTAATCATCTCACCATCAGCCTGAACCGGGATACCTCCATGCCAGACATGCGAGAAAGGATAAAACTCAATATCAGGGATGGCCTTCTGCAGTTCGACAAATGCCGTGTTGTCGGCGCCTGGAATAGCTTCTATATAACCTATTTTCTTGCCGCATTGATGCTGTTGCTGAAGGTAATCGGCAACCTGGGAAACAAGTTTTTGAAATATATCGTCTTCAGAGAGTTCATTCTGAATGCAGCATAAAATATCCGGCAGATCGGGGCTATCGTTTTTGTATACCACATCCAGGTCATAACCCAGGAACACATCGTCCTGAGTATTTTCAACCGCAAATCGACTGGCAGTAGCAGGATCGCGAACGGAAAAGTAATCAAAAGAGGTTATCGCATCGTTAAAAATTTCAGCGGCAAGGAACTCTTCGTGCGGGTAAATGCTGATGCCGGTAGCAATCGTTTTAGCATGAGAGACCTGTTTTAACGCCTGGCAAGCGAACAGGATGGCATAGTTTTCCTTCCAGTTGGCATTGATATAGCCGCCGCCGAGAATGTGAACAATATCAGCCGAGCGTAAAATATCGATATTCAGGTCAATATCAGGAGAACCATAATCCTTAATAAGACTGGCGGTTTTATGATTTATATCCTTAAGATCGTTGACGGAACGCCAGCATATTTTCCACAGAGTATTAATGGCTTTGAAATTTGGGTGATATTTCATAAACAACGATTGCACGTTACCCGGTTCAGGGGTATCAAGCCAAACTTCATACTGTGGATAATTTTTATAAAGGAAAGATAGCCAGGTGGCGGTGATTAATTCATCGCCATAATTTGGTCTTCCGGAACATGAAACCAAATAAACTCTCTTGCTCATACCGTTTCCTTTATGTAGTTGTGTAAATTTGCTTAAATTATGATGGTATTTCGTACAGATAAATAAATAATGCGAATATTTAAGATGTTAATATAAATAATGTTTATCGTATAGGTATGTAGTCTGATTTGGTGATGTGGGTGGCACAATGTTCACAATGACTGCAGCATGCTGGCGGCCGGGCGTGTGAGGCGTCGGCTGAATGCGCGCTGTGCCCCCTCCAACGAGAGGCTTTGAACGAACTCGAATCTAAACCAAACCTCACTGACGGGCTTGCGGCACTTTACTCCTTGCTAGTCACGTCTATACTAAGCACAACTTTACACAGGAGAGATATGTTGGACAGTCACCCTTATTTAAACATCAAGGCAAACTGACGCTATCTACTCTGCGCTGTTTGCCAACCGGCAGGCAGCAATCCTTTCCCGCCCCTGATTGCCTCCTGAGAACTGGAATTCGCTTTTTTGCGAGGTAATTCACCATGCTATTATTTTTCTACGCGCTGTTCCCTCCGCCTTTGACGCGGTAATACACGCTCACACAGGCCCTTAAGGCTATCTCACTGCGGTTTAGCAAACTACGTAGGGATATTTACTGCGCGGAATTGGTGAGTGTGAAAAAAATAATATCTAGCTATGCATGATTTATTTATGCAGGGACAACCACATCTAAATTTGGGGATGAATCATGACTGACATGAAATTAGAAAACCGGAATACCAACCGGTCTGCGTCAGAAAATGATAAGCAGCATAAAAAGTGCTTTGCGATTGAAACGGAGGCCTTTAATAGCCCGGATCACACGCTGGCGCGTTTAAATAGCAGTCGGCAGGGGCTGACGACCGCCGATGCGCTGGAGCGGCTGGAAGACTATGGCCGTAACGAAGTGGCACGAGAAACCGCGCCGCCGTTTTTTATTCAATTACTGCAGGCATTTAATAACCCGTTTATTTACGTGCTGATGGCGCTGGCGGCGGTCAGTTTTATTACCGATTACTGGCTACCGCTGCGTAACGGTGAAGAGACCGATCTTACCGGCGTCATTATTATCCTGACGATGGTAAGTTTGAGCGGTTTATTACGCTTCTGGCAGGAGTTCAGGACCAACAAAGCCGCGCAGGCGCTGAAATCCATGGTCCGTACCACCGCAACGGTACTGCGCCGCGGGCCGGGCAATATTGGCCCCAGCCAGGACGAAATACCCATAGAAGAGCTGGTGCCGGGAGATATTATATTTCTTGCCGCAGGCGATCTGGTGCCGGCAGATGTTCGTCTGCTGGAATCACGGGACCTCTTTGTCAGTCAGTCTATTCTTAGCGGTGAATCACTACCGGTAGAAAAATATGATCTCATGGCCAGCGTGTCGGGTAAATGCAGCGATCGTTTACCGACGCCGGATAAAAATAACAGTCTGTTAGAGATGGGTAATATCTGTCTGATGGGGACGAACGTTACCAGCGGTAGAGCGCAGGCGGTAGTGGTGGCGACCGGCGACCGAACCTGGTTTGGCTCACTGGCAAAATCGATCGTCGGCACCCGTACGCAGACCGCCTTCGATCGCGGCGTGAATAGCGTCAGCTGGTTGTTAATTCGCTTCATGCTGATCATGGTACCGATCGTGTTGTTGATTAACGGCTTCAGTAAAGGTGATTGGGTGGAAGCCTCGCTTTTCGCCCTGGCGGTGGCGGTCGGTTTAACGCCGGAAATGTTACCCATGATCGTCAGTTCGAATCTGGCGAAGGGCGCGATCGCCATGTCGCGACGCAAAGTGATCGTTAAGCGTCTCAATGCCATTCAAAACTTCGGCGCAATGGATGTGCTGTGTACGGATAAAACCGGCACTCTGACCCAGGATAATATCATCCTTGAGCATCATCTCGACGTCGGCGGCGCGGAAAGCAATCGGGTATTAATGCTGGCGTGGCTGAATAGCAGCAGCCAAAGCGGGGCGCGCAATCTGATGGATAGAGCCGTGCTTCGTTATGGAGAAGGACGGCTGGCGCCGACGGAAAAAGAGCGCTTTGTGAAGCTCGATGAACTGCCGTTCGATTTTGTTCGCCGCCGCGTATCGGTCTCGGTGGAAGATAGCCGTTATGGCGATAAGAGCCTGATTTGCAAAGGGGCGGTTGAAGAGATGCTCGAAGCCGCGACCCATATCCGTGAGGGCGACAAGGTCGTTGAACTGGACGCGCTGCGCCGGGAACTACTGCTGACGAAAACCGAAGATTATAACGCTCAGGGCTTCCGGGTATTGCTGGTCGCTACCCGCAAGCTGGATGATGCCGCGCTAAGCGTTCCGCTCACTGCCGCCGATGAACAGGGGCTCACTGTCGAAGGCATGTTGACGTTCCTCGACCCGCCGAAGGAAAGCGCGGGCAAAGCCATTACCGCACTGCGTGATAACGGTGTCGCGGTTAAGGTGCTTACCGGTGATAACCCGGTCGTAACGGCGCGGATTTGTCTTGAAGTGGGTATTGATGCGCACGACATTCTCACCGGCCAACAGGTTGAGTCAATGACTGACCGTCAGCTTCAGCAGGAGGTGGAGAAACGCGCGGTGTTCGCCAAACTGACGCCGCTGCAGAAGTCGCGCATTCTGCAGATGCTACAGAAAAATGGCCATACCGTTGGTTTTCTGGGCGATGGCATTAACGACGCTCCGGCGCTGCGCGATGCCGATGTGGGTATTTCCGTCGATAGCGCGGCGGATATCGCGAAGGAGTCATCGGATATTATTCTGCTGGAAAAAGATCTGATGGTGCTGGAAGAGGGCGTTATTAAAGGACGTGAGACCTTTGGCAACATTATTAAATACCTGAACATGACCGCCAGCTCCAACTTCGGCAACGTGTTTTCGGTGTTAGTCGCCAGCGCCTTTATCCCGTTCCTGCCGATGCTGGCTATTCATCTGCTGATCCAGAATCTGATGTACGACATCTCACAGCTGTCGCTGCCGTGGGACAAAATGGATAAGGAGTTTTTGCGTAAACCGCGCAAGTGGGATGCGAAGAACATTGGCCGCTTTATGCTGTGGATTGGCCCCACATCGTCGATATTCGATATCACCACCTTTGCTCTGATGTGGTACGTCTTCGCCGCCAATCATGTTGAGGCGCAGGCCTTGTTCCAGTCCGGCTGGTTTATCGAAGGGCTGCTGTCGCAGACGCTGGTGGTGCATATGTTGAGGACGCAGAAAATACCGTTCATCCAAAGCCGCGCGACGCTCCCTGTATTGCTCACCACCGCCGCTATTATGGCCATCGGCATTTATATCCCGTTCTCGCCGCTTGGCGCCATGGTGGGGCTTGAGCCGCTGCCGCTGAGTTATTTCCCGTGGCTCGTTGCCACGCTGCTGAGCTACTGCCTGGTGGCGCAGGGTATGAAACGTTTCTATATCAAGCGCTTCGGCCAGTGGTTCTGATGACAAAAAGGAGGGATGACGATGAATCGTTCACCGGAGGATCTCATCGCCTGGATGTTTTTACTGGCCGGTTTGCTGGTACTGGCGCTGGCGATACGGCAAATCTTTGAATAGCGGAGGGGACTATGCGCAAAACGTCGTTAGACCCAATCTTTATCCAGGCTGTGTTGATGATGGTGATGATAGTCTTACTCACCGTCTGGATTAGGTAGTTTAAGGCCCGGGGCATTATTGCTCCGGGCATGATGTAACGTCCCTTCGGTATTCGCTCTGGCGCCTGCAACATGGCAAAAGACACTTCCCACGACGATTAGCTCAATAATGGTAGAGCTTCGAGCATATTCTTCAGGTTTAAGGCATCCCAGGGCAAGTGTTCGGCGACGGTGAGCCCCACCGGTTTGGCCTGCACGGCGGCCTTGTGGATAAGGTTAACCACTTCGTCAATTGTTAGTTTCCCTTCTGCGACGTCGCCAAAATCGTGTACGCCGCGCCCCGGTCGGGCAAACAGCACCGCGCGAAACAGGGCCGGGTCGAGGACATCCAGATCGAGATGGACGGCAAGGTACTCAATACCTTCCCGCGCAATCCACTCGTCTATTGCTTGAGGATGTTGGCGTAGTTCTGCCGGGCTCAAGGTCGTAATACCGTGTTCGCTGATAAACTGCCTTTCAACATCCAGCGGGCTATGGATCCCGGCAATAAGGGCTTTGCCAGGCGATAATGGCTTTCTGACCACCTGGGTTAGTTCCACGTCGCCATTGCCCATTAACGCCCCAAGAACGTGGGCATGGGCATGTGGGTACTGCTGGGGCGTCATGACGTCAGGGTGAGAATCAATCCATAACACCCCCAATTTATCGCCATATTTTTCCGCAAGCCAGGCAAAAGGAGCCAGAGAGACCAGGCAATCGCCCCCTAAGGTGACGATGGTCTCTGGCTGATTTCGCGTGATTTTGTCTTGTGCCTCAAGCAACTGTTCAACGATCGCCCGGCGGCCGACAATACCTTCTTCATTTGCCAGTTCAGCGTCTGTGGGTTCAGGTACGCTGATTTCCAGAACGACGCCTTGCGCTGGGGGCGCCAGCCAGGCCAGTAGCTGCGAACCGAAAAAGTAGGGCGGATTGTTACCGCCTTGCCACTGCGGGAAAAGTAAACGCAGACTGGCTTGGGTATTTGGCATCATGGTTCTCCTCATATTTATCATGGCAAATGAACGAACGTTCATTCATTTATAATGAAGCGCACTGTCGGTGATGGCAAGTAAAAATGGTTATTTACCCTAACATTAGGTTGCTAGCCAAAAAGTGGTTGAAGCAGGTAGAATTGCCCATCGCCGGAGGTAGTTGAAATGTTAAATAATTCAGAAACGTACCATAAGCTGATTGTCGCCGCGGCGGCGTGCTTTGCCGAAAAAGGATTTAATGGAACCAGCGTGCGCGAAATTGCACTGCGCGCAGGTATTAGCCTCGGCGCGATGTACACCTACTTCAAAGGCAAAGATGAACTCATTGAGGCGATTATCCTTGAAGAGCAAAAATCGGCATTAGCTAAGCATCAGGAGCGCTTCGAAGGTTCTCATTTTGCGCAGATTTGCGCCTTAGCCGTTTCCTGTATAGAAGAAGTGGGGTATCCCTCTTCGCATCAGCTTTGGGTGGAAATTATTGCGGAATCGGCAAGAAAGCCGGCGCTGCGGCAGATTTTCGTCAAAAGCGACAGGGTTATGCGCGACGGAATGGCACAGATTATTGCTCAAGGAATTGCCGCAGGCGAGCTCAGCCCACACGTTAACGTCGAAGAAGCAACGCTCACCATCTTTGCGTTCATCGATGGCCTGATTGGCCGTAAAGCGATGAATCCCGCATTTAGCGTGGCTACGGATCTGCCGCATTTTGACAACGTTATGGCGGCCATTCTCGATAAAAATAGCGCCAGTGAATCGCATGCCACAGTACGCTGATTTCTGTTTTAGCGCCGTGATGGCCCAACGGGCGGCAAAAGAAAATCTCACCCTTGATGCCGACCAGCTCGCGTTGGTCGCCAACTTGCAAACGCTGAGCCAGCAGTTATTCCGGCAGCAAACGGCAATACAAGGATTGTACGTCTGGGGGCGAACCGGGCGCGGGAAGAGCTTTATTCTCGATAGTTTCTTTGCCAGCTTGCCGCTGCGTGAAAAGCGGCGGGTGCATTTTCATCACTTTTTCCGCGAGCTCCATCAGCGGCTGAACGCCCCTTCGGCGCCGCGATTGCCGCAAGTCGTCGCGCAAATGACCGACAACTGTCGTCTGCTCTGTTTTGATGAGTTTCATCTTCATGACCCGGCTGATGCGATGTTGATAAAGGTGCTACTGGAGCATTTGTTCGCGCGAAATATCGTCTTATTAGCGACTTCCAATTATCCGCCCGACCGTTTGCTGGCGAATCCGCTTTATCACGAACGCTTTTTGCCTTCCATTAACCTCATTAAACACCATATGAGGGTAACGGCGCTAAACGGCGAACAGGATTATCGCGAGCGACATACCTCGCTGGAGAATGATTTCTGCCGGGGGAAGCTGCTGGAACAGCCAACTCTCAGCACCCGCGCGGCGCTCGGATTGCCGGATATTGCCCAGCAGGCGCAGACTCTGGCGGTGGGTTACCGGACCTTGCAAACGGCATCGCAAGGCAGCGCTTTTTTACATTTCACTTTCGACCAGCTCTGCCTTGCGCCTACCTCGGTCATGGATTACCTGACGCTATGTGAGCAGCATAAGAACTGGCTCGTCGAGAATGTTCCACCGTTGGGGCGAGTTAGCCCTGCGGCGCAGCAGCGTTTTATCAACGTGGTGGATATCTTGTATGAAAAGCAGTGCCGCTTAATATTAATTACCGATTGCGGGCTGGAAACACTGGTGGCGGATGTGGAGCTGGATGATATTCAACGCACCTTTAGTCGGTTACAGCAGCTCGCGCGGGAAGCATAAAAAAAGCGCCTCTCGATAATGAGCGGCGCTTTAACCGAGTAACCTGCCGCCGGTTATTCACCGGCGGGCAGGGGAATTACAGATCGAAGCGGTCCAGATTCATCACTTTCGTCCACGCGGCAACGAAATCCGTGACGAATTTCTGTTGCGCATCGGCGCAGGCATAGACTTCGGCCAACGCGCGCAGGACCGAGTTAGAACCGAACACCAGATCGACGCGAGTGGCGGTATATTTCTCTTCGCCGCTCTTACGGTCGCGACCGGTAAACAGCTCCGCCTGATCATCAGCGGCTTTCCAGACCGTGCCCATATCCAGCAGGTTGACGAAGAAATCAGTGCTGAGGACGCCGACGCGATCGGTGAAGACGCCATGTTGGCTGCCATCGAAGTTAGCGCCCAACACGCGCAGGCCGCCGACCAGCGCCGTCATTTCCGGCGCCGTCAGGGTGAGCTGCTGCGCCTTATCGATCAGCAGCGTTTCCGTCGACACTCCGCCTTCGATGCGACGGTAATTACGGAAACCGTCGGCCAGCGGCTGCAGCAGATCCATTGCTTCAACATCGGTCTGATCCTGGCGCGCATCAACGCGACCCGGCGCGAATGGCACGTTTACGCGAACGCCGGCAGCGGCTTGCTCAACTCCCACGACGCCCGCCAGAACAATGATATCCGCCAACGAAGCTTTACCTGATGCTTTCTGGATTGCCTGTAGCGTTGGCAGCACTTTGCTGGCAATGGCATTTACCGGCCATTCTCTCTGTGGCAGCAGGGCCAGACGCGCGCCGTTAGTGCCGCCGCGCTTGTCACCGCCGCGGAAGGTTGAGGCGGAAGCCCAGGCAACGGAGACCAGTTCGCTAACCGACAGGCCTGAATCCGCAATGGCCGTTTTCAATGTGGCGATATCGGAGGCGGTTGGGTTATGTGTCGGTGCCGGTAATGGATCCTGCCAAATCAGATCTTCTTTTGGCACTTCCGGGCCGAGATAACGGGATTTTGGCCCCATATCACGGTGAATCAGCTTAAACCAGGCACGTGCGAAGGCTTCGTTGAAGGCCTGCGGATCGTTCAGGAAACGGCGTGAGATTTTGCCGAATTCCGGGTCGAAGCGCAGCGTCAGGTCCGTTACCAGCATCGTCGGTTTACGTTTTTTATTCGGATCAAACGGATCGGGAATAATCTCCGGCGCATCTTTCGCTTCAAACTGAATTGCGCCCGCCGGGCTGCGCGTCTGCACCCATTCATATTTGAACAGGTTCTCGAAGAAGTAGTTGCTCCATTGGGTCGGGGTTTGCGTCCATACCACTTCCAGACCCGAAGTGATAGCGTCTGCGCCTACACCGCTGCCGTAAGTACTGCTCCAGCCGAGACCCTGAGATTCCAGCGGGGCGGCTTCTGGTTCTGGGCCAACGTGGCTTGCCGGTGCGGCGCCGTGCGTTTTACCCAGCGTATGGCCGCCGGCGATCAGCGCGACGATTTCTTCATCGTCCATCGCCATATTGCCGAAGGTGGCACGAATGGCTGCCGCGGCGGAAAGCGGATCGCCGCTGGCGTTAGGGCCTTCCGGGTTGACATAGATCAGACCCATTTCGGTGGCGCCCAGCGCTTGTTTTTCCAGGCTTTCCGGGTGGCGGTGCTTCAACCACTCTTTTTCATCGCCCCAGTCAACGTCGAGGTCTGGTTCCCACACGTCTTCGCGGCCTGCGCCGAAACCGAAGGTACGGAAACCGGCGTTTTCTAATGCGACGTTACCCGCCAGCATATACAGGTCGGCCCAGGAAATTTTCTGACCGTATTTTTGTTTTACCGGCCACAGCAGGCGACGGGCTTTATCAAGGCTGACGTTATCCGGCCAGGAGTTAAGCGGAGCGAAACGCTGCTGCCCGCGACCCGCGCCGCCGCGGCCATCAACGGTACGGTAGGTCCCCGCGCCGTGCCACGCCATGCGAATAAACAGGCCAATGTAGCTACCCCAATCGGCGGGCCACCACTCCTGGGAGTCGGTCAGCAGTGCGCGAAGGTCGGCTTTTAATGCGGAGTAGTCGAGCTTTTTAAACTCTTCCCGATAGTTGAAGTTTTCACCCAGCGGGTTAGAACGGTTGGAGTGCTGATTCAGCAGGTCAACACGAAGTTGGTTGGGCCACCAATCACGGTTAGCGGTACCGCTGCCGGCGCTTTGCTTCGGCGTCTCGGCGTGGAAAGGGCATTTCCCTGCGGATGGGTTGTTAGTGGGATCATTTGACGTGCTCATATCAGGCTCCGTTTGCTTTTGTGAATGCCATTACGATATACACTGCTACCAATAAGCGATATTTGAATGAGTCTACGGATTTAATAGCTTTTACCGTTCAACAAACATAAATAAAACCAGCGTTTTATTGTGTGTAATCGGCGAAATTCAAAACCACACCTTTAAACATAGTCGTAACGCAGCGGTAAAGGAAACGTTATGATGCGTTAACCGCTACGGATCGCTAATTGTTTGAGATATGACAATTTTACTGCGATGAAAGGATTAGCGTTGCCAGTCAAGCGGCGTGCCGAAAACGCCGGTAAACCCAAACGGTCGGGAAGGGCGAAATGGTTGTCGACCGAACGGGAATAAGCTAATACTTAGACACCATGTGACTGGCGCTAAAGACAGAATACTGTTGGGGAGCATGGTCAAGTACGCCGCGCGCCTGGGCATTACCCCTATCTGGAGATAAGTTATGCCTGAATTAGCTTCATTATCGGCTTTTGCCGCGGTGGCGTTGGGGTTGGTGTTAACGCCTGGCCCCAACATGATGTACCTCACTTCACGGTCGATTTGCCAGGGAAAACGCGCCGGCTTTATATCTCTTGCTGGCGTTGCGGTGGGATTTTTCTGTTATATGCTGTGCGCCGCTTTTGGCATAACCGCGCTGGTTTTCGCCGTACCCTATGCCTACGATGCGTTGCGAATTTGCGGAGTGGCTTATTTACTCTATTTAGCGTGGCAGGCGATTAAACCCGGCGGGCGGCCGATTTTCGCGGTACGCGACTTACCGGCAGATAGCGGGCGTAAGCTGTTTCTGATGGGCTTTCTTACCAGCCTGGCGAATCCTAAAGTGGCTATTATGTATTTGTCTTTGCTGCCGCAGTTTATCACCCCCGGACTCGGCAGCGTGCTGAGTCAGTCGCTCATACTAGGCTGCACCCAAGCGCTAATAAGCGTGGCGGTAAACGGACTTATTATTATGCTGGCCGGGCAGGTGGCGCTTTTTCTTGGGCGGCGGCCGGGCTGGCAACAATTTCAACGTTGGCTGATGGCGACGGTACTTGCCGGAATGGCCGTGAAAATAGCTTTTGAGGCCAGAAAATAACCGTTGCTGGCAAACCCCGCATGCTTATGCCTTTCTCAACCGGAGAAAGGCATCTCACGTTCTAACATACTGATACATTTCTGCCAGTTCATTAGCAACCTTTCTGTAGGGCTAATGCGTCAATAAAGCTATTCTTCCCCGCCTTTATTTTTTGTGCTTTCCAGTGACGCAGGTAAATTGCCGCCAATGCCCCTATTGAGAGATGAGATCCGCGACCACTCGGCAGAAGAGATGCTGTTTATCCGCCGCGCCGTTATTGCTTTCCTGTTGGTGGTGGTTTGCTTTGGCGTGTTGATTTTCAATCTCTACCATCTCCAGGTAGAGCAGCACGATTTTTATCAGACTCGTTCCAATCAAAACGACATTAAAATGCTGCCGATCGCGCCAAGCCGGGGGCTGATTTTCGACCGCAACGGTATTCCGCTGGTGCAAAATATCACCCTGTATCGCCTGCAGGTGATCCCCAGCAAGATTGCCGATATGTCGGCGCTGCTCCAGGCGTTAAGCCCGATTGTCGACCTGACGGCGGATGATATCGCCAGTTTCCGCGACGATATGCACCACAATAGCCGCTATAAAGAAGTGACGCTGAAATCCGATCTTACCGATGTGGAAGTGGCGCGCTTCGCGGTCAACGAATTCCGTTTTCCTGGCGTCACCGTCGAGAGCTACCAGCAGCGAAGTTATCCTTATGGCGCGGAACTGGCGCACGTCGTCGGTTACGTTTCTAAAATTAACGATAACGATTTGCAACGGCTGGCGAAAAACGGCGAAGCAGAAAACTACGCGGCTGACCGCAATATCGGCAAACAGGGAATTGAAGGCTATTACGAAAAAGAACTACACGGCACCACTGGTTATCAGGAAGTCGAGGTAGACAATCATGGCCGCGTTGTTCGCCTGTTGAAAGAAGTCCCGCCGGTCGCCGGCAAAAATATCTATCTGACGCTCGACCTGCATTTGCAGCAGTATATTGAGTCGGTCCTGAAGGGCCAGCGCGCCGCGGTCGTGGCCGTCGATCCGCGCGATGGCGGCGTACTGGCGATGGTCTCCAGCCCCAGCTATGACCCTAATCCCTTCGTTAAGGGGATTGGCTACCAGGCTTACAAATCACTGCTCGATAACCAGGATCGCCCGCTCATTAACCGCGTCACTCAGGGCTTGTATCCCCCGGCTTCTACGGTCAAGCCGTATATGGCGCTCTCAGCCCTTTCTGCCGGGGTGATCACGCCAAATACCACCTTCTTTGGCGCACCGACCTGGACGTTACCCGGTACTCAGCGCCGCTATCGCGACTGGTTAAAAACGGGGCACGGCATGTTGAACGTGACCAAAGCGATTGAAGAGTCGGCGGATACGTTCTTCTACCAGGTCGCTTTTGAAATGGGCATCGATCGCATACACGAGTGGTTGAGTAAGTTCGGCTACGGACAATCGACCGGCATCGATCTCAATGAAGAATACGCCGGGGTTTTGCCGAGCCGCGAATGGAAACAGCGGGTCCATAAAAAACCGTGGTATCAGGGCGATACGATTTCCGTCGGTATCGGCCAGGGCTACTGGATCGCCACTCCTATTCAAATGGTGAAAGCGCTGACCACCCTAATCAACAACGGCAAGGTACAAAACCCGCATCTTTTGTATTCAATGAAGCAGGGGAATAAGGTCGAACGCTTCCAGCAGCCGGCCAATTTACCGCAGGTCGGCGACCCGAAATCGCCATACTGGGGGATTGTCCGCAATGGTATGTATGGGATGGCGAACCTGCCGAACGGAACGGGATATAAGCTGTTCCATACCGCGCCGTACCAGATTGCGGCGAAATCGGGGACCTCGCAGGTATTTAGCCTGAAGGAGAATCAAACCTACAATGCCAAAATGATCCCGGTGCGTCTGCGCGACCATATTTTTTATACCCTGTTTGCGCCGTATCAGCATCCGAAAGTGGCGATGGCGCTCATTCTCGAAAATGGCGGCGGCGATGGCGTTGTCGCTGGCCCGACGGCGCGCGCGATTCTCGACCATATCTTCGACCCGGCGAATGCGCCAGCTGCGGATAGCGCGCAAAGCAACGTTCCGCAGGTCGAAAGCGCTGATGCGCAGTAACGACCTTAAGTGGTGGAAGTCGTCGGCGCGCTATATAAGATTTGCCAACTACGGCGACGGCGAGTTATCTCACGCCATAGCGCGATGACCTCGCCCAACTGCAGCTCGTTAACGTCCTGCGGCGTGGCTAACGGTAGATGATAGCGCTGGCGCAGGGCGGCGAGCGCGGTTGCGCTGGCGTCCCGCGCCTGACCGTTCTGCTCAGCCAGCTGGTGTTGTAACTGGCTGAACTCGGCTTGCCCACACAGCGTTAACTGGCGGAGAAAGATTTTACAGCAGCGTAGTAGATTACTGATAGAACGGTCTGGCGACTGCAGCGCCAGCAGCAGGCCATCGCGATCGGCGATCCGCTGAAAACGGCAGCTCACCACGTAGCCAATCTGCTGTTCGACCCGCAGACGCTGGAAGAATTGCGGCTCGCAAAGTAGCGCCAGCAGTTGCAGCGCGGCCAGCGATGCCCCCTCGGGCAATGGAATAAAAACTAATAGCGCGTTATCCGAGCTGGCGTGAGGAATACGCTGAATACCGCGGCGACAGCCCGCCGAAGAGTGAAGTTCGGCGTTAACCGGGGTATTGAGCAGCGTCAACTGACGGGCAACCTGCTGCGCCAGATTGCCGCTGCCGCCCACCATCGCCGCCAGCCAACCCTCCTGCGGCGGAGCGATAGCCAATTGTTCAGGTAATTGTTGCAGTAGCTGGCGAATGGCGATGGTTTCAGGTGCAACCACCGTCCCCGGCGCGGGTTGAGATAATCGGCGCATGAGCGCGGTGACGACGCTCTCCGCTACGCCGTCGGATTCAGGTAGCTGTAGAGTAAGCTGCCAGTTGCCGTCCACCGTTTGCCACTCGCCGCTGCCGCCTGTATGGCGAAGTTGCGCGAGCAAGGGACGGATCTGCTGGCTTATCGCCATCCCTTGCGCCTGGCTGAGCACGCTATAGAAAGGTTTGCGAACGATCAGCGTTGGCGTTTGATTATCTGCAATGACGTGCAACAGCGGGCTGGTCGTTGGCGGCAGGTCAGATGTAGCAACGGTCGCCGCCTGCGGATAAAAGCTAAATGCCAGCGGATCAATCACGATTGTCCGTGGCTGCCAGCGGCTGAGCGGTAAGGTAAAGCCCTGGGTTGCCACGCCATCGCCAGCCGCTATTTTGCGGCAAACCAGCGAAGAGACCGGTGCAGACAGCAAGCTGGCGCAGAAGCCAGCAAAATCGACGGGCGGGGAATCGGGCGCAAAACCCAATGCCCGCTGGCCGAGCTGTTCGAGCGGGGTCAGTGCGTCAAAACGCCGTTGCGCCAGCCTGTAATAGTGCATCTGCTGTTCAGGCGAGGTGTGGCGCAATGCCTGCAGCCATCGCTCGACATGCTGATAGATGGCGTCGGGATGGTCGCTGCTAAATACCAGCGCCAGCCAGCCGACGCGTTCATCCTGATAAAGCCAGTTCAGCGCGATATCGTCCGCGAGCCCGCATTCACGCAGCCCGGCCAGCAGGCTGCCGGGCGCTTCATCCAGTAAGAATTCACGAAAAGTAGTGACATTGTCACTTATTTCGATCAGCGGACAACGCCATACCGCCGGTTTGTCTTCAACGGCCAGTTGAAAATCCACATTATTGCTAAAATACGCAGACGACGGGCTTTCCGGCGGCAGGCCGCCAGGGAACCCCGCGGCAAAAAAATGGGCCAATTCGGCTAATTCATCAAGCGACTGCGGCCCCTGAAGCCATAGCTGCAGATGGCTGGCGACATAATAGCGCTGATGAAACTCGCCGAGCGCGCTCTGCAACGCAGGCAAGTTTCCGCCCAGCGAATCCATGCTGCCGACCTGAAAACGGCGAAAAGCCGTGGGCGCCGCCATCGCGTGACGGGCCGCGGCTTCACGGCGGGAGGGATCGTGCTGCTGGATAAGCCGATTTTCCGCATCGATGACCGCTAGTTCCTGACGGATATCTTCAGGCGACAGCAGCGGCGCCTGGAGCGTATCCCGTAGACGGGTGATGCCCTCGGCCAGACTATTGGGGGCGACCTCGAAGAAATAGGCGCTGTGGCGGGCAAGGGTGGTGGCGTTGACGCTGCCGCCCTGGCGTTGGATCCACGCCATTAATCGCTCATCATCGTGATAGCGCTGGCTGCCGCGAAACAGCAAATGTTCCAGTAAATGGGCCAGCCCCGGCAGGGCATCGGTTTCGTGATGGCTTCCGGCGCCCACCTTAACCAACGCCGCCGCACGCGTCGTCTGCGGCTGATGAATCAGCGTTGCGCGAATCCCGCCTGCCAGTTCCACGATGCGGGTGGCGGTGGTCATCACAATTCCCGGGTTTTATAAATCAGCTGTGAACGGGTGCGGTTACGGAACTGCAGCTGGCTGATTTTGATGTCGCTACAGGCCGCTTCGCGCCGCGCTTCGAGGATTTTATGATGGTGCGGCGATTTGCTGCACACCGGGTCAGCGTTATCGGCATTGCCGGTCAGCATAAAGGCCTGACAGCGGCAGCCGCCGAAATCTTTCTCTTTTTCATCACAGGAACGGCACGGCTCCGGCATCCAGTCAAAGCCGCGGTAGCGGTTGAAGCCAAATGAGTCATACCAGATCGATTCCAGACTCTGTTCCAGCACCGACGGGAACTCGACCGGTAACTGGCGAGCGCTGTGGCACGGCAGTGCGGTGCCTTCCGGGGTTACGCTGAGGAATATCGAGCCCCAGCCGCCCATACAGCCTTTGGGTCGTTCTTCGTAGTAGTCCGGGGTGACAAAAAGCAGATTGGTCAGATTACCGTTAGCCGCCATTTTGTGTCGGTAATCAGCAACGACCTGTTCAGCACGGGCGATCTGTTCGCGGGTCGGCAGTAACCCTTGACGATTGAGGAACGCCCAGCCGTAAAACTGGCAGGTGGCGAGCTCAACGTCATCCGCTTCCAGCTCGATACACAGCTCGATGATTTTATCGATCTGGTCGATGTTGTGGCGATGCAGGACAAAGTTCAGCACCATCGGGTAGTCGCGTGCTTTTACCGCTTTCGCCATCGCCAGCTTCTGCTGGAACGCTTTTTTGTTGCCCGCCAGCGCCGCGTTAAGCACTTCATCGCTGGCCTGGAAGCTAATCTGGATATGATCCAGCCCGGCCTCGCTGAAGGCGTCGAGTTTGCTCTCGGTGAGCCCAATGCCTGACGTAATCAGATTGGTGTAAAAACCGAGGTCGCGCGCGGCGCGAATCAGCTCCGGCAGATCTTTACGCGTCAGCGGTTCGCCGCCGGAGAACCCCATCTGCACGCTACCCATGGCCCGCGCCTGGCGAAAGACCTCAATCCACTGTTCGGTGGTGAGTTCTTTCTCCTGCTGAGCAAAGTCCAGCGGGTTAGAGCAGTAGGGGCACTGCAACGGACAGCGATAGGTCAGCTCCGCCAGTAGCCACAGCGGCGGATTAACGGCGGGTTTATTCTGGCTCACGGAAGATAATCCACTTCTGTTGGTAAGCTATCTGCAGGAATTCGATGACGTCGTCATCGACGCCGCCCGCTTCCGGGAAACGGGCGTTGAGTTCGGCGATTATTTTTGCCGCGTCGCGTTGACCATCGACCAGTTCGAGGATCGCAGCGGCGGTTTCATTCAGTTTCGCCATTCCTTCCGGATAGAGGATCACGTGGCTATCCTGAGCGGCTTCCCACTGTAGACGGTAGCCGCGACGAAAGGCAATGATTGCGCTCTTTTGCATAGTTATACCAGTCGAGTTGTGTGCCAGGCCGCCTTGTCGGTGACCGTATGATAGGGAGGGCGCTGCAACGCGTAAGCCATGGTCATGGCATCCAGCATCGACCACAGAATGTCGAGCTTAAATTGCAGGATCTCCAGCATCCGGTTCTGCTTTTCCGCGCTATCGCAGTAGATCTTCGCCAGTTCCAGTCCATGTTCAACGTCGCGATTGGCCTGGCTTAAGCGGCTGCGGAAGTAGAAATAGCCTTCTTCTTTGATCCATGGATAGTGCTGCGGCCAACTATCGAGGCGCGACTGATGGATTTGCGGGGCAAACAGTTCGGTTAGCGAACTGCACGCCGCCTCCTGCCAGTTGGCCCGGCGGGCGAAATTGACGTAGGCGTCGACGGCAAAACGCACGCCGGGCAGCACGTGGCGCTCGCTGAGTAACTCATCGCGGCTTAGCCCCACGGCTTCGCCTAACTGCAGCCAGGCTTCAATACCGCCTTCCTGGTCATTACTGCCATCGTGGTCGAGGATCCGCTGCACCCATTTGCGGCGGGTATGTGGATCGGGGCAGTTCGCCATAATCGCCGCGTCTTTTAGCGGGATATTGGTCTGGTAGTAAAAACGGTTCGCCACCCAGCCCTGGATTTGTTCGCGGCTGGCCTCGCCGTTATGCATCGCAATATGGTACGGATGATGGATATGGTAGTAGGCGCCTTTTTCCCGTAGCGCTTGTTCAAACGCCTGTGGCGATAGGGTTTCGCGTATCTGCATAGTTAGTCCTGAAGCGTGATAGGCATCCCGTCCCAGCTCACTTCAATTCCCTGTTGCGTCAGGGCCTTGCGCTGCGGCGATTGCTCGTTAAGGATAGGATTCGTGTTATTGATATGAATCAGAATTTTGCGCTTTGCCGGGAGTGAGGCCAGCAGCGCCATCATGCCGTGTTCATCGCCAAGCGCCAGGTGGCCCATATCACGACCGGTATTGCGCCCGACGCCGGCAGCCTGTAGTTCATCATCCTGCCAGACGGTACCGTCAATCAGCAGGCAGTCCGCTTTTTTCAGCCACGGCAGGAGCGCTTCGTCCGGTTCGCCAAGCCCCGGCGCATAGAACAGCGTCTGGCCGTTACGGCGGTTTTCGATAAACAGCGCCACGTTATGGCCCGGCAGCGGCCTATCGCGAAACGGCGAGTAGGGCGGCGCATTGCTGGCGATGGGGACGGCGGTAAACTGCAGGTCGGGACAGGCGTCAACGGTAAAGCGATTCAACGGGGTCACAGGATGGTGAATCAGGCCGCCGTTCCAGTGCCGTAACATGGTAAAAATGGGAAAACCCGTGCTGAGATCCTCATGTACCTCCGGCGTGCACCAGACCTGATGGGGGCAGCCTTCGCGCAGGCTCAGCAGTCCAGTAGTATGGTCAATCTGGCTATCGGTAAGGATAATGCCACCAATATGCGTGCCGCGCAGAACGCCTTGTTTATTTAACTCTGGCGTATGGGCAATCTGCTGGCTGATATCGGGAGAGGCGTTACACAGCACCCACTCTTTACCGTTATCACTCACGATAATGGAAGATTGAGTACGGGCGGTGGCCTGAATCGTGCCATTGCGCAGACCCTGACAGTTGGCGCAGTTACAATTCCACTGGGGAAAGCCTCCGCCAGCGGCGGAACCGAGGACTTTTATAAACATGAAGACGGACCAGATAAAAAAACAAAATGCCCGCACGGACGGCGGGCGGAGCGATTAGCGGTTGGAAATGTACAGCGTAACTTCCAGACCCAGACGTAAATCAATAAAAGCAGGTTTCTTCCACATTGTTTTTTCCTCTATAAAAATGCGACATCAACATCGTCGGTTGTGTCGGTTTTGTGATGGCAATCAAATATTGCCCCTCAGGGGGATAAAGGTCAACCGGCAACATGTAAGTATTTAACCTTATGTTTACAATATAACCTATTGTTGCCAAACATTTTTTAATACGCTTTGCCAGTTACCCCACAGCAGTTTATCCAGCACCAATTGTTCATAACCGCTATCGCGCAATGCGTTGATTAGCCGTGGTAAACCGCTGACGTCGCCCAATTCGTCCGGTAGCGTAATGCCGTCAAAATCGGATCCCAGCGCCACGTGATCGACGCCCATGATGTTAATAAGATAGTCGATATGGTGAACGATGGTACGTAATGGAGTATCGCTGTCGCGTTTGCCGTCGGCGCGCAGGAAGGCGTTGCCAAAATTGACGCCGACCACGCCGCCGCTGTCGCGAATCGCCCGCAGTTGTTCATCGGTAAGATTACGCGGCTGCGGGCATAGCGCATGGGCATTAGAGTGGGTGGCGACCAGCGGAGACGTCGAGTGATGGGCGGTATCCCAGAACGCTTTTTCATTCATATGAGACACGTCAATCTGCATCTTCAAGGCATTGGCCTGCTTAATCAGAAAGATACCTGCCGCTGTCAGTCCAGGTCCAGTGTCCGGGCTACCGGGAAACGAACCGTTAACGCCGCTGCCGAAGCGGTTTGCAATATTCCAGAACGGACCAATGCTGCGTACCCCGGCGGCATAAAAGGCCTGCAGGTCGCGGCCCTCGCCATCAAAACCCCCGGCGCCCTCAATATGCGCCACCATCGCCAGTACATTATCCTGGCGGCAGCGTTCGATATCCGCCGCGCTCAGACACAATCTCACGCGTCCAGCGGACTGCGCGACAAGTTGTTTCAGGATGGCCACTTGCTGCCAGAGGATAGCGATCGGATCCCAGCGTTGGTTGGCGTGTTGCGGCGCCATACGGGCAATATATTCCTGCGGCGGCACGAATAGCGCGAACAGCCCGCCGGCAAATTCGCCTTGCAGCATGCGCGGATAGTCGAGATGACCGTTCTCAATCCCGGCAAAGAAAGCGGTTGCAGGATCCTCGCGATGGTAAAGCCATAAATTGAGCAGCAGGTCATTGTGACCATCAAAAATCGCCATAGCGCGCTCCATCTGCTGGTTGTACTGGAAATGCCTGACACGGTAACTGATTTGTTCGCTGCGGCAAGTGGAAATTCACAACTTAGCAACAATCGCCAAATCTGGCGTTTGTATCACACTGTATCAATCGGCAAACCTCATACATGGCGATGCAAAAACACGATAAATCCCACACATGCTGGATACACAGGCCTGATTAACTGTTCACGTACTTGCTTAACACTTCCAGATAAAAGGTGAAATGAGGATGAACAGATTATCCGCAATCCGTCATGTCAGCGCGGCGGCGCTGTGTCTCTCCACGCTGTGGTCTGCCAGCGTGTGTGCTGCTGAAGACGCAGGCGCTTTCGACAAGGTGCAACAAATCAACGCCGGCGATTTGAATATCGGTTATGTCGATATGGGGCCACGCGATGGCCAGGCGGTAATTTTGCTGCACGGCTGGCCGTATGATATTCAAAGCTACGCGCAGGTGGCCCCGGCGCTGGCGCAGAAGGGTTACCGGGTCATCGTGCCGTATCTGCGCGGCTACGGCTCCACCCGTTTCCTGTCGGCTAAAACGCCGCGTAACGGTCAGCCATCGGCGATGGCGGCGGATATTGTGCATCTAATGGATGCGCTAAATATTAAGCAAGCGGATTTCGCCGGCTTTGACTGGGGCGCGCGTACAGCGGATATCGTCGCGGCGCTCTGGCCGCAGCGGGTTAAGTCGCTGGTATCGGTGAGCGGATATCTGATTAGCAGCCAGCAAATTGGCGAGAAGCCGTTACCGCCGCAGGCGGAACTGTCGTGGTGGTATCAATTCTACTTTGCCACCCCGCGCGGCGAGGCGGGCTACCGGCAAAATACCCATGACTTTGCTAAATTTATCTGGCATCAGGCTTCGCCGCGGTGGACATTCACGGATGCCACGTTCGCCAATAGCGCGAAAGCGCTGGATAACCCGGATCACGTTGCCGTCACCATCAGCAACTACCGCTGGCGCCTGGGGTTGGAGCAGGGTGAAGCGAAATATGCGGCCTACGAACAGCGACTCGCGAAACTGCCGGCGATTATCGTACCCACGATTACCATCGAGGGGGAAAACAATGGCGCGCCGCATCCGGCGCCGGATAGCTATCGGGCGAAATTCACCGGTAAATATGAGCATCGGGATTTCAAAGGCGCAGTGGGACATAACCCGCCGCAGGAGGCGCCAGCGGAATTTGTTCAGGCGGTTATTGACGCCGATCGCTTATAAGCCTCACCGCGCCGCAAGCGCAGAGTTGCGCTTACGGAGAAGCCGCATATGCTTTTCATGAGCTTATTTTTCCGCAGGAGACGCCTTTGGAACGTATTGACCACATCCTGGTTGTCGATGACGATCGCGATATCCGCGAACTGATCGTGGGTTATCTGGAGAAATCGGGCTATCGCGCCAGCGGCGCAGCTAATGGCAAAGCGATGTGGTCTGTACTTAAAAACCATCAAATCGATCTGATTGTCCTCGATATCATGCTGCCCGGCGATGATGGTTTAACCCTTTGTCGCCAGTTGCGCAATGATGACCAACAGGATATCCCGGTGCTGATGTTGACCGCGCGTAGCGAAGATAGCGACCGTATACTTGGTCTCGAGATGGGGGCCGACGATTATCTGGTGAAACCCTTCGTGGCGCGGGAGCTACTGGCGCGGATCAAAGCCATCTTACGCCGCGCCCGCGCGCTTCCCCCCAATTTACAAATCAGCGAAGCCGGCAGGCTTATCGCTTTTGGCGACTGGCAGCTCGATACCTCGGCGCGGCATCTATTGGACGAGAGTGGCACAATTGTGGCGCTAAGCGGGGCGGAATATCGCCTGCTGCGGGTGTTTCTTGATCATCCTCAACGAGTGCTCAACCGCGATCAGTTGTTGAACCTTACCCAGGGGCGTGATGCCGAACTGTTTGAACGGTCTGTCGATCTGTTGGTGAGCCGTCTGCGTCAGCGCCTGCGGGAGGACGCGCGTGAGCCCGCCTATATCAAAACCGTGCGCAGCGAGGGTTACGTGCTGTCAGTGCCGGTGTCGATCCGCGAGGCGCGATAATGAAAGTGTGGCCGGCGTCACTGCAGTCGCGCTTAATGATAATGATTTTTCTCGCTCTGCTGCTCGCGAATGCCCTGACGCTATCGCTTCTGCTCTACGAGCGCATGAGCAGCGCCCGTAGCGTCATGCTGGGCAACCTTGAATACGATGTCGCCACCAGCGTGGCTATCCTTGATCGTCTTCCTGCGCAAGAACGGCCGCATTGGTTGGCGCGTCTGGCGCGCGGTAACTACCGCTATCAGCTTTCTGCCGGACAAACTGGCGATTATCCCACCAGCTGGCGTACCCGCGATGCGGTACGCTCGTTACAGGAAGCCCTGAGCGGTCGCTATCCTGTGAGTATTATCGCCGTCCCTGGACCGCGCGAACATATTCAGGCCCACGTCACCCTGCGCGACGGCGCGCCGCTAAGCATTGACCTGTGGCCAAAGCTGCCGGCCATCGCACGTTGGCTACCGCTGGTGCTGGTCGCGCAGTTTCTGTTACTGCTATTTTGCGCCTGGTACGCCGTCCGCCAGGTGGTCGCGCCGATGACCCGCTTTACCCGCGCCATTGATACGCTGCAACCGGCTACTCCGGCTGCAGGGCCGCTGGCCGAGAAGGGACCACAAGAGGTGCAGCGCGCGGCGCGCGCCTTCAACGCGATGCAAAAGCGAATACAGGACCATTTGCAGGAGCGCGCGCGGATCCTGGCGGCGATCTCCCACGATTTGCAGACGCCGATTACCCGTATGAAGCTAAGAGTCGAGATGGCCGACCAACCGGCACTCCGCGATAAGCTGTTACAGGATCTCGATAGCATGACCCGACTGGTTCGCGAAGGCATCGCGCTGGCACGATCGGCCGAACCGCTGGCAGAAGCGCCGCAGCGGATGAGTCTCAATGCATTACTGGATAGCATCGCCTGTGATTATGCCGACATCGGTAAATCGGTCAGTTTTCATGCCGCTAAAGGGGCGGACGTCATGGCGCTTCAGCCGCAGGCGCTGCGGCGAATCATGAGTAATTTAATCGATAATGGGCTGAAATACGCCGAAAAGGTGGAAATCAGCCTGAGTTATTCGCCGAATGGCGATGTTATCATTCACGTTGCTGATGATGGCCCCGGCATCCCGGAAGAAGAGCTCACCGCCGTACTGCAGCCGTTTTATCGGCTCGAGCAGTCACGTAATCGCGATACCGGCGGTACCGGTTTGGGGCTGGCAATCGCCGCCCAGCTCGCCGGGCAGATGCAGGGAAGTTTGACCCTGCACAATCTGCAACAGGGCGGTCTTGAGGCGCGGGTACGTCTCAATGCCGCCGTTTTGTATCCTTCTGTATCCATTCCAACTGCAGATAAATCCATATACTAAACCGCCGTTTCACGGACATATCCGCCATACAATCTCCTGTTGTAATGCTGACGTTGCCATTTCGGCAACGTTGCGAAGGAGAATGATCATGGCTGTTGTGATTGCATTTTTGGCCGGTATGTTGACGCTGCTTAGCCCCTGTACCTTACCGGTGATCCCGCTGGTGTTTGCCAGCGTAAGCGGGCGTAAGGGACAACTCATCCTGTTGTTGTTCGGTATGGGGTTGATGTATACCGCTGTATCGCTGCTGGCCACGACGGCAGCAGGGTGGTTAGTCAATCTGACTATCGTCGGGCGTTGGCTGGCGCTGGGCTTTTTGGTCGTTGTGGCCATCAGTTTGCTGTCATCACGCGTTGCAGGCTGGCTCGGATCGCCAGCGGTGGCGCTGGGTAATCAACTTAACCAACAGAGCTATCGTTATGGCAGTGGGCTCGCTTCAGTATTCGCCGGACTGGCGATTGGACTACTTTGGGCGCCGTGCGCGGGACCGGTGCTGGGGGCGATATTTAGCCTGGCGTTGTTGCAAGGAAATTCAGTGACTACCGGCATCTTGCTGCTTTCCTATGCCAGCGGATGCGCGCTGATGTTGCTGCTATTGGGGTGGTTCGGCGCGCGGCTGATTTCCCGTTTGCGCGGTGGTCAGGTGATAAGTGGGCGGTTACGCCAACTGGCTGGCGTGGCAATGTTGGCCGCAGTGGCATTAATCGCCAGCGGTAGCGATCGTTATCTGCAGGGCGCCAGCGGTTTAACCCATCGTCTGGAGCAGCGGCTCAGCGCGTTTATGCCCCAGGATCAACAACGAGTTCGGCTGGAGCCTATCGTTTCGCCGCGGCCAACCAGCGCTATGCCGGAATTGCAAGGCGGCACCGCATGGATTAATAGCCCGCCGCTTACCAATGCGGCGTTAAAGGGCAAGGTGATGCTGATTGATTTTTGGACCCGCGATTGCATCAACTGTCAGCATACGCTGCCTTATGTACGGGCGTGGGCCAATAAGTATCGCGATGCGGGGCTGGTGGTGATTGGCGTACATACGCCGGAATATCCGTGGGAACGGTCGTTGCCGCAGCTTCGTGAAGCGGTCAGCCAGCGGCAGCTAAACTATCCGGTTGTCGCAGATAACAACTACGCCATCTGGAATGCGTTTGGTAATCAGTACTGGCCGGCGCATTATTTCTTCGACGCGCGGGGGCAACTGCGTTATACCGCCTTTGGCGAAGGTGATTATGCCCGTCAGGAGCAGGTAATCCAAAAACTGCTGCGCGAAGCGCGGACGTGAGAGGGAAATAAAAAAGCCGATAACGACAGTTATCGGCTTTGGAGGACACTCGCTAATCGGCAGCGTCTTATTTCGCCAGCAGTTCCTGGGCGGTGCGTTCAACGAGGCTCAGCAAGACCTTCACATCGTCCAGCGTCACCACCGGGTTGAGCAGCGTCAGCTTCAGGCAGGTTACGCCGTTATGCTCGGTCACGCCGACGTTGGCGCGGCCGGATTCCAGCAGGGCGTCGCCCACGCGCTGGTTGAGCAGGGCGATCGCGGCGGTATCACTACCAGCCATTTGCGCCGGACGTGAGCGGAACAGCACGCTTGCCAGCTGCGGCTGCATGACCAGCTCCAGCGTTGGCTGAGACTTCACGAATTCCGCGACGTTTTTCGCCATCGTCACGCCATGATCGATGATTGAAGCGTACTGTTTCTTGCCCAGTGCCTCAAGCCCCATCCACAGCTTCAGCGCGTCGAAGCGGCGGGTGGTCTGCAGCGATTTGGAGACCAGGTTCGGAACGCCGTGTTCTTCATCAAACTCGGAATTCAGATAGGCCGCCTGATAGCGCATCAGCTCGTAGTGGCGAGCCTCTTTCAGCAGGAAGGCGCCGCAGCTAATGGTCTGGAAGAACTGCTTATGGAAGTCCAGGGTAACGGAATCCACTAACTCCAGGCCGTCGAGGTAATCGCGATACTGCTCGGACAGCAGCAGCGCGCCGCCCCATGCGGCATCAACGTGCAGCCAGATCTGGTGCTCCGCCGCGATACCGGCAATATCACGCAGCGGGTCAATCGCGCCCGCGTCGGTGGTACCGGCGGTGGCGACGATGGCCATGATCTGCTCGCCGTTGGCCTGCGCTTGCGCAATCTTCGCCTTCAGGTCGGTGACGTCCATACGGGCGAATTCATCGGTTTTCACCAACGTGACCGAGCGATAGCCAAGCCCCATCAGCGCCATGTTCTTCTGCACCGAGAAGTGGGCGTTTTCCGAGCACAGTACTTTGTACTGACGAATGTCGCCCGGAATACCATCCTGCTGGATGGAATGCCCCTGACGGGCAAAGAAGGCGTCGCGCGCCAGCATCAGGCCCATCAGGTTACTCTGGGTACCGCCGCTGGTGAAGACGCCGGCATCGCCAGCCGGATAACCAACCTGGGCGCGCAGCCACTCGATCAGCTTCATCTCAATGATGGTGGCTGAAGGGCTCTGATCCCAGGAGTCCATGCTCTGGTTGGTGGCGTTGATCAGCACTTCCGCCGCCTGGCTGATAACCAGGCTTGGGCAGTGCAGGTGCGCCACGCACTGCGGATGGTGCACCGACAGGCTGTCTTTCAGGAAGTACTCGATCGCACGTTCAATCGCCGCCTGGTTGCCCAGACCCTGTTCGTTAAAATCAAGGGTGATGCGCTCACGGAGTTCATCAACGCTTTTCCCCTGATACATTTCAGGTTGTTGCAGCCACTGCGCAACCGCCTGGCTGGTCTGGGAAATGACCTGCTGGTAAGCGTCAATGCTTGCCGCGGACCCAGCCAGAATCGGATTCAATTTGGACATTGCGGTCACTTACTCCACTCAGACCGGTTTTACGCCGGCGGCCAGCAGGGCCTGTTCAAACTTATCGAGGAACACTTCCAGCTCCGCGTCGCTAATCAGCAGGGACGGCAGCAGACGCAGTACACAACCGTGACGGCCGCCGCGTTCCAGGATCAGGCCCGCTTCGAAGCATTTCTTCTGCAGCAGCGCGGAGAGTTCGCCGTCAGCCGGGTAGCAGCCCATATGATCCTGCGCCTCGTTCGGCTTCACGATTTCGATACCGATCATCAGACCGAGACCGCGCACGTGACCGATAACCGGATAGCGTTTTTGCATTTCCGCCAGTTTGCCTTTCAGCCATTCGCCCTGGGCGGCGACTTTGTCGGCAATCTTGTTATCACGCAGGTGGCGCAGGGTGGTCAGACCGGTGGCCATCGCCAGCTGGTTGCCGCGGAAGGTACCGGTATGATGGCCAGGTTCCCAGGCATCGAACTCTTTCTTAATGCCCAGAACCGCCATTGGCAGACCGCCGCCGACGGCTTTCGACATCACGATGATGTCCGGCTCGATGCCGGCGTGTTCGAAGGCGAAGAATTTACCGGTACGGGCAAAGCCTGCCTGAACTTCATCGATGATCAGCAGAATGCCGTGCTCTTTGGTGACTTTGCGGATGCGTTGCAGCCACTCAACCGGAGCCGGGTTCACGCCGCCTTCGCCCTGTACGGCTTCAAGGATGACCGCAGCAGGTTTACGAACGCCGCTTTCCACGTCGTTGATCAGGTTTTCGAAGTAATAGGTCAATGCCTTCACGCCCGCTTCGCCGCCGATACCCAGCGGGCAACGATACTGGTGCGGATAAGGCATAAACTGGACTTCCGGCATCATGCCGTTGACCGCGGCTTTTGGCGACAGATTACCGGTCACAGACAGCGCGCCGTGGGTCATCCCGTGATAACCGCCGGAGAAGCTGATCACCGCCGTACGGCCGGTGTATTTTTTCGCCAGCTTCAGCGCGGCTTCAACGGCGTCAGCGCCGGAAGGTCCGGTGAACTGCAGGCAATACTCTTTCCCTTCGCCTGGCAGGCAGGAGAGCAGGTATTCAGAGAAGCGATCTTTTAACGGTGTTGTCAGATCGAGGGTATGTAACGGCAAGCCGCTGGTAATGACACTTTGGATGCTCTGCAGTACTTCAGGATGGTTGTGGCCCAGAGCGAGGGTCCCGGCGCCGGCGAGGCAGTCCAGGTACTGTTTGTTATCCGCATCGGTCAGCCAAACGCCTTCGGCTTTGGTGATGGCGAGCGGCAACTTGCGAGGGTAACTCCTGACATTCGATTCGAATTCAGCCTGACGGGCCAAAAAGGTTTCGTTGTTCGCGTCCAATAAATCTGCACTTAAAGTATCAATACGGACTTTATCCGTCATCATATCACTCCCACAACCAGCGTTACGTTTGAACTCTGGTTGAATAAAAAGGTTTAGAAAATTGAATCGGCATTCATAAAGCGCGCACAATATATGGCTTTTTAAATCCGCATTCAATCTTTAATTTAAGGCGCTATTTTGACGCGATTATTACATACAGGAATGTCAATATAATTAGCTGATTTAAAAGCTAAATTTCGATTTTTTTTAAAACCATGGAAAGTGTAATTATTAGTGAGAAAGTCTATATATTTTTATTACCGCTTCGCTGAATGACTGACGGAAATACTTCCGTCAGTTTTATGGTTACTTAACGCAGTTCGATCGCATAATTTGCTAAAGGTGTTACTTTTTTCACCAACTTATTGTTATATAAAAATTGTTCATACGCGTCGTAGCGGGGCTTATCTAACGCTGCCGGATCGGTGGCGAACAGCGGCACGCTCTGCAACCACGCCTGCTGGTTCAGTTCGGTATTGAGTTCCGGATGCGCTTTGGCAAACCGCTGCCAGGTTTGTTGCGGATGCGCGCGCAAATAGCTCACTCCCTGCTGTAATGCGTCGAGGAATTTTTTGATTTTAGGGGCGTTGACCTCGGCTTTGTTTGCCACGATCACCAGTTCGTCGTAAGCGGGCACGCCATAGTCTTCCACATTCATGACCACCGGTCTTTTGCCCTGCAGTTTGAGTTCCAGCGCTTCGATATTGCGATAACCGCCGATAACAGCATCGACCTGGCCGGCCAGCAGAGCGCTGGTGAGCTGGAAATTAACGTTGATCAGTTTAATGCTGTTAGGGTCGATGTTGGCGTGCTGCGCCATGGTGGCCAGTGTCGCCTGTTCAATACCGCTCACCGAGTATCCCACTTTTTTCCCTTGTAGATCGGCCGGAGATTTGATGCGCGGATCCAGCGCAATCACGGTATTCAGCGGCGAGTGGATCAGCGTCCCGACGCGAACCAGCGGCAGTCCTTCATCGGCGAAGAAGTGAACCTGCGGTTGATAGGTTATCGCTAAATCCGCCTGGCGAGCGGCAACCAGGCGCGGAGGGAGCGCCGGGTCGGAAGGGGGGATGATGTTGACATCCAGCCCGGCATCCCGAAAGGCGCCAATCTGTTCCGCCACCATAATGGGCGCATGATCCGGGTTGATGTACCAGTCCAGTACCAGGGTCAGCTTTTCATTTGCCGATGCCTGGCCGCAAACCAGCAGAGTGAGGCCGGCCAACAGAGGTTTACGCATATCTCTTCCTTATTATCTGTTGATAAGTTATTCCGGCGACCAATTGATCAGCCGGTGCAAAAAGGCGTCGACCGCCAACCACAGCGCGATGGTCAGCAGCACTAAAATGAACAGGGCGGCGAAGCAGATATCGGTTTGCAGGCGGGCATTGGCATTCAGCATTACGTAGCCGAGCCCCTCGGCGGAGCCGACCCATTCACCGATGATGGCGCCAATGGGGGCGACGGCGGCGGCCATCCGCAGTCCGGAACCTAGCGCGGGTAGCGCCGCCATGAGCCGGACATGACGCAACTGAGCGCTAAAGGAGGCGCCCATGGTGCGGGCCAGATCGAGATAGTCGCGATTGACCCGTTGCAGACCGTCAAAGAACGCCGAGCTAACGGGGAAGAAGATAACCAGCACCGCCATCATGACCTTGGCGCTCATACCAAAACCAAACCACAGTACCAATAGCGGGGCGAGGGCGAATACCGGAATGGCCTGGCTGGTCAGTACCAGCGGCATCAACCAGCGTTGTAATCGCGGCGACATGGTCATACAGAGCGCCAGCACCATACCGAGCGCGACGCCGAGCGCCATTCCGCTGAGAATTTCGCTTAGGGTGACCAGAGTGTGGCTGGCCAGATAGCTGCGGTTATTCCACAGCGCTTCAGCGACCGCCGCCGGAGAAGGCAACAAAAAAGTGGGAATGCCGCTGTAGCACGCCAGCTGCCAGAGCAACAGTAGGCCACAAAATACGCTGCACCCGCGCAGTAACTTGCCCCTCATCCGTTCGCCCTCATCAATTGCTGCAGCAGCTGCGCCTGGCTTGCCAACAGCGCGCCATCATCCGGAACGCGAGGCGGGACGCCACTTAAATGATGGCTATCATCAATTTCACCATCAGGCGAGAGTACCAGCAGACGATGGCTGAGGCGGCAGGCTTCCATCGGGTCATGAGTGATGAGCACCACGGTACGTCCGGTCAGTAAGCGCGCGGCCAGGGTCTGAATGCGTGTGCGGGTGAGGGTATCGAGAGCGGAAAACGGTTCATCCATCAGCACAATGGGGCGATCTTCATAAAGGGTGCGCGCCAACGCCGCGCGCTGGCGCATCCCGCCAGACAGCGCGGCCGGGCGTTCATCAGCGCAGGAGGCGAGCCCGACCAGCTCAAGAAGCTCGTTTACCCGCGCGTTATCGGCCTTTTCACCGCGCAGCCTGGCGCCGAGGGCGACATTTTCCCGCACGTTAAGCCACGGATAGAGCAGATCTTTTTGCCCCATCCACGCCAGTCGTGTAGTGACGGGAAGGCCATCGCTGGCGATTACGGTTCCGCGGGTTGGCGCCGCCAGCCCGGCGATAATACGCAACAGGCTGGTTTTGCCCGCGCCGCTGGCGCCAAGGAGCGACACCCATTGCCCGGCGGCAATATCGAAAGAGAGATCGCGAAAGATCTCCCGCGAGCCAAAGCGCAGACATAAATCGCGAACGTGAATACCTGGCGCCATCACGCCTTGTCCTGCCCGGCGGCATTCAGTCCCATTTGCCAGAAATTGCCCTCCAGCCGGGTAGCGGTAGTAAATATGTCGCTCAGCCCGGCGAACCGTGATTCCGCGCCGCGCTGTTGCCAGAGCGTTTCCAGCAGGCCGATCGCTGCATTGACGCCCTGTAGATAGCTCTCGTCGCCGTAGTTGCGGATCCACGGCGCGTAGGGGTTATCGTGCAAGTTGGTTTGTGGGTTGTGCAGCAGACCGAGCCCGATCTCCGCATAGCCCGCGACGCAGGGAAGCAGCGCCGCCAGTAGATCCAACGCGTCGCCGGAGTGGCCGATATCCAGTACGTAGCGGGTGTAGTTGATGGTTTCCATCGCTTCGCTTTGCAGGGCCATAGCGTCTTCGCTCAACCCCCATTGCTCGCAATAGCCTACATGTAGCGGTAGCTCAGCAAGGATGGCATTCATCGAGGCGGCGGCGGCGCGCATCTCCGGCAACGTGCGAAGTTTGCTGACCAGCAGGGCATAGCTGCGGGCGAAATGGATTAAGAAAAGATAATCCTGGGTCAGATAGCGCCGAAAGGCTGCCTGCGGCAGCGTACCCGCGGCTAATTGCTGGAGGAAAGGGTGCGACACGTAGCGTTGCCATTCGCCACCGGCCTGCTCGCGCAGTCGACCGTAAAGACCTTGGGTAAAAGCGGGAATCATCATGGGACCTCCTGAAAATAGGGGGAGATCCGGGCGTGCAGAAGTGTGAACAGGCAAAACTGAAAACTGGCGAACATGCCGACCCGTCCCTTCGCTGGCATGACCCAGATCAGGTTCAAAGGGTTCGGCTTTTACGCCATCTCAGCCCTCACGGGACACCCCTCGGTTGCGACATGTTATACGTCATTCACTTTTTGATTACAACGGCGGCGAACTAAAAACCATCGCACATGGTGACACTGTCACTTATTAATGGTCATGAACCAGAACGATAAATAACATTTATCAATTTGTGTTATTAACCACGCTTTTTTATCCAAAAATAAGCAAAGTAAGGAGAGGGTAAGTTGGCGTAGAACAAGGGCTTACGATATATTTTTAGCACATTACATTAATATCCTCTTATGAATGCGTCAGTGCTGGAGACCGCATGAAGCTGGCAGGCCTTACTCTTTTACTGATGCTTGCCCTCGCGCCTGGCGCGTCTATCGCAGCGCAATTATTCGACCCTGAAGACGGCATGCTCGATATGAGCCAGTATCTGCAGGATAACCCGTACGGTTTTCTGCCGGTACCTGTGATGATTACCGAGCCGGCTATCGGCTACGGCGGCGGTCTGTTTGGTTTATTTCTGCACGGTAAAGGCTCCCGCGAGGGCGATCGTTTTATTCCACCGGCGCTGACCGGGTTCGGCGGTGGTGGGACGCAAAATGGTACCTGGTTCATCGGCGCCGCGCATCGTCATACCTGGAATCATGACAGTATTCGTTATCTGGTTGGCGCGGGCTACGCCAATGTCAATCTCGATATCTATTCGGGTGACATTGCCGGGTTTAACAAAAATGTGGCGGTGCAAACCCATACCAAAGGCTTTGGCGGTTTACAAAAACTGTTATTCCGCGTGGGGGACTCTCCGGTTTTTCTTGGCGCCTCGCAATTCTATGCGCACACCGATGTGACCGCGGATAATCCGCTGATTAACAAGGTGTGGCAGCGGGTGCTCGGGGAAAACAGCACCTCTTCGGCGGTGGGCGTGGTGGCGGAATATGACACTACCGATAATTTTTTCTACCCTAAGAAAGGGTTATCGCTGCAGGGCGAGTACCGTTTTTACCGCGCTCTTCTCGGCGGCGACTATCATTACAATCAGTTGTCGCTGGATGGTAAATACTTTATCCCGCTGGCGCCGACCTTAACCCTGGCGCTGGCGGCAAATTATCAGTCGCTGACTCATCATGACAAGCATCTAACGCCTATGGCCCGGCCTTACATCGAACTGCGCGGCATCTCGCGTTTTCGCTATCAGGGCGATTATGTCGCTGTCGCCCAGACGCAACTGGCCTGGCAATTTGCGCCGCGCTGGATCCTGCAAGGTTTTGTCGGTATCGGCAGCGCGAGCGATGAGGCGGGGTCGCTGTGGCAGCAAACCGAAGTGGCGTGGGGCTCCGGGTTTCGTTATCTGGTCGCCCGTCAGTATGGTTTATTTACCGGCGTCGATGTCGCATTTAGCGAACACGAACAGGCGGTCTATTTTAACGTGGGTTCCGGACTGTAAAGGTACGAATAAAAATGAGATGGAAAACAACCGTCATCACGCTGCTGTTGACCTCTGGCGCCGTGTGGAATGCCTGTGCGGCGGAAAGTGACGACAGCGATAGCTACTTTCCCATCTGGGGCGACGAAGCGCGCGCTCGCGGTTATTCCATCCCGCTGCCGTTTGGCGTCAATCTCAGCTATATGAATATGCGCCAGGATATTATGGTCGACAGCATCACCTTTTCCGGACTGAAGCTGGGTAACCATCCGATCCCCAGCGACATGTTCGCCATCGATGCCGGACACACGCGAGAGAAGAGCAAAACTGAGAACCTGCGGCTCGATATGTGGGTGTTTCCCTTCCTTAATGTCTACGGGATTCTAGGCCACACCCGCGGTTCGTCGGTGTCGAATGTGTCGGTCGATGCCGACCCAACGCAATACCGCGGTCTGGATCGCATCATCGCCGGCGCAGTGCATAACCTCAACCAAAGCGGCGAGTTGCAAAATATCGATTTTGTTCTCGATTTCAAAGGTACCACCTGGGGAGGCGGGTTCACGCTGGCTGGCGGCTATGAGAACTGGTTTGCCCTCGTCGATACAAACTATACCCGCACCGATTTTGATATTCTCGACGGCAGCATCTCTGCCGTGACAGTGTCACCCAGGGTTGGTTATCGCTTCAACCTTCAGGGGATTTCTGGCCCTTCGCATCTCAGCGTGTGGGTCGGCAGTATGTATCAGGATGTGCAGCAGGAATTTAAAGGCAACCTGGCCGATTTGCATATGCCGCCACAGCTGCAGCCATTGATTGCCGCGGTCAATAAAGACGGCGACGGCAAGTTTGATGTCAAACAGAAACTCACTTCACCATGGAATATGCTGATCGGCGCCCAGTACGAAATCACGCGTAACTTCAACGTTCTGACCGAATTTGGCTTTAACGATCGCAATAGTTTCTTTGTCGCCGGTGAATACCGTTTTTGACTTAACGGCGTGTAGCCATCGGCGAGTATGATGCGCGCTGTTTTTGTGTCATGGAGAACGCTTTTGATGCGTAAGAGTTTGTGGTGGTTATTGGCGGCTGCTTTTTCGGTATTTGCCCAGGACCCGGTATTACCGACGATTCCCGTTAACCATGTCAGCCCGGTAGTGGGTGAATTATCGCCGCCGGAATCGCTGCGCCCATGCTGCGCCTTCGGTTTCGATCTGCGGGTGCGCGCCATTGGCGTGCCAATCCCGGTTTATCAGATTGGTAATGTGCTGACGCTCGATACCTTAGGTGAGCATCATTACAACGATAGCGCACTCGGCGCGGTCAAAAATCTGGTTGGCTTAAGCGATGAGCACAATGGCCTTATTTATACCCGCCGCGGCGGTTTTATTGATATTGCCCATGTGCGTGATACCGCTGATTACACCTTTTATTTATTCAGCCGAATTTACCCGACGCTCGGGCAGTCAGGACGCATCTTTTATAGCGAGGAACTGGGCGTACGCCGCGTCCAGTTAAATGCCTTTACGCCGCCGGCTTCAATGCCGCAGCGATATACCATTGCCGCCTGGCTTGCAGGCCATCTGGCCTTCGAAATTGCGCAGTGGCATGAGATCGCCCAATGGTATGGTTTCCAGTCGGTTCCGGGTTTTTCAGAAGAAATTTCCGCCTTTTCGCCGGAGGATCTCTATTCCAATCTGCTAGGCGCACGTCTGGCGATCAACGTCATATTGCAAGGGCAAGCCGGTTCAGTCGATGCCTACAACCGGGCGATGGAAGCGGCGTTAAAACAGGCGTTGGTCAAACTGCTGGTCGCGCCGCAAAGTGAGACGGAACGGATGTTTCGCGAGATTGACGGCGACTGGTGGAACAGTAAGCGCAGGGTACCGGACAAATTTTTGGTGCTGAAGCGGAATTACGATCTCAGCGAAAATCGCCTACCAACGCCGGTTCCTTTTGAACGCACGCCGCCGTATCGCCTGACGATGCCAAAGGAAGTTGCCGGATTTACGCTCGCTGAACTGGGTCAACTGCAAATCCATCCGGGGCAGGATATGCAGTCGCTGCCAGCGCCGCATAATTTTTATTCTCCGCAACAGTTCCAGCAGCTTGCTGATAAAGCGCAGCAGGCGGATGCCATTCAGCTGCAGCGTATTGAAAAATAACTAACGTTTGGACGCTGCTGGCTATACTCAATCAAACGAATTCCCCCGTTATTGATGAGGTAGCATCAGGCTATGGTATTTGGTGTTCCGCGTGCGTGCTGGCTGCTACTGACGGTGCTTTTAGTTAGTCAGGAATGCTATGCCCTTGACGGCAGTCGGCTAAAGCAGCGCGCGGATGCGGTGCTCACCTTAATGAGTTACACCGTGGTACCTGACGTTACCGCCAGCGATCTGAATATTGGCTCCGGCGCGAATGAGAAAAACGAACTAACCCTCACGCAATTTGGCGGCGGCGCCACCTTGAGTGAGGTTTTTCCGCTCTATCTGGAAGGCACCCTCGGTTACAGTCGCTACGATCCGCAATTTGTGGTCAGCGATGGTGCCCAGAGCCGTACCATTCCCACCAAATGGAACAGTCTGACCGCTACTGGCGGCGTCGGCTGGGACTTTCCATTGTATCAGGACCGATGGGGTGGAAAACTGGTGCTACGGCCTATCTTCAATATGATGCTGGGCACCATGGCCAGCGATGCGCGCCTCGGTCGCTGGGCGCTCGAACGTAAAACGGATGCCGATATTCGCTTCCTCGATGGTGGGCGACTGAACGCTTATGGGTTGGGCGGATCGTTAATGCTTGATTATGAACTGTTTTCCAAAACGCAGGATATTGACATAGAAGCGCGCTATTCCGCGATGAATTTGCAAACCTTCGGTAGCACATCAGAAGCGGTACAGGGGCAGGCCAGTGCCGAAAATCTGGGTATCTACCTTCGTCGACGCGCGCCGATAGCTGACTGGATGTTGCTGAAAAGCCCGGTACGCTATGTGCTGGAAGGGGCTCATACTATCTATCTTGGCGACCAGCGCGGTGAACTCGGTTTTGATAGCCTGAGTTCGCTCGGCATTGGTCTGGAGCTCGACAGCAGCCAGTATCCGGTATTTATCACCCGTACCCGACTGGTGGCCCGCTATATGTTCGGTAATAACACCGAAGGGTATGGCCTCGGTTTAGCGATGAGTTTTTGAGTGATACTACCCGTTTTCATGATTGCGCTATTTTTTTCATTTTTATTGGCAATATTTTCTTCGCTGATTCGTCTACCTCGATACATACATTATTATGAGGTAATTGACGATGAGAGATTTTGAACGACACGGGCATCATCACCAGGGTTTTGGACGTCACAGAATGGCGCGGCCGCTGATTATCGGCGCGCTGATTGTTGTGGTACTGAGTCTGGTCGTGATGTCACTATGGAACGCATTGCTGCCGGCTATCTTCGGGGTGAAAAGCATCGGTTTCTGGCAGGCTTTGGGGTTGCTGGCGCTGTGCCGTATCTTGTTTGGCGGTTTAGGTTTTCATCGCGGTATGTTTGGTATGGCTCAGGCGCGTCGACGCATGCATGAACGCTGGATGACCATGACCCCGGAGCAGCGAGAGGAGTTTGCCCAACGTTTCGGCCGCCACGGACATCGCGGACGTTGCGGCTGGCATGAACGTCGCGGTGGGCAACCGACTGACGATAACCCATCGGCGAAAGCGCCGGATGCCGAGTGAACGAGGTAAACAACGCGATGGCGGGGGAATCACGGCTGCTGTCTGCGCTTGCCGCCTGTCGTGCGCGTTTAAGCGCGTTTATTCGCGGTAGAACCGCCGTACGTGACGATGCCGATGACATCCTGCAGGAAGTCACCCTGCAACTGATGAAGGTCGAGCAACCGGTGGAGAACGTGGCGGCATGGTTATTCCGGGCGGCGCGTAATGAAATGACCGACCGGTCGCGTAAGAAGCGCGAGTTGCCATTAACATTCGATACTGATGAAGATGGCGATGGCGGCTTTGCCGAGGATGAGCTGGCGGAAACGTTGTTTGGCGTCGCGCAGACGCCGGAGGAAGCCTATCTTAAAGAACTGCTGTGGGAGGCTTTAACCGAGGCGCTGGCGGAGCTGCCGCCGCTGCAGCGTGAAGCCTTCGAGAAAACCGAGCTGCAGGGCTATAGCTACAGGGAGCTGGCGGCAGAGAGCGGCGCCAGCGAGCAGGCGTGGCTGTCGCGTAAACACAAAGCGGTGCTGTTTCTGCGCAGCCGTTTGCGAACGCTCTACGATGAACTTACCGCACCTTAATTCATGCCCGGCGACAGATAGCGCCGGGCTTTATTTTATCTGTATTTCTATAACATTGTCGCCAGCCACTCGGCGAAGACGCGCACCTTGCGCGATACATGACGATGGGGATAAATAAGCGATAACTTCCTGGAGGGAACCGGATTATTCGGCAGGACTTCAACCAGCTCGCCGCTTTTCAACCAGGGGTGAAGGAAAAGATCCAGGCCCTGCATAATGCCGAGTCCAGCAAGGCCAGCGGCGATGTAAGTCTCTGAATTATCCACCACCAGTTTACCCGCTAGCGAAATGTCCTGCTGCCCGGCGTCAGTTTGAAACACCCAGCGCATGGTCTGATGATTACTGTTATTCAGCCAGTTGATCGCCTGATGATGCTGCAGGTCGTCAAGGGTTGAGGGAACGCCGTATTTCGCCAGATAGGCCGGGCTGGCGCAGGTTTTCATACCGACGGTACCGAGATGACGTGCGATATAGTCACCGTCTTCAAGCTCGCCAATGCGCAGGACGCAATCGAGGCCCTCGCGAAGCATATCCCGCCGCCGGTCGGAGCTGCTCAGCACAATTTCAATCTCCGGATGTTGCTGATAAAAGGCGGGGAGATTCGGCACGACCACTAACTTCGCCAGAGCGATAGGCATATCTATGCGCAGTTGACCACGTAGCGGACGCTGCGGGGCGAAAGACTCCATAAGATCATCGGCCTGCGCCAGCAGAGGTTTACTACGACGATAAAACGCCTCGCCATCAGGGGTGAGGTGGATCTGTCGGGTGGTACGCTGCAGAAGTCGAACGCCGCAGTGCTGCTCAAGCTGCTGTAGCGCTTTCGTGACCGCCGGGCGATGGATCTGCAGATTCTCGGCGGCGCGCGTAAAGCTGCCAGACTCGATAATCTCGATAAAAATCTTAATAGATTCAAACAGATTTAAGTTCATTTGTGCCAATGTGCTCCGATGACAACATCGTATTTCACTTTGATTATTACTTATTTAATAACAGTGAAGGATAACTTTTACTATTTTTCCCAACAATAAAGCGGCCTACAGTGGCGTCATCCCAGCGCTAAGCGCCAGAAAACACACTAAGGAAGTCGCATCATGCAAAACCATTCTGTTAGCCATATTCTCGGTATTGAAAAACCTGTCATTCAGGGGCCGCTATCCTGGCTAACCGACGCCCGGTTAGTCGCCGCAGTCAGTAATGCCGGCGGGCTTGGCGTATTAGGGCCGAATGCGGGTTTAACCGCGCAAACCGCCGTCTCGACGCCGCAGGAAACGGCAGAAAAGATGCGTGAAGAGATCCGTAAAACGAAATTACTCACCGAGAAACCTTTTGCCGTCAATCTCATTCCGACGGTTGAAAACGATATCTGGACGCCGCCGATTGTAGAAGTAGTAAAAGAAGAGGGGGTTAAAGCGGTGGTTTATACCGGCTATGGTCAAGGGGCTATCATTCCCTCGCTGTTTGCCACGCTTAAGCAGGCCGGGATCAACATTATCTATCGTGATATTAACCCGACGCCGGAAAACAGCCGCGAAGCCGAGGAGATGGGGGCCGATGTTATTGTCGCCACCGGCTTCGACGAAGGCGGAACGCTTCCGGGAACGGCGCTAGGTACGTTTTCAATCGTGCCATTGATTGTTGATGCGGTGAAGCGTGTGCCGGTGCTGGCGGCTGGCGGGATTACCGACCGGCGCACCGCCAGGGCCGCCCACGCGCTGGGCGCGCAGGGGGTATTTGCCGGCTCCGTGTTTATCAGCACCACCGAGAGCCGCGTGCCGCCATCGGTGAAAGAGATGATCGTGGAAGCTAACGGTCTGGATTTGCAGCTATTTCGCACATTGCCAGATTACTATCGTTCGCTGCCGGGTAAATTAGCCGCCAGGCTGGTGGCGTTAGATAAATCCGGCGCCAGTAATGAAACCATAGCCGCGGAAATGGGCGGTTTACGTGGCCTGCGAATTGGTATGCTGGAGGGCAACACTGACGAAGGCTACATTTCATTGGGAACCGGCATCGGCAGTATTCAGCGGATTAAGAGCGTAGCGGAAGTGGTGGAGGAACTGACGGTTTAATCTGCCTTCCCGCGCTCTCATGCGGAAAACAGAAACTCCCCGTTTGCGACAACGGGGAGGGTGATTAGCCGGAATTAGCTCCCCCAGCGCTGCTGCAGATACTGAACCGCCTGCTGGGTTTGCGGCTGGTTAAGGTTGTTTTCACGAAACAGAATCGTCCCCTGAATACCCGGTGTGGTTTCATTGAGGTCGATCTGTTTTTTCAGCTCCGGCACGCCGCCGTCGACCATCCAGTCTGGTTCATTTTTTGACGGTTCGCCGACTTTATACAGCGCTACGCCGATATAGAGCCGGGTGTGAGTGGGTTTCACGACATCAGCCCACCACTTAGCCAGCACATCATAGCGCGCGGCATCGCGGGCGAACGGCCAGTACAGCTGCGGCGCGATATAATCCAACAGCCCTTGTTGAACCCAACTGCGGGTATCGGCATAGGACTCATCATAAGCCGCCGCGCCGCGGGTGTCAGAGCCGGCCGGATCGTGGGAGCGGTTGCGCCATACCCCCGCCGGGCTGACACCAAACTCAACCTGCGGATTGAGTTTCTTGATGGTCTGTGAGACCTGCGCTATCAGCTGTTGGGTGTTGTGACGCCGCCAGTCGGCTTTTGAGGCATAACCCTGACCATATCGCTGATAGGTTTGATTATCGTTCAGCGTCGATCCCGGCGTCTCAGTATAGAAATAGTCATCAAACTGCACGCCGTCGATGGGATAGTTTTGCACCACCTCCGCCACGATACTGGTGATCCAGTCACGGACTTCCGGGATCCCAGGGTCGAGGACAAAGCGATCGCTGGCAGTGCGTATCCAGTTGCGGTGGAGGACAAATACGCTGGCGGGGACCTGAGTCAGGGTGTGGTTAAGCTCGGCGATGGTAGCGGGTTTGGTATTAACCGATACCCGATACGGGTTGAACCACGCGTGAACTTTCATCCCGCGTTTATGCGCTTCATCGAGCATAAACTGCAGCGGATCGTAGCCGGGATTTTCGCCAATTTTGCCGGTCAACATGTCTGACCACGGCAAGATGTGGGAATCCCACAGCGCGGTGCCGTCCGGTTTAACCTGGAAGAAGACGGTATTGATGCCCAGGCGTTGTAGATTGTCGAGTTTGGCGATCAGGGCCAGCTTTTGCTGGCTGATACGGCTTTCCGGGCTACTGGCGATAATTGAACCCACCGGCGGCCAGTCGAGACGAGAAACCGTGGTGATCCAGACGCCGCGTACTGGCTGCTGATTTTTTGCCGATTTTTGCGTAACGGGCGGTTTACTGGCGGTCACCAGCGATTTTGGCGCTTTACTGGTGCAAGTCACGAGCAGCAGTACGGCGGCGGCAACCGCGCCGAGCCGGGTCATGCAGGTGACGGAGAGAAGGCGACGAGAAGCGATAATTATTACTCCCGTAGGCATGTAGACGCTTGAAAAATCACATTGTCTTATGATTCCCCCACCAGGGCAAGCCGCGCTCCGATGCAAAGAAAAATAAAATGCCTTTTGTCTGGTATCTGTACGCGTAACGTGCAGAACTAACGACAACCTTTCTCAGCAGTTAGCTGAAAAAGCAGAATTAACCTGGATAATTAGCTGGTCAGTTGTGTTACAACATATTACGAGACGCACAGCTAAGGAGAATCCGATGCGAAAAATATTATTGCTGGCCGCCGTTTTGCTGGCATCCGCACCGATCGTCACCCAGGCCGAGGAGATTACGCTTTTACCGGCTATTAAACTGCAGATAGGCGACCGGGATTCCTACGGTCATTACTGGGACGGCGGCCGTTGGCGTGATAAAGACTACTGGCATCGTCATTATGAATATCGCGACAAGCACTGGCGAAAGCTAGAGAAAAAACAGCGTAAAGCCTACGAGAAGGGCTACCACGACGGTCGTAAAGATGCGAAGAAGCGTGAGAAAGAATACTATAAACATCACAAGAAGCATCATCACTAAAACATTAACGGGGCCATCAGGCTCCGTTTTTTAGCTACTGCAATTCACCCCTCAAGATTCAACTCATTATTCGCTGCTGTCGATGGTTTGCGTAAACTGTCTTTAGAAGCCTCCCGCAATAATGTCAAATATCACTTTGAGTTTTTACAGCATCAGTATTACCTGATGAAAATAAAAATAGCCTACCAAGATTGGCGGGCAAATTTACCGCGAAATGTTTTTTAAGACTATTCCATATTCACAGCGAATGAAAAATCCGATTTGCAAAATAATTAAATATATCTTTTAAATCACATGGTTAAATTACACTTTCTTTTGTATGGTCTCTGGTATTACACTTTTTCGGCGATTGTTCGACTTTCTGCGCTAAAAGAGCGAGTGAGATTAATCCTAAAAGTTTAAATACGCTAACCACCCATAACTACGAGGCGAAATTGCGTATTGAATTGACTCGATCGATCTGTAAAATTGTGTGGTGATAGTTAATGAAATGTAATAAAGGGATCCACTGCGGTGAAGATTCGTGCGGTAGCTATGCCCATACCACACCGGGAACCCTTTTACGCACAGTGATTAAGGATATTCAGACTTGTTATTCAAGCAGGGATAACCCTTAAGAAAATAATAGCATTGCAATGGAAAAGCATATGAAAACGCGAGTGTTTTTAGCCGCTATGATTGCGGTTTCACTGGCAGGGTGCGAAGCGCCGCCGAAGCCGCAAATTACCGATGACACCATTGAAACCACGCAGGTTAACGGCGTCAATTTGACCCATCGCCATATTGTTGTTCCGCCAACGGAATTTACCCCGATTAACGCAGAATATCGCGCGCTGTATTCCGCCGCGGTAATGAGCCAGGCCGGTTATGGCGGCAAAGTGATTGTGCAATTAGTTCCCGGTGCTAATTATATTGCATTGGGACAGGCCCAGGACGGCTGGATAGCATTAGCCAATGAAGGTCAGGAAAATTTAATTGGCTATGCTCCGGCCAATGCCGTTGTCAAAAGTGAGCTGTATGATAAAACGGTTCGCGAACAGTCGAAGCGCCCGAAGGCGCGTAAGAAAGCGACCTGCGTGAGCGTCGACGGAAATACCAAAGCCTGCAAAAACGGCAATAACGGTACCTGGATTCTGGATTAATCCCGCCTTTACGAGCGACACCGTATGAATAATAACTCTCTTTTACGCCAGGTCATGCTGGCGTTTTATTTGTTTCTTTTTACGTTGGTTAGTGGATGTGGTTCGTCTTCACACAGCGACCCTGCCCGATACAATCTTCAGTTCCAGGCCCACCCGCAAATTAACAGCTCTGCGCCATTAAAGGTCAGAGTGTTAGTGCTGAAATCCGATGCGGAATTCATGTCCGCCGATTTCTACTCCTTACAAAATAACGCGCAAAAAGTTCTCGCCGGCAACTTGCTGAACAGCGATGAATTTTTCCTGATGCCGGGGCAACTGGCAAAAAAACTCAGCGGGCAAAGCTCGCCGGAGGCGCGTTATATCGGAGTGATGGCGGAATACCAATCTCTGGATGGTAAAAAGTGGCGCATTTCTCTTCCTCTGCCAACGCCTGGCGAAACCCCTTTCTGGCAGTTCTGGAAACTGTCGGCAGATCAACTGCAAGCCAATTTATATCTTGACGTTAACGGGATCCGCGTCGTGCAGCAATAGCGCGAGCCCTAACAGGAAATTTGTATGAATAAAGCAGAAAAGGTGGTCTGGACCGAAGGCATGTTTTTGCGTCCGCATCACTTTCAGCGGGCAGAAAGCTACCTGCAAACGCAAATTCGCGAATGGGGCGGATTACAGCGCTCCTGGCTGTGGGGTTTTCTTGAGATTGAACTTGATGATGCGATGCTGCGTCAGGGGTGCATAGCTCTGAGCTATGCCAGCGGCCTGCTGCCGGATGGGACGTTCTTCCAGTTTCGCGATGCTCGTCAGGGCCCGGCGCCGTTGCAAATCCCGGATAACGTCACGGGCGAAAAAGTCGTATTGGCCTTGCCGATACGCCGCGGCGGTCGGGAAGAGGTTATCTTCAGCGAGGAAAAAGACTCGCTAGCGCGATTTACCGCGTTTGAACAGGATGTGGAAGATGACAATGCGCTGTCGGTCGGCGATGCCACCGTGCAGTTTGCCCGCCCGCGGCTCACCCTGATGCTGGAAAAGGATTTGACCGCCGAGTGGACGGCTATCGGCGTGGCGTTCATCGCCGAGAAGCGCAACGATAACGCCGTAAAACTCGATAATGGCTACATCCCGCCGATGCTCAACGGCATCAATCATCCTTTGATTTACGCGATGATCAACGACTTGCATGGTCTGCTGGCGCAGCGTAGCCAGCAAATCGGCAGCCGGCTGCGACAGCCGGGGCGTTTTAATACTTCTGAATTAATTGAGTTCACTCTACTTGCGCTGGTCAATCGCCATCTCGGCCATCTCTCACATCTCAAAACGTTGCCGTTAATTCACCCCGAGTCATTGTGGAATAGCTGGCTGCCGTTCGCCGCCGAGCTGACGACCTGGATGGCGCAGCGCGGTCCGGATGCCGCGCTGCCGATTTATGACCATGACGATCTCGCTAGCTGCTTCGGCAAACTGATGTTGTTGCTGCGCCAGGGGTTATCACAGGTAATGGAAGACAATGCCATCCAGCTGCCGCTGATAGAACGGTCGCATGGGCTAAACATCGCGACCGTACCTGAGAGCAGCATGGTGCGTGATTTCGGATTCGTATTGGCGGTTAAAGCCAGCGTACCGGGTGATGTACTGCAAACGCACTTCCCGGCGCAGATGAAAGTTGCGCCGGTGAGCAAAATTCGCGATCTGGTGCAACTACAGCTACCGGGTTTGATCCTGCGCGCTATGCCCGCCGCGCCGCAGCAAATTCCGTGGCATGCCGGTTACAACTACTTTGCAGTCGAAAAGGGCGGCGAGCTGTGGAACGACATGGAGAAATCTGGCGCCTTCGCACTGCATCTGGCAGGCGAGTTCCCCGGCCTGGATATGGAATTTTGGGCTATCCGTAGCCCGTCGGAATAAGAAAGCGAGCGTTGATGATGCAGGAACAACAGGCCGCTGCCAGTCATGGCGTGAGCGGCAATAATCCCCTGGTGACGGCCGCCAACCCATTGCTAAATGCGATTCCCCAGATCCGTCATTCGGTTTCGCACGATGACCAGGCCGGTTTGCGCCAGCGTTTGATTGATGAAATCCGCCGTTTTGAAGTGCGCGGTCAGCAGGCGGGGTTACCCTACGAAGTGATAGTCGGCGCCCGTTACTGCCTGTGTACCGCACTGGACGAGGCGGCGGCCTTGACGCCATGGGGGAGTAGCGGCGTCTGGTCGGGCAGCGGTCTTTTAGTGACCTTTCATAACGAAACCTGGGGCGGGGAGAAGTTCTTCCAGTTGCTTGCGCGCCTGTCGCAGAATCCGCGTGAACACATCAATCTGTTGGAACTGATCAACTACTGCTTATTGCTCGGCTTTGAAGGGCGTTACCGGGTAATGGATAACGGCCGCACGCAGTTGGAGACCATCAAGCAGCGCCTGTGGCAGATGATTTGCGGCGTACGCGGCGGCTATGCGCCGCCGTTATCGGTTCACGGCGAGGATCGCCCGGTGTTGCGTAAACTGTGGCGTCCGGTGGTGCCGCTATGGGCCTGCGTCGCGCTGGCGGGGTTCGCCGCCTGTCTGTTCTATATCATTCTTAACTGGCGGCTTGGCGATGCCACCAACCCGGTGTTGGCGAAAATTTACCAGACGCCGTTGCCGGAAGCGTCGATTGCTCAGCCGGCGGAAAAATTGCCGGCGGTACTTAACCTGCGAGGTTTTCTGCGCCCGGAAATTGCCGAAGGGCTGGTTGCGGTCCGTGACGAAGCGGACCGCAGCGTCGTGATTCTCAAAGGCGACGGGCTATTTGCTTCGGCCTCAACGGTGGTGCGCGACCGTTACGACCCGGTCATTGACCGTATTGCGCAAGCGATGAACAACGTCAGCGGACGCATTCTGGTAGTCGGCTATAGCGATAACGTGCCTATCCGCAGCGCGCGCTTTGCCTCGAACTACGAACTGTCGCTGGAACGCGCGCGATCGGTACAAAAACAGCTGCAAAATCATCTGACGCAGCCCGAACGCGTAAAAGCCGAAGGGCGAGGGGAAATGAACCCCATCGCGCCGAATACCACTCCTGAGAACCGTGCCCGTAACCGCCGTGTGGAAATTACTCTGCTGGTGTCGCCCGATAATACCCGGGCTGAGCTGAACGGATTGCCCCAAGGAAATTAAGGATGCTGACACTTCTGCTTTCCATACTGACCAACCGGCTGCTGTGGGGTTTTCTCGGCGCTACGGCGGTGGCGGCCGTCATCTGGATGATTGGCCCGCTATTGTCGATTGTCGATACCCGGCCGTTGGAATCGGAACAAAACCGCGTTATATCTATTGCGCTGGTCTACCTCATCTGGGCGCAAAGCCACATTCTGCCGCGCCTGTACAACGCCTGGCTCAACCGCAAGCTGATGGATAACCTGAAGGAAGACACGCCGAAGGGCAACGATCCGCAGCAGCGCCTCAATAGCGAAGACCAGATCCTCGCCGATCGCTTTGATGAAGCCGCGCAAATGTTGAAAAAAGCGCACTTCAGTAAAACCGGTAATGGTCAGTGGACCCAGCGCTTTAGCACCCACTATCTGTATCAGCTGCCGTGGTATGTGATTATTGGCGCATCCGGATCCGGTAAAACCACCGCCTTAGCCAACTCCGGGCTGCAGTTTCCGCTGGCCGACCGCTTCGGAAAAACGGCGTTACGCGGCATCGGCGGCACGCGCAACTGCGACTGGTGGTTTACCAACGAAGCCGTGCTGCTGGACACCGCCGGGCGCTATACCACCCAGGAGAGCGAGCAGGCGCAGGACGCCAGCGAGTGGCTGAAGTTCATGGGGTTATTGCGTAAATACCGCCGCCGCCAGCCGATTAACGGCGTTATCGTCACGGTGAGTATCTCCGATCTGTTAACGCAATCGACGGAGGCCTCGCGGCAGCAGGCGGTTAATCTGCGCCAGCGTCTCTCTGAACTACATGAACAGTTGGGTATTCGTTTCCCGGTGTACGTACTGGTGACGAAGGCCGACCTGCTTAAAGGCTTCCGCGCCTGGTTTGCCGATTACGACAAGGCGCAGCGCGATCAAATCTGGGGCTTCACTTTCCCGTGGGAGCAGGCAAGCGTTGCTGACTTCGACCTGATGGGCCGCTTTACCCAGGAGTTTGCGTTACTGCAACAGCGGCTTGAAGCCGGGCTGCCGGATACAATGCTGCAAGAGCATGACGCCAAAACCCGCGCCGAAGCCTGGCTGTTCCCGCAAGAGTTTGCGGCGTTGCGGCCGCTGTTAGCGGACTATCTTAGTACCGTCTTTGCCCGCTCTAACTTTGAAACCGAGTTTTCGCCGCGCGGCATTTATTTCGCCAGCGGCACCCAGGAAGGGTTACCGTTCGACCGCGTGATGGGTGAACTCAATCGCGCGCTGTCTTTGCCGCAGGGAAATGAAAACGACAACTGGGACTCGGTCAGTAAAGAAGCGCCGATCCCCGGCGCCAAAGGCCAGAGTTATTTCATTAAAAACCTGCTGCAAAACGTGATTTTCCAGGAAGCCGGCATCGCCGGGCAGAACCGTTGGTGGGAACTGCGTAACCGCGCAGCGATCTGGTCAGGCTATGCGGCGCTCGCGGCGCTGTTAATCATTTCATGCGTACTGTGGCTGACCAGCTACGGCAAAAATAAGGCCTACCTGGAAGAAGTCTCGGCGAAGGTGCCGCAGGTTGAGCAGCAGAGCAAAGCGCTGCAAAACCCCGAGCAGCGCGATCTGTTCGCCATGCTGCCGCTACTCAACGGCCTGCTGGAATTGCCGAAGAGCGCCGACTTTGACGTCAACGACCCGCCGGTTAGCCGCCGGATGGGACTCTACCGCGGTAATGATGTCAGCGACGCCTCGCAGACGCTGTATCAAAAAGCGCTACAGCAAATGCTGCTACCGGATGTCGCCATGCGTATCACTACCTGGTTGCGTAACGACAATGGCAGTGACGCCGAATATAGCTACGAGGCGTTGAAAGCCTATCAAATGCTCTATCAGCCCAAGCAGTATGACGGCAAGTTTTTACTCTCCTGGGTGATGCTTAACCTGCAGCGTAACCTGCCGCAAAACGTGACGCAGACGCAGCTTCAGCAGCTGGAAGGGCATCTGGTCCAGCTACTGGAACCGCAAATCCAGTCATCGCCGTATGCCAAAGACGATGCGCTGATCGCCCGCGAACGGGCGTTGATTAACCAGCAGCCGCTCTCCTCAAGAGTGTATGGTCGGCTGAAACGTCTGCTTGAGCATGACGACAATCTGAAAGCGGTCTCGCTGGCGACGCTCGGCGGGCCGCAGAGCGAACTGGTGTTCTCGCGTAAAAGCGGTACGCCGATCGCGGAAGGCGTGCCCGGTCTGTACACGCCAGATGGCTACTGGAAGGTGTTCAATAAACAGATCGATAACGTCACCAGCGCGCTGCATGAAGATGATATCTGGGTGCTGGGCGCCGCCAGCGCGTCGGAAGATAAACAGCAAACCGATAACGCCGTCCGTCAGCTCTATATGCGTGATTTTATCGCCAACTGGGATCGCTTCCTTGCCGATATTCAGCTCAACAATAGCGCCGATCTGTCATCGCGGATCAACACCGCGCGTCTGCTTTCAGCCAGTAACTCGCCGCTGCGCCGTCTGGTTATCAACCTGAGTCAGGTGCTGAACCTGGCGCGCGCCGAGCCGGATACGGTTAAAAGCGAAAGTTCAGCCGAGCAGGGCAACCGTGCGACCCGAACGCTGGAAGCGCTTTTCCGCCATGATGAGGGCGGCGCAACCCAGGGCGCGGCGCTTAGCCAGACGCCGGAACAGCTGGTAACCGAACACTACGCGCCGCTGATCGAGCTGGCGCAGCCGTTGGAAAAGGGCGGCAAAACGATTGTGTTCGATGATTTCCTCAAACAGATCGACGAACTTTATCGCTACCTGACCGCGGTACAGGATGCCGCCAACAGCGGTATGCAACCGCCGGGCGGCGATGCCATTAGCCGTCTGCAGGCCAGCGCCGGGCGCTTACCGGGCGGCCTGCAAACCATGTTCAGCAAAATGGCGGTCGGCGCCAGTAGTGATACCCAGCGCCGCGATCTCGAAAACGTACGTAAACGGATTAGCGTGGAGGTCGGCGGTTTCTGCCGCCAGGCTATCGCCGGGCGCTATCCGCTGGTTCGCAGCGCCAGTAGCGAAGTCACGCCGGACGATCTGGCGCGTATGTTCGCTCCGGGCACCGGCATGATGGATACCTTCTTCCGTGACAACCTGACCAATAAAGTCGATACCACGCAGTCCAGCTGGCGTTTTATGCCCGGCATCGATGGCAAAACGTTGCCGGGTAGTGAAGGGTTATTAAGGCCTTTCCAGCAGGCGCAATCGATCCGCGACGCGTTCTTTGCCAATGGCGCGACCACGCCGTCATTTAAAGTGACGGTGCGCACCATCAGCATGGACAACCGGATCCTCAACCTGACGCTGGATGTTGATGGCCAGCAGTTGCGCTACAGCCACGGTCCGCAGGCGGTGCAAATGATGAGCTGGCCAGGGCCGGGCGGCACCAATCAGATGCGTATGCAACTCGGTCTGGCCGATGGTACCACCTCGACGCTGGTGACCAGCGGCTCATGGGCGCTGAACCGCTTCTTTGATAAAGCGCGCACCGCGCCCGGCAGCAGCAGTTTGAGCCGTCGGGCAACGTTTAACGTCGATGGTTATCAGGTCACGCTGGAGTTTGCGCCGAACAGTATTCGCAATCCGTTCCAGCTTCCCCGTTTCTCATGTCCATAACCGCAAGGAAAGCCGAATGACTCACGCCCCTGCGATGAGCTGGTACGGGAAACTCCCCAGTACCGGCGATTTTTTACAACGTCGATTTCCGGACATGCTGGTTCGCCAGTGGTCGCAATGGTTTCAGGTGGGGCTGTTAGCCTGGCAACAGGAGCAACAGCGTAGCGGCGAACGCCAGTTCAGCAACGCGCCGGTTTGGAATTTTATCGTCCCGCCGATGTTGAGCGGCCAGATGGTACAGATGGGGTGTCTGATCCCCGGACGCGATCGGGTAGGCCGCCAGTATCCCATCTGCGCGCAAATGGCCTTCAACCCGCTGGAGTGGTCGCCTTCAATCCTCACTCAGGCCGGAGAGTGGTATCAGCAGGTGGGCAGAACGCTGCTGCATGCGGTACGTAATGGCTTTTCCGCTGAACAACTTGACCAGGCGCTACTCGCCATTCCGGCGCCAAAGCTGGTAGAGGCGGAAAAGCGTTCGGAAATACTCGACGTGATTGGCTATCAGCAAGATGGGCAAAGCTCCCTTGGCTGGCAGCAGGCGGCGGACTGTTTTGATCCGCAGCGTCAGACCAGTTTTTGGTGGACCAACCGCGCCGATGGTTATCCGCTCTATACCCACGTCCATAGCGGTAATTTGACCGGTCAGCTGTTCACGCTGCTGTTTGATCCCGCCGGGGGCGCGAGACCGGGCCGTCACGGTCTGTATCCGCCGATGTTTGAATAAGCAGGTAGGCCATGAATATTGATGAATTCCTTGCTCCGGTTAGCGCGGAGCAGCCCTGCGGTGAAAACCTCGAATATGACGCCGATTTCCAGGCAATGGAACAAGCGATGCAGGGTAAAGCCGAGCAGCAGTTTGGCGACACCATTATCCCGGCGGAACCCGCTGACTGGACGACGGTAGAAAAGCTGGCGGCTGGGCTACTTAGCCGCACCAAAGATTTGCGCGTCATGCTGGCGCTGACTCAGGCGTGGACAAAACGCCACGGCCTGAGTGGTTACGCAGATGGCCTGCTGCTGGTGCAACAGGCGCTGTCGCTTTACTGGCAGCCTATCTATCCGCTGCTGGAAGAGTATGGCGAAACTGATCCGTTTTACCGCATCAATGCGCTCGCGGGGCTGAGTGATAAATCAGCGCTGACCAGCGCGTTACGCAATGCCGTGTTGTTACGCAGTAATGGCGATGAACTGCTATTGCGCGATGCGCAGGCGCTGCTCGATGGCAGTAAAACCGAATGCGCGGATTATCCCGGCGGCCGTTCGCGATTGATTGATGAACTGGCCCGCGGCGGACAGCCGGGGATTGACGCCATCCTCGCCATTCACCAGCGCTTGCAGACCATCCGCGAAATATTAAGCGATTGTCTGGGTGAAAGCGGCGTGCCGGAAATGGAACAACTGCAGAAGACCGTCGGTATCGTCGCCGGCGCCTGCCAGATAACCGATATTTCGTCCTTTCACGCGTCCCGCGAGGAGAGTGCCGTGAGTGAACATCAAGCGATTCCCAACGCGCCGCCGCCGTCTGCCGTTGACTGGCGCAGCGCGCAAATCAGCAGCCGCGCCGAGGCGCAGCAGATGCTGGAAAAAGTAAAACAGTACTTCGCTCAGCACGAACCGAGTCACCCCGCGCCGCTGATGATTGAACGGGTACAGCGGCTGATTGAGCTGGATTTTATGGACATCATCCGCGATTTAGCGCCGGACGGCGTTCATCAACTGGAAAACATTTTTGGACGTCGCGACTGACGCGTCCGGACATTATGGCGACAGGCATAAGGTCTGGCGCTCAACCTTTACCGCGCATCTTCGATGGAGAACATCATGGCAATAAGTAAAAGTGGGCAGAAATTTATCGCACGCAACCGTGCGCCCCGCGTACAGATCGAGTACGACGTAGAGATTTATGGTGCGGAACGCAAAATCCAGCTTCCGTTTGTAATGGGGGTGATGGCGGATCTGGTGGGTAAACCGGTCGACAATCAACCGGCGGTCGATGAACGTAAGTTCCTCGACATCGACATTGATAACTTCGACGAACGTATGAAAGCGCTGAAACCGCGCGTCGCTTTCCAGGTCGACAATACGCTGACCAACGAAGGCAAACTGAACGTCGACTTAACCTTCGACAGCATGGACGACTTCCTGCCGGATGCCGTGGCCCGCAAAGTGGAGCCGCTGAACAAACTGCTGGAAGCCCGTACCCAGCTTTCGAATCTGCTCACCTATATGGACGGCAAAAACGGCGCGGAAGAGCTGATTGCCAAAATTTTGCAGGATCCGACGCTGCTCAAATCGTTGAGCCAGATGCCGAAACAAGATGACAGTGCGAAAGGTAGCGAGGAGTAATCGATGAGCAACCCGACTCAACAACATGAGCAGCAGTCCAGCCAGGCCTTTAGCCAGGATGAATTCAGCGCGCTGCTGAACAAAGAGTTTCGCCCGAAAACCGACCAGGCGCGTTCCGCCGTTGAGAGCGCGGTAAAAACCCTCGCGCAGCAGGCGCTGGAAAACACCGTCACGTTTTCCAACGACACCTATCGCACCATCCAGAACCTGATTGCCGGTATCGATGAACAGCTGTCGCGCCAGGTGAATCAGATCCTGCATCATGACGAGTTCCAGAAACTGGAAAGCGCATGGCGCGGCCTGAGCTACCTGGTCAACAACAGCGAAACCGACGAGATGCTGAAAATCCGCTTTATGAGCATCTCCAAGCAGGAGCTGGGGCGCACTCTGAAGCGTTACAAAGGGGTGGGCTGGGACCAGAGCCCGATCTTTAAGAAAATTTATGAGCAGGAGTACGGCCAGTTTGGCGGCGAGCCATTCGGCTGCATCGTCGGCGATTACTATTTCGACCATAGTCCGCAGGATGTGGAATTACTGGGTGAAATGGCGCGTATCGGATCGGCTGCGCACTGTCCGTTTATTACCGGTACCGCACCGGAAGTGATGCAGATGGAGTCCTGGCAGGAGCTGGCGAACCCGCGCGACCTCACCAAAATCTTCCAGAATACCGAATACGCCGCCTGGCGTTCGCTGCGCGAGTCGGAAGACGCGCGTTATCTGGGGCTGGTGATGCCGCGCTTCCTGTCGCGCCTGCCTTACGGGATTCGAACCAACCCGGTGGACAGTTTTGATTTTGAAGAGCAGACCGACGGCGCGGATCACAACAATTACGCGTGGGCCAACTCGGCGTATGCGATGGCGGCGAACATTAACCGCTCTTTCAAAGAGTTTGGCTGGTGCACCTCCATTCGCGGCGTGGAATCCGGCGGCGCGGTGGAAAATCTGCCTTGCCACACCTTCCCGAGCGACGATGGCGGCGTGGACATGAAATGCCCGACCGAGATCGCCATCAGCGATCGCCGCGAGGCGGAGCTGGCGAAAAACGGCTTTATGCCGCTGATCCATCGCAAAAACTCCGACTTTGCCGCCTTTATCGGCGCGCAGTCGTTGCAGAAACCGGCGGAATATCATGATGCCGACGCCACGGCGAATGCACGTCTGGCCGCGCGTCTGCCGTACTTGTTCGCCTGCTGCCGTTTTGCTCACTACCTGAAGTGCATTGTGCGCGACAAAATCGGCTCCTTCCGCGAGCGCGATGACATGGAACGCTGGCTGAACGACTGGGTGATGAACTACGTTGATGGCGATCCGGCTAACTCGTCGCAGGAGACCAAAGCGCGCAAACCGCTGGCGGCGGCTGAAGTGCAGGTAGCGGAGATCGAAGACAACCCGGGTTACTACACCGCGAAGTTCTTCCTGCGTCCGCACTACCAGCTGGAAGGGCTTACCGTGTCGCTGCGTCTGGTTTCCAAGCTGCCGTCGCTGAAAACCAAGGAAGCGTAATATGATGCCGCCGGGAGGCGACTCCCGGCAGGTACAACGCCATGGAAGGAGGTAAAGAAATGAAATTATTACCACTCTGCACGCTGGGACTGCTCACGGTGCTGACGCCATTTACTGTCGTCCAGGCGGCTGATGATTCCGCCAATTTACTACGCGATCCCAATCAACTATCACGTAATGATGTGCGGTTGAGCGGCGAAAAGTTTCTCAAGGCCTGGCTGGCGCAAGACAATACCCAGCAGCAGTTAAAGGCCAATATGTATCTGCTTGGCGTGATGGATGCAACAGAAGGTAAAGCCTGGTGCGGTTATCAGCAGGCACTGCCGGGATCGCTTCGAGAAAGCGTCTACAGCTATTTCAAAAAGCTGCCCGACGAGCGAATAAAACAGCCTGCGGCGATGCTGATTACCGAAGCGTTGGCGAAGGAGTTGCCTTGTCATGGATAACCACTGGAGAATAAAAATGAACGCCAGACCTTCTTTTGTTGCCGCATGGGCGGCGGCAACGCGCATTTACGACGCTAACGATCCTATTGGTAAAGTTAAGCGAGTCATCGGTGGAAAAGTGAAACACAACTTTGAAATACCGGAACAGCAGGGTGGCTGGTCAAATAGCTGTGCCGTACGCATGAGCTATGTGTTGAACTATACCGGGCATCCAGTGCCGCGTATTGCCGGACTGACAGTATCTGGCGCAGATAACAAATGGTATTTCTTCCGGGTTAAAGATGTTATCGCCTGGCTGACCCGCCAGTGGGGTAACCCCGATATGATCGTTAGTTATCCTTCTTTACCCGTTCAGCAGTTGGCTAATACAAAAGGCGTGATTTTGTTCGAAGTACAGGGCTGGAGCGATGCCGCTGGCCATGCCACTTTTTGGAATGGCTTAACCTGTTCGGATCACTGTTATTTCAATGCCCAGGACACTAATTACACGACGACCAAAGCCAATTTTTGGGAGTTGCCATGAACAGAATCATTATCAGTCTGCTGCTTGCTAGCAGTGCGTCGGCTTATGCCTGGGACGACCCGGTATTGTTTGTTAAACAGCTACCCTATAAGCAGGTTGTTAAAGACGTGGTTTTATCCCGCTGTCTGGCGCAGGTAGCCGATGATAAAAGTCAGTTTTCTGTGGATGCTGCGCGCAGTAGCAATGCGTTGCTGGAGTGGGTGCCTTTCGATATTGAAAACGGTAATGACAAAATTAACGCCATTATTACTAAATACAAAAGTGCCACCAATGACTTTCATTCCGAGAGACAACCCGCAATTCAGGGCGTCACTTTGAATTGTTTGCGCCTTTATCATAGTACGGAACTGGATCAATTAACTTCGCAGATAATCATCGGTGATCCTAATAAAACCTGGAATCAGGATAACCCGCATTAATTTCAACTTTGCATTCCTGCTATTTCACAGCATGAGTGTTAAGACCAGCAATGGGCTTAAGCCTGTTGCTCTGAGGCAGAGGTAAAATATGGATGGTTTTATTCAGCCCCATGCTTTCCTGTTTGCCATATAAGTGCTTTTTCGAAAGCAATAATTTTCATTAACGAAGAGTAGATATTATGGCTATTGATATGTTTCTGAAGGTCGAGGGTGTAACCGGTGAATCAAAAGATTCTAATCACACCGGTTGGACTGATATTACCTCTTTTTCCTGGGGCGCATCCCAGCCGGGTAATATGAGCGTGGGCGGCGGTGGCGGTGCGGGTAAAGTGAATTTCAACGACCTGCACGTAAATGCGCTGATCGACAAATCCACCACCGCGATTCTGAAGCACTGCTCCAGCGGCAAGCACCTGACCAAAGTTGAACTTTCGGTCTGCAAAGCCGGTGGTCAGCAGGTTGAATATGCGCGAATCACCCTCGAAGATGTACTGGTGACTTCCGTGCAGTACACCGGCGCCGATAACGGCGACACCGTTGGCGTAACCTATGCCTTCCAGGCGGCGAAAGTGAAACAGCAGTACTGGGAGCAGACTTCCGCTGGCGGTAAAGGGGCAGAAAGCAGCGCCGGCTGGAATATCAAAGAAAATAAAGAAGCATAATTGCCTACGTGCCGGGGATTTTCCCCGGCCATTCTCAATCAAGGAGGAAGGATACATGGCAAATTTGCAGGAAGGGGGTTATCGTTCTCTTACTATCGGCGAGATAGCATTAGCACGTTTGGTTTTTGGCGACGCAATAAAATATTCTGAAGTTAAAGGACATAATAAAATTTACTTACCATTTAACATGCAATCAAATAATGTTGTAATGACGCCTAATGGTGAAATGTATTGATCGGCGGGCATGGTTATGAGTAAATTTTTTATTATATTGGCGTTCACAATCATGATAAACGCCTGTGTACCTCACCCGGCACAATATCAGACGTTTTCAGTAACACTAAAAAACAATGAACCTTGTTTTGCTCTCCCCGTTAACTCAGGGCTGGATGCGCCTATCACTAGTTCTTCGCCCACCATTATGAAAAAAACGGCCAATGAATGGAAACCAATATCACCGCCAGCGACGTTCAGCCCTACCGCGATGTTAAATAGCCAGCAGTGTCACCAATGGAGTGGTATTACATGGCAAGCTGGAGAATATGATGTTGCACTAAAAGTGTCTGGTAAAAACGATTCCGTTCGTTATGGTGCTCGATTCTCCTTAGTAGAAAGTGCTTCAGGGCAATTTAAGCTTACACAGACTGAATAAAATGTGCCTCCGCAAACGCCGCCGTTCTTATTTCGAGAGCGGCAGCGTTTGTGCGCCAATCATATCAGCAGGAATAGGCTATGCGATTCACGATTATTTCGACCAAAGCCGGTCATCAGCCCCCGCAGGGCAGCTGTGACTTTTACGCGCCGGGCGGTACCATTGGGCGCGGTACGGACAATAACCTGGTGCTGCCGGATGACGACCGCGCCATTTCTCGCCTGCAGGCCATCGTTCACGTGGCGGCAGACGGCGAGTGCAAAATTACCAATCGCGGCAACGTGACGCGGGTGGTACTCAACGAGATCCCGCTGGAGCGGGGGCGTCAGGTTGAACTCCAGGATGGCGATATCCTCGCCATTGACGACTATCGTATCGAAGTCAGCGATCTGCTGCAGGATAGCCAACCGATAAGCCGAATGGCGGCGAGCGGTCAGCCGCCTGTCACTGCGAAACCGTCAACACCTGCGCCATCCGCAGCGCCCACCGTGGCGGAAGCCGCGCCAACCGCGGTGCCGTCAGAAATCTGGGATAGCTTGATGCAGGAATTCTCGATTGCCGACAGTATTTCCAGCAGCCGGGCTAAGCCGCAGGCCGATAATGCGCCGAATCCCTTCGCAGAGCCGAAGCCTGCTGAACGTAATCCGGAAGATCCGCTGGCGATGTTCGCTGATAGCGAACCGCTGTTTGAGCGCCCGCCGGTGGCGACGGACGACCTGTTTGCCGATGACACCCCATTTGATCGCGATAGTATCTTTGCCGACGTTACGCCAACGACGCTGGTGCCGCCAGTTGAAAAACCGGCTCAGCCTGTCGCCGATGAGCCGCAGGCAGAATTAGATCCGCTGGCGCTCTTTGGCGGCGACGCTAGCGCCAAAACCGCGCGTCATGACGATCCGCTGGGGCTAATGGGCGGCGCGCCGCTGACATCGGTAGATGCCTTCAGCAACGAAGAGCCTGCTAAAACGGTTGCCGACGAGCCTGATGCCGCTTTTGATTCGCCATTATTGATGGCCCAGCCGCCGCAGGAGCCGCCCGCGGCAGCGCGTGAAGAAGCGCCGGAAATAACCTTACCGACGCCGCAGGCCGTGGCGCGGCAAGCCGCCCAAACGCCAAAAGGGCGCTTGCGTATCGATCCCGTGCGTCATGAACATCAGGCGACCAGCACGCCGCAGCCGAGTAACGGCGAAGTGCTGCAGGGAGAGTTACTGGAGGCCTTACTGGAAGGCATGGGGCTCGGCGATATGCAGCCGGTCCCGCAGTTCGACAAAGAGAATATGCGACAGCTTGGCCAAATGCTGAGCATGTTCTCGCAGGGAACCGTCGCGCTGCTCTCTTCGCGTTCGATCCTCAAACGCGGTGTCAAAGCCGATATGACCATGGTACTGGACGACGCCAATAACCCGTTCAAGCTGTTGCCTTCGGGCAAAACCGTGCTGATGCAGATGTTCGGCGCGCGGATGCCGGGCTTTATGCCGCCGAAAAAATCGGTACGCGATGCGTTGATTGACCTGCAGGCCCATCAGTTAGGGATGATCTCGGGGATCCGCGCGATTATCGCCGCGATGCTGCAGTCCTTTAACCCCGAGCAGCTGGAAGAAGAGGCTAAACGCGATGGCCACACTTCGCGCCTGGCGCTTCCGGCCAGCCGCAAAGCGGCGTTATGGGACTATTTTGTCCGTACCTACGGCGAAACCGCCGGGGAAATTGAAGACGATTTCCACACCCTGTTTGGCGAAGCGTTCCTCTATGCCTATGACATGGAAGTGAATCAGTACAAAGACTCACAGAGCGGATCGGAAGAATAATGGACATTACCACGGCTTCTCTTTCCCGCCAGGGAACGCGCGCCAGCAATCAGGATCAGACCGGCGAATGCGTAGGTGAGCGCTCCGCCTGCTTTGTGGTCTGCGACGGTATTGCCGGGTTGCCCGGCGGCGAGGTGGCGGCGGAACTGGCGCGCAACGCGATTCTGGATCGGTTTGACGGCGATAATCATCTGAACGCCCAGACCATTCGCCAGTATGTACAGCAGGCCAACGGCGCCATTCTCCAGCAACAGCAGGCGACGCCGGATTATCGGCGAATGGGCACCACGCTGGTGAGCCTGTTTATCGATCGCGATTATAAGCTGGCCTACTGGGCCCACGCCGGTGATAGCCGGTTATACCTGTTTCGCCGCGGCTGGCTGTACCACGTCACCACTGACCACAGTCTGGTCCAACAGATGAAAGATGCCGGACATCAGACCGACGATATTAACAGCAACCTACTGTACCGGGCGTTAGGCATGGCCAGCGACGGTGCGGAAGCCAGCTATAGCGATGTGGTGCCGGTGGAAGACGGCGATGCCTTTTTGCTCTGTACCGATGGTTTCTGGCACGGCGTTGGCGAAGAGCAGATGAAATCCTCCCTGCAGATGGTCAATACCCCGCAGGAGTGGTTAACCCTGATGAATCAGTATCTTCAGAGAAACAATGACGGCGACCAGGCCTCGCAAGACAACTACAGCGCCGTCGCGGTATGGATGGGCAGTCCGGAAGAGGCGACGCTGCTGCACTCGCTGGCCGATGCCGCGCAATTTTTCCCCCTGCGGGATTGAGACAGGCTAAGAAGGATTTTTATGAAACATTGGATATTGGGTGCTGCAATATTTGCCGCCACCGGCGTCGCGCAGGCGGAAAACTACCGTATCGTGCAATCGCCTTCGCAAAAACTGGATGTCTGGATCGATAACATCAAGGGCAATACCGCGCAGAGCTGGTGCGCTAATGAAGTGGCGCTACGCATCGTCGCCAACGGCAACAAGAACGTCAAGATACTGGATAACTTCCTGCCGCGCGTCGGCGCGTTAATGGAGCATCAGTGTTCGCGTTTGCAGCAGTTGAACTGGACGCTGGTTGACGCTAACAATGGGCATATCGCTCAGGGGAGCGCGGCGAAAAACAAAAAATGGGCGGTAAAAGTCGCGCCAGCCGAGACCGCTGCGGCGGCGGAAAAGCCCGTCGCGCCAGCCTGGCTGCCGCCGGAAGAGAAGGCGGAAAAACTGTCTCCCGCCGCCGACCGTACGCCGTGGCAGGAGTTCACATTGCAGGGCGGCTGTCGACTGCGCACCTTCTGGCAGGAAAGCGCCGCCGCCTTATTCATCCCCGCCGTTGAATCCGGTAGTTGCGAAAAGGGCGGCTGGCTGAGCGGTCGCACCGTCATCACTCAATCCGTTAACGGTAAAGAAAAGCAGAGCACCGTGACGTTTGTGCACGGCTTCCCGGTGGTGGGTCTCAATGCCGCCGCTGACCCCAACAAACTTCTGATCACCGCGGTCAATAACCAACGCATGGTAGTCAGCAATGAAAACGCCCAACAAAGCTGGATGATCCTGCCCTATGTCGCCGGACAAAACGGTTGGCAGATGACCGGCACGCTGGCTATCGAAATGTCCCGCGAACTGGCCAACGATCCGTCGCGTCTACAGGCGCGGATAGAGGCGGCGCGGAGCGTCTGGTCGCCGTGGCTGGCGCCGGATATCAAACTCAACGTTGTGCTGATCGACGGCCTGCACCCGCTGCTGCGTAATCCGGCGGCCAGCGCATGGCGCGCGGCAAACTAAGGAGCGACGATGAACACGCTATATCAACAGCTGGCTGGCGAAAGCGTCGACGCGGCGCTGCAGCGCCTGGAAAGCGACATCAAAAGCCGTCCCGCCGATGCCGATTTACGCGCGGCGTTCGTCCAGTTTCTATGCCTGAGCGGTAACTGGACGCGCGCGTTGGCGCAGCTAAAAAGCTGGCTGGCGCTGAAGCCGCAGGCCCGGCCAACGGTCACCCTGCTGGAACAGAGCATTCAGGGCGAGCAGCAGCGCGATGCGGTATTTGCCGGTAGCGCACGCCCGCAGATGCCGGACAGCCAGTGGCCGTGGCTGTCTGCGCTGGCCTCCGCGCTTTGTGCTGATTCAGAAACCGCCCAGCGACAGCGGCTGGCCGCCTTTGAACAGGCGCCCCTTAATCCTGGCAATCTCAATCAGGCGGATACCCCCGCGGTCGCTTTTCACTGGTTGATGGACGGCGACGCGCGTCTGGGGCCGGTTTGCGAACTTATCGTCAATGGCCGGTATTGCTGGCTGCCGTTCGCCGCTATCGCCGAAATTCGTTTTCAGGCCCCGGCGAGCGTCACCGATCTGGTGTGGCGCCATGCGCTGGTGCGCCTGACCGATGGAAGCGAGCAGGTGTGTCAGATCCCCGCGCGTTACCCTGTCACGCCGCAGACGGAGGCGCGCTTCCAGCTGGGCCGCGCCACCGAGTGGCAGCCGCTGGACGACGAAGGCGCGCTGTATCAGGGCCAAGGGCAGAAAGTGTGGCTTAACGATAGCGATGAATTCCCGATTCTCTCTCTTGACGTGGTGAGTTTTGCATGAACAAACCGGTACGCGACGGTGACGCGCTGCGCAGCGGCTGGCAGGCGCGTAGCAAGCAAGAGACCATTGGCGCCCGCGATAAGATGCAGCCGTCGCTGCTCGACCGCCTGACCGATAATCAGCCGCAGAAAAAATCGGAGCCGCTTAACAGCAACCTGATCACCCACAGTACGCTGCGCCGTCACGTGCTGCGCGATCTGCAGTGGCTGTTCAATACCATCAATCATGACGATCCGCAGGCGTTGGCCGCGCTGGCGCACGTGCGCCGTTCGGTGGTTAATTTCGGCGTCGCGCCGCTGGCCGGGAAACGGATGTCGGACATTGAATGGCAGGATATTCAGCGCAAACTTACCGAGGCGATTATCAGCTTCGAACCGCGCATTCTGCCGCAGGGGCTTCAGGTCCGCTGTATTTCTGATACCCAGTCACTGGATTTACATAACGTCCTGTCGATTGAAATTAAAGGGCGTCTGTGGTGCGTACCGTATCCATTAGAGTTTCTGTTCCGCACCGATGTGGATCTCGAAAATGGCCACTTTGAATTGAAAGACGCGGGGTAACGATGGAAGGCAAACTGCTTGAATATTACAACCGCGAGCTGGCCTATCTGCGTGAGATGGGCGCTGAATTCGCCGAACGCTATCCGAAGGTTGCCGGCAGGTTGGGCATGCGCGGTATTGAGGTCGCCGATCCTTACGTTGAGCGGATGATGGAGGGGTTCGCCTTTCTGACTTCCCGCGTCCAGCTAAAAATGGACGCCGAATTCCCGCGCTTTTCACAACGTCTGCTGGAGATGATCGCGCCCAATTATCTGGCGCCTACGCCGTCGATGGCGATAGCCGAACTGCAGCCGGACATCAATAAGGGCGATCTGAGTAAAGGTTTCGTGGTACCGCGCGGTACGATGATGGACAGCCAGGTACTGAAGAAAAACGGCGTCACCTGTAGCTATACCACCGCGCACGATGTCACGCTGTTGCCGCTGCGTATTGAGAAAGCCGAACTTGGCGGGATACCCGCCGATGTGCCGCTGGCCGCGCTTGGGCTCAGCCAGCGCGGCGCCGTCAGCGCTTTGCGCCTGCGTATCAGCTGTGAAGGGGCTCAACATCTTGGCCATCTGACCTTTGACCGGCTGGCGTTTTTCTTAAGCGGCCCGGATATTGAGGCGCTGCGCCTGCTGGAGCTGATTCTTGCCCACCAGGTCGGCGTGGTGTGCCAGACCACCGGGCGCGATCCGCTGCGTTTTTCGCTGAGCGAAGAGGCTATACAACAAGAGGGTTTCGCCGCCAATCAGGCGCTGCTACCGGAAGATCTTCGCAATTTTGACGGCTACAGGTTGCTGCACGAATACTTTGCCTTCCCGGCGCGCTTCCGCTTTATCAGTATTAACGGCCTCAGCAAGTTAATCGGTCAGTGCAAGGAAGAAAAATCCTTCGATATTATTGTTCTGCTGGATAAAACCGACGACCGGCTGGAACAAGTGGTGGAAGCTAACCACTTCGCGTTGCACTGCACGCCGGTGATTAACCTGTTTCCGAAAATCGCCGCCCGCCAGTCGCTGAGCGACAGCCAACATGAATACCATCTGGTGGTCGATAACATCCGCCCGCTGGACTACGAAATCTATTCGGTGAGTAAAATTCACGGCAGTGCCGATGGTCACCGCGACGATCGCGAGTTCCGTCCATTCTGGAGTTCATGGAGCAAGGATGCCGGAGATTACGGCGCTTATTTTTCACTGCGCCGCGAACAGCGGGTGCTTTCCGAACACGCGCTGCGCTATGGCACGCGTACCGGCTATACCGGCTCTGAGACCTTTGTCTCACTGGTCGATGAGCAGCATGCGCCGTGGCAGGAAGATCTGCGTTACATCACCGCCGAGGTGCTGTGCACCAGCCGCGATCTGCCGTTGATGCTACAACAGGAGCTGGGGCAATTCGTGCTGGCGGATTCGCTACCGGTAAAAACATTGAAAATGCGTAGCGGCCCGACGCCGCCGCGACCGGCGCTGGCGGAAGGGCTCAGCACCTGGCGGCTGATAAGCCAGCTGCAGATGAACTATCTCAGCCTGATGGACGGTGAAAATGGCGAAGGTGCAGCAGCGCTGCGCCAGTTGCTTGGGCTGTATGCCGGGCTGGCGGAGACCGCCGTGGCCCGCCAAATCGAAGGGGTACGCCACTGCGTGCTGGAGCCGGTTCATCGCCGGGTTCCGGAGCCGGGGCCGATCGTCTTCGCCCGCGGTATCGGCATCACCTTAACTGTAGATGAGCGCGCTTTTTCCGGCGCCAGCCCGTGGCTGTTTGGCAGCGTACTGGAACGGGTCTTTGCCCGGCTGGTGTCGCTCAACAGCTTTACCGAATTCACCTTATGTAGCCAGCAGCGCGGCGAAATCGGTTACTGGGCGCCGCGAATGGGGAAAAGGGCGCTGATATGAGTGAGACGTTGGCTACCATTCATCGCCTGACGCCGCTGGCGGACGTTTTCTGGCGCGAGGTTACCGCCGCGCCCTGGCGCTACGATCTTTTTCATCTGCTGCGCCGCATTGACGCGCAAGGGGGCGAACGTTACCCGCTTGGGCGCGCGCCGCTGCCGAAATTTGAATCGCTGCGCATCGGGCAAACGCCATCAATGGGGTTTGCCCCCGCGACGCTGGCCAGCGCGCAAAAACGGGAAAATAGCGCGGTGCATGAGATATCGATTCTCAGCTTCGGTCTGTTCGGCCCTAATGGCCCGCTGCCGGTTCATATGACCGAATACGCCCGCGAGCGTATTCATCATCATCAGGACGACAGCCTGAGCGCTTTTGCCGATCTCTTTCATCACCGCCTGACGCTACTGTTCTACCGCGCCTGGGCCGACGCGCAGCCAACGGTATCGTTAGACCGTGCGGATAACCGCCGCTTTGAGCGCTATCTCGCCTCACTCATCGGCATGGGTCAGCCGGGGCAACTGGAGAAGGGCGACCTGAGCCCGCATGCGCGTTTCACCCACGCAGGCCATCTCAGCCGTCATGGTCGGGATCCGGAAGGGCTGGAGAAGATCCTGCGAAATTACTTCAAAGTCCCGGTCAACATTATCAGCAACGTGCCGCAGTGGATGCCGCTGACCTCGCGAGAACAAGCGCAACTGGGGGCGGGAAGGCGTTTACCTCGCCTGGGCGTCTCGGCGTTTCTCGGCGTCGCGGTACGCGATGTTCAGCATAAATTCCGCCTTGAAATCGGCCCGCTTAGCGCCGCCGAATACGCCCGTTTTTTGCCGGGCGAAAACGCGGTGAACGAATTACGCGACTGGATCCGTCAGTATCTTGGGATCGAATATGCATGGGATGTCAGGGTACTTATCCGCGGCGATGAAATACCCGGTACGGTCCTCAGCGGCGACGGCAAACTGGGTTACAGCACCTGGCTTGGCCACCAGCCAGCCCCCGCGCCGCGTGGCGATTTAGTGTTTAGCGTGGAGCAGAGCGGCGCTTGATGTCGTCTGCTCTCTGACACCTTTATTAATGTTATCAATGGAACCGAACATGTCAGAAATCAGCCGTGCCGTACTCTTCGGCAAACTGGATACGCTGTTGTTTACCTCGCTGGAAAGCGCAACCGCCTTTTGTAAACTGCGCGGCAACCCTTACGTTGAGCTGGTGCACTGGCTGCACCAACTGATGCAGCAGCAGGACGGCGATCTGCAACACATTATCCGCCATTTCGCCCTTGATGAGCAGGCGCTGACCCGCGATATCATCGCGGCCCTGGATGCGCTGCCGCGCGGCGCCAGCTCGGTCTCCGACCTTTCTGAGCATATCGATAGCGCCGTCGAACGCGCGTGGGTTTATGGCTCGCTGAAATATGGCGTCAACCGCATCCGCGGCGGCCATTTGTTAATAGGGCTGCTGAAAACCTGGAATCTGGCTAATGTTCTGAAAGGTATTTCGCCGCAGTTTAGCAAAATCAATGTCGATGCGTTGAGCGAGAGCTTTGAGATGCTGCTGGCCGCCAGTAAAGAGAGCCAGCAGGCGGCGGTGGAGACGGCCAACACGGGCGCGACGCCGACGGCGCAGGGCACGCTGGCCCAGTACGGACAGAATCTGACGCAGCGGGCGCAGGAGGGCAAGATCGATCCGGTGGTTGGCCGCGATGAAGAGATCCGCCAGATGGTGGATATCCTGATGCGGCGCAGGCAGAACAACCCGCTGCTGACCGGGGAAGCCGGCGTCGGTAAAACCGCGGTAGTGGAAGGGCTGGCGCGGCGGATCGCCGCAGGCGATGTCCCGCAGCCGTTGCGTAATATTGAGCTGTGGCTGCTGGACATCGGTATGCTGCAGGCCGGTGCGGGCATGAAAGGCGAATTTGAAGCCCGTCTTCAGGCGTTAATTAACGAAGTGCAATCCAGCCCGACGCCGATCGTGCTGTTTATCGACGAGATCCACACTCTAATAGGCGCAGGCGGCCAGCAGGGCACCGGCGATGCGGCGAACCTGCTGAAGCCGGCGCTGGCGCGCGGACAGCTACGTACCATCGGCGCGACCACTTGGGCGGAGTACAAAAAATATATTGAAAAAGATCCGGCGTTGACCCGCCGTTTTCAGACGGTGCAAATCCACGAGCCGGATGAAGAGAAAGCGTTGCTGATGCTGCGCAGTACCGTATCGCCGCTGGAGAAACACCATCGGGTGCTGCTGCTTGATGAAGCAGTCAACGCGGCGGTGAAGCTGTCGCATCGTTATATTCCCGCGCGGCAGTTGCCGGATAAAGCGGTCGCGTTGCTGGATACCGCCTGCGCCCGCGTCGCCGTCAGCCAAAGCGCACCGCCGCCGCAGTTGGAAGATTGCCTGCAGCGCATTGCCGCCCTGGATGTGGAACTGGAGATTGCCCAACGCGAGAGCCGGGTGGCGATTGGCGATGCTCAGCGCATTGAGCAACTCAAGCAGGCGCGTCAGCAGCAGGAAACTGAACGCGATACCTTGAGTCGTCGCTGGGAGCAGGAACGCGCGTTGGTTGATGAAGTCATCGCGTTGCGCGCGCAATTGCAGGAGGCTGATGACGACGCCCAGCCGGCGCTGCGCCAGACGCTTAATGAAAAACAGCTGGCGCTAAAAACCCTGCAGGGTGAGATGCCGCTGCTGTTCGCGGCGGTAGATGAGAACGTAGTGGCGGCGGTGGTCGCTGACTGGACCGGCATTCCGCTGGGGCGGATGGTCAAAAATGAAATTGACGCCGTACTGAGCCTGGCCGACACGCTCAACCAGCGAGTGATTGGCCAACGCCACGGTCTGGATCTGATCGCCAAACGTGTGCGCACTTCACGCGCGCGGCTCGACGATCCCAATAAGCCGGTCGGCGTCTTTATGCTTTGCGGGCCATCCGGCGTGGGTAAGACCGAAACCGCGCTGGCGCTGGCGGAAGCGCTGTACGGCGGCGAACAGAACGTTATCACCATCAACATGAGTGAGTTCCAGGAGGCGCATACCGTCTCGACCCTGAAGGGCGCGCCGCCGGGTTACGTGGGTTACGGCGAAGGCGGGGTGCTGACTGAAGCGGTGCGTCGCCGCCCGTATAGCGTGGTGCTGCTGGATGAAATCGAGAAGGCGCATCCGGACGTGCACGAAATCTTTTTCCAGGTGTTTGATAAAGGCTGGATGGAAGACGGTGAAGGCCGCCATATCGATTTCCGCAATACAATCATTATTTTAACGTCTAACGTCGGTACCGAGCTGATTAGCGCTATGTGTGCCGACCCGGATCTGATACCCGAGCCGGAAGCGCTGAGCGGCGCGCTGCGTCAGCCGCTATTACAGGTCTTCCCGCCAGCGCTGCTCGGCCGCCTGTTGGTGGTGCCGTACTACCCGCTGAGCGATGCGATGCTGGGGCAAATCGTGCGCCTGCAGCTGGCGCGTATTCAGCGCCGTCTGCAGGACAATCACAACATTGTCTGCGAGATTGACGACAGCGTCGTCGAGCAGGTGGTTCAGCGTTGTACCGAAGTGGAATCCGGCGGGCGTATGGTCGATGCGATTCTGACCAACACGCTGCTGCCGCAGATGAGCCAAATTCTGTTAACCGCCAACCGTAACGATGAGCAGTTTACGCAACTGCGCATCAGCTATGCGCAAGGCGAGTTTCATTGTCAGTTTGCCGCGTAACACCATCAGAAAGTGAGTCTTAAGATGACGGATCACGAAAACAATCGGACTGTCCTGAACGCGCTGCCGGTCGGGTATCGTTTTAACGAATTTGAAATAAAGGAAGTGATTGGCGGCGGCGGTTTCGGCATTGTGTATCGCGCCTGGGACCATCAGCTGGAACGTACCATCGCGATAAAAGAGTTTATGCCTTCGTCGCTGGCGGTACGTAACGAAGATATGACCCTGGTACTGCGTAGCGAACGCTTCAGCAAAGCGTTCTCCGCCGGATTAAACAGCTTTATCCAGGAGGCGCGGCTGCTGGCGCGCTTTAATCATCCCAACTTGCTGCACGTGCTGCGCTTTTGGGTTCAGAACGACACCGCCTATATGGGCACGCTGTTTTATAGCGGCACCACCTTGAGCCGCCTGCGCGAACAGCAGCCAAACCTCATCGATGAGGCATGGATCCGCCGGATGCTGCCGATGCTATTCGGCGCCATTAAAACCATTCACGACGCCGGCTATTTGCACCGTGATATCTCACCGGAAAATATCCAGATCCAGGATAACGGCCTGCCGGTGCTACTCGATTTCGGTTCGGCGCGCCGGACCATCGGTAATCTCTCCGACGAAACCGAAACTATGCTGCGCCCGGGTTATGCGCCTATCGAGCAGTATACCGACGATAATGACAGCGAACAGGGCGCCTGGACCGATATTTATGCCGTCGGCGCTGTGCTGCATACGCTGATCGTGGGTTCACCGCCGCCGGTGAGCGTGGTGCGGAGTATTCAGGACAACTATCAGCCGCTGGCGGAACTGAAGCCGGCGGGTTACTCGCTGCCGCTGCTACAGGCGGTGGATAAAGCTCTGGCGCTGCGGGTGGAAGATCGTCCCCAGTCAATCGACGCGTTCGCCGAGCTGATTGAAATGCCGGTGTCCAGTATCGATGACGTCTTGTCGGTCAAAAAAACCGGCACCATGCTGGCGCTGGTCGAAGAGGAAGAACAGGCGCCGGCCGCGACAGACTGGCGGCGCTATAAGGTTCCGGGGATGGTCGCCGCAGGCGTACTGGTCGGCATTATTGCCGGCGGTATGCTGTTCAGCGGCGGCGGCAGCGAGGTGCAACCTGCACAGAGCGCCAGCGCCCAGCCGCCAGCGGCAGTTACGCCACCGGTAACAACGCAGACCGCTAACGTGCAGTCCGCTAACGTGCAGTCCGCTCCGCCCGTTGCTGTTCAAGAGAGCAAACCTGCCGCCGCGGCGGCGCCTGTTGCTCAGGTTTACGTGCGCATGCGGGAAGGGGAAAAGCTTAAACTCAATGGCGAACCTCATAATACGCAACCGGCCACAAACGGCTTCGCCTCGCTGAAACTGGCGCCGGGACATTATGAAATTTCCCTGCAGGGTAATGGACAAACCCGCGAGCAGACGCTGGAGATCGCCAAACCGGGAACCTGGCTTATTAATCCATCGAGTTGATAAGCCAAAACTGACGAGTGGAAGATGAGTATTTTTACTAACGTAATCGTTCTGGCCGTGGTCCTACTGTTTATTTATATTTTTGCGTCATTGCTGATTCGCGATGCGAAAAATAAAAAACTCAAAGCGGCTATCCACAATGATGGCGTTGCGGTATCTGGCACCATCACAAATGTGAGAAGCCGCTCGGGCGGTAATTCCGGGTTTATTAATATTAGCGTCGATTTTAATTACGTTAACGAAAAGGGTGAATTGCTGACCGGTCAGCGGGATATCGTTATTGATATTACGCGTATCCAAAACTTTCAACCGGGAAAGCCGATTCCGTTACGCTACTTGCGCCTTGACCCGCAACAGGTGCTGGTCGATCTGCCGAACCCATTGTTAACGCGCAGCTAGTGCTGCATATACTGTATCCCCCTGAATGGAATAATATTATGTCTAACAGGATCACCGTTCAGCTCCCCGTTGAGGGGCTGCTTTTCTGGAAACTCAGCGGACATGAAGCCATGTCGGAAATGTTCGAGCTCAGCTTAACGCTGCTTGGCAGCGATGCGCGTCTGGATCGCAGCAAGCTGCTTGGCCAGCCGGTCACCGTGACCATTCCGACGCAAAACGCGCTGAGTTCGCGTTATTTTAACGGTAAAATTACCCGCGTGGCGGTGAGCGCCGTTGAGCTGAGCGGTATCCGCTACGCCGCTTACCAACTGACCGTTGAACCCGACTTATGGCCGATGAAACGCGACCGCAACCTGCGTATATTCCAGGGGCAGACGGTACCGCAGATCATCAATACGTTGCTGAGTGAATACCAGGTCAACGTTGAGGATAAGCTGAACGGCAGTTACCGCGTCTGGGATTACTGCGTCCAATATCAGGAAAGTAGTTTCGCCTTTATCAGCCGCCTGATGGAGCTGGAGGGGATTGCCTACCATTTCCGTCACGAGGCGGGTAAACATACGCTGGTTCTGACCGATTCAGCCACCCAGCATCAACCGGTAAGCGGCTATGAAACCATTCCCTACCACCAGACGGCATCGGGCGGTATTACCACTGAAGAGGGGATCGGTCAGTGGGCGCTGGAAGATAGCGTGACGCCGGGGATTTACAGCCTCGATGACTATGATTTCCGTAAACCTAACGCCTGGCTGTTTCAGGCGCGGCAGAACCCGGCATCGCCCTCTCCGGGCAGTATCGACGTGTACGACTGGCCGGGGCGGTTTGTCGATCACGGACACGGTGAATTCTACGCCCGTATCCGCCAGGAGCGCTGGCAGGTAGAACATCAGCAAATTCAGGCGTCCGCCACCGCGGTGGGCATCGCTCCCGGCGCAACGTTTACCCTAACCAATGCGCCATTCTTTAGCGATAACGGCGAATATTTGACGACCTCCGCAGATTACTTGTTTGAAGAGAACAGCTACGCCAGCGGCGGCAATAGCGATATCTCGCACCAAATCCATTTTAGAGTGATCCCCTCTTCGGTAGTCTATCGCCCGGCGCAGGTAACCGACTGGCCGCGCACCTATGGCCCGCAGACGGCGAAAGTTGTCGGGCCTGAAGGGGAAAGCATCTGGACCGACAGGTATGGACGCATCAAAGTGAAGTTTCACTGGGACCGCCACGCCAAAGGCGATGACACCAGCTCATGCTGGGTTCGCGTGTCGAGCGCCTGGGCAGGCCAGGGCTTTGGCGGCGTGCAAATTCCCCGCGTCGGCGATGAAGTGGTCATTGATTTTATCAACGGCGATCCTGACCGCCCGATCGTCACCGGACGTGTGTATAATGAAGCCAGCATGCCGCCATGGGATCTCCCCGGCGACGCCACCCGGATGGGCTTTATGACGCGGAGTAAGGATGGGAATATTGATAACAGCAGTTTCTTGTTCTTCGAAGATAATCCGGGCAATGAATCCGTCGAGATGCATTCAGAGAAAGATATGAAGATCTCGGTAGAGAATGATAAAACAATATTGATTGATGGCAATCGCAATACAACTATACAAAAAAAACAGCAGGATCATGTTATTGGTTCCGTAATGCAGACTTACGAGGACTCTTGGAATATTACTGTTACTAATGCTGTTATCAATACATTTAATGGGGGAGAAAAAACAACCATCCAAAAAGGACGCATTCTTAAAATAACTAGCGGAGGTGATGACGTAAATATAAATGATGGCAGAGCTACAAATATAACAGGGGATGACACACTACACATCACGGGGGCATTGACTAAGACAATTGAAAATGGAAGCCACGCAGACATTAAGGGTGGACAAAGTAAAGTGATCAATGGTGGTTTATCCATTAATGTGGATACCGGGGATTGGGTCCAGAATGTCAATGCGGGTACTATTACCATCACAAGCCCTCTGGATATTACATTGAGAAGTGCAACCAACATAAATATTCAAGCACCAAAGTCAAGTTGTACTATTGCAGGGCATAAAGAAGCAATTACGGGGAATAGTGCGAATATAACTGGTGCATCGGAGAGCTTAACTGGCGCTGCTGTTGATGTAAAGGGATTGTCTGTTAGTTTGGCCCATTCGTATGTAGCTCACAATGTTATATCAATTAGCCACAAAACATTTGAACTTAAAAATAGCCCCATGGAACTTAAGAAAATAGGCGCTCTGATTTCAAGCGGAGCTATTCATTGGAGCTCAAAGGCTTTAACTTTATTCTTATAAAAATGGTGACTATATGGATTTTTTAAATACGAAGTGGTTTTATATTCTGCTTGTGGCATGCATTATAGCATTCTATATTATTGGGCGAGATTTTCGTAGTTCCGTTATCCCTATGATTAAAGCAGGGTTTATTGAAAGTGCTGTTCTTAAAACAGGAATCGCAGTAAATGCCGATATTATTGCTGCACATCAAACTAGTATGTGGGGTGGAAATAAGCCAATATACCATTTGACCTTAAAATTTAAAACTCTTGAAGGAGTTGAAACCGAAGCGAGTGTTGATATGGGGCTAAGCTTTGAAGAAATTGAAAGATTTAAACCCGGCAATGGGACAACAATAAAATATGACGCTAAAAATCCTAAACGAATCGCAATTTATGACAGACCATTGTTTTTATAAGTTGACAATTATTTATATTTAAAACCTAAAGACCTAACAATGAACTTTATTTATCAACACTCTTTGTTAATTGTCATTGCATCGGTTGCATTTAGCTTTTTTCTATTGTTCGGTTCGTTGCGAAGTCTCAAAGGACAGGGAGGGGACCTTACTGAAATAAAAAACTGGTTAAACCGTGAGCGCTGGCCCGGTGAGATCAAAAACGCATCTCTGGTAAGTTGGCGTCAAACTAACGCGACCAATAATTTCGATTATTATTTTGTATTTACCTTTGATGCGAACATTGAGGGTACGACAAAACAGTATAATGCTGCCGCCGTAGTACGTGCTTCAGAAATCCCAAAATTAAAACCGGGGCTTCAATTAACTATAAAGCATGAGGGCGTTCCGCCAAAACGAATGGCTGTTATGGATGTGGATTATGAATAAATAGTCGGCTGGACTTACTATGTCTGTGGTCATTCATATGGCCACTTAGAAATACTCACAATATGTCTAATTGGAGAAATGGAGTAAGCTATCGATGATGGTTTTTGTTAATAGCACGGATGCAACCCTATGAATGTTATCACGGAACCATCTTTTATCTTTGGCATTGTGATGACAATCATAGCATTAGGTATATCATTTGCTGCATTCAAACCGAATAAAACTGAAGTCTCAGCAATTAAAAACTGGTTGTCGAGAGATAAGTGGTCCGGTCAAACAATCCAGGTCCCGGTAGAATCATGGCGTCAGACAGAAACAAAATACGGCAATGATTATATTTATGATTTCTATTTTAGTGCGAATATAACCGGTTCTGTGAAAAAATACATTGCGAAAGGCATTGTGAGACCCAATGACGTTCATAAATTAAAGAAAGGAATGTTATTATCAGTAAAGTACAGTAATCACACGCCTGTAAAGATCGCGGTTATTGCTGTCAATTATTAAATTGTAAGCCATGAGCAAATAAGGCTTGTCACGATGGATATACTCTTTTTTGTCGCCATGGGGCTGATTGTCCTGGTGTTTGGTATCTATCCCATGGCCCGTTTTCTTTATCAGGATGTTTACCCGTATTTAAAGGATAGTTTCACCCACAGTGAGGTCCTGCAATCCGGGATTGCGGTCAACGCGGATATCATTGCCGCACACCAGACCAGCGCCTGGAGCGGAAGTAAACCGATCTATCGTCTCACCTTTAAATTTAAGACCCGCGAGCAGGTGGAAGTCCAGGCTAGCCTGAATCACACCCTGAATTTCAGCGACATTGAGCGTTTTAAGCCGGGTAATGGCACAACGATTAAATACGATCCGGCGAACCCGCAGAGAATTGCGCTATACGACAGGCCGCTTTTTTTGTAATCCCGCTATTTTCCCATGCACGAGTCTCATTTCACTGATTACTCAGCAACGTACAAAGACCTCCTATGAAAATCATTAAACCCTTACGCCTGAGCGTACTGAACCGGCCATTCCGCTGGCAGGGCAAAAATTATCTTGGCGTTTCGGTGCTGGCGTTGGCGGATATGGGGCCAAACCCGCAACTGCGCCCTGAAATGGAACTGTGGCAGCTTGCCGCCGACGAACTACAAACCAGCGGCGGCGTGGTGGATATGGCCATCCCTAAAGTCCGCGCCGAATTTCTTGCCACCGGTTTTGCCTATACCCATCATCAGCAGGAAAAAAGCGCCTGCGTGGCGCGCATCGATATCGACAAACTGAGTAAGTCGTTGGTGGTGTTCGGCGATCGCGAGTGGACGGGGCAACGTATGACCCGACCGCAGCCGTTCAGCGAAATGCGCCTCGACTGGAGCCGCGCCTTTGGCGGCGGTGATTATGCCGACAACCCGCACGGTCTTGGTGTCGCGCCGGTAAAACAGCAGGGGCGCGAGCATCATCCTCTGCCGAATATTGAACCACTGGAGGGAAGAGTAAGCTCGCCGCAGCAGAAACCGCAGCCGGCAAGTTTTGGCCCGTTGGATATTCAGTGGCCGCGGCGCTTTAGCCGAATGGGCAAAAAATATGATGCCAGTTGGCTACAACAGGAGTTTCCCGGTTTTGCCCGCGATATTGACTGGAAAGTCTTTAACGCCGCCAGTTCGGATCAATGGTGGGAGGATCGGGATACCTTGCCGCCAGGGGCGAAATGGCGGATCTGGAATATGCATCCTGAGAAATCAATGCAGGAGGGCCAGTTGCCGCCGTGGCAGGCTCGCTGTTTTATACATCGCCAGCGCGCGGATGAAACGCTATTCGAAGAAATTGCCTTACGCGCCACCACGGTATGGTTCTTTCCCCATCGGGAACAGATGATGCTTATCTGGCAGGGGCACATTCGTATCAATGAAGACGATGCCGCCGACGTCCTGCAGCTGATCCCGGCGCTGGAAAAAGAGGGTGCCGCCCGTTCGCTTAATCACTATCGCAAGGTACTGGCCCAGCGAATGGATAAAGAGAAGGGCGCGCTCTTCTCCTTTCGCGAAAAGGATCTCATACCGGAAGAGACCATCGGCCCGTGGATCGACAATGAAATTGAACAGTCGCCGAGTCCGCAGCAGGAGAATATGAAAAACCGCGCTCATCTGCTGCGTGAACAGCACCGCGCCGCCATCGAAGCCAGCGGCGGTGATATCGATAGCCTGTTGGCGGATATCGACGAGCCCACGTTGCCTAAGCTTGAAGACCTGCCGGAGTTTATCGCCGACATGGAGCGTCAGGCGCAGGAAATGGAGAATGATGCACAACAGCGCAAGCGTGAGATGGAGGCGCAATATCCGCAGTTGAATAACGATGAAAACCAACCGCGCGGCCCCGAATCCATGCACCGGATGCAGGAGATGCTTCATCAGCACCAGCAGGAACTGAGTGAGAAAAAGCGCGCGCAAACGCGCGAGGCGCTACATCAGATGTACCTGGCCGCGGTGCAGCATCAGCCGCCGGCGGTCCGGCTGAAGGGCGATCTGGCGATGATCCTGCGCCAACGCGCCGAGCGTACCATGGCGCAGGGCGGCAATTTTAGCGGGATGGATCTGACCGGCGTTGATTTTTCCGGCATGGATTTTCGCGGCGCCAATTTTGAAAAGGCGTTACTGGAATGCGCGGACCTCAGCCACTGTCAGCTGGATAACGCCTCTTTTCAGGGGGCAGTGCTGGCCAGAACGGAGCTACAGCATTCGTCGCTGCGTAACTGTGATTTTAGCGGCGCCAGCCTGGTACTGGCGGAGTGCCATCAAAGCGACTTCACCGGCGCTCGCTTTGAAGATAGTCAGTTACAGAACGCGCTGTTTGCGCAATGCATTTTCGATAACGCGACGCTAAAAACGCTGATCCTTCGGGAAATCAGCCTGATTGACTGCCGTTTTCAGCGCGCCGAGCTGGATGGCTGCGTCTTTATGGAACTGACGCTGGCACAACCTGATTTCAGCCACGCACGGCTGCACAAATGCTCGTTTTTACAATCTGAACTGGAGCATGCCATTTTCCACGAGGCGACGCTGGAAAGCTGTTCGCTGGTGCAGACCATCGCGGAGCGCGCTGATTTTAGCGCTGCAACATGGCTAGCCAGCGCTGCGGTTTCGGAATGCTCACTTATCGGCGCCGACTTCAGCCACGCGACGCTGCAGCAGAGCAATTTGCGCCAGACGCCATTACAGGGCGCGCGCTTTGCGCTGGCAAAAATCGAAAACAGCGATCTGAGTGAGGCCGATTGTCGCGATGCCAGCTTTATACGCGCGAATCTGGTCGGCAGTCTGTTTGTTCGCACCGATTTTCGCGAAGCCGATTTTACCGACGCCAACCTGATGGGCGCGCTGCTGCAAAAAAGCCAGCTTGCCGGAGCCAATTTCGAAGGCGCCAATCTGTTCCGCGCCGATCTTTCACAATCCTTTACCAGTAAAACCACGCGGCTGGACGGCGCATGGACCAAACGCATTAAAACTCTGCCGAAGCGCGATGGAGAAGTGATATGACGATACTGAGCCCGGAGGAGCTCGTTCAGCGCATCAAAAACGGCGAGCCACTCAATGAAATATCGTTGGATGGTATCAACCTGCAGGGCTGCGATCTCTCCGGCGGACTGTTTCAGGAGGTGTCGCTACGCGGCGCTAATCTGCAAAATGCCAATCTGCATGAAGCCCTGTTTACCGAATGCCAGCTGCAGAACCTGCAGCTGCAAGGCGCCCAACTTAATCAGACGACCTTCAATCAGTGTGAAATGACCCATCTTCAGGCCGCTGAAACCACGCTTGATAGTTGCGTGTTTAATCAGTGCGACCTGCAAGAGAGCGATTTCTCGGCGACGACGCTGCAAAGCAGCCAGTTTATGCGTTGCCAGATGAGCAGGAGCCGTTTTCGCGGTTCAACGCTGGAACGCAGCGTGTTTTATGAGGCTGACCTGACTCACGCCAGCTTTGCGCAAAGCCGCGGTCTGTTGACCACCTTTTACCATATTGATTTGCGGGACACCGCGCTGGACGGAATGCAGTGCGACCGGCTGGTGTTTTTCCAGTGCGATCAGCGCGGCAAAGACTATTCAAGGCAGGGCTTTACCGGCTGCCAGTTCACCGATTGTCCGCTGGACGGCGCGAAGTTTAACGCCGCCCAGTTAACCCAGTGCAATTTCAAAGGCGCGTCATTGCGTGAAGCAGAGCTCAATCAGGTGAATGCCAGCCAGGCGCTGTTTATGGAGGCCGATCTGCGCGGCGCCCAGTGTCGCGGCAGCCTGTTCGACCAGGCAATATTTGTCGGCGCGATACTGGAGCAGGCCGACTTTAGCCAGAGCAGGTTGTTCCAGAGCGTTTTACAGCGGGTTCAGGCCGCCGGAGCGCGATTCGCGCTCTGCGATCTGACGTGGAGTGATTTTTCCGCCGCCGATCTGCGCCAGGCGGATCTGCGCGGCGCGACCTTTTCCCGCACCCGGCTGCATCGCGCCCGCCAGGACGAAGCGCTGTTTACCGGCCGCCAGGGGATCCTGGAATACGATGAAGAGTTATTAGCCGCTGAGGCGTGGAGCGCCCAGCGCCACAGCCGTTGTTAAGGAGACAACAGATGACAACTATTAATCACAAACTGGCCCAGGCGGTGATGCCGCCGGCGCAGGCTTCCGGCACGGTGACCCATTGCTTTGCCGACGGTAGCGTGACCGTCGAGAGCGAAGGGCGCGGCTGGCACTGTCGGCGAGCGGTCAGCTGTCTGATCGCGCCGCAGGCTGGGGATCGCGTACTCATCAGCAGCGTGGACAACCAGATCTGGCTGTTAGCGGTGCTGGAGCGTGATGAAAGCCGGCAGGCGGAGCTCAGCGTACCGGGTGACCTGCATATTCGAAGTCAGGGGGAACTCAGCCTCAGCGGTCAGCGGCTGTGCGTCAATGCCGCGCAGGGGGACTGCCATATCAGCGAGATGAACTACAGCGGCGATAAGCTCTCGGCATGGGTGACGCTGTCACGTATTGTCGGCAAGCGCGCCGAATCGGTCTGGCAAACGGTGACGCAAATTAGCCACAATCTGCTGCGCACCACCCGGCAGACCGAGCAGGTACGCGCCGGGCAGTTGGATATGAAAGCGGAAGATTACGCCCGGCTGCATGCGCACAATACGGTCATCACCTCAAAAGCGATCACCAAAGTCGATTCAGAACAGATTCATATGGGCTAAGGAGCTAATCATGTTTGCCAACTGCCAGCTTTTCGGTGTCGATTTAGCCTTTCCCGACGTCTGTCTGACGCCGATGCCGGCGCCAACGCCGATTCCCTATCCGGATATCGCGCTGGGGCCGACGGCGATCCCTAACGCGCTCAATATTCTGTTTATGGGCATGCCCGCGCACAATATGGCGACGGTGACGCCGCTCACCAACGGCGATAACCCCGGCGTGGCGACCGGGGTAGCGTCAGGTACGGTGATGGGACCATCGCGTCATCTGACCGGCGCATTTACCGTGCTGCTGAAAGGCACGCCGGCGACGCGTCTAACCAGCGTTAGCCTGCAAAATTCGACAAACGCGGTCGGTATGCGCATCGTACCCAGCCAGTTCAAGGTATTGATGCTGGCGCCGTAAGCTGTCGGCTATGCGAGAAAACGATTACAATCGCTCAACTGAATCATTTTTTGTGCAGAGTTATAAGGGTCAAGATGAATCCGAGCGTCATTCAGTGGAATGAAGACAATTTCTCGCAAGTTGAACGCTATAACGGCGTGGCTGTTGTGCGTTTTCATGCGCCGTGGTGCGGCCCTTGTCAAAACAGCGAAAGTCTTTTTCTCCAGGCGGCCGACCGGCTACCGTCTGATGTTTTAGTCGGTACAGTAAATGTTGTTCAGGCTCCGGTGCTGGCGGCGAAATATAGCGTCTGGGGGTTACCCAATACGCTTGTTTTCCGCGATGGTCAGGTGGTGGAGCGTCTCAGCGGCCCGCAAACATTCAGCACTATTTTGGCAGCGATAATTCGCGCCCAGGCCCTCATCTGATGTCGATAGTTTCTCCGATAGTGGGGCCCGTCTTCTACGATCTCCTGCAGCATGGTCGGGAGTTAGACCGCGCTATTGCGCGCCGGGACGCCAGCTTGCTGAATCACTCCACTCCAGGACTTGAACGCTACTTTTCGCGTCCACCAGGCGAACTTCCCCGGCAAAACCCATTTCCGGTCGCCGCGCTATTCCCACTGTTCTTAGTGGCTTTTGCATTCAACTTGCTACCATTTTTGCAGACGCTCCCGCCATTCTCGGCACCGATACGGGTAGCGAGTTTTTTTGTACCGGCGCTGGTGATAATATTTTTTCTGTTAACCAGCGGCGTGTTGCTGGCTCGCGGTTATACCCTCGGGCTGAAGGGATTTCTGGCGCTATTTCTTATCCTCTCAGCGTCAACGGTGGTGCAAGCATTGCGAGCGATGGTTAGCGCAGGTGAAAGTCTCTGGCCGCTGGCGTTCGCCGCGCTGGCATTACTGTGTTGCCGGCTAATATTTAACCGCCAGGGATTCGTGCTGTTCGCGATTTATTGTCGTAGCCAGCGGTTGGCTCTTCTCGCGGGCAAACTACGTCAGAAGCGCAGATAGAGAGCGGCGAAGACGGTGAGCAACCCCTGACTATCAACGGATAGCCAGGGGTTTTGTTTATTGCGGGTAGTTAAACGCGTCAGGATGGTTTTCAAGGCTGCCGCTCAGCGCGGCAAACAGCACGGTTTTGCCATCAATCGACAGCGCATCGCTGACGTTAAGCCAGGTCAGTTTTTCCTGCGATGTCTTCTCATTAACCACCGAGAAAACGCCCGACATCTGTTTGGATTTTTCCGACCAGATCACGGCGATACGTTCGCTTCCGCAATCGTGTGGTTTACAGGCGCTTAATACCTGCCAGGACTCAGAGCCCAGTTTCACGGTCTGTGCCGGAGAACCGGTACCGCCGCTGTTAACCCAGGCCGGGAGTTTATGGCCTTTCACCATCTGGCTGAACGACGCTTTGGTCGCATTATCTTTAGCAAGTGAAGTCAGCGTGACATCACTTTGCGCCATAACGCTGGCGGATGCGGTGAGTGCGACGATGGCGGCAAGTGCTTTGAACATGTTTCCTCCTGGAGTTGATATGTCCTCATTTCGGGCCCCTTAATAGTGGGCGCAGAGCATCATTAATGCAAATGAACATATTTATACAATGAATGTGATCCCCCGCGCAAAGCGTGGACTTATCCGGCTTTGACATGTCATGATGCACATTGGTTAAATTTTTGTATTAATAGCCGAGAGTGAAGGGCTAATACAAAAGGGCATATTAATTCAGGCGATAACGCATGGCGTATTTGAATCATCTGTTGACGTTTATTGAAAGTAATCCGGCTCTGGCGATCGGCTTTAACCTTATTCTGCTGGTCGTCTCCGGCATCTTTGCCCATCTTTTGTGCAAGTTTTTGCTGATTAAAGTGATACGCAAGGTGTTCTTCGCCAGCCATAAGCAGGACGTACCGCTGGAAAAAGACCGCCGTATCTCCGAGAAACTGTCAAACTTCATTCCGGTTATTATCGTCTACTACGTTCTGCAGTTTATGCCCAATATGCCGGCATCGCTGGTAACGGCGATTAATACCATCTGCGGAATTTTGTTTTTTATTTTTCTGTCGATCTTCTTCAACGAAATGCTGGATATCGTCAATAGCTCTTATCTGCGTAAGACCAAGCGCAAAAACCACTCCATCAAAGGCTATATCCAGATAGGCAAAATCTTAGTTCACATTCTGGCCGCAATTATGATCCTCGCCGTGATGTCGAATAAATCACCGGTGATTATCATTTCCAGCCTCGGCGCCGTCGCGGCGGTGCTGATGTTAGTGTTTCAACATACCTTGCTGTCGCTGGTGGCCAACGTCCAGCTATCGTCCAACGATGTCCTGCAACTGGGCGACTGGATCGAAATGCCCGACAAGAACCTGAGCGGGGAAGTGACGGATATCGCGCTGCATACCATTACTATCCGTAACTGGGACAACACCATTTCGCGTATTCCGACCAAGAATTTCCTTACAGAAACGTATACCAACTGGCAGGCGATGTTCTCGTCCGGCGCACGGCGGATCATGCGTAGTATTAATATCGATCAGCACTCGGTGACCTTCCTGAATCAGGAGATGTTAACCCCGATGCTGGCAATCCGCGGGGTGAGTGAGCCGCTCAGTAAATTACTGGATGGCCGGGATCCGGGCGGCGTCGCGGATCGCTGGTTTATTGATAACGGGTTGACTAACCTGACGCTGTTTCGCCATTACCTGATGAGCTATCTCGCCGAACGGCCAGATATCGTTAAAGATATGTACATCGTGGCGCGAACGTTAAAACCGTCGCCGTCCGGGCTGCCGCTGGAAATCTACTGCTTTACCTCCTCGACGTTATGGATGGATTACGAGAACACTCAGTCCGCTATTTTTGAATACATTACCGCCGTGGCCGGGCAGTTTTCACTGCGTCTTTACCAGTATCCCGCCGGGCATGATTTCTGGCGCTTATCGCAGGAAAACAGTTCACGGACGACGACACCGCCGTCGACGGAAGGGCCATAATTGGCGCGTATATCCATCTCGGCAACAGGATGTTCAGAGGATGCTGAAGTTCATTAAATACAGTTTGCTGCTCAGTGCGGCCGTCAGGGACAGAATAAAAACCAACGATCCGCAGCAGCTTGAAAAGCTTAAAGACAGATTAAAAGACCGGATGGGTATTCCGGTCGGCTGGCATATGTCAGGAATACCGCTGGTAGGGGCTATGATTCTGAGCATGTTCGCTTTTGCCCTGGCTCAACCTTATCTCTGGTTGGCGGTGTTCGAGCTATTTGGGCTGCCGCAGTATGCCGTGATGGCGGCGATTGTGCCTGTATCGCTAATTTATAGTCTGATAATGGTTCTGACGATGTACTTCGTTGCCAGAGGCAATTTTCTGGCGCTTAAATTATCACTGGCTTTGATGGCTTTTAGCGGTCTGGTTGCGATTGTTTATTTTCTTTCTGTTTGCCTGGGGGCATTATTCGGCGCCGGACTAAAACCAGGATTTCTCATTAGCGCCGTGCTGGGGCTAGTATTCATTTTAGGCGGTATCCGATGCATTAATAGCCAGACTTTTTACCGTGCAAACGCCCTTTATCTACATAACAGGGTCTGGCGAAAACAGCTTAATATTCAGCGCCAGACGCTGCGCCGCGCTTCACGTTAGAAAAGGGCGGCAACAGGCCAGTTTTAGCCTGGCCTTATTTTATAAATCAATAAGCAGATTCGTGCTGCGGCTGCGGGAGCAGCACAGCGCGACATGCTGCACGATGGCGCATTTTTCTGCTGCTGACTGCACCGTATCACGATGATCCACCTCTCCCTCAACCACCCTGGTCAGACAGGCGCCGCAAATCCCCATCTCACAGGAGAGCGGCACTGCCACACCATTTTCCTGCAATACCTGCGCGATGGTTTGATTGGCGGCGACAGGCCAGCACTGGCCAGAAGAGGCGAGCGTCACCGTAAACGACTCTTCCTGCCGAACGTCGTTGGCGGGCATTGACGCCTGAAACGCCTCCTCATGGATCTGCTCAGCATGCCAGCCTTGTATCGCCGCCGCCTGGCGCGCGGCGGCCATAAATCCCGCCGGCCCACACACGTAAAGCCGATCTTCACGATGAGGAACGCTCAACCTTCCAGGCAAATTTTCTCGCGGGCTCTCGCCTTTAGCTGAGCTATAAATCCTCACGTTTTCAGGTGCCAGCTTGCGGGTAATCGCGGCTACCAGGGCGCCGTTTTCAAGGCGGTTGAGGTAATACTGCAAGGTAAATGGCTTTCCTTGCGCCGCTAACGCCCGCGCCATGCTATACAGCGGCGTAATGCCAATCCCGGCGGCCAGCAGGGTGACATGTCGCGCCGTCTGCAGGGCAAACTGATTTCTCGGCGGTGATATCATCAGCCTCTGACCCGGTCGCAGCGTCTCATGGATGTAGCGCGAACCGCCGCGCGACTCTGCCGATCGCGCCACGCAAATCAGATAACGTTCCAGCCTGCGGTGGCTCCCGGTGAGTGAGTACTGACGGGTCACGCCGTTCGCCAGATGCAGATCGATATGGGCGCCGGGCTGCCATGCGGGTAATGGGGCGCCGTCAGTCGTCACCAACGTGACCGCCAGATTATGTTCGCCTTCACGCCAGAGACCATCGACAACCACCTCAATCAGATTACTCATCGTATAACTCCTTGCTCAGACCAGGAAAAACTCACCGAAACCCAGCCGCTTCAAGCCGCGACGGTAGGCAATTGAGCTACGGTCGGCTGGAATATGTGCTTCCAGGGTAAGATCCAGAGGTAGCGTCTCCGGGCGCTGGCTCTCGACCATCAGCCGGTCTTCTTCGAACACGCGAAGGTTGAAAGCGTAGATTTCCTCCACCGGCACATGCAGGTCGAAATTGCGGGCGATAGGGGCAAACATTCGCGTGACCCGTGATGAGACGGGCGAGGCGGCATTCATAATAACCAGCCGGGCCTCGCCGGGAAAATGAATCGTCAGGGTGGCGGTAAAGGGCAAATGCATCTCAAAGCGACGCAGCCATTGAAATCCCTCCGGAGCGCGGTAGCCGGCGCTTGCCGAATAATTGCCGACCGTACTCCAGTAGTCGACGACAAACCCGTTTTCCGTTTCCTCAGGCAGGTAGTCAGGAACCTGTTGATTCTCCGCATCGGCGAAGGTGTCGGTATGGATCCACGCAAAATGCGCCACATCAAGAAACCCTTCCACCTGACGGCCTGCAAAGCCATTGACCTCAAACGCCGGGCAGGTCAGTTGCTGGAATCCGTCGTCTGCCCAGTGTGGCATGGTCGGTAACCGCGGGGGATTGTCAGCATCATAATCGAGACATACCCATACCAGACCATAGCGTTCTTCCGCCGCGTAGCAGGTCAGGTTTAATTTCGCCGGTATCGGCTGATTTGGGCTGGAGGGGATTCGGTTACAGCGGCCATCTTCCCCAAAGCGCAGGCCGTGATAAGGGCAAATGATACCTTCTGCGTCATGAAAACCTAACGTCAATGGTACCCCGCGGTGGGGACAGACATCGCGGGCGACCACGACTCGTTCGTGCAGGCGATAGATAACCAGTTTTTCATCCAGCAGGGTGGCTTTCACCGGTTGCGGGCCGATATCAGCGCTGCGCGCCACCGGATGCCAGCATTTTGCCAGCCGCAGCCAGTCCTGGGGTTCAAAGGTGCAATGCGCGGGGGGCGCGAGCGGTTGTCTGTTCATCGTCTTGCTTCCTGATGGCTAAGTTGATTGTTTAATTGTTGTGAGTTAATTGTTGCCATAGTAGGGTGTTGACATCCATCAGCATTAATTCAGCTATCCGTTGCAAAAATCAGTACAGGTAACCGATGAGTCCTTTCTCACGATTTGCTCGCTATTTTATGGAAGTGGCCCGCAGCGGCAGCCTGCGCCGGGCGGCGGAAAAACTGCATATTTCAGCTTCGGCGATTAACCGCCAGATACTGCAGGCTGAAGCGTCCTTCGGCACGCCGCTGTTTGAACGGCTGCCGGAAGGTTTGCGGATGACCACCGCAGGCGAGCTGTTGTATGACAATCTGCTGCGCTGGCAAAAAGAGTTTCGCGTGACCCAACAGAAATTTGATGAACTGCAGGGGCTAAAACGCGGAACGGTGAATGTCGGTATGGTGCAGGCGCTGGCCGAAGGGAGTTTTGCCGCGGCGCTGGCAGAGATTATCAACCAGTACGAGTGGCTGGAACTGATGTTGCAGGTCGCTGATAGCCAGAGCATCAGCGACAGAGTACGTCAGTCCGATGTCGATTTTGGTCTGATCCTCGATCCTGAAGGTCAGGCGGGTCTCAACGTACTGGCGTTTATTGAAATGGAAGTCGGAGTAGTACTGCATCCGCACCATCCTTTTGCCGCCGCGCCCGCGATCTCGCTGGGGGAACTTAGCGATGAACGGCATATTATTCCCGGCGCGCCGTTAATAGTGCATGACCGGGTGGCAATGCTCTATCACCATTATGATTTTTCGCCGCCCAACACCGTTAGCTGCAATGATATTCGTCTGATTAAATCGCTGGTGCTTAAAGGCGGCGGGGTGACGGTCCTGAGCCTGCTGGATGTGCAGGACGAGGTAAACAACGGTTCGCTGGCGTTTGTGCCGCTACGTAATAAGCTGCTGCGGCCTTTGACTCTGGCGCTATGCACCGCGCCATCGCGCCAGCTATCTCGTCCGGCGCAAATGGCGATTCAAAAACTAACGCTGGTGATGGAGGAGATGCGTAGCGCTGCTCACTGTCAGCCTAATGGCCCGCCCTGAATGGTTTCGCACAAGCCGTTGATAATACGCTCGCCGGTTTCCGTTTTCAGTTCCTGGTACCAGGCTTTGGTTAACGCCATATCCTTACCGTGGGTGATATCACAGCGTTTACGCGCTTTGAGCACCAGGTCACGCACCCGTTCACAACGCAATGCTTCGTACTGGCGCAGCGCGGTGACAATATCGCTATTGTCGCGCAGTACATTACCCAGCACGACCGCGTCCTCCATCGCCGCGCAGCCGCCCTGGCCGATATCCGGCGTGGTGCTGTGCCCGGCATCGCCCAGTAGCGCCACCTTGCCACGCACCAGCTTATCAAAAGGTTCAATATCGTGAATTTCTATCCGATTGGTGGTCTGCGGGTCGAGTACGGCGATAAGCTTTTGCACCGGCGGCGCCCAGCCGGCGAAGTAGCGGGTTAAATCGTCGCGCAGGGTGAGGCGATCTTCCGCTAATCCGGCCGGCAACGGCACATCGAAGAAGAAGTAGAAACGTCCGCCCGCCACCGGCATCAGCGACACGCGTTTCCCTTCGCCGACATACGTCGTCCACTGATCGGCGGGAGCAATGGACTCATCAATATCGACCAGACCATTCCAGTTAACGTAACCGGCATAGCGGCGTTCCGGCGTATAGCCGAGCACATATGGCCGCAGCGCCGAATGGCTGCCGTCGGCGGCGATGACCATATCGCCGTGCGCCTCGCTACCATCGGTAAACCAGACGGTGACGCCGTCGGTATGTTCTTCCACGCGGGTGACCCGCTTGCCGAACTGCACCTGCTCACGCCCCCAGAAATCAAGCATCTCGCGCTGCAGTTCCGTTCGCGACACTGGCGAAGGGCGGCCCTGCGTACGTTCTACCAGCGGCGCGAGGCTGAAGCGGGTGAGTGTTTCCCCGCGTTGATACTCCTTATACGCCAGATAATGCATCGGGCCGCCATAAGCGTCGATGATCTCGCCCATCCCCAGGCGGTTCATACACTTGACGCCGTTGGGCCAGATAGAGATCGCGGCGCCAACCGGCTTAATCTCTTTTACCGCTTCGAACACTTCGCATGCGATGCCTGCGTTACGGAGCGCCACCGCGGCGCTCAACCCGCCGATTCCCGCGCCAATCACGATTGCTTTCATTGTCTTCCCCTTAGGTGTGTTATTTAAGGGGTTCAGCAATTTGCGTACCAGGTACCAGAACCTGCGAAATCAGCGGTAAACGGACGGGTGATGGCGGAGAGGTGCACCAAAGAAGGGCAAAGTTGCGATTATGTTGCCTTTTTATGAATCAAAGATTTCTTTTAGTGAATTAAGGAATCAAAAGTTTCAGCGCCCCGCGCCAACGATCGTTACAGAACACCCGCTCTTTAATGAAGCTATTCCACTGATAAATAAAAGATAAAACGATTTTTACGTGGATAAAGATAGAGGGAATAAGCAATGTGGCCTGCTTTGTGCACTACATCGTCAACGCTTATCCACGACGAGACGGTGACCCCATGTCTGATGAAAAGAACAGCAACCTGCTTTATGGCCTGGAGCAGCGCATCCCGCCGCTACCGGCTTTTTTTAGCGCCTTACAGCACGTGCTGGCAGGGCTGGTCGGCATTATTACGCCGCCGCTGATTATTGGCGCCGCGCTGGGACTTGGCGAATGGCTGCCATATTTAATTAGTATGTCGCTAATGGCTTCCGGGATTGGCACCTTTCTTCAGGCTAACCGCGTCTGGGGGATCGGTGCGGGCATGATCTGTATGCAGGGCACCAGCTTCGCTTTTCTCGGCGTAGCGATTGCCGGCGGCATGTGGGTAAAAGCACAGGGTGGCGGCCCGCAGGACATTATGGCCATGCTGTTCGGTGTTAACGTTGTTGCCGCGCTGGTACCGGTCGTCGTCAGCCGCTTTATCGAACCGCTGAAAAAACTTTTTACCCCGATTATTACCGGCAGCGTCATTGCGCTGATCGGCATTAGCCTGATAAAGGTCAGTATTATTAACTGGAGCGGCGGCGAGCATGCGATGGATTTCGCCAGCCCGGGCAATATCGCATTGGGCGGCATAACGTTAGGGATTATCGTGGTGCTTAGCTGCGCGAAAAACCGCTGGCTGCGTTTATCGTCGGTGGTCATCGGCATGGCGGTGGGCTGTATCGCCGCCGCGCTAAGCGGAAAATTTCATCTGGCGCCGATCGGCGATAGCTGGTTTCGTCTGCCGGCGATATTTCCTTTTGGCTTTCAGTTTAATAGCGCCATATTTTTACCGGTCGCGCTGGTATCGCTGGTTTGCATTCTTGAAGCCGTCGGCGATTTAACCGCCAACTGCCTGATCTCAAAACAGTCCATTGATGACGGCGCGTTTCGCTCACGCCTGAAAGGCGGGATCCTCGCGGATGGCATTAGCTGCCTGATCGCCGCGGCGATCTGCGCGTTTCCCAATACCACCTTCGCGCAGAATAACGGCGTCATCCAGATGACCGGAGTCGCCAGCCGCTATGTCGGGCGTTATATTGGCGTATTGCTGATTCTGCTTGGGCTGTTTCCTCCCTTTGGCGAGATCCTGCGCCAGATCCCCACGCCGGTGTTAGGCGGCGCGACGATGGTCATGTTTGGCTGTGTCGTGGCGGCCGGGATCCGCATTATCACCCAGAACCCGCTAACCCGCCGCGATATGCTGATTGTTGGCCTGGCATTTGGTTTTGGCCTCGGCATTGAGGCGGTTCCCGCTTTCCTTGCCCATTTCCCGCCTATCATCGGCAACCTGTTTGGATCTGCGGCCACCAGCGGTGGGCTGGTGGCGATTGTACTGAATCTGATTATTCCGCAAGAGAAAGCCGCCATGACGGCTGCGGCAAGGAGCAATGATGATAACACTCAACCACTTTAATCAGCTGCCGCAGGCGGAAGCCATTCGCCAGCTTGAACCCTGCGTGGCGCTCCCCGCCTGGCGCGAAGCGCTGGCGCTGGAGCGACCCTATGCCACACTGACGGCCTTAACGGATCGCGCACAACAACTGATGCAGCACTGGGGAGAGGCAGAACTGGCGCGGGCGCTCTGCGCCCACCCGCGGATCGGGGAAAAGCCGACGGGCGGGGAAGCGCATGCCGCGCTGTCTCGCCAGGAGCAGGCGGAGGTTAATGCCGACGATGCCGCTATCGCCCGGGCGCTGAAAGAAGGGAACGCCCGTTACGAAGCCCGCTTTGACCGCGTGTTTCTAATCCGCGCCAAAGGGCGCAGCGCCGCCGAAATCCTGCAGGCGCTGACCCAACGGCTGACCCATAATGACGCGCAGGAAATTGAAGCGGCGCTGGAACAATTACGTGAAATCACCTTACTCAGACTGGCGGGAGTTATTAGCGAATGATCACCCTGAGCACCCATATTCTTGATATTTCTACCGGCAAGCCTGCACAAGGCGTGGCGGTCACCCTGTTCTGCGAAGGGCGCAGCCTGGCATCAGGCGTGACAGACAGCCATGGCCGCCTGGGCGAGCTGGCGACGGGACAACTGCGTCCCGGCAACTATCAGCTGGTGGCCGAACTGCAATCGTGGTTTGCGCGCGATGGCCGCCAGACCCTGTACCGGCAGGCGCAGATCGATTTTATGATTACCATTGATGACAAAGACCATTTTCATCTGCCATTTTTAATTGCCCCCGGCGGCTGGTCGACCTATCGCGGAAGTTAAGTTGAGTCCGCCGCCCGGCCAGAATGAAGCGCCGGGCAGCGGTTCAGCCTTCGTTACACCATACCTGTTGGCCATTGACCCAGGTTTCACTAATGTTCCGTTCATCGCCTAAGGTCATCAATACGAACAGCTGCTCATAGACATCATGACAGCGTGCGCCGCGCAGCTTTTGTAGCGGCGTTACCGCCGGGTCGATAACCACCAAATCGGCCTCTTTTCCCGACTGGAAATTACCAATTTTGTCATCCAGGCGTAACGCATGCGCGCCGCCCAACGTCGCATGATAAAACGCTTCGCTAGCGCGCAGGCGATAGCTCTGTAGCTGCGCCACTTTATAGGCCTCGCCGAGGGTGCGCAGTAGGCTGAAGGTGGTTCCGGCGCCAACATCGCTGCCGATGCCAATCCGGACTTGATGTTGCCAGCTGGCGGGCAGGCGAAATAGCCCGCTACCTAGAAACAGGTTTGACGTCGGGCAAAAGGCGATTGCCGAACCGGTCTCATGCAAACACCGCCACTCTTTCTCCGCCAGATGGATCCCGTGGGCGAAGACGCTGCGCGCACCGGTCAATTGATAGTGATGATAAACATCAAGATAGTGCTCATGCTCCGGCCATAACTGCTTTACCCACGCGATTTCATTAAGGTTTTCACTCAGATGGGTATGCAACCAGGTATCAGGAAACTCCTCCCGCAGCCGCTGAACTGCTTGTAGCAGCTCCGGTGTGGAAGTGGGAGCGAAACGCGGCGTAATAGCGTAGCCCAGACGGCCGCGCCGGTGCCAGCGCTGGATCAGTTCGCGGGTCTGGCAATAGCTTTGTTCGGCGGTTTCGGTTAAATACTCCGGCGTATGGCGATCCATCATCACCTTACCGGCCAGCAGGCGCATGTTCAGACGTAATGCCTCGGTAAACAGAGCCTCCACGGACGCCGGATGAAGCGTACAAAACACCAGCGCGGTGGTGGTGCCATGGCTGAGCAACTGGTTGACAAAAAAACGGGCGATATCTGCCGCGTACCGTTCATCGGCAAACTGGCTTTCCACCGGAAAGGTATAAGTGGTCAGCCATTCCAGCAGCTGTTCGCCAAAGGCGCCGATCATTTCGGTTTGAGGATAATGAATATGGGCGTCGACAAACCCCGGCAGCAGCAGTTTACCGCGCAGATCGCGATACCCTTTATGTGGATCGAGTAATGCTTCGCCTTCCTGCCATGGCAGTAGCGCCTGAATCTTCCCGGCGTAAATAAACAGCACGCCATCATCAATATATCGCGCGTAGCGTGCGATATCGTCAGCGCTGGCGGCGGGTTGGCTAATATCAAAAAACGCACCGCGTAGCGCGGTGTGGTATTCCAGCATGTTGCCGCCTTATATAAGTAGGGTGATAACTATTGCGCAAATATTTGCAAATTTAATGCCAGGAGGCCGCGGAAAGCACCGCGGCCGGGCGGGATTATTCTTTCTGCGCCAACGCGCCGGGGGTGAAGCGGGCGGAGGAAGCAGCCTGCCGCTCGTCGCGGGCAATCCAGCGATACAGGCTGCTGCTTAGCAGTACGCCGATGAACCAGCTAAAATTGGCCACCTCATGCAGAGCGGGAATAAAGCTGATAATCAGGCCGACCGCCACCGAGGGCAGCAGCGCGGCGATGGCCTTCGGGTTAAAGCCGTTGCGGTACCAGTATTTGCCTTTCGGGGTATCATCGAAAAGATCGTCGATCGATACCTGTCCGCGTTTAATCAAATAGAAATCAACCAGCAGAATGCCAAACAACGGCCCGATAAACGCTCCCAATACATCCAGGGTGTAGTGGATAAGTTCTGGGGAGTTAAACAGATTCCACGGGGTGAGCAGTATCGAGCCGACGGCGGCAATCATCCCGCCGGTGCGGAAGCTGATTTTTTGCGGCGCGCAGTTGGAAAAATCAAATGCCGGCGAGACGAAGTTGGCGACAATATTGATGCCGATAGTGGCGGTGATCATGGTCAGCAGGCCGATGGCCACCGCCAGATCGTTACCCACATGGCTCACCGTTTCAATCGGGTCGGTGATCATCCGGCCAAATAAAGATTGCGTCCCGGAGACGATTACTACGGTCACCACCGAGAACAGCAGGAAGTTAAACGGCAGCCCCCAGCGGTTGCCGCGGCGAATTTCGCCCATGCTTCTGGCGTAACGGGAGAAATCGCCAAAATTAAGCAGCGGACCGGAGAAGTAGGAGACCACCAGCGCGGTGGCGGTGATCATCTGCCAGCTTTGCTCACCGGCGGTCAGCGTCTTACTGGCGAGGGTAAAGGAGATACCATCGAGGCCTGTCTTGTATACAATCCAGCCCGCCAGCGCCAGCATCACCACATATACCGCCGGGCCGGCGATATCAATAAAGCGCTTAATCGCGTTCATGCCGTGCCAGAACACCATCGCCTGCAACAGCCACATGGTGGCGAAACAGATCCAGCCAAGCGATGAAAGACCCAGCAATGACGTTTGCGTCATTGCCGCCAGCGAGGGCCAGAACTTCAGCAGCACCAGCATCAAGGCGTTCGCAGCAAGATAGGTTTGGATCCCGTACCAGGCGAAAGCAATCAGCCCGCGTATCACCGCCGGAATATTGGCGCCGAATACGCCGAACGCCTGACGGCAGATGACCGCATAGGGCACGCCGGCAATCTGGCTGGGTTTGGCCACCAGATTGGCGCAAAGCTGGACGATAACAATTCCGGCCAACAGGCAGATAAGTACCTGCCAGCTCGCCAGCCCCAGCGTAAAGAAACTCGCCGCCACCACATAGCCACCCATGCTATGCACGTCCGACATCCAGAAAGAAAAAATGTTGTACCAGTTCCAGTTTTGCTCGCGCGTCGGCGCCAGATCCTCGTTGCAAAGACGCGGGCTGTAGCCTGATGCCGGGTCTCCGGCGTTGAGCTGATGCGTGTTTTGTGTATTTGGCATGGATCCTGCTCCTCTGAAGACAAACGTTTTGCCGTTGATAGCGGAAGGCGTTGCAGGATCCAGGCCAGAATAGTTAATCTTGTATACAAAATATTTATTTTATGTATACGATTTGATATCGAAATGGAAAGTGGAGTGGACCAATGGGCAATGAAAATCCGCTGCAGGCCGCAGCCGGACTGCATGACAAGGATGAGTCTATCTACGAAGCCTTGCTGACCGCGATTGTCGAGCAACAACTGCTGCCGGGCAGCAAATTGCCGGAAGAGGCGCTGGCGGAGGTGTTTGGCGTCAGCCGAACGGGGGTACGCAAAGCGCTGCAACGACTCGCCGCTGTGCAAATGGTGACATTAACGCCCAAACGTGGTGCACAGGTCGCCAGTCCGACGGTTGACGAGGCACGGGATATATTCCGCACCCGCGCGCTACTGGAAGTGGCGAATCTGCCGGATGTACTGCAACGCTGCCAGCCTCCACATCTGGCGGCGCTGGAAGCCATTATTCAGCAGGAGCAACTGGCGCATGAGGCCTATGATGGCCCGTCCGCTATCCGCCATTCCGCTAATTTTCATATTCAGTTACAGGCCATTTCCGGCAACCAGGTACTAACGGAGATGGTCACCCGACTCAGTCAACGCTCATCGCTGGTGATTGCCGCCTGGGGCGCGCCGTGGCGGCAGGGGTGCCGCTGCGATGACCACGAGCGCCTTGTCGGCCTGCTCCGCGAAAAAGCGCTAACCGCGCTGACCGAGGCGCTCAACCATCACTTTGAACACATCGTTGCCAGTTTATGTTTTTCCCGCACGGGGGAGTCGGTTCCCGATTTCGCCCGGCTGTTCGCCGGCTATAAGGAGCGGTAATGTCCACCATCTGTATACAAGTTATCAATCCCAATACCGATCCCGGTATGACGCAAACCATCGCCGAGGCGGCCCGCGCCGCGGCGTCGCCAGGAACCGATATTGTCGCGGTCTGTCCACCAGACGGCGTGCCGTCGATTGAAGGGCATTTTGACGAAGCCATCGCCGCCGTCGGCGTGCTGGAGCAAATAAAAGCCGGGCAGCAGCAGGGCGTTTCCGGGCATGTTATCGCCTGTTTTGGCGATCCGGGGTTACTGGCCGCCCGTGAACTGGCCCAGGGACCGGTTATTGGTATTGCCGAGGCGGCGATGCATATGGCGACGCTGGTCGCTACCCGCTTCTCGGTGGTCACTACCTTACCGCGCACGCTGATTATCGCTCGTCATCTGCTACATCAGTATGGTTTCCATGAGCATTGCGCCGGTCTGCATGCGATCGATCTACCGGTGCTGGCGCTGGAAGATGGCAGCGGCGTGGCGCAGGAAAAAGTACGCGCCCGCTGTATTCAGGCCCTACAGGAGGATGGCTGCGGCGCTATCGTGCTGGGCTGCGGCGGCATGGCGACCCTGGCGCAGCAACTGACCCGGGAACTTCAGGTACCCGTTATTGATGGCGTCAGCGCGGCGGTGAAGATGGTGGAATCTCTGGTAGCGCTAGGCCTGACAACCAGCAAGCACGGCGATTTAGCTTATCCGGAACGTAAAACGCTTAGCGGTAAATTTGCCGTGTTTAATGATTAAATGAAGGGGTGGGAGATGATACCAGCAGCAGAATTATATCCGCGCGATTTGCGCGGCTACGCGGGAAAGCCGCCGCACGCGCAGTGGCCAAACCAGGCGCGTATCGCGGTGCAGTTTGTGCTTAATTACGAAGAAGGCGCCGAGAATCACGTCCTGCACGGCGATGCGGGTTCTGAACAGTTTCTCTCCGATATCATCGGCGCTGCCAGCTATCCCGATCGCCATATGTCGATGGACTCATTGTATGAATATGGCAGCCGCGCGGGTTTCTGGCGTATCCATCATGCCTTTCAGGAGCGGGGGTTACCGCTGACGGTGTTTGGCGTGGCAATGGCGCTGGCGCGTCATCCGGATATCGTCGCGGCGATCAAAGCGGCCAACTACGATGTGGTCAGCCACGGGTGGCGTTGGATCCACTATCAGCATATGGCGATTGAACAGGAGCGCGACCATCTGCATAAAGCGGTGCAGGTGCTGACCGACCTGTTTGGCAAACCGCCCACCGGCTGGTACACAGGGCGCGATAGCCCTAACACCCGGCAACTGGTGGTCGAACATGGCGGATTTGATTACGACAGCGACTATTATGGCGATGATTTGCCGTTCTGGACGGAAGTGCCTTGCGCCGACGGGCGGCGTAAACCGCATCTCATCGTGCCTTACACGCTCGATGCCAACGATATGCGCTTTGCCACCGCTCAGGGGTTTAATACCGCTGAACAGTTTTATACCTATCTGAAAGACAGCTTTGATGTGCTGTACGCGGAAGGTGAAACGTCGCCGAAAATGATGTCTATCGGCATGCACTGCCGGTTGCTGGGCCGCCCCGGACGCTTCCGCGCTCTGCAACGTTTTCTCGATTACGTGCAGCAGCATGAGCGCGTGTGGATTTGTACCCGCCAGCAGATTGCCGACCACTGGCGGCGGGTGCATCCGTACCAGCCATAGCGGCAGACCCATTGCGCCGTTATTTGTCGGGTGGCGGCTAACGCCTTACCCGACCTACGGTCATTGCGACCTGCCTAATGTCTTCACCGCGCTGGCTGAAACTGCCGGTGTTGGTAGCCTCAAAATCCCCGGTGGCGCTGCCGCTTACCGGGGCTACAGCACAATGCGATTTGGTAGCCCGGAGAAGGCGCAACGCGCCGCGTCCGGGAAAACCTCTTAAAAAAGTTGCAAATCGATAACAGTATCTACGGTCCGTGCCATTGTGAGCTTAAGATCTCTATCTTGTAAATGGCTTCTGAAACTGCGGTGTTGGTGGCCTAAAAATCGCTGAGACGTTCCCGGAAGGCCGGGGCAGCCCGCATGGATGCGGGCTGAGGGCCGTGATTTGCAGGGATGCTGCCTCGGCCCGACCCGAAGCCTGCCGGGATAAGTCGAAGGAACCACGAAGTGGCGATTTTGGCGGCCAGAGCCCGGGAGTACAGAGGGCGGCGGCGACTGGCCGCCCTCTGTGCGCTCCCAGCGCCACGGAAAACATATTGCGGAAAAATTAACCGGGAGCGCAATGTGCTCAGAATTAACACAAAGCACATGTTTTTCCCAGACCAAAACCGTTGCAAATCGATAACAGTATCTACGCCGGCATGTGATCTGTAGCCCTGCTAAGCGCAGCGCAAGCAGGGGGCGACAACGGCATCAATGTCCCATCAAACTAACCTGTGCGGCAACGATACGCCAGCCGCAGGCAAACCGAACCCAGGTTTGCTGCTGACGGCCGATACGATCGCTGCCTTCACGGCTGAACTCGGTACTGCATACCGCATAATCCTCCCCATAGGTGGTGATCACCGTATGGCGTAACTCCCGCGCAAGCCCTGCGGCAGGGCGCGCGGCGCGGAAGCCGCGGATCTCATCAATACCATACAGATTCTCTCCGGCGCCGAGGCGAACCGTGCGCGTATCGTGCCAGAACAACGCATCCAGCACCGCGATATCGTTACTCACCAGTGCCTGTTCATAGCGATAAAAGGCCGCCGTTACTTCAGCGACCACCTGCGGAATATTGATTTCTTGCGACGCGATCATGCGGCTACCTCCACCGGGCGGGAATCGGTCATCCCCATCGCTTCCAGCGCATAGGCGGCGCGCAGACAAGCCTGTTCATTAAACGGCGCGGCAATTAACTGCACGCCGACAGGCAGCCCCGTCGCGGTACGTAGCGGGACGGTTACCACCGGCAGACCGATAAAGGAGATTGGTTGAGTGAGCATGCCCATGCTGGCGCGTATCGGTAAAGACTCGCCGTTGATCTCCATCGTCTGCTCGCCAATAAGCGTGGCGCTGCATGGTGTTGCTGGGGCGATGAGCACGTCGGCATGGGTGAATAGCGACGCGACTTGCTGCTGGGCGTGTCGACGGAAGCGCTGCGCCTGCAGGTACCAGGCGGAAGGGATCATCGCGCCCGCCAGCAGACGTTCGCGCGAGTGCGGTTCAAAGCGCTCCGGCTCATGCCGTAAGGCTGGCAGGTACTGGTTTCCGCCTTCAGAAGCGCTAATGATAAAAGCAGAAGCGCGCGCCAGCTCCGCCTCGGGGAAGAGATACTCTTCAGAGGCTTCGAGATAGCGGGCGACGCGAGCCACCGCCGCGCGGGCATCGTCATCGCACCAGCGGCTGAAATAGCCGCCTAAAACCGCGCAACGCAGCCCCTGGAGGCCATATCGTAGATGCGGCGTAGCAGGGGTGACGCCGCGTTCGGCCTGAAAACCGTCATTAACGTCTCGCCCCTGAAGAACATCGTAGACTGTGGCTAAATCCTCTACCGTACGGGCAAACGGACCAATATGATCGAGGCTGGGAACAAAAGGGTGGCTGCCGGTACGCGACAGACGCCCGAAGGTTGGCTTGAGACCAAAAATCCCGCTCAGGGATGCCGGAACGCGGATTGAACCATTGGTGTCGCTACCGAGCGAGAAATTAATCAGCCCGGCGGCGACCGCCGCCGCTGAGCCGCCGGAGGATCCGCCGGCAATGCGGTTAAGATCGTGCGGATTGCGCGTCGCGCCATAGTGGCTGTTTTCCGTAGTAAAACCGTAAGCATAGGCGTCCATATTCAGCATCCCGCTGAGCAGGCCGCCTGCGGTATGGATTTGACTTACTGCCCAGCTATCGACGCGGGCAGGCGGGTTATCGCTGAACAGTTGCGCGCCGGCGAGTGTGGTTTCCCCCGCGACATCAAACAGATTTTTGACCGCGTAGGGAATGCCTGCCAGCGCAGGCAGCGGCTGATTCGTGCGCCGTAGGGCATCAATGGCGTCCGCTTCGTCGAGCATCCGTTTCCCGGTGACAGTCGTCCAGGCATTGAGTAGTGGGTTACTTTGCGCAATATCATCAAGCGTCTGGCGAGCCAGCTCTCTGGCGCTAAATTCACCGCGACTCAGCGACTGCTGAATGTCGGCAATGGTCATCTGATGTAGCTTCATGCTTTATACACTCCGGCGATTTCCAGACGCTGATCGAGCGGATAGGCCATCAGCGGTTCAGCCATATCGGCAATGCGGCGAAATTGCGCCAGCAGCTCAGCGCGGCGCGATTCATCCAGTTCAAGGGCGAGGATCTGCTCCATCTGTCGAAGCCAGTCGCGCCACTCTTTTTCGGTTTGTTTCATGCTTCTCCCCCTAATAGCCAGCGGCGGTGCCGTTACTGCGCGGGTCAGACGCGCCTTCAAACAGGCCGTCAGGATGGCGGACAATGGCCCCGGCATGTCCCATGGCCTCGCTGAAGTCGGCCAGTACCTCAACCTCATGCCCCAGTTCCCTGAGCCGGGCGAGGGTTTGCGGCGCAAAGCGGCCTTCTACTTTTAGTGAGTCCGAGGTCTGTCCCCAGGTGCGTCCAAGCAGCCAGCGCGGACGAGAAATACTCTCCTGAAGCGGGACATTCTGCAGGATATAGCGGGTGAAAAGCGCCGCCTGCGTCTGCGGCTGCCCGTCGCCGCCCATTGAGCCATAAACCATCACCCGGCCATCGTTCAGGCGCGCGGCGGCGGGATTAAGGGTATGGAAGGGTTGCTTGCCCGGCGCCAGGGCCAGCAAATGCGCCGGGTCGAGGCTGAACGACGCACCGCGGTTTTGCCAGACAATACCGCTGTCCGCCAGCACCACGCCGCTGCCAAACTCATGATAGAGACTCTGGATAAAGGAAACCGCCAGCCCGTTACTATCCATCACGCCCATCCAGACGGTATCGCCGGGGCCTTTGCCTGCGCCCCATGGCGCGGCGCGCTGGTCGTCGATCTTCTCCGCCAGCGGTTGTAACGCCTGCGGGGACAGCAGGCTTTGAATATCCACGTCCAGATGCTGCGGGTCGGTAATATGTTTATCTCGCAGGCTAAAGGCCTGTTTTGTCGCTTCCACGATACGGTGGATGGTCTGCGCATCGTCGGCCTGTTCCATCTCCAGCCGGTCAGTGATGCCGAGGATGGCCAGCGATACCAGCCCCTGCGTCGGCGGTGCCAGGTTCCATAACTCTCCATGTTGATGCTGTAACCGCAGTGGTTGCGGGCGGCGCGCGCGATGCTGGCGCAGATCGTCAAGCGTAATAGGCAGGCCATAACGGGCCATGCCGGCCGCCAGTTGTTCCGCCAGAGAGCCGCGATAGAAACTATCAAGCCCTTCCGCAACCAGCCGTTTTAGCGTGGAGGCCAGCGCAGGCTGACAAAAGCGGCTGCCGCTTTGCGGAGGGCGGCCATTGACCAGAAAGGTCTCAGCGAAGCCCGGCTGGCGCTGAAGTTCATCTAATTTTCCGGCGGTGGCGCTGGCTTGCGAGGCGGTCACCGGAATACCGTTATCGGCATAGCCGATCGCGTCCTGTAACAGGCGCGAAAGCGGTAGTGATTTACCGGTCAGCGAGTGTGAAACTTTCAGCGCCTCATCCCAGCCGCTGACGGTGCCGGCGACGGTCAGGGCGGATTGCGGGCCGCGATGCGGGATGTGCGTTAGTCCGGCATAGGCTTCCGGCGTCGCCAGTGAACCCGCGGCGCCGCTGGCGTCAATGGCGATCGGATCGCCCTGTGGCGGTACGATCAGCCAGAACCCATCGCCGCCTAAACCATTCATATGCGGATAGACCACCGCGATGGTCGCGGCGGCGGCGACCATCGCTTCTATTGCGCTTCCGCCCTCGCGCAGCACGGACAGCGCGCTTTGGCTAGCCAGATGATGGGGGGCGACCGCCATCCCCTGGGTCGAGAAATGACTCTGCATAACTTATCCTCGTAACGAATCATGCAGCCACTGCTGCGAATGCTGTCCGTGCAAAAGCTGTTCCACTTTGAAAAGAAAGTTTCAATGTTGCGGCTGCCGTTGTCTTTTCTCATTGTGGCATGCATTGTGAAGGGGGTTAGCGGTATAGTTCAGTGAAACAAAAGTTACAGAGGCGCTATGGAACAACTCGATGAACGGCTGAAGGCGCAATATGCGTCGTTGTCACCCCAGGAGCAACGGGTGGCGGATTTCATTGTCGACCACTTTGATGACCTGATTAGCTACAACAGCGCCGAGCTGGCCCAACTGAGCGGGGTATCAAAAGCGACGGTAAGCCGTCTGTTTAAACGGCTGGGATATGAAAAGTATCGCGATATGCGCGATGAGCTGCGCACGTTACGCCAGAGCGGGATGCCGTTGACCGATCATCGCGAGGCGGTGCAGGGTAATACGCTGCTGGCGCGGCATTATAAACAGGAGATGGCAAACCTGACGCAGTGGGTAAACGCGCTGGATGCCCGGCAGTTTGCCGAAGCCATTAACGCGCTGGTCAAGGCCAGGCGCGTCGTCATTATTGGGATGCGAAATTCCTGGCCGGTGGCGCTGCATTTGCGCCAGCAGTTGCTTCAGGCGCGCGGGCAAGTGGTGGTGCTGCCGCAACCGGGGCAAAGCCTAAGTGAAGAGCTGGTCGATATAAGCGCGGAAGATATCGTGGTGGTGATGGCGTTTCGCCGTCGGCCGCGGATTATTCGTCCCCTGATGCAGCAACTGCAACAGCGGGGAGTTCCGCAACTGCTAATCTGCGAGCCGCAGGCGCATAGCCTGTTTCCGCTGGCGTGCTGGCGGTTATGCGCCCCGCTGGATAGCGTGTCGGCTTTCGACAGCTACGCGTCGGCCAATAGTCTTATCAACCTGCTGGCGAACGCCTTGCTACATGAAATTCTCGATAGCGGTCGCCCGCGCATTCATGACATCGCCACGTTATACCAGCAGTTGGATGAGCTTGAACAACGATAATGGGGAGCCAGTCTGGTGCTTTGCACCTTTTTGGTGCCAAAGTGCGGTAAGGAGAAGGGCGACTCTTCTTACCGCCATGGTTAATATTCGCGTCATTTCTCGCTAAAAGCCGATTAGGCAGCGCAAATTTCTTTTGTCCGTATCTGGCACATTAGTTGCAGAAGTTTATTTAAAGAATCTTTTGTTTCATACTAACGTAACGGGTAATGATGATGAAAAAACTGCTGATTGCGCTGACCGGGGCCGCTTGTCTGTTGACACAAATCACCGCCGCACACGCGGACCAACTCCAGGATATTGAAAAACGCGGGGTGATCCGCATCGCCGTTCCCCAGGATTTCCCGCCGTTTGGTTCTGTCGGCACCGATCTCCAGCCACAGGGGTATGACATTGATATGGCCCGCTATCTGGCAAAGCAGATGAAGCTAAAACTGCAGCTGGTTCCGGTGAGCAGCGCCAACCGGGTACCGTATCTGCAGACCGATAAAGTGGATCTGGTGATCTCAAGCCTGGGTAAGAACGCCGAGCGGGAAAAGGTCATTGATTTCAGCCAACCCTACGCTCCGTTTTTCCTTGGCGTCTTCGGCCCGCAGGGAGCTGCCCTGAAAGACGCAGCCGAACTGAGCGGTAAGAGCATCGGCGTGACCCGCGGCGCGGTGGAAGATATGGTCCTGACCAGCATTGCGCCGAAAGCGGCGCAGATTAAGCGTTACGAAGATAACAACACCACGCTGTCGGCCTGGCTTTCTGGTCAGGTGCAATACGTGGCGACGGGTAATCTGGTGGTGGCGGCTATCTCGCGGCAAAACCCGGCGAAAGCCCCGGTCGCCAACTTTATGCTTAAGGATTCACCGTGCGTGATTGGCCTGAAAAAAAATGAACCGGCGCTGAAGGAAAAGGTGAATGCCTTAATCGCGCAGGGCATTAAAGACGGCACCCTCAATACGTTATCGCAGCAGTGGCTGAAAGCGCCGTTGCCCAGCGACTTTGCCGCTTAAGGTACGGCGATGACGGAGCAATTACATTTTTCCGCGCTTTGGCCTTATTGGCCGGAGCTCGTTGCGGGACTCTGGGTTACTATCCAACTCACTGTACTCGCCACGCTCGGCGGCCTGGCCATCGGGATTATCGGTGCGGCTCTGCGTAGCGGACGGACAAGCTGGCTGAGTCGGATATGGGGGGCTTACGTTGAGGTTATCCGTAATACGCCGTTCGTGGTTCAACTGTTCTTTATTGTCTTCGGCCTGCCGAATCTGGGATTGAAGATGACGGCGGGCGAAGCGGCGCTGCTGGCGATGATCGTCAACCTGGGCGCCTACAGTACGGAGATCGTCCGCGCCGGGATCCAGGTGACGCCAAAAGGGCAGTGGGAGGCCGGCCGGGTACTGGGGCTAAGCCGGAGTCAGACCTTTATTCAGGTGGTTTTACCGCCGGCGTTGCAGCGTATTTACCCGGCGCTGGTGAGCCAGTGCATTATCGTAATGCTCGGATCGTCGGTGGTATCGCAGGTCTCTTATGAAGAGCTGACCTTTGCCGCCAACTTAATTCAATCGCGAACGTTTTTGAGCTTCGAGGTGTATCTGGTGACGACCGGTCTCTATTTAGCGTTATCGATAGCGATGCGCCAGCTGCTAATGGCGGCTGGACGTAGATGGCTGAGGGTACAGGCATGATGACAACCTTTACCGACTGGGACATCGTACGCAACCTGCTGCTGGCCGGACGCTGGACCGTGCTGCTATCGCTGACGGCCTTTATTGGCGGCGCGCTGGTGACATTACCGCTGTTGCTGCTGCGCCTGCGGGGTAAATTGTGGCTGCAGCGCCTCATTCGCGGCTATATCGAGCTTTTTCAGGGGACGCCATTGCTGATGCAGCTGTTTCTCGCCTTTTTCGGCGTGGCGTTATTCGGGATCGATGTGTCGCCGTGGACCGCCGCCGCCCTGGCGCTGACCCTCTATACCAGCGCCTTTTTGCTGGATATCTGGTACGGCAGTATCCGGGCCTTGCCGAAAGGACAGTGGGAGGCATCGCGTTGTCTGGGGTTAAATTTCACCCAGACGTTGTGTCGCGTGGTGGCGCCGCAGGCGGTGCGTATTGCCATCGCCCCCACCGTGGGTTTCGCCGTACAGGTAATAAAGGGCACCGCGCTGGCGTCGATTATCGGTTTCGTCGAGCTCACCAAGGCTGGCACCATGCTCACCAACGTGACATATCAGCCGTTTAAAGTTTTCGCGCTGGTCGCGCTGGGCTACTTCATCTTGTGTTATCCGCTGTCCCGTTACAGCCGCTATCTGGAGAATAAATTCAATGCCGCTCATCACCATTAATCAGGTGCAGAAATTCTACGGCGATAATCACGTGCTGAAGGGAGTTGATCTCGATATCAATATGGGTGAGGTGATCTCCATCATCGGCCGAAGCGGCTCGGGGAAAAGCACTTTATTGCGCTGCATTAACGGGCTGGAGGGGTACCAGGAAGGCAGTATTAAGCTCGGCGGCATGACCATTACCGACAGCGATTCGCAGGCGCGGGAGATTAGCCGCTCCGTTGGCATGGTATTCCAGAACTTCAATTTATTTCCGCATATGACGGCGCTGGAAAACGTGATGCTGGCGCCGCGGCGGGTATTGAAAAAAAAACCTGCCGAATGCCGCGAACTGGCGCAGCAAATGCTGGTTAAAGTCGGGCTTGGCGATCGGCTGGATTTCTATCCCTCCAGCCTCTCCGGCGGGCAACAGCAGCGGGTAGCTATCGCCCGCGCGCTGGCGATGTCGCCAAAAGTTTTACTCTGCGACGAAATCACCTCAGCGCTGGATCCGGAACTGGTGGGCGAGGTGCTCAAAGTGCTGGAACAGCTGGCCGCGGAAGGAATGACGCTGATTCTGGTTACCCATGAAATGAATTTTGCCCGTGAAGTCGGCGACCGGGTGGTGTTTATGCATCAGGGGCGAGTCTGGGAGCAGGGCGACAGCAAAACGCTGTTCAGCCAGCCGCAAACCAATGAACTCAAACAATTTATCTCCTCCGTGCGCGGACTGAATTAATAAAGGAATCTACGATGGATATCGCTCAATTTTCACCAATCAATCCTCCGCATCGTCTGCTGATGGGGCCGGGGCCGATCAACGCCGACCCGCGCGTCCTGCGCGCGATGTCCAGCCAGCTTATCGGCCAATACGATCCGGCTATGACGCACTATATGAACGAAGTCATGGCGTTATACCGCGGGGTATTCCGCACCAGCAACCGCTGGACCATGCTGGTGGATGGCACCTCACGGGCGGGGATTGAAGCCATTCTGATCTCCGCGATCCGCCCCGGCGACAAAGTACTGGTGCCGGTATTTGGCCGCTTTGGCCATCTGTTATGTGAAATTGCTCGCCGCTGCCGGGCGGAAGTGCATACCATTGAGGTGCCGTGGGGTGAAGTGTTCTCTCCCGAGCAGATTGAAGATGCGATCAAACGGGTGCGTCCACGTATGCTGCTGACGGTGCAGGGAGACACCTCGACCACCATGCTGCAGCCGCTGGCGGAGCTGGGCGAGATCTGCCGTCGTTATGATGTGCTGTTTTATACCGACGCCACCGCCTCATTGGGCGGCAATGCGCTTGAGACCGATGCCTGGGGGCTGGATGCGGTATCGGCGGGAATGCAAAAGTGCCTCGGCGGCCCCTCCGGCACCTCGCCCATTACCCTGAGTCCGCGGATGGAAGAGACTATTCGTCGACGTAAATGCGTTGAGCAGGGGATCCGCACCGCCGAGCACCTTGATGGCGTCGATGAGATGGTTTACTCCAACTATTTCGATCTCGGGATGGTGATGGATTACTGGGGGCCAGAACGCCTTAACCATCATACTGAAGCGACATCCGCACTGTTCGCCGCCCGCGAATGCGCGCGCCTGATGCTTGAAGAAGGGCTCGATAACGGCATTGCCCGCCACAAACTACACGGCGACGCGCTGGTGAAAGGGATTCAGGCGATGGGGCTGAAAATTTTTGGCGACCTGCAACACAAAATGAATAACGTACTGGGCGTGATCATCCCGCAGGGCATTAATGGCGACCAGGTACGCCAACTGATGCTGGAAGATTTCGCCATTGAGATTGGCACCTCATTCGGCCCGCTGCACGGCAAAGTGTGGCGTATAGGCACAATGGGTTACAACGCGCGAAAAGATTGCGTCATGACCACCCTCAGCGCGCTGGAATCAGTACTCAATTACCTGAAATTCCCCACCACGCAAGGGGCAGCCATGCAGGCGGCGTGGGATCATTATCGCAGCGAGAAACCGCTATGAACCTGGCCGCAGCGCGAGTGATGGCGCGGGCAGAGAGATTAGCGGCGATAAGCGAAACGCCGGAAGGCCTGACGCGGGTTTACCTTTCGCCACAACATCTTGAAGCTAATCAGCAGGTTGCACAGTGGATGCGTCAGGCAGGCATGATTGTCTGGCAGGACAGCGTCGGCAATATTTGCGGGCGCTATGAAGGCAGAGAAGAAGGGGCGCCGGCGATTTTGCTCGGATCGCATCTCGATACGGTACGCAACGCCGGGCGATATGATGGCATGTTGGGGGTGTTAGCCGCCATTGAAGTGGTGCAGAGCTTACATAATCAGGCGCGCCGCCTGGCGCAGGCCATCGAAATCGTCGGCTTCTGCGATGAAGAAGGAACGCGCTTTGGTATCACGCTATTGGGCAGCAAGGGGCTGACGGGAAGCTGGCCGCAAACCTGGCTGGACCAGCGCGATGCCGAAGGCATTAGCCTGACGCAGGCGATGGTCAGCGCCGGGTTGGATCCATCACGCGTCCATTCAGCCTCGCGCCCGGCGGAAGATTTTTCCGCCTATCTGGAACTGCATATCGAGCAGGGGCCCAGGCTGGAACAGGCCGGTTCGGCACTCGGCGTGGTCGAGGCGATCAACGGCGCGCGGCGGCTCAATTGCTGTTTTACCGGCGAGGCAGGTCATGCAGGCACGGTGCCGATGGACCAGCGCCGGGACGCGCTTGCCGCCGCCGCGGAGTGGATGCTGTATATTGAGAGCACGACGCGCCAGCAGGGAGGCAACCTGGTCGCCACCGTCGGGACATTGCGCTGCTCGCCGGCGGCGGTCAACGTCATTCCCGGCGAGGCCGCGTTGACTCTGGATATCCGCGGTCCGCAGGATCAACCGCTCGATGCATTACTGGAGCCATTGCTGGCGGCCGCCGCAGAGATTGCCGGGCGTCGCGGCCTGCAGTTTGCCGCTGAGGAGTTCTATCGCATAGCGGCAACCGCCTGCGATCCGCGATTACAGGCGGTGATTGCCGAAGCGGTATGCGAGGTACAGGGAGCGGCATTGACGCTGCCAAGCGGCGCCGGACATGATGCGATTGCCATTGCGGAACGCTGGCCGGTGGGGATGCTGTTTGTGCGCTGCAAAGGGGGAATTAGTCACCATCCGGCGGAATCGGTCAGCGAAGCAGATGTCGAACTGGCCATTGATGCCTTTAGCCGGACAGTGATAAAACTTGCCGGGTAAATCACTAACGGGCGCATCCTCTTTTCGGGGATGCGCCGCAAACTTATTCCGCTCCCGCAGGAAAAGCTATTCTCCGCAGTCGGCTGGCGCTAACGGCCACCGACAACGCCGAGGCCGCGGCGGCAATCCACAGCGCAAGATGAACGGCGCTTTCGTCTTTTGCCAACAGTACGCCCATCACGGCGGCGCCCAGACACTGCCCGAACGTGCGCATGATGGATAAAACGCCTGAGGCATAGCTCGCCTGTTCGCGACTCACGTTTGACAGCATTTCCCGGTTATTCGGGCTCTGGAAGCAGCCAAAGCCAATACCGCATACCAGGCTCCGCAGGCAGATATCCCACGCGGCGGGCGTAGCGGGCAGCATCGCCAGAAGGATTAAACCCGCGACAAAAATCATCAATCCCAGCGTCGAGATGAGCGGAGCGGAGATTGAGTCCGCCCAGCGGCCGGCGTGCGGTGCGATCAGCACTATCCCTAATGGCCACGGAGTAAACAGCAGCGCCGAGAGCACCGGACTATAGCCATACTCGTTCTGGAACAGGAACGGCAGCGCAATAAAAGTGATCCCCTGGCTTACGAAGGCGATCAGCGACGTAAAGGCCGAAAGGGTAAAGCGTTCATTCTTAAACATCGCAGGCGGCAGCAGCGGGTTGTCCGTCTGCCGGATGCGCCAGATAAAGGCGGTGCCGCTTATTGCCGCAAGTAACGTCCAGTACAGACTATCGATATGATGCGAAGCGCTCTGCATGCTATTCGCCGCCATGATCGTTGAACCCAATAGCAGCGCCGACAATATCGCTCCGGGCGTATCGAAAGCGGCTTGCCCGCCAACTGTCGGCCGCGGGAGCGATCTGACCGCCAGCAGTAGGGCGAGGGTACCGGGGAGCACGTTTATTGCAAACAGCCATTGCCAGCTCAAAGTATGCAGGATCGTGCCGCCCAGTACCGGCCCGATGGCGGAGCTCGAAGCGATAAGCAGGGCGTGTATCCCGAGAATACGCCCCAGCAGTCGCGCCGGAAAAACGGAGCGCAATATGGCGGGTGCGATACTGAGCGTTGCCGCGCCGCCGATCCCCTGCAGCACCCGCATGCCGATGAGCAGCTCAGGCGTCGTCGCCAGCGCGCAACCTGCTGATGCCACAATAAATGTCGTCAGTCCGGCCAGAAACACCGGGCGGTAGCCGAAACGCGCCGCCAGCGCGGCGAATATCGCCAGCGTCATCGCCGCCGCCAGCAGATACCCGTTGGCGAACCAGATGGCGGTACTGGCTGACGCCTGCAGTTCCTGCGCCATCGACGGCAGAGCAATGTTTACCATAGTGCCATCAAAGACGCCCATTAAGGTGGTGGTCATTATCGCGGCCATTACCCGCGCTCGCGCCGGGCCTGGTAGGCCGTCATCGCCAGGTTGGCTGGAAAATAGTGTCATCGTGTTGTCTCCTGCAGAGGATATCTGGATGACGAAACTATAAAGTTGGCTTTTACCGGGCGGAAGGCGCACCATTTACACTCTATAGTTGCATTAAACGCCTTATCTGAAGGTTGCAGGAGTTGTGGTCATGACAGACCCCGATTTTAATTTATTGATTGCACTCGATGTATTACTGAACGAAGCCAGCGTGGCGGGCGCAGCACGTCGTTTGAATCTCAGTACGTCAGCCATGAGCCGCACGCTAAGCCGGTTACGCGACGTCACCGGAGATCCGATACTGGTTCGCGCCGGGCGTAACATGGTGCTAACGCCGTGGGCGGAGGCGACCCGCGATCGCGCCCGTCGCGCGGTCCTCGAGGCGAAGGCGGTGCTGCAGCCAGCGGCCGAAGCGCTCAACGTACAAAATCTGGAGCGTCTTTTCACCATCAGGGCAAACGATGGTTTTGTGGTGGCGTTTGGCCCTTCGCTCATTGCGGCAGTAGCCGAAGCCGCGCCCAATGTTTGTCTACGCTTTGCGCCTAAGCCCGAAAAAACGTCACGCTATCTACGGGAAGGGCTGGTCGATCTGGAGATTGGCGTCCAGAGCAATATGGGGCCTGAAATACGACTGCAACGGCTATTTGAAGATCGGTTTGTGGGGGTGGTGCGTAAGGGGCACCCGCTGGCCGCCCTGAGAGAGATAACCGTGGCGGATTATGTCGCCTGGGGTCATGTGGTGGCCTCACCAGAAGGTACGCTGCACGGGTCCGTCGATGATGTGCTGGCCGAGCTCGGCATGAAACGCAAAATCGCCAGCGTCGTCCCCGGATTTCCGACCGCGCTTTCCGTGGCGCTGCAATCGGATCTTATCGCCATGATCCCCGCTCTCTATTTAGTCAATCAGCAGGTCATGGAGCAGGTACATCTTTTTGAGCTGCCGTTTAAAAGCCGGCGGATTACCGTCTCGCAAATGTGGCATCCGAGAATTGAACGCGATCCCGCTCACCGCTGGCTCAGAGAGAAAATTGTGGCGATATGCCGCGTGGACAAGTCGTTACACCAGAAGCTGTAGAAGATTATTGGCATTGAGTTTCTTCAGGGCGTTACATTTATAGGTCGAGACCTGTTTTTCACTCATCTTCGTCATGTGCGCGACATATCTTACCGACTGCCCCTTAACCAGCCTGTCGAGGACGTTAAATTCCATCTCGGTCAGGCAGCAGCGCAGGGTGCGGATCCGCCTTGGCTCTTTAGATAACAGCCAGGCGGCATCCGCCACGGAGATCCGGTCATCGATGATGTGCAACGTTAAGGTTTCAAAACGCTTGCGTAGATAGGTGGCCAGCCCCCAGCTTTTTTCATTACACACCAGATAGCCCGTTCCTCGCCAGCAATGGGCTTCCAGGGAAAGCAAAATATCAACCAGCGACTGATGCGTGCCGCTGATGGAGAAACGGCAGCGAATAACCAGCGTCGTGCTCTCTAACAGTAAGGGCTGCCACTGCACCGTGCCGCTATGCACTTCCATCGTAAGGTTACGACGGAGAAGGGCGTAACGCAGCCCCTCCGCATAAAAGCGATTATTATCAAGAACAACGTAGCTCACAGTGGCCTCTTTATAACGTACTGGGGGTATAGATAACGCGTAACGTACCGGTATAGTCACCCGCGTTTTTGCTGCTGGCGGCAAAGGCGGGGGTTTTCAGGGTAATGGGCGCCGGGATGCATAACACGCTTTCGCGGCCGCCCGGCAGGACAACCTGGCGCAAATAGCGGCGATTGTTGGTACCCTCCCAGGTCAACGTTTTACCGTTAGCGGCAACTTCAGTTGCGCCGGTGGTCGGGTTGGTCACCAGCACCTGATAATCGAGACGATCTCTTGGGTCTGTCTGGCTGCCCCCCCGTCGCCGGATAGAAAACGCCCCTTCGGCACGCCCGGTCGCGTCAAGCCCATCGTCCTCGAAGCGTAGAAATGCCCGCGAGCTGGTGCTGTTATTGCCATCATAGAGGCACATATCCAGCGAGTTTTCGCCCTTAATCTCACTGCCGCCGGGTCTGCCCGGGAAATTGGTGAGGTTGAGGTTCACCACCGGCGTGGAGTGCGGAAATGCCGGTAAATAAATCTGCTGGTTGCCCGGATCGACCACCTCAACACGCAGGTTTGCTTGCCACTTAGCAAGGGTGAGGTAGCCTGGGCAGCCAATGTTGACGTTATTAAAGTTACCGCCGCAGTTGGCGGTGCCCCATTCGCGCAAATCCTGCCTCAGCGTGGCCGTCCAGATCCCGGCCTGATCGAGTTTGTTTAATTCGCTACGGACGATGTAAAAATCAAAATAGGGCGCACTGTTCCAGGCTGGCAAATCTTCTGTACCGCCCGTTACGTAGCTGGCGAAGATAAAGGTTTTGTTATTGATGAACATACGGTGTTCGCCATAGACTTTTACGTCCACCGTTTTGTTGGTTATTGCGTGGGTAAAACGCAGGTTTATCGGATAGGGCGCGGCCGGGTTCGCCGAAAACCATACCGGCGCGGTCATGCAGGCGCCATAGGTTGTATCGGTACGCGACTGGCAGGTCAGGGTATTTCGTCCCCATTTTTGCGGATCGCTCGTATCATAACCGCCGGACTCGTGTAGCCAGATATCCAGGCGGGCAGGAGGAGACTGGCGATCGAAGGCGAACGCCACGCTGGTATTCCTGCCGGCAGGACTAGCGGCTTGAGCCTCGGTAAAACAGATGCAGGCAAGCAGTAAAATCAAAAGACGCGTTATCACATCATTTTCCTGTAGAGAGAGTAGAGTTATTCATCGCCGTTGGGCTGACCGCCGGCGTACGGCCAGCCAGCAACAGTTGCGCCTGCTGCTGCACGGTTTCCGGTAACGCGGAATAAGTCAGTTCTTCGCAGGTCACCGTGCCGACATAGCGCACGACGTCTCGCATGGTCTTCACCTTCAGCGCACACTGGTAAAACTGCTGTTGTTTCACCAGGTAGAGCGACTGGATCAGGCTGTCGCTTTCCGCACTAAAGCCGCCATTACCTAAATCGCTCCAGCCGCTGACATTGAGCGGCATGCCGCCGATAAACGGCGTATGTTGTTCATCGGTCAACTGGCCAAGCCAGGTATAACGCGTGGTGGTTTGCACCTCTCTGTGCAGCATTTTTCCTGGCACCATAAATACCGTTCTGCTTCCTGAGCCCTGCGTGATTTCACTGTTGGCGCCGTGGGAAATGTCCGTCGACTCATTAATAGTCAGCGTGGTTTGCTGATAGCCGGGCAGGGCGAACAACGCACGGGCGTTTGCCGGGATATCGGCGCTACCGCTGTTATCAAGCGATACAGCTATGCGAGAATCAGGAGTCGCTTCCGGTGTGGCGACATTGACCGCAATGGCTGACGCCGGGCGTCCGTCCCCCCAGCGGCCAAACCACAGGCCGGAACGAGATAACGCCAGCGTAGAACTGTAGTTTCCGCTGCTGCTGAACCGGTGGCGATGATCCTGGCGATCCCACGAATCACTGACGGTCAAACTTCCGTTACCAAATCGGCCGCCCTGACGGGTATAGGCTGAAGTATTCAGCGAGTCGCTATTAATCCCGGATGCGTTGAGACCATACTCATTTTCACCGCGCGCGTCGGTGTACCAGTTGTGCGCGACGTTATAGTTGAGCTGATTTTTTTCATGCTTCTGCTGTTGCCACGTGGCTCCCACCGAGGTGTAGCTGGAGGCATCGCCCTGACGATTATGTGCCAGCGACAGGCTTACGCTGAGGAAGCCGCCTTTATCCTTACCATCACCAAAATGATCGTTACGCATAAACAGGTTTATGCTGCTGTTGATATTCAATCCGCGGGTGCTGAACGCGTTGCTGAGTCCGGCCTGCCATGCCTGCGAACGGGAACGGGTCATATACACCGATTCCCAGGGCAAACCGTCGTCGCGCCGATCGTCATTATTCGGTAATTCACGCCGCGAGACATAACGGCCTTCATTGCGGTTATCGGAATAACCCAGGTTGGCATACCACGAACCGACAGGAACGGAGAACATCACCGAAAGGCTTCGGTAGCAACCATTCACCGCGTCAAATCCGGTACTGTTGGAATTACAGTTGTCGGCCGATAAGGCATTGCGATAAAAGCTCAGTGAAAAGCCATCGTTATAGCTGATTTGCTGGATATTGCCGCGTTGGCCCTGGCTGCCATAAAGGTAGCTAAAGCGTGTGCTGAGCACCCCATCAATGGGGCCGGTATTGAATCCGCGGCTCCAGTCGACGGCGCTTTCCACAAAACGCTGGTTCTTTTTCACCGTTGCGCCGCTGGTGACCGCAAGCGTAGATGTCACCGGCAGGCGAATGCCCGCTTGCGCCACGGCGCTGCGTTCGTCGCTCATATCGTCGTTATCGGTTTCACCGGCCTGCATAAACCACTCGACGCGGTCGAATGGCGTGATGCCGGTGCGGGTAAACGGAACCTGCTCGGTGCGGGTCAGGCGGTTGTTTTCATAAATCGCCAGCGTCACGGTATAGCTCCCGTCCGGAAACGAACGGGTGTCCAGGGTTTGCGCCCCGGCATTAAGATAAAAACTGGCCAGCAGTTGATTGCCTCGGCGGGCGTCGATACGCGCGTCATGGGAAAGCAGCACCGTAATGGGCGTTCCACTGGACTGCTGAACGGGGTTGATCCACGCTCGCGTCGAGCCGGTACGCAGACCGCGAATTTTTCCAATCGGTAGCTGGCTGAGGTTGATATTGCCGCCAGCCGCGCTGAAGAGATCGCGCGTATCCATTTCACCTAACTGAACGTAATATTCATGCCACAGATCCTGACGGAACCAGGCATTATTGACCGTGATCTCCTGCTGCTGTTGATGGCGAGAGCGCTGCCCAAGCCAGGTCCAGTCGAGGTTAAAATACCCATTCTCAGTCATGGCCAGCGCGCCGTTTCCCTGCACGGTCATCGACTGATAGTCTTCATCGGCCACGAAGTTGATATTTTGCTGGTGGATCAGCGCGTTCTCAGTATTGCGCGTAGGCTGATACCACTGATTTTCCGCCGTTTGTTTCGGTAGATACCGCCTGTCGAAAAACAGGTTAATACGGGCGTTATTCTCGTCATAAATCAGGGCCACGCTTTTGGTGTCGATAAAATCGCAACCCGCCGCGGAACCATTGCTGCTGCAGGCGAGATTGCCGTTACGCGCAAGCGGAGAGGAAAGGGCGCCGGTCACAGAGGCGATCAAGGCAGGATCATCGTTGAACTGACGCTTAATTGCCGCGATGAGCGTTTCCGGCGCCACAAAGGTTACCGTTTCAAGCGTGATATCGGCTTCAAACAGGCCAAGCGACGCGCCATACAGACTGACTTCTGTCCACAGGCGCTGCGTTTTCGCCAGATCTTCAAAACCCGCAGGTACGACGATACTGGCGCTGGCTAATTGAACGGAAGCAGGTAACAAAACGACAAAAAGAAGAGCATTTCTGTGAAAAGCCATGAACGAGCCTCGACGTCATCCTGACATCAGAGGGCAGGCGCCCTCTGATGTACTTCCTTATACGTATTGTGGGGTTACGCGCCGCCTTCCGCGGTGGTCGCCTGAGTCAGCATCAGACTCACCACGCCGCTGTACTGACCGGTTTTCAGAATGCCTTTGGTGGTCTGAGAGATGGTCAGCGGCAGGACCGCAGAACCGTTTTCAACGCTGCCCGGGAACAGCTCGCTGCCGGTAAATTCTGCATCGGTAGTGTTCAGGGTTTTATCGCCCAGTTTTACGGTCATCGGTACCGTCTCGGCGCCATCTTCATTGGTCAGATTCGCTGCGCTAACCAGACGGACTTTGACGTTGCTGGTGGCTGAGTTCGACCAGATTTTGGTATTGAGACGGTAGCTTTCCAGCCCACGGCCCGGCAGATATTGCATATCGATGCTGGCAGGTAACGGCGTATTATCGGCCTGGGTCATATCCAACTGGGAATCGACGTTGGCATTAACCGTAATATCCTTCTGAATAGCCATTGCGCTGAACGCAGTAGACATCGCAGCAACGATCATCAGAGGTTTAATATACTTCTTCATTGATATCTCCATATTTATAAACGAGCTCCATTAGCTCTTTAAACAAACCACTCGTGGTTTTGACAGTGATGTCGTGTTATTGCACGACGGGTAAGTCTGCTTCTTCAGCTGTTTTATTAATCCAGTTGAAATAGCGGAATTTATATTTTTGGCCGCGAGCCTTAGCGAGCACTTTTAACTTTCGCTCAGTGTCAGGATAAATGGTCGCGTCTTCTTTAAACCATTGGCATTTATCATTAACATCGCATGCGCCAATTTCTTTCAACGGTACCCGCAACGTGCCATCATTTTTTAATGTTCCTGACGCGGGATTTATTCGCAGGGAAACCAGCGGCTTTTCCGGCGCCAAATGTACCAATGCTCCCCAGATAACGTTAACGCCGAGTTTGGCCGAAGCCGGCGTCCCCGAAGATTGTACTGGCAGAATGCTATCCGGCTGTTTTACACCTTCAAAATAAACGCGCCAGGTACTCTCTTTTTCTGGCGGCGTCAGAGAAACCAGCCTTACGATACGTAAAGCGCCTGCCGCTAAAGCAAATTTTTCAGGGGTGACGACAACGCCTCCGTCTTTCCAGGCTGCCATCTCAACTTCTTTTTCCTGTGGCGTACCCGGATTAAGAATTTTCTTTTGCCTCACCCGAATGAACTGAATATCATCGCTTTTAGAGGCCACTCTGATTTGGGCCGTCCCGGAACTGTCGACGTTAAGTTCCATCGGGTAGACGCTCATATTGGCCTGTGTCATTTCTGCGAAAAATGACATCGACAAGGCAGCGAGATAAAGCGCAGTGGATTTGTTTACTCTGTTTTTTACTTTCACATTCATTCTGCCTGCTCTGAGTTCATGTACAACGTTTTGACACCACGACACCGTCTGCTTTCGTATCGCTTCAGGACAGGGAAACTTTAACCGGAACAGCAGGTTGTGAAAATTTGTATTAGTTAACTCAAAAAATACAGTTCTTTATCCTGCAATCCGGACTTTAAAGTTGTATAGTTAAAAGAAAATGCCAAATCCTAAAGGGCTTAAGAAAATTCCCACTGATGAAAAAACAAGCTAATTCAGAAGGGCTTTCTTGCCTGCTGTTACAAGGATTAAAAGCAAGCGGCAACAGATGAGAGTGAAATATGTTTTTTATATGCAACAATTCGTTGTTATTTGATCCTGAAGCTCACACAATAAGTGTTGTTGGACAACCTGAATCCGTATTAACGCTTTCGGCACCCGCCGTGCGTCTGTTACAGGAGTTTATTCGTCATAAAGGAAGCGAACTCAGCCGTGAGGAGTTGATTACCCGCGTATGGCAAGAGTTTGGTTTTACGCCCTCGGGAAATAATCTCAACAAAGCGATAAGTGAGTTACGCAAAAGTTTCCAGGCGTTGGGAGAACATCATGAATTGATTGTGACCATACCGCGATATGGTTTCCGGTTTGATGCGGATGTTATTTTTCAACCTGCGCAAAACAATTACGTCAGCGAACCTCAACCGAAGACACAAAAAACTGAAAAGTGGCAGCAGCGACCACGTCTGAAATGGTGGCTGGTATTTACGGCATTATTAGCGTCGGTATTCGGCATTGGTATAATTATTCGCCAGCAGCAGAATATAACGACTCCGCTAAAGCTAAAGCCCGTTGAGCAAAAAATTGCAAAATGTAGCATCTGGCTTATTAACGATCATGGGCGACCGCTGGTGCTATCTAAATTAGCCGCGTTGCTGGATAAAAACAACGTGGCGTGCCAGCGAGAAGAGTACAGCGTCTATTATTTCAGCGTTCGTTTTTCCCTTGTCGCGGCGGATGAAGTGTTTATCGGCGCATGCCCGGTCAATAAAGACAGTTTGTGTAAAACCATTCGTTATAAAAGCGGGGCTGAGAAATGAAAATTAAACTCATCGGCGGCCTCAGCATTTTTCTGTTAGGTGGCGCACTGGCGCTTTATTATTGTTCCACCGGTGTTGGTAAGCGGGATGTACTGGCCTGCAGTACAGTGTTTAATTTTACGCGCAACGAAGGTAAGGCCAGTGAAGTGCGGGTTAATACCGTTGCTCAGTTCTATTTTCACCGCGACGGCACTGGCCTGACAGCCTATAAAGGGGCCGCCTGGGCAAATGGCCAGAGCATGATCGTCGACAGAGACGTCGATTTTGTCTGGTCGCGGCGGGAGGATGATAAAGTGGTGGTACTGAGCTATACCAAAACCTGGCGCAGGCACAATGACAACACGCCGGATGCGCAATGGGGAAGCTTCGCCAATCCAACCGCCCGTTACTATCTGACCATCTCCGAGGTTTCGCCATCGGTGTGGCTGATCCAGGACCGACATTATCCCACTTATATATGCCGGGGTGATTAACACATAAACGAAGGAGAATACCGGTGGTATTCTCCTTTTACGGTTAGAGAATCTGCCGACAAGGGAAGGGCGAGAATAAGGGAAAGCGAGAGCGTTAGCAGAAGGATTCAGCCCGGATTTTAGAACATGCCGTTGCCGCTGGCGGTTTTTGGCGGGACGTTTTGGGTAACATCCCAATGCTCAACGATTTTGTGCTGTTCGTTAAGGCGGAAGATATCCACGATAGCCCGCGTAACGCCAGGTTCACGACCGGTCACTTCAACGTGCAAGATCACGTTATCTCCGTCGACAAACGCCTGCTTAATTTCGCTGTGCGAGTCGGGATATTTACTCTTCAGAAAAGCGATAAACTGCTCGAAGCCTTCCACTCCATCTTTTGCCATCGGGTTATGCTGTACATAACGATCCCCGAGATATGGCCTGGCGGCGGAGAAGTCTTTATCGTTCAAAGCTTTATTATAAAAATCAATGACATTCTTTTTATTCAACAGTTCACTTTCACTATTGCCCGCAAAAACGGCGGGCGTCAGAGCGAAAAACAATGAAAGGGCAACGATAGGTTTTTTCAGCATTGATCCTCCTGCGATGGTTTTGATGTCAGGTGCCAGGCCTGACAGGTGACTCCCAACGAACTTAACAGCCAGTTGGGTTGGTAGTTGATTGAGGTAATTCTTTCTGAACAAAATGGCATCTTGAATTTGCGGCATCGACTCGTTTAGATCAAGTTGCTTGTTCAATTAAGAAGGGGTGGTTCAAATCGTTAGGTCATAGGCTGATGAGGACATCGGTACGTGTGATTAAATGAATTTAACATAATATACATTATGCGCACTTACATGACGTGTGGCGGATAACGGTGTTTAACGTTGTGCATTATTGCTGGCCTGTGCTTGTTCCGTTCTAGTAGCTATCCAATCAAACTGGTCATCTATCGTTGCTCCGTCTGCGACGAGTGCCTTTCAGCCTTCATGATATCCGCAATCAGACATGTCGCTTTCTTTCTCCAACAATCATCTCCGGCTGTCAGATTACATCGCGGACAACAACATCATTATGTCGTTGTCCGCGTCTACAATATCATTCTCAACATGGCGTTTTCACGGCTCATCGTTCGCCATCGCTCCCGGACGGCTTCGTCCTCGCCATGTCATCTCGATCAGAACACCTTGAATCGATATTCCATGATCACTTCCGACGACAGCGTGTTTGTACGTGTATAATGGCCATCCGTAAGGACTGGCGTTTTTCCCTGCGTCTTGTATGACCATCCTGGCCCGAACATCGCCCAAAAAGTGAAGTTTTTAAACATAGACTGCGTTGGAACCCAACGGCTAAAGGCATTGATCTCCCCGGTGCGCACGTGATTCCCTTTATAGTTAAATTGCCCGATGTTTCCCGCCAGGCCCACGGCTAATTCAGGCGTTAACCGATATTCGGTGATGTTCGCCAGCACCAGTTCCCCATCACGCATGTAATCGTCGCCAGCGTAGGCCATGGAAATAAATGTTCCCCGGGAATTTTTACTCATGTGGCGTGGATAAAACCCGACTTCACCTGCTTTTTTAGCATTGGTGTAGCCTACACCCATTTTGCTATTCCAGCGTTCACCTTTCCAGGTCGCATCCAGCGCAAAATGCCACGCATTATTGTCAAAATCCCGTTTGCTCGCAGGCATTGCGCGGTAACTTTCCAACGCGTGGGTGCCGTAGACTTGCGTTCCAATCGTTAGCTGCGAATCCGCCCGAAACTGAGTAAACAGCAGTTGCCGTTGCAGGTAGTTTTTACTCTCACCATAAGCATACTGTGCATCAAAATTTTTCCCCCGCCAGAGAATTTCTCCGCTTGCCAGGTGGCTAATATATTCACCGGTATTGGTCTGAAATCGCTTTTTATCTGGTGAGTTTCTGTCCATGGAATTTTCAAGCCAGGCCCCTCTTATGGTAAATGGGCCGTAGCTTACAGCACTGCTTACGCCGGAATACGTTGTTGGAGAAAGCCGGTTGGACGTTGAAATAACGCCATAATTTTTCAGCATCTGCCATCCCCAGCGCGCGTTTAACTGAGCCCCAGAAAGCGTGTAGTTAAGCTTCACATTACGTTGACCAAACTTTGAATACCCTTCGGCGTTGCTTTTTTTGTTACCTGTACCATTATTATAAAGCACGCCGCGGGAGTTGAAATAGTCGCTAGCACCCAACTTTATCGCGCTATAATATGATACATCGAAGCCGATAATATCGGCTAAATAACCAGACTGGTATTCTGCTGAAAATCCCTGCCCCCAGGCGTTGTGTACATGTTTAGGATTGGCATTTTCCTCTTTAAGATACTTCCAGTAATTCTTTGCAGAGACAGTGAGCTGTGAGTCAGTAAAAAAAGGATCATCAAAAATAGCGTCTGTAGCGGCCCATACAGGCGTAACCAGCCCGCACACTATTAACGCGGCAGTTATATTTTTAAACATTTTTATTTCCTGAGAAAAGATCCGCCATAGCATATTTATGGCGGAAAACTAAACTGTTAGATTATTTATGGTTTAGTGAAACCTTGCCTGCTTCAACGTATTTCATGGTGCCAATTTCTGGCACACTGTATTTACCATCGTGATAAGTGATTTTCACCACCGCAGCATTCGACAATGGCAGATTTTTGGCCGGGTCGTCCGTCAGATCGGAAATCATTATCTGAATCGCGGTACCTGAAGAAATGGCCAGAATATTTTTATCACCCTCTTTTTGGGCATTTTCTACCATAGTTGCCAGCGCAGCTTGTGTCCGCACTTTTACTTGCTCATAGTCTTCCGCTAGCTGTTTTGGATCGGACTTGGCCAGCGCGTTCTGGCTTTCGCTTACCGAAAGTGTGCCAGCTTTCATCGCCTTAAAAAGCGCTTTACTGTCCGACATTCCTAGCGCGTGTGCGCCTGCATTGGCCATATCGACATTATAACCGCCTTCAAAACCGCCAAAAAACGCCTCTCGCAGGCCTGTCATTTCGGTTAAATGATAATCCGTTACGCCAGCCTGTTTAAGAATCACTGCCATGGTTTCGCGCTGCCGTCCCGCATCACTGGAATAAAAACGATCAAATTTTATCCCTTTGAGTCCCTCACCTAAATATTGAGCAACCTGCACCCCATCCTTCGTCAACGGGGAATCAATCCAACCTTGCACGCGGTCAAACGAATTAAGCAGCGTTTTCCCATGACGCGCAAAATAAATATTGATGACCTCCTGGTCATTTTTATCGTTACTTTTCGCCATCAGCAGTGGACTGGTAACGGCGGTAACAGCCATTAAGGCCCCCAGAAATAATTTTTTCATTTTATAAGAATCCTTTTCTATAGCCAAAAAAAAACCTACGTACTCTTCAGCGCCCTGGCATGCAGGTGGAGAAGAAAACGTAGGTTTTGCCTGTTGATACAGTAACAATCCAGCTATTACGGACCCTATCACTAATGCTTTTGAATTGCACTTAATCTATAACGATGATTTATGTAAATGTGATCCTCCTCATATCAACCGTATTTCCGTCTGGACGTAAATATCTGCAGTACGTATTTTAAATTCACTTGGGATTGTTACTCTTTCAGGCAAAACCTAAGGCCGTTTCTGTACTCGTTGCAGGAGCGGCCTTAGGTTTTTTTTTGCATTGTATCTACCCTAGGATTAACAGGAGTTTCGATGAACAAGTCATGTATTGCCGCAGCGCTGATCTCTGCATTCACTTTCACCGTAAGCGCCGCCCCGCTTAAAATTTTGATTGTAAACGACGATGGTTGCGAATCTCCGGGCAGTATTTCGCTTCAGGAAAAACTCACGCAAAAAGGTTTTGAGGTATGGATGGTCGCTCCTGCCACCAATCAGAGCGGCATCGGTTCGGCCATTACCTTCAAAACGGGTAAAATCTTTGATGTAAAGAAAGCTGCTGATAAACGCTACTGCTTCCCGGGAACGCCCGCCGATGCGGTTGATTTCGGCTTACGGGGACTACTCATTAATAATCAGCCGGACCTGGTTATCTCTGGCGTCAACGATGGCCCGAATACCGGGATGGCTCAGGTCAATTCAGGGACGGTAAGTGCGGCAGCCAGGGCTGTACGTTATGGTTTCCCGGCGATTGCGGCCAGCATTGGGTATATCTTTACCGAAGATGAAATGAAGAATAAATGGCCAAGTACACATGAATATTGGCCTGATGCGGTGGATTATGTGGTTGAGGTTGTTGAGACGCTGAATCGTAATCATGTTCCTGGTTCACCTTTAGTGCCTAAAGGATCGGGCTTAAGCATTAACTATCCGCCGCTGCCAAAATCAAAAATTAAAGGTGTACACTATATCGAAAATGAGATGTTCCCTACCCCACAGATTGGTTATGATATTTTGCCTGATGGACGCGCCAAACAAATCATCAACCCGGCATCGTTAAAGAACGTTGAGAACGATACCGATTCCGGCTGGCTTAATAAAGGTTATATCACCTACACCCTCTTTGATGGGGCAACGAACGCGCCGCAATTTCAGGCGCAATATGAAGAACTGCTGAATAAATAATTCACCAGTTTATTTCACAACTTTGTACCATCCACTTCGTTCCTGCCGGCGACACACTAAATCGCTGGCAGGCGATGTTTTCAATTTTTCATCACCGCCTAATTATATTGCTTAAGCCCTCATCCGTACTGTACGACGCGTACCGTTCCAATATCAGGTAAATACTTGATTGAGTTCAAAAGTTAGTCTGTTTCGGACTATTCCTGGTTGTTTATGGTTTTTTTAACATCTAACCTCATTTTTCTATAATTCCACAATTCACGTAGCGAGCAGCTCATGACCTTCCCTGCACATTCTTCAAATCTGCCCGACTATGGGTTTGCTCGTAGCCTGGGACTAGCCTCTGGTAGTGATTTTGATTTTACCGCGCTGGCCGCACAACTGGACTGCTCCCGTGATTTCTCTCAAGCCGGGATAATCTATTCCGACGGAATGAATCGCTGGCTTGTGCGCCCTTCACGTAGAATCGCCACACCAAACCAAAGTAGCGTTAGCCATGTTATCGTGACAAAAATTGCATCCTCGACGCCGCACAATGCCGCAAAAGCCACGATCAAAACGCTACAAGCACCGTCACTGGCTAATGAAATTACCTCCACGGCTATAGCCTGCGGTGCTGCCGTGGTCACTGTCTTTTTAGCGCTTGGAGCTGGCGCGGCCATCCCCCTCACCGCCGGAGCCTCAGGCGTGGTGGCAGCAATGATCACTGCAGGTGGTGTGGCGACAGGTTTACAGTGTTTTATCGGTAGCGGACGTCTGTTAGCTATCGGTATCGGCCATGAGGAGGATATTATTGCCTGGCTTGACAGCCAGGACTGGTATACCGCAACCTCGACAGCCTTGGATATCGTTTCTTTAGCTGGCGCTGGGGCGGGTTTAAAAAGTACCATTGCAACATATAAATTAATGAAAGCCAGTTCCTCCTCCGGGGCGATAAACTGGCTCAAAAGTCTGAGCCGGGCCGAACGTAAGCGTATTACAGAAGAAATCATCCGCGCCCAAAATCCAGGAATTTCTAACGGTGGAATTAAGGCGGCCATGCAGGCGCAGCTTTACCCTAAGCGTTTCCCGTCTGAGGCAATACAGCGTTCTTTGCAGCGCGAATTAACGAATGCGGTTATTAATACCTCAGCCTTCGCGGGGAGCACGCTCACCGGAACAATACGCCATCCGCAAAATGTGTCGCAATCCGGTAAGTACGTCATCGGCGTTATACAGTCGTTCTCATTTTAGATAGTTAAAGCACTCGGCATAATGAAATATATTAATGACAGTCTCAAACTGGGCACCATCGTTGAGCAAAGGATAAAGGAGCAGGATCCTAAGCAGTTAGAGTCCGCGAAAATGTACTTGATGGAGCGTATGGAAACGCCTGTCGGGTTGCATACGGCTGGCGTGCCTTTTATTTTAAGCGCGCTGTTAAGCGTAATAAGTTTTGCTATGCCGCAGCTAACGCTTTGGGGAGCCATCTTTCAGTGGTTTTCCTGGCCCGCGCATGCTGTTTTTGCTGGTATCATCCCCACAGGTTTACTCTACTGTCTGCTGATCTTCCCGTCGATGACGCTGTTCTCTCGAGGTTTTCTGGCGGCGCTTAAGTTCTATCTAGGTCTGATTTTCCTGACCGCCGCGCTCGCCGCGGGAAATCTCATTTACGCATTCATTTCGGTATTCATATTTGGTGGGCATGCCGGTTTGCTTATAAGCGCTTTGGTTGGTGTATTGTTTAGCGCTGGGAGCATCAAACTCATTAACAGCGCTATGTTTGTAAAAACCTCAGCATTTTATTTACATAATCGAGTTTGGCGCTGGCAATTAAAACATCATGCACAAAATGCGATATGATAAAAAACCTCTGCTGGCTCATGCTGACGTTGTTAAGCTCGACGGGGCTTGGCGCCTGGTTTCTTCAACAGCAATATGACGCGCGCTCCGCCGACTTCCGCATCCTGTATCGCGAAATCACGGTAAAGGTGTCGCAGCACGATGCCATCATCCCCCTGCTTCCGGCCGGTCAAAATGCCGCCGAAGTCCAGCAGATCCTGCCGCAGATCGTGCAATGGCGCCGCTACGATTCCCTTGAACCGCGACGCCCCATCGTCGCGCAAAGCCCTGCACGCTACTGGCTGAATCTTCCGGGCATCTCCCTGTTGATTGATTTGAACACCCTACTTAACAGTCTCAATGAAAAAAAGACATTCAAACATCTTGCCATTCGTTGGGACGGTACCACGTTGTTTGAGGACGGTACCGCCTCTGCCAACACCTGGTGGCGCTGGGAGAAAACTGTCGCCAGCCCAACACAGCCGCTGCAGATTAGCGCAGGCGATAACCCGCAGTGGCATCAACTGCCGTGGTGGCTGATACTTTCACCGGCACTGTTCTGGGCGGTGATTATCTATCTCGTTAATCAGTATCGAACCAATAAACGCCGACGGGATATCGCCGATTTACGCTCTCGCTATGGCGAACTTACTCGTCTTAATACCATGGGCGAACTGGCCGCCGGCATCGTACATGAGCTTAATCAACCGTTGACCGCCATCATGAGCTATAACCAGGCGGCAGTGCGCCTGATTAAAAAAAATGATCCCGTGCGGATCCCCGAACTACTTGAGGCCTCAGTGTTGCAGATAAAACGCATTGACGCCCTGCTCAGCCAGTTTCGTCTCAAGCTCACTAGTAAGCGCGCCGAATATCAGCCGGTGGACCTTCCGTCGCTGTGGCTACGCGTTTGCGAATTACTGGATAACGAGATCCGCGCCGGTAAAGTTCGTATCTCTAGCCATTTTCCGTCGGACCTCCCCGCGCTTCCTGCGCCGCCGCTATGGGTAGAGCAAATACTGCATAATATCGCCAGCAATGCCATTCAGGCGCAAGGCGCAAATGCTCCCGGTAGCGCATGGATTCATTTACAAGCTGAGCGAGTGAATGACGGTATTACCTTAACGATTACTGATGGCGGACCAGGGTTATCGACTGAAGCGCTGGAGCAGGTATTTATGCCGTTTTATACCACCCGTAGCGACGGCGTTGGGTTGGGCATGGCCCTCACCGATACTCTCGTCCAGCGTCTTAATGGCACGATAGAAGCGAGCAATATCACCGGACAAGGCGCCTGCTTCCGGTTATGGTTTCCGCTGCGCAATGAGGAGAAGTGATGGAGCAGTATATCTGGTTAATTGATGACGATGCGGCAATACGCGATTCATTAAGTCTGCTGCTCTCAACCGTTGGCTGGCAGACGCAGGCGTTTGATAGCGCACACGCTTTTCAACATCAGGCAGGGAATCTCGCCGAATTAACCGGTTGTATGCTGCTGGATATTCGCATGCCGGGGAAAACCGGGCTGACGCTGCTCGATGAGTGGCGCCAGTTAGGTCTAACCTTACCGGTTATTATTATGACCGGGCACGGTAATATTGATTTATGCCGTCGCGCCTTCAAAAATGGCGCATTTGAATTTTTAACCAAACCCATTGATGCCGACCTGTTATTCGAAGTGGTTGGCGAAGCGATGGCGCAGCAAAGCGCGCACCTCGAACAACAACAGAAATTACTGCCGCTGCAGGGAAAACTCGCCACCCTAACCGCACGCGAGCATGAAATGCTCCAGCAGCTGCTCCAGGGCTACTCCAGTAAAGAAATCGCCCGTATATGTTCCCTCTCGCCGCGTACCGTCGAAGCGCATCGCGCCAATATTTTTAGCAAGCTTGAAGTTAACTCGCTGCCCAAACTGTTGAAGATTTACGCTGATGTCGCCAGCGCGTCTAAGTAAAAATACCTGGTACGTTCCGTATTCGCGGCAATAGTCGCCATGCTCCCTGCCCCCTAGTATTGCCCTATCGCCACTCAACACGACGGAGCATCACTATGAAACGTATCCTTCTAAGCGCCATCCTGCTCGGCAGCCTGGTCACTACCGCAAGCGCCGCCACGGGCGTTCTCAGCCAGAAAAATTTGTCAGTGGAGCTCGCGGATAAAATCGCGCAAAGCACGCTACAGTCCTGCGCCAAAGACAGCTACAACGTCGCCGTTACTGTGGTCGACCGTGCCGGTACGCCGCTATTAATGAAGAGAATGGATAATGCCGGCCCGCACACCGTCGAAGCCAGCCGTATGAAAGCGTTCACCGCGCTAACCACTAAAAATGCCACCAGCAATGTCATGAAAGGTTCTCAGTCTAACGCTGGGGCCGCGAACCTGCGTGATATACCAGACTTCCTGCTGTTAGCTGGAGGAGTGCCGGTTAAGATGGGAGATCAGGTCATTGGCGCGGTTGGCGTCGGCGGCGCGCCGGGGGGAAATTTCGACGAAGCTTGCGCGATGGCCGGGTTGAAATCTATCGAAGGCGAACTTAACCAGGGCTAATCCAAAGCGGGTAGACTATTGCTACCCGCTTTGCCATAGCGTGTTACCGACTCACATGCTGCATGGCGTTTTGCTCAACCGCCCCGCTTATCTTCTTCGCCCGACTTTCTTGACCAAAGAAGGTCAGTATCGCGATAATGATCGCCACCGTACCGGCAACGATTGCCATCGCCAGCCCATAGTTCTGTCCATGGTGTTCCGCAATCGTCGCCTGTAAAGTCGCATTAACCGAAGCGATGAGATTACCCAGTTGATACACAAAGCCCGGCAGCACCGCCCGGGTATTCGCGGGAACCAGTTCATTTAGATAGGTCGGGACCACGCCCCAGGCGCCCTGAACCATAAACTGCATCAGGAATGCGCCGATTCCCAGCATCAGTGAACCGCTAGCGAATGCCCACAGCGGGATAACCGGTAGCGCCAGCAGCGAGGCGGTAATAATGGCCTTTTTACGGCCAATCTTCTCGGAAAGCGAACCGAACAGCACCCCGCCGATGATCGACGCAATATTGTAAGTGACCGCAATAATACTGATCGTTTTCGGATCAAAGCCATGCTGCACTTTCAAAAATACCGGATACAGATCCTGGGTGCCGTGGGAGAAGAAGTTGAACGCCGCCATCAGTACCACCAGATAACAGCACAATTTCCAGTGCGTTTTCAGTACCGGCAGTAGCGCCGTGCTCTCCTTTTTCGCCCGTGACGCTAGCCATACCGGTGACTCCTGCACGCAAAACCAGATAAACGGCAGCAGCAAAATAGGCGCTGCGCCGATAACAAACATCCCGCGCCAGCCGAGTAAATCAAATAGCAGCCCATAAGCGACGGCGGCAATCAGATAGCCAAACGGATAACCGGCCTGGAAAATTCCCGACATTAGCCCACGGGAACGGTCCGGGATAGTTTCCATTGACAGCGACGACGCCACGCCCCAAATACCGCCCATCGCCACGCCATATAGCACTCTTAAAACCAGAAAAATTGTTAATGAGGGCGCCGCGGCAGACAGCAGCTCGAATATCGAAAAGAAGATGATATTCAACATCAGGATCGGCTTACGGCCATATTTCTCGGCGAGCCGTCCAAAAATGAGCGCGCCGATAGGCCGTACGGCAAGCGTCAGTAATATCGCCAGCGTGACCTTTTCCAGCCCAACGTGAAACGTCTGGGCAATGTCACTCAGTAAGAATACAAGGAGGAAAAAATCGAAGGCATCAAGTGTCCAGCTTAAGAAGCTGGCAATGGCGGCATTGCGCTGTAGTGAAGTCCAGCCTAACATCGTGTTATCCCTATCCTGGCACAGCGGCCTGGAGATGTAGCAGCTACCCGAATGAACATGCAGGGCCAACTGCATATGTAAATGTAAAGTTTCTTAAGTTACCCATATGTTAAATACACCCAATAATCGTATGGCTGCAAGTTAATTAGCATGCTAATTTGTTTCAAATTAAGTATATGTCCCCTGATATTCCGCGCTGGCAGAATGTATAGCATTTGATATACGGCTGTTCTACAATGAGCTGTATACCAATTGCTATACAGGAAAAGAAGATGAAATCAGATATCCAACTCAACATCCGGGCGAAGGAGTCCCAGCGGGCGCTGATTGATGCGGCCGCTGAAATTCTACACAAATCGCGGACCGACTTTATCCTTGAGATGGCCTGCCAGGCGGCAGAAAACGTTATTCTCGACCGTCGGGTGTTTAACTTAAGCGATGAGCAATACGCCGAATTTATCGACATGCTGGATGCGCCGGTTGAAGCTAACCCCGCTCTCGATAAATTGCTGGCGAGAAAGCCGCAATGGGAAAAATAAGCGCGCCTGCACCGCTATCCTCATACCATCAGATTGCGGAATTTTGTTGCGGAGAAACGGTTCTCGATCAATGGCTAAAACAGCGAGGAATGAAAAACCAGGCTCAGGGCGCCGCGAGAACCTTCGTGGTCTGCAAGGAAGATAGCCACCAGGTGGTGGGGTTTTATTCGTTGGCAACCGGCAGCGTTAATCACACGGAAGCCACTGGCGGCCTGCGGCGTAATATGCCCGATCCTATCCCGGTCATCATTCTCGCCCGCCTGGCGATCGACTGCGCTTTTCACGGACAGGGGCTGGGGGCTGATCTACTCCATGATGCGCTGTTACGCAGTTATCGCGTTGCCGAAAATGTTGGCGTACGTGCCCTGATGGTCCATGCCCTGACCGATAGCGCGAAACGATTCTATCTACACCACGGATTCAAAGCCTCAACCACCCAGGAACGCACACTTTTCCTCGCTTTGCCTAAATAACTCCACCTTTCGTCATTTTCTCTACCACACTTATCTTTCAGTTCGGGAAACGCACCAAAGGAAGGATAAGGATGAAGAAAGTGGCGATTGTCGGCGTCGGGCCGACCGGGATATATACCTTTCATTCCCTGGTTGAACGGGGTGAGCCGCTGGAGATAGTGCTCTACGAGCAGGGTGAAGAGGCTGGCGTCGGCATGCCTTATAACGATGAGCATAATTCAGCGCAAATGCTGGCGAATATCGCCAGTATCGAAATTCCCCCCATCTATATTACCTATCTGACGTGGCTACAAAATCAGAGCGAAGACTGGCTCACCCGGTATGGCATTGAGCGTGAGGCCTTACATGAGCGGCAATTTTTACCGCGCGTGATCCTCGGCGACTATTATCGCGATCGGTTTCTCGCGCTATTAGAGAAAGCAAGGTTAGCGGGGTTCAAAGTTAGCGTGCGCGAGTCCTGCGAGGTGACCGATATCCAGGCAGAACAGGATGGCGTCAAACTGTGGGTTAACCATGCGCCCACAGCGGAACGCGCGGATTTTGCCGTTATCGCCACCGGACATCTTTGGCCGCAGGATGATGATTCCCCCCGCGAATATTATCCCAGTCCCTGGAGCGGCTTGATGCAGGCGCAGATAGCCCCGTGCCGGGTCGGTATCATGGGGACGTCACTCAGCGGCATTGATGCCGCCGTCGCCGTCGTCATTCAGCATGGCCACTTTACGACTGACGATGATGAGAGCGTCCATTTTCAGCTTAATGACGCCAGCCACAAACTCCACATTACTCTGATGTCGCGAAACGGCATTCTGCCCGAGGCCGATTTCTACTGCCCCATCCCCTATGAACCGCTGGAGATAGTCACCCATCAGGCGCTGGAAGCGGCCATTGCCGAGGGGAGCGAGGGATTGCTGGATCGTGTATTCCAACTTATCGTCAAAGAGCTGGAACTCGCCGCGCCGCACTGGTGCAAGCAGATAGGTTTACGCCAGCTTACCGCGGATACATTCAGCGACGCCTGGTTTGTCGACAGAAAACGCCACGATCCCTTCGCCTGGGCGCAAGCCAATTTGCAGGAAGTGGAACGCAACAAACAGCAACAGCATACCGTGCCGTGGCGGTATACCATTCTACGATTGCATGAAGTGATTGAGATGATTGCGCCGCATCTTAACGAACGCGATCGTGAACGCTTTAAAACAGGGCTCGCCCGGGTATTCATCGATAATTACGCGGCCATTCCGTCGGAATCGATTCGCCGCCTGCTGGCGTTACGGGAGGCCGGGCTTATAAGCATTCTGCCGCTGGGGTCCGATTATCAACTGGAAGCTCAACCACAACGGACTGTCATCCACCATCACAATCAGCGCAGCGAATTTGACGTCTTTATAGACGCCAGAGGCCAAAAGGCGCTGAAGAGTAAAGACATCCCTTTCCCGACGCTGCGCCAGCAGCTTCTCGCCTGTGGTGATGAAATCCCGGATATTGGTGACGATTACACCCTGCAGGCGCCGGCGTGCGCTCGCGGACGCATTGCCTTCGGCGCGCTGCCGTGGTTGATGCATGACCGCCCTTTCGTTCAGGGCCTCGTCGCCAGCGCGGAAATCGGCACCGCGATGGCGAGGGCGGTTTCACAGCAGGCCAGCGGTCGCCGACGCAAACTGTGGTTCAGCGATGAGTGGTGATCCATCAGCATGCGAATAACGACGAACAGCGTCTTAAGCGCAACAACGGAAAAGAGGCCGCCATTCAGGCATGCTACAACTAAAGGCTATCAGGCAGCACAACGCTTACGAGGTACTTATGAGTCAACTATTTAGCCCTGCGCGAATTGGCAAACTGGAGCTGGAAAACCGTATTGTCATCGCCCCGATGTGCCAGTACTCGGCGGATAATGGCAAAGCAACCGCCTGGCACCGCATTCATCTCGGACAACTGGCTTTTTCCGGTGCCGGTTTATTAATTATCGAAGCCAGCGCCGTCGAGCCTGCGGGCCGCATCTCCCCGGCGGACGTCGGCTTGTGGGACGATGAAACCGAAGCCGCCCTGTACCGGGTACTGGAAGATGTTCGCGCCTATTCAACAACCCGCATCGGTATCCAGCTGGGACATGCCGGGCGCAAAGCTTCCGCCGCTGCACCCTGGCTTGGCGGCGGTCAGTTAGCGCTGGATAACGGCGGATGGCAAACCGTCGCCCCATCCGCGCTGGCATTCCATGACGGCGACCGGGCGCCGAAAGCGCTGAGCCATGACGATCTGGCGCGGCTTAAGCAAGCCTTTGTTGATAGCGCGCGACGCGCCGAACGCCTGGGTATTGAACTGATAGAGCTGCATGCCGCGCACGGCTACCTGCTGCATCAGTTCCTCTCTCCGTTGAGCAACCAGCGTACAGATGAATACGGCGGTTCACTGGAAAACCGCTTACGTTTCCCGCTGGAGGTTTTCCAGGCAATACGGGAGGCGGTCAGCGAAAATATCGCCGTCGGCGTGCGACTTTCGGCGACAGACTGGGTAGACGGCGGTTGGGATACCGCGCAATCCATCGTCTTTAGTCAGCAGCTTGAAGCACTGGGTTGCGACTATATTCACGTCTCCAGCGGCGGGTTGTCGCCGCAGCAGGCGATTCAGGTCGGTCCTGGCTATCAATTACCGTTCGCCCATGAAATCCGCCAGCAGGTTAACGTTCCGGTCATTGGCGTAGGGTTAATTACCGAACCGCAGCAGGCTGAAGATGCACTGCAAAACGGCGACGCCGATCTGATTGCCATCGCCCGCGCAGCGCTCTACAACCCACACTGGCCGTGGCAGGCTGCGGCGGCTCTGGGGGCCCAGGTTAGCGTGCCGCCGCAATATCTGCGTTCAGAACCGCATGGTCTGAAAGGTACGTTAAAAGCTAATCGCTGAAGCTTAACGATATGAATGATAGCGGCGCATCAGCGCCGCTAGATTACGGCAGGGTTAATCGCGGGTTTGCACCCAGAACGCGTGGATGAGACCAGGAATGTAGCCCAGCAAGGTCAGAATTATATTCAAAATGAATGCCCAGCCGAAACCTTTACCCAGCAGTACGCCCAGCGGCGGCAGGATGATAGTAAATACGATTCTCCAGAAACCCATACACTCTCCATACAAACAAAATTAACGACTTAAAAAAGAGACCTCGTCTCTAAGCATAGTAATTCTACCTGATGCCGCCACGTTAGCCGCCCCTTTTACCCGATTTTACGCATCTTGTAATGAGTACTCCTTCAGTGAGTGTGCAATTCAGCCGATGTATGGTTTTGTGAGTTCGATCATGTCCCCCTCACCGCATTGTCGTTATCCTTAATCTAACTTGTATGGTAGTAGACTATAAGCAACGCGGTAAGGAAAAGTTTTCATGCAAATGACGATGCGCTGGTTTGGACCAGACGAAGATAAAGTCACTCTTGAGCAGATCCGTCAGGTTCCGGGGGTGGAAGGTGTGGTCGGCGCGCTGTACGACGTTCCGGTTGGCGAAGTCTGGCCACGGGAGAAAATTAAGGCGTTAGTCGAGCAGGCCCACGCTAACGGCCTGACGATGGAAGTTATCGAAAGCGTGAATATTCACGACGCGATTAAAATCGGGCTGCCGGAGCGCGATCGCTATATCGCCAACTATCAGCAAACTATCCGTAACCTCGCTGCCTTTGGCGTTAAGGTCATCTGCTACAACTTTATGCCGGTTTTCGACTGGATGAAAACCGACATGAACTACCGGCTGGCGGACGGGTCGCTGACGATGGCTTTTGAAAAAGCCGGCATCGATAAAACGCTGGAACAGGTCGTCGCGGAAGTGCTCAGCAACGCCAACGGCTATGCCCTGCCGGGCTGGGAGCCCGAACGTTTAGCGCAGGTACAGACGCTATTCGACAGCTATAAAGCGGTCGATGACAACAAACTGCGAGAAAACCTAGTCTATTTCCTGGAGAAAATTATCCCGGTCTGCGAAGAGGTCGGCGTGAAAATGGCCATTCATCCTGACGATCCGCCGTACTCTATTTTTGGTCTGCCGCGCATTATTAAAAACCGCGACGATCTCGACTGGTTGTGTCGCGCGGTGGATTCACCGGCAAACGGTATTACCTTATGTACCGGCTCTATTGCCGAGGAGCCGCAAAATAACGTTTATCAAATCCTCGCGGAATTCAGCCAGCGCGGGCGCATTCATTTCGCTCATGTCAGAAATATTAAAATCATAAAAGACAAAGATTTCTACGAATCGGCGCACCCTACCCGCTACGGCTCGCTCGATATGTACCGGGTGATGCAGGCGCTGCACGACAACGGCTTCGACGGCTATATTCGTCCCGATCATGGCCGTTTTATCTGGGGAGAAACCGGCCGTCCGGGATACGGTTTATACGATCGCGCGCTCGGCGCCACTTACCTACTGGGATTATGGGAAGCGCTGGAAAACCAGCACGCCTGATCCGCTCGTCACCCTGGTGCCGGAGCTCTCCGGCACTGAAAATAATAAAATCTCTGTTGGGAGGATGCCATGTCTCCAGCCCTGGCACTGCTATGGGTGGTGGTCGGTATTGCGCTACTGGTCATCATGAATCTGAAATACAAAGTACACAATATTTTCGCCTTATTAATTGCCGGCCTGTTTGTCGCCGTTATGGAAGGTGTGCCCCTCGATAAAATCGTCTCGATGGTTCAGCAAGGACTGGGCGGAATAATGGGACACCTGGCGCTGATCATTATATTCGGCGCTATCATCGGCAAATTTATGACCGAATCCGGCGCCAGCCAGCAGATTGCCGATACGGTAATCAGGCGTTGCGGTACCCGTTATCTGGCGGTCGGCTTGATGTTTATCGGCGTCATCTTCGGCATCGCCATGTTTTATGAAGTGGCGTTTTTGATTGCCATGCCGCTGGTTCTCAACATCGCCAGCAAAGCCAATATCCCGTGGATGAAACTGGTTATTCCGACGGTCGTCGGCGCCACCATGGGACATAGTTTATTTCCGCCACAGCCGGGGCCGGTTGCATTAGTCAGCGCCTTCCAGGCGGATATTGTTCAGGTTTATCTGTACGGCATTATCGTGATAGTCCCGGCGCTGTTCTGTGCGGGGATCCTGTTACCCGCCTGGCTTCCGGGTATCCGCGAGATGAAGCTGAATGCCATGATTAAACCGCAGGAGGAGAAACCTGCCGACGCGCTGCCGTCGTTTGCGGTCAGCATTGCCATTCCGCTGATCCCCGCGATATTAATGATTGCGTCTTCGCTGATTCAATCGCTGTTTGGCGCGGCCTCTTCTGCGGCAAAATTCTTCCAGTTCCTCGGTAGCGCGGAAATTAGCATGCTGCTGGCGACCGGCGCCGCAATCTGGCTGCTTGGCTGCCGCCGCGGCATGAACGCCGTTCAGGTTAACCACTGCGTGACGGATTCGGTCGCCAGAATTGCCAACGTCCTGTTCGTCATCAGCGCCGGCGGCATTCTTAAACAGGTTATTATCGATTCCGGCGTCGGCGACCATATCGTCACGATGATGAGCCACGTCCCGCTGTCGCCGTTTATTATCGCCTGGCTGATTACGGCTATTATTCGTATTCTTACCGGCCAGGGCGCCGTGGCGGCAATTACTTCAGCCGGGATTGTTTCGCCGATGGTTACCGCATTTCATCTTAATCCAGCGCTGATGTGCCTGGCGGTGGCCTGCGGTAGCAATACCATTACTTTGATGTATGACGGCGGCTTTTTACTCTTTAAGGAAACGTTTGGCATCTCGATGCGCGATACCTTTAAGACCTGGGGCTTACTGGAGCTAATCAACTCGGTGGTGGGTCTGTTGATGGTGTTATTACTGAGTCTGTTTATTTCCTGATAAAATACACCGCGGCGAGAATGGTATCGCCGCGGTAGCAGTCCAGTATATTACTGCTGGCTGGCCGGCGCCTGCTGCGCTGGCGCTTGCTCCGGCGCGATACTCTCTTTTATTTCTTTGGTTTTATTGGCGGCATCCGCGGAAAGCTGGTTGGCTTCAACGATAGCGTTATCTTTAATTTTTCCCGCCTCTTTCATGATCGCATCGCTTTTTTGCTGCGCATCCTGTTTTACCGCATCCGCTTTATTTTTCGCATCCTGGGCAATCGCGTCAGCTTTCTTGTCAGCTTCAGATTTAATACTGCTGGCCTGGTTTTTCAGGCTATCCGCTTCATTATTGGCCTGCGTTTTGATGTCGTCGATCTGCTTATCCGCTTCTTGCTTAATGGCCCGCGCTTTATCGGCGGCCGCATCTTTAATTTGTTCCGCGTTATCTTTGGCCTGATCCAGTTTATTGTCGACTTTCGATGAGTCATCGCAGCCAAACAACGCCAGGCACAATGCAGAGGTAATCAGCGTTTTATTCCACAGTTTCATCAGTATTCCCTTATCGGTCCAGGTGGTAATCCAGTGACGGTCATAGCCTTGCCGTATCGGCACAGTCAATTTATTTATAATCGCTATGCCTGGAGAGTCAAGCTATCGATAATTTTCAGTAATGCTTTGCCGGAAAATGCATATACCAGCCAACGACGGCGGCTAATTTGCTTAAAAACAAGACAAAAAACCACTATTACAGCAATCAATACGCCCGGGCGGATAACCTGCTTTCCTTCTGGATGGCTAAAAAGCATCTTATATTCCATTTTGCGCTAAATAGCAGATTTATGTTCTTTAAAATGCCATTTTTACAGTTCTACCATTCAGCTATCTCGATACGAATGGGTAAATGGTTATGTCACTCTTTCACTCTGTAAGCGACCTGATTGGTCATACCCCGCTGTTACAACTGCATAAACTGGATACCGGCCCGTGCAGCCTGTTCCTGAAACTGGAAAACCAAAATCCCGGCGGTTCGATAAAGGATCGCGTGGCGTTGTCGATGATTAATGAAGCCGAGCGCCAGGGAAAACTGCGCCCCGGCGGCACCATCATTGAAGCCACCGCCGGTAATACCGGGCTGGGGCTGGCGCTGATTGCCGCGCAGAAAGGCTACAAACTGATCCTGGTGGTGCCGGACAAAATGAGCCGCGAGAAAATTTTCCATCTGCGTGCGCTCGGCGCCACCGTGCAGTTAACCCGCTCGGACGTCAACAAAGGTCATCCCGCCTATTATCAGGACTACGCCCGCCGTCTGGCGGAGGAAACGCCGGGCGCGTTTTATATTGACCAGTTCAACAATGAAGCCAACCCGTTAGCTCATGCCACCACTACCGCGCCGGAGCTGTTTGAGCAGCTCGATGGCGATATTGACGCCGTGGTGGTCGGTGTCGGCTCAGGCGGTACCCTGGGCGGTTTGCAGGCGTGGTTTGCGCAACATTCGCCGAAAACCGAATTTATTCTTGCCGATCCTGCGGGCTCGATTCTGGCGGACCAGGTAGAGACCGGGCAATACGGCGAAACCGGCTCCTGGCTGGTGGAGGGGATCGGCGAAGATTTTATTCCCCCGCTCGCCCATCTGGAGAAAGTACGCAAAGCGTGGCGGGTGACCGATCGTGAAGCGTTCGCCACCGCCCGGCAGCTGCTGCAAGTGGAAGGCATCCTCGCCGGATCGTCAACGGGCACCCTGCTGACAGCAGCCCTGCGCTACTGCCAGGCGCAGTCCACCGCTAAACGGGTGGTGACCTTCGCCTGCGATAGCGGCAACAAATACCTGTCGAAAATGTTCAACGACGACTGGATGCGCCAGCAAGGTCTGCTAAGCCGCCCGACGCGCGGCGATCTTAGCGATTTTATCGCCCTGCGTCATGACGAAGGCGCAACCGTCACCGCCGCGCCCGACGATACGCTGGCTGCCGTCCTTGCGCGTATGCGCCTGTACGATTTCTCACAACTGCCGGTGCTTGAAAACGGCCACGTGGTTGGCATCGTCGATGAATGGGATCTTATAAGCCACGTCCAGGGCGACAGCCAGCGTTTCGCGCTGCCGGTCAGAGAGGCGATGACCCGCCATGTCGAAACCCTGGATAAGCACGCCCCGGAAAGCGCGCTTAAAAATATCTTCGACCGTGGACATGTCGTGGTTGTCACCGATAACGATCGGTTTATCGGCCTGATCACCCGTAGCGACGTCCTGACCACCTGGCGTAACCGACTGGAACAATAAGGAACGAACATGAAAAACTTACAGACGCTCAGCGTCCATAGCGGCATTTTTAACGACCAGCATGGCGCGGTGATGCCACCAATTTACGCCACCTCCACCTTTGCCCAGCCCGCGCCGGGTCAGCATACCGGCTATGAATATTCACGTAGTGGTAATCCAACCCGCCACGCGCTGGAAACGGCCATCGCGGAACTGGAAAGCGGTAGCCGGGGTTTTGCTTTTGCTTCAGGCCTCGCGGCCATTTCCACGGTACTGGAACTGCTGGATAAGGATAGCCATCTGGTGGCGGTAGATGATGTCTATGGCGGCACATACCGGCTGATTGAAAATGTTCGCCGTCGTAGCGCCGGTCTGCAGGTGACCTGGGTCAAACCTGACGATCTGCCAGGCATCGAAGCCGCGATCCGCCCTGATACGCGGATGATTTGGGTGGAAACGCCGACCAATCCGTTACTCAAGCTGGCGGATCTTGCGGCCATTGCCGCGATTGCCCGTCGACATAACATTATCAGCGTCACCGATAATACCTTTGCCTCACCGATCATCCATCGCCCTATCGAACTGGGCTTTGATATCGTGGTGCATTCGGCGACCAAATATCTCAACGGTCATTCGGATGTCGTCGCCGGGTTGGCGGTGGTTGGCGACAACCCCGCGCTGGCCGAGAAGCTGGGCTATCTGCAAAACGCCGTCGGCGGCGTACTTGACCCATTCAGCAGCTTCCTGACCCTGCGCGGCATTCGCACTCTGGCTTTGCGGGTAGAACGTCATAGCAGCAACGCTCTGCTGCTGGCGGAATGGCTGGAGCAACAGCCGCAGGTCAAGAAAGTCTGGTTCCCCTGGCTCGCCAGCCATCCTCATCACACTCTGGCCCGCCGACAGATGGCTCTGCCAGGCGGAATGATTTCCATTGTGGTCAAGGGAGATAATGACTACGCCGGGCGCATCATCAAAAAACTACGGTTATTTACGCTGGCGGAAAGCCTGGGGGGTGTGGAAAGCCTGGTGAGCCAGCCATTCAGCATGACGCACGCCTCCATTCCGCTGGAACAGCGGCTGGCGAATGGCATAACGCCGCAGTTGATTCGACTCTCGGTAGGTATTGAAGATCCGCAAGACCTGATCGCTGACTGGCGAAACGCGCTACGTGAGTAAACGCTAACCCCGCGCGCGGCGCGGGGTTTCATTACCCTCAGCAGAAACATACCGCTTTGGCGTTTTCCGTCGGATGATAGGGATCGCTTCGGTGATCGTCGCTATCATCCCGTTTCCGCGGGATCTCGCCGTGTTTACCCGGCTCTTCGCGCGCCGGGTGTTTACCGCGTTTGTCGAGTTCATGGTGATGCGCTCTGCTCATACTCAGGCTCTCCGGTTAATTGGGTGCTTGTTTGCGCAGCTTATCAACCCGCACCAGCGGCGGCGTCATTTTGCTATCCAGGCTTCCGTTAATACTCACCAGTTTGTCCGGCTTGATTTCCTGGCCATCGAAAACGGCTGCCGGAATTATGGCCGCAATGGTGCCAGTTTTATCACGGAACAGATAGCGGTCGTCGCCTTCATGCTTAATCACATTGCCGCGCAGGGAGATAGTCGCGCCGTCGTGCATGGTTTTCGCCTGCTCAATGGTCATGATCCGGCCATCCTCCATACCGCGATAGCCGTCATCCAGCTGGTGCGGCGGCGGCGGTGCGGCATCGTTTTTAAAACCGCCCTTTTCTTCAGCCCAGACGCCAGCGGTGAGTAACAAACAGAGTGTTGCGATTAGCTTTTTCCTCATTATTTCACCTTTCATGTCAGCAGACTGTTATTAAAGTCTGGTCGCGGATAGCGATTTTAACAACGTCAATAATTCTGATATCAGCTAAAATAACAACGTCGCTATCGTAGCGTTAAATATAAACATCATGCTGGAGCCGAAAGATGGACAATAATCAACAGGATCCGCCAGAGATAAACGAGAATCTACGGGCGTTACGCTTCGAGTATAACTTCCGGCGCTATGGGATGGTTTTTCTCGCCATTATTATCATTGCTGCATTATGCGGTTTATTTTCATCTGGCTTCCTGAGCTCCGCCCATCATGAGAATTCAGCTTCATCATTAACGGTAGACTATGACCGTTTTGCCAGGCTAATGAGCGAAACCGAAGTCAATGTTCAGGTAAAAAACAGTGGCCTCACTCATACCTCAGTGGATTTTTCACCCACGTTATTAAGCCATTACCAAATTGGCGATATTCGACCGCAGCCCGATAATATGTACAGCGCTAACGGTCATCTGATCCTGGTTTACAATGAAAATAGCAGTGGCGCGCCGCTTTCGCTGTGGTTATCTATCACGCCAAAAACATTTGGCAACCTTTCCACGACACTGCAGGCGAATCAGCAACCCGCCGTCACCTTTAACCAATTTGTCTTTCCGTAGGAGCCACAACGATGGAAATGGTGCTCAGAGCCGTCGCAATCTATCTTATCTTATTGATTATTTTTAAAGTTGCTGGCAGAAGAACGCTTATGCAACTCACCAGTTTTGATCTGATTTTACTGTTGATTATCAGTGAGGCCACCCAGCAGGCCATGCTCAGCACCGACTATTCTGTTACCGGTTCAATGCTGACTATTGTCACGCTGGTCAGCGTGGATATTTTATTTGGCTATATTAAGAAGCGCTTTGCGCAGGCTGAGAATTATCTTGATGGTTCGCCGACGATCATCGTAGAAAATGGTGTTGTCGCTGATGATAAAATGAAAATGGTCAATATCTCTGTGGATGACATATTGCTCGCCGCGCGACAGCACCATGGTATATATCAACTTGAGAAGATTAAATTTGCGATCCTCGAACGTAACGGCCAGATTTCAATCATTCCGACCGAAGCGTAGAGACGTTACTTATCGCGTTCCGGTTGTTTATCGCCTGACTCAGGTGCCCGTGTCGGGTCGTCCTCTTCTTTTTCAGTAACATAATTAATATACATACCACCTCCAACTTTGCGGCATTGAATGATAAATTGTAGCGTTGTCATGAAATTTGGCCATTGCCATAATAAATAATGTCGTTTGTTAGCCATAATAAGTACTCTCGGATATTTCCGACCATCAACCAGCAATGAATCAATAATACTCAAGTACTCATGACCAATACACCATGGCGAAATGCCATGTTCAGATCAATTGAGGCGACTATGGCGGTAATGGTTATCACCGGTGGCAGCGCGGGCGCCGGTAAAGCAACGGCACTACGCTTTGCGAAAGCCGGTTATGACGTGGCGATTATTGCGCGCGATGAAAGCGGGCTACAGGAGGCCGAACACGCATGCCGCCAGTATGGCGTCCGGACGCAGGTTATCAGCGCTGACGTCGCTGATGCACGCTCGCTGCGGCAAGCCGCGGCAGAAATCGAAACCCAGCTTGGCGCCATTGAAGTGTGGATCAATAATGCCATGACCACGGTGTTAGCGCCCTTCCATCTGATGAGTGATGAGGAATTTCGCCGCGTGACGGAGGTGACCTATCTGGGTTATGTCAACGGCACACGCGCCGCGCTGGAAGTCATGAGCCCCAGAAACCGCGGGATAATAATCCAGGTGGGCTCCGCGCTTGCCTGGCGTTCCATCCCTTTGCAATCGGCGTATTGCGGCGCGAAGGCGGCGATTCGCGGATTTACCGATGCAGTGCGAACCGAACTGATGCATCAACGCAGCCGGATCCAATTAACCATGGTGCAACTGCCCGGAATGAATACGACACAGTTTGGTTGGGCAAGGAATAAAATGGATAAAGAGATGCAGCCCGTTCCCCCGGTTTATCAACCGGAGGTGGCGACAGAGGCGATTTTCAGCGTCGTTCAGCGCCCCGTTCGCGAATTGTGGGTAGGTAAAAGCACCATTCAATCCATCGTTGGCCAGTTTTTCTTCCCTTCACTACTTGACCGCCTGATGGTTAACAAAGCCTGGGAAGGTCAGCTGACAGCGCAAGCGAAACGTAGCGAAAAGCCAGACGATCTCTATTCTGCCGTGCGGGGCGAGCACAGCACTCGCGGGACATTTAGCGCCGGCGCTCGCCAGCGTTCATTTAACGTCAGCGCCGATTTGCCTGGTAAAATCGCATCTGGCGTAGGGATCGCATTTGGACTGATGATATTACGAGGACTACTACGCCGCCCGCGCAAGCGCCGTTAATCGTGCTGGCGGCTAAACCAGCGATAACCATAATCGGCAAGCTGTAACCGGCAGACCTTGCCGCCGGTAAGGCGATCGCGATAACGGCGGTCCTCCAGCACGCAGGACCAGTAACCTGTCTCCTGACGCGGCAATCGTACCTCTACGGGGCATTCGCTGAAGTTCGCCAGCATCAGCAGATCGCGAGATTGACCGCGGTAGCGCAGCGCTAACACCGATGGCGGCAAGCCGGATACCAGCTCAAAGGGGGTGGTGCCCGGCTCATGGTATTCGGCGCGCAGTTGAACCATCTGCCGCACTCGCTGCAGCAACGAGTGGCGTTGACGCAGAGCCAGTTCGACGTTGACCTGCTGATATCGCCAGGGACCGCTGGCAACCGGCCTGACGAGTAATTTTTCCGCCGCGGCGGTAGAAAAGCCCCCATTCACCCCGGCTGACCACTGCATGGGCGTCCTCACGGCATAACGCTCTTTCAACGACAAATCCTCTCCCATACCGATTTCATCGCCATAGCGCATCACAGGCACGCCAGGCAGCGACAGTAACACCGCATGGCTAAGCGCCAGCCGACGGATATTACCCTCCAGCATCGGCGCCAGGCGGCGGCGAATTTTATCTCTAACGTAATTTGCCGCCCTGCTGCCGTTAGCGGCGGCGCGCTATCGTTAATACGCGACAAGATAGCAAGGAGACGAATCATTTACAGACCTTTTACCGCTAACGCTTGGCATCAAAACCCGGCGTTTCGGAGCGAATAATATATTGCTCGGTAATATCCGGAATATGTTGCAGCAACCATTCGGCCATGCCTCTCTCTTCCGCCAGAATACTTTCTAAATCCGCAATCGAATCATGATCGTTGACCTTTTGCGCGGCGGTTAATAAGGAGGTATAACAGGCGACCTCAAACTGCTCGAAAACGTAACCGCTGATCACCCCTTTCACCACTTCATCTTGTGGAAACATTCCTCCAATAGATTGTCCCATTGCGGCGATTTTACTCATTGAGTCTTTAAGAACCGAGCGGGAAATATTATTGCGCGCAATAATATCATCCAGCACGGTAATTTGCCGACGGGTTTCAAAAAGATGCTGCTCAAGGCGGGTGCATAATTCCGGGTAGCTGTCGATGCGTTTGACCATCGATTCAAGCATCGATTCGGCCTGCTTTTCCATAGCGTGCGCGTCACGCAACCAATCGTGATAATTTTCAATATCAGTCATAACAACCTCTTTATAACAAGATAATTACTCTACAGCCTTATCTTCATTTTCTTCTGCGGCCTGGTCGGCTCGCGCTGCGCTATACCCGGATAAGTGGCCGACAATATTTGCATAAATACTAATAATGATGACCCACAGGACACTGTCTTTCCACCATATTACCGACGGTATAGCCAGTACAAACCACATTATCGCCGCGACGAGATGACACCTTTTTATTACAACCGGACTAAGACTCATTTTTTTGCCTGATGCCTTAGATAGGATTAAGCGGACTGTTGGGCATCCTGATTGACGTGTCCAACGGCGATGTCCGTTAATTTCATATCAGCGTCTTTTTCTTCTTCCAGCGTTTCCGCCAGCAGTTTCACCGCGGCTTTATAGCCGAGCTGCTCTGCCAGCGTACACAGCGTACCGTAGGCCGCAATTTCATAGTGTTCAACTTTCTGCGCGGCGGCTATCAGCGCAGCATCGCGGATCTCGTTCTTTTCCGTCGCTTCGATCACTTCGTTGGCCTCTTCGATAAGCCCTTCCATCGCCACACACTTCATCCGTTTCAGGCGAATTTGATCATTCTGTTGCAGAAGTTTATCGATACGTTCTATATGACCCTGCGTTTCCTCGAGGTGAGCGCTGAATGCCGTTTGTAGCTCTTCACATGCGCTGGCGCGGGATAGCTTAGCCAGCGCGCGGGTTAACTGTTTTTCCGCGCTGTAGGTATCCGATAATAAATGGATAAAAATATCTTCAATGGTTTGTATTTTCATAAGTCACACCTTTTAAAAAACTGCGGGCCGGATGACCCGCAGGGTATTTTTAACAGCAGCTACCAGATCAAATTACTTATATTCACAAGCTAGCTATCACCGGATTTACGGCCGCCGCCATGGCTGTTTTTACCGCCTTTTTTACCGGCTTCGGATGCACGTTCCGGGTCATTTTTAAAATTCCCGCCGCTGTGCTGTCCGCCTTTACGTCCGGCTTCAGATGCTTTTTCCCGGTCTTCTGCAAAATTACCTGAACCACCTCTGTGTTCTGCCATAACGTTTACCTTTTAGCTTGGTTAGTAAAAGATGATTTAACGATCTAAATCATCGCCGTCGAGAGTTAAGTCTGGAGCAATAAGTGAAATATGCAACTCAAATAAAATATATTAACAGTCATTACATAATTAATACAAAAATAAATAACGAAACGACAAAAATAACCAATATCTCGCTAATATCATATTAATCAGATGAAATAAACGCGACGGCAAAGCCAGAATTTTTAGTGCCTAACGAATGAGCAAAAAGAACTGTAAATAAGATTAAATATTCTATTTTTAAATATTTCATTGAATAATCCGAAAAATAATAAAATGAATAATCACATATAAATCGCCTTATATCAGTATGTTGGCTAAAGAAAATCTGGAATATACCCATTGGGCAAAGATTTACATTTATCGCAACAACCGCATACCTTCTATCATTACTCTTTTCTGTGAAGGAGATTGCTATGGATAATGACAAACTGCGTACCAACCATTGGCCACAACCCCCTTTCCCCGATCAACCGCAAACGCCTCCCGGCCTGGCCGCCGAAATGGAACCCACACCGGATCATGGTGAAGTCAGCTACAGCGGGTCAGGACGGCTACAGGGTAAGAAAGCGCTGATTACCGGCGGAGACTCCGGTATTGGTCGCGCCGTGGCCATCGCCTTTGCCCGCGAAGGCGCGGATGTTGCCATTAACTATCTTCCGGAAGAACAGAGCGATGCGGACGCCGTCATCGCGCTTATTAAAGCGGAAGGCCGTACAGCGGTGGCGATACCGGGCGATATTCGCGTGGAATCCTTCTGTGAAACGCTGGTGGAAAAAGCGGTAAGCGGTCTTGGCGGTTTGGATATTGTTGTGAATAATGCAGGACGTCAGCAATACTGTGAAAAAATTGAGCAACTCACCACTGCCGATTTTGATGCGACCTTCAAAACCAACGTCTATGCGCCGTTCTGGATAACCAAAGCCGCGCTGCCGCACCTCAAAGCCCAAAGCGTGATTATCAACACTTCTTCGGTCCAGGCTTTTAAACCGAGCCCAATCCTGCTGGATTATGCCCAGACCAAAGCCTGTCTGGTGGCATTCACTAAATCGCTGGCTAAGCAGTTAGGGCCGCGTGGGATCCGGGTCAATGCAGTCGCTCCCGGCCCGTACTGGACGGTGCTGCAGTCAAGCGGCGGACAGCCGGCGGAAAAAGTGCAAAACTTTGGCGGCGATACGCCGCTGGGGCGGCCAGGGCAACCCGTTGAGATCGCCCCGCTGTATGTAACTCTCGCCTCTGATGCCTGCTCGTATGCCTCCGGCCAGGTCTGGTGTTCAGACGGCGGTGACGGCGTACTTTAATAATGGAATGCCGGCAGCACCAGTTCGCTAATCTCCTGCATCGTCTCGGCCAGCGGACGCTGGTTGCGACGAAAATGCAGTCCGATATGGTTCACGCCGGCATCGCGCATCGCGTTCAATTCCTGAATGAGACCATGGCGGCCGCTGCTGATGCCGAAACGATGGCGCTGAATCGGCGCATTGGCGTCATCTTGCAGATCCAGATGGATAAAGCTGATATAGGGTTTCTCGCCCGCTACCCGGCGCCACAGCTTGACGCGGCTAACGTGCTCGTCAGGCTGGCCTGGATAGGCAAGCCAGCCATCCATATTACTGCCTACCCATTGCGCCGTTTGTTGCGCCAAACCAGCAACCAGCAGCGGCGGGGTCGGTTTGGCTGGCAGCAACTCCAGGCCAGGCTCCAGCTGACGGTCGGTCTCGCCCTTCAGCACGCTCACGCCGTGACGGAAACGCTCGCCGCGGCTGGCGTAGTCTTCACCAAATAGCGGGTATTCGACTGGCCTGTCGCCGCTGGCAATGCCCAATAGCAGCCGGTCGCCGCTGAGCGCCTGCACCGTGGCGGCGGCTTTACGTACCAGCCATGGCTGACGTAGCGGCAGCACAACTGCCGCCGTACCCAGCAAGATATTTTGCGTCAGGCTCGATAAATAGCCGAGGTAGGTAAAAGCTTCAAAAACGTTAGCCGCATCGCCAAACTGCGGATCGTACAGCGGAACATCGCGGATCCAGGCGGCGCGAAAACCGAGCGTATCCGCCAGTTTAATGCGCTCCGCGTGCTCGCTCATATCCGGCACGCCAAACGGTCGCCCGTCGCGCTGCCGTTTTAGCTGTCCGCTGGTCGACCAGTCATTGTCCAGCGGCAGTTCCACGCCAATCGTTAGCGGCTGCTGGGTTAATTTTTCGATGCTCATGAGTCACTCCGTCAACCGCCGGGCGGTATCACGTTGAAAATATGAGTAAAGTGTTTCATGGAATGCTATTGCAATAAACAGCACTAATCGCAATAGATAATTGCTATTTATGGAATTATCTTTGGTTCTGATTTTGTTTTAATGGACCGCTCACCAACACCAGAGGAAGAAACAATGATAAAAACCGACGCCTGGCTGTGGAAAAAGCACGCCTCCCCGCTTCTGCTTGAACGCCATGAGAAAACATTAGTCACGCCCGCTGACGATCAGGTGCTGATCGAGAACCGCGCCATTGGTCTTAATCCGGTCGACTGGAAGTTGATGGCCGGTCTCTCCGACGCCTGGCAGGAGGATCAGATCCCCGGCGTCGACGGTATGGGGGTGATTACCGCCGTTGGCCGCAACGCCCGCCACCTTCGTCCCGGCACGCGTGTGATGTATCACACCGACCTGCGTTTTGACGGTAGCTTTGCCCGCCATACGTTAGTCAGCGCCCAGGCGGTGATTGCAGTTCCCGATCATATCAGCGACCTCACCGCTGCGGCGCTACCATGCCCTGGTCTGACGGCGTGGCAGGCAGCGCAAAAGATCCCCCTTCCGGCTGGCGAGAATGTGTTGGTCAGCGGCGCCGGCGGCGCTGCCGGCAGTCTGCTAAGCCAATTACTGATTGAGAGCGGCGCTAACGTCTACGTCACGGCCAGCGCCACGCATCACCCGAAACTACTGGCTCGTGGGGTGATTCAGGCCTTTGATTATCACCATACTTCCTGGCCGCAGGAGCTAAAACGCGCGCTGGCGGGTAAATCGCTGTATGCCGCTTTCGATACCGTAAATCAGCAAAATGCCCTTTCGCTTGCCGGGTTGCTCGGCTACTACGGCCATCTGGTCTGTATACAGGACCGGCTCGAGCACGCGCCGCTACCGGCGTTTACTACCAGTATCTCATTGCATGAAGTCGCGCTTGCGGCAATCCATCCTTACGGAACCCAGAGGCAGTGGAGTCGATTACGTCAGGCCGGGGAAAACATGCTGCAGCAAATTGGCCGCGGCGAACTGATGATGCCGCCGATAGAAAGCGTCAGTTTCGACGAGATCCCACAGGCGCTGGAAAGGCTAAAACAGAACAATAACGGTATTAAGTACGTAGCGGTGCTGTAATATTCATCAGCACGATGAATAACCTCAATCCCAAAAACCGGGTAATCAATGCCACATCCAACGGACCTCTTTCCGCTGGATGAGGCATCCATCGCTTCGCTTCCGTAGGTCGGTGTGGTGCTGAATGGTTACAAGAGCCTGGGATTCAGCAGAGTATTACCGAAAATACAACAGCTAGATTGCTACCTAATAGTTACCACTGTCGATTAAAAATTCAGATTGAAAGAATCAAAAAAAGGAGTAACGTTAAAAAAACATTAACAAAGAGGTGCAAAATGTTACGCGATTATTTAAAACTGGATTCTGAAGACCAATTAGTTGAACAACAAAGCGGTCATCAACCTAGCCAGCAGTATACCGAAGTGACTGAGTGGGTGATCCTCAATAAAGAGGGTAAGAAAAAAGGCCGCGTCTCCCTGTTTGATAAATTTAATACTCGTCGCTCGTGGAATGTTAATTTCCGCATTACCCAGTTTGATAACAGCGGTAAAGTTATCGTTGACCAACTGACAGACGCTATTTAACAGAATAATTAATAACATAGCGCCCAATCTGTGATGGAAGCCACCTGACAAAACGCTGAGGCCAGCAACCGCATTCATGCGGGAAAGCATAAATAGTTTTCAACTCATCAATTACCCGCTCGTTTTATAAAAATAAAATGAGTACTCGCTGCGCCTGAAGAAAAATAAACGCGCCAGTCGGCGCGTTTAATAATTAATTGTTACTGACCGGCGGCGTCACCCTGACGCCAATAAAGACAATCAGCATGGCGCTTAATAATAACAGCCCGCTGCCGGTAAATACGCCGCTAGCGCCGCTGATATCAAATATTGCGCCACCGCCGGCAGCCCCGGCGCTAATGGCCAGCTGGATTGCAGCGACTAATAATCCCCCTGCGCTTTCCGCTTCATCCGGTACCGTGGTGGCAAGCCAGGTTGACCAGGCCACCGGTACCAGACCGAATGCAAATCCCCACAGAGCGACCAACAGACCATCCAGTAGCGCAATATGACCATACAGCACCATCATCAGCGCCAGCACGCTCATCGCCAGTGGAACCAGCGCCAGCGTCATCCGCAAACTGCGCGCCAGCAGATGCCCGGCAAGCGAGGTGCCAATAAAGTTGGCCACGCCGAACCCCAGCAATATCAACGATACCCCTTCTACGCTTGCCAGCGCCACAGTTTCGAGAAATGGCCGCAGATAGGTAAAGAAAGCGAAGTGGCCGCCAAAAATCAAAATCGAAGCCAGCAGGCCGCCAACCATCCCTGGCCGGCGCAGCACTTTAAACAACGTACTGAAACTGCCTGCGCTCTCCGGACGCATCGACGGCAGTACCCATAGCTGCCACAGTAGCGCGACCAGGCTCGGTACGGCGCAGATGATAAAGACGTTACGCCAGCCAATGAGCGCGCCCAGGTAGCTACCCAGCGGCGCCGCCACTACGGTGGCAATCGACACCGCCGAGAAGATAATCGCCAGCGCTTTCGGCACCATCGCCGCCGGTACCAGCCGCATCGCCGTTGCCGTCGACATCGCCCAGAAGCCGCCGATAGCGATGCCAAGCAGCAGGCGTCCCAGCAGCAGTAACTCCAGTGAACCGGCAAAGGCCACGATCAGACTGGAGATGATTTGCAATACGGAAAAGAACATCAGTACCCAACGCCGGTCGATATTGCGGGTTGCAGAGGTAATCAACAACCCCGTCACCAGAGCGATTAACGCCGTGGCGGTCACCGCCTGTCCGGCCATCCCTTCGCTGACGCCAAGACTGCTGGCCATCGGCGTCAGTAAACTGGCCGGTAGAAATTCAGCGACGATCAGGCCAAAGACCCCCAGCGCCAGCGCATACACGGCGCGCCACGCCGGGCGGGCGTTAACTGCGCTCTCTTCAGCGACAATGCAAGAACTCATATACATCTCTCCAGAATCATTAACATTCGCCAAGCTTAGTGGCTTCCGTTAAGACGATATATGATACATACTCTGCAATTATTGATTATTCGTCCGGAAAAACGATGAGCCAGCAAACGTTAGATCTGACCAGCGAGCTGTTACAGGGCATGCGACTGTCGGGTGTGAAATACCGACGGATTGAAACCTCTCGTCCTTTTGGCGTGGAGTTTAATTCGGTTCCTGGCAAAGCGCAGTTTCATTTCATCAGCCGCGGCCCGCTGCTGCTACAAATGAGCAACGGCAAACAGTTCTCGCTTGAGAGCGGTGATGCCGTGTTTATTCCCAATAGCGACGCGCACGCCCTGCTCTCAGATAGCAAAGCCGCGCGGGTGAACGTGATGGAGCTCGACAGCAAACCGGTCTGCGGGACGGTTTCCTGCGTTAAAAACGCGGGCTGCATTAATACCGAAGAAAATGCGGTTATCTTCAGCGCCTGTATGGATTTTGAATTAGGCGGAATGCAGCCGCTGGTTCGGGCCATGCCGGAGGTAATGTTAGTGAGTAGCCTGTTAAGCGCCCGCCCGGAAATCCAGCCGCTGCTGGCGGCAATGGAGCGTGAATCCCTGACGCGTCAGGTGGGCTATGCCGGTATTCTGGCACGTCTCGCCGACGTCGTCGCGGCGCTGATCGTCCGCGCCTGGGTGGAATGCGGCTGCGGTAACGCTACCGGCTGGGTACAGGTACTGCGCGACCCGAAGCTATCGCGCGCGATATATGCTATGCATCAGCAGCCCGGCGTCAACTGGAAGGTGGAAGACTTAGCCCGCGAATCCGGCCTGTCGCGTTCGGTGTTCGCCGAACGTTTTCTCACCGCCACCGGTACCACGCCGGCCCGCTACCTGACAGAATTACGCATGCGCCTGGCGGTGCAGTACATCAGCCATGAAGGCGAAGCGCTGGAAAAAGTCGCCTTCCGCCTCGGCTACAACTCGCTCGCTGCCTTTAGCCGCGCCTTTAAACGCATTACCGGCAAAGCGCCGGGAGCGCTGCGCAATGGGGTCAATGAACAAGCGGTAACCTGATAAGCGTTACTTCTTCTGCCAGTTGGCCCACGGGCCAGCGTCGGCAGAGGCGGTAGATTTGTCGATAAGCCCTTCCAGCGAATCGAGATAAAAGTTTTCGACTTCTTTACGCGCCCACGGCGTGCGGCGCAGAAATTTCAGGCTCGACTTTATGCTCGGATCGCTTTTGAAACAGTTGATTTTGATGTGTCTGGCCAGTTCATCCCAGCCATATCTGGCCACAAGGTCAGTGAGTAACGCTTCGAGCGTCACGCCGTGAAGCGGATCTTTTGACGTGTGCATTGTCTTTCCTGCATGAAAAATTTCGCTCACCATACGGACCGCGGCGGCATCATGCAACATCCCGCCATTTTTTTACATCACACCCACGCAGTTTCCCTACTCCTTATCTGTTTTTCGCAAAAGCACTGAACCCGCAGCGGACATAAATTAGAAAAGAACGTTATTGGTCGAAAAAATTGCGCTAAGGCAAGCTGAGCGCATCTACCCGACAGAGGAAATCATCATGCGCCGTTGTTGTTGCCGAACCCAGAATCACTTTAAAGCCAATGACCCGTACCCCGTTTTCGGAGAAAACAATGAACGCCACAACTTTGCCGATTCTCGATCTGGCCCGCTATACCAATCCTGCTGAAAAGGCCGGTTTTCTTGCCGACCTCCGCCAGGCCGCTCGCGATATTGGTTTCTTTTATCTTATTAATCACGGCGTGGACGCCGGATTGCAAACTGAAGTTCAACGCCAGGCACGACGCTTTTTTGCCCTTGATGATAGCGAAAAGCAGCAGGTGGCGATGATTCACTCCCCGCACTTTCGCGGCTATAACCGCGCGGCTTCCGAGCTCACTCGCGGCCAGCCGGACTGGCGCGAACAGTTTGATATCGGCGCTGAACGCCCGGCTTTAACCCTCGCCGAAAACGCGCCACGTTGGCAGCGCCTGCAGGGACCGAATTTATGGCCCGCCGCGCTACCGTCGCTAAAACCCACTCTACTGGGCTGGCAGCAGGCGATGACCGGCGTCGGAATGACCTTGCTGCGCGCGTTTGCCGAAGCGCTACAGTTGCCTGCCGACGCCTTTGACGCGCTGTATGGCGATAAGCCGAATGAACATATCAAATTGATTCGCTACCCCGGCCAGCGTGAAACGAAAAGCGCCCAAGGCGTTGGGGCGCATAAAGATTCTGGATTCTTAAGCTTCCTGTTACAGGACGAGCAAAAAGGACTGCAGGTGGAATTCGCGCCGGACCATTGGATCGATGCCACGCCGCTGGCGGGCAGCTTTGTGGTGAATATCGGCGAGCTACTTGAGCTGGCGACTAACGGTTACCTGCGCGCCACCGTTCATCGCGTGGTCTCGCCGCCGGCAGAACAGGAACGCCTCTCTATCGCCTTCTTTCTTGGCGCACAGCTCGATGCCGTAGTGCCGGTGTACCGCCTGCCCGCCCATCTGGCGCAGGAAGCGCTCGGCCCGGATAGCGATCCACAAAATCCGCTGCTGCGGGATGTTGGCTGGAATTACCTCAAAGGGCGGCTGCGTTCCCACCCGGACGTCGCCGAACGTTATTACCAGGATGTTTTTCGCGAACGTACTGAGCAACTGATCGTTTAATTTAATAAGGATAACAACATGAAATATGCCGCATTCAAACTGGCAGGAGTCGCTTTATCTCTTTCTCTGGCATGGACATCCGCGCAGGCTGCCGCGCTGCGCGTTGCCGCTGACCCGGTGCCGCACGCTGAGATCCTCAATTACATCAAAAAAATCGATCCCAGCCTCGATATCAAAGTGGTCGAACTCACCAGCGGCGTTAACGCCAACGAGCTGCTGGCGAATGGCGATGTTGATGCCAACTACTTCCAGCACGTTCCCTATTTGAAGGATCAGGAAAAAGCGCTGGGTAAGACCTTTGCCGTCGCCGCTACGGTGCATATCGAACCGCTGGGTATTTATTCCCGTAAGCACAAAGACTTTAATTCCGTCCCGGAAAACGGGACCATCGCGGTGCCGAACAACACTACCAATCTCAGTCGCGCCTTGTTCCTGCTACAAAGCCAGGGATTAATCAAACTCGGCGCTAAATTCACCAACCCGGCGACCACCCTGGCTACCCCGAAAGATATCGTGGAAAACCCCAAACATCTGAAAATCCTCGAAATTGAATCGCCGCAGATCCCGCGTTCCTTAGACGATGTCGATTTAGCGGTTATTAATGGCAACTACGCGCTGGAAGCAGGACTGGTACCGGCGAAAGATGCGTTAGGACTGGAGAGCGCGAATAACAACCCTTACGCCAATATCCTGGTGACGACGCCGCAGTTGGCTAATGACCCACGCATTAAAGCGCTGGCCAAAGATCTCACCTCGCCGCAGGTTGCCGAGTTTATTCGCAAAAACTATAACGGCTCGGTTATCCCGGTAGCGCCACAATCATGATTGAGGTCGTCGGGCTGAGTAAAACCTATGCCGGAACAGGCCGACCGGCGTTAAACGACGTGTCGCTGCAGATCCCGAAAGGCGCGATTTATGGCATTCTCGGGCGCAGCGGCGCAGGCAAAAGCACGCTGATCCGCTGTCTCAATTTACTCGAACGGCCCTCTGCGGGCCGGATTGTGGTGAACGGGCAGGATATCACTCAGTTAGACAAAGCCGGTTTACGTCAGCACCGTCTGCGCACCGGAATGATCTTCCAGCACTTCAACCTGCTGCATGCCCGCAACGTGGCTGACAACGTCGCGGTACCGCTGGAAATCGCCGGTGTCGACAAACGTGCGCGCCGCGAACGCGTGCTCGAGTTGCTGGAGTTGGTTGGACTGGCGGATAAAGCAACCGCCTTTCCATCCCAGCTTTCCGGCGGTCAAAAGCAGCGCGTCGGCATCGCCCGCGCGCTGGCGGCCGGCCCGGATGTGCTGCTATGCGATGAAGCAACCAGCGCCCTCGATCCGGAAACCACCGCCTCGGTGCTGGCGTTACTGGCCGATATCAATCAGCGGCTCAATCTGACCATTGTGCTTATTACCCATGAGCTGGAAGTCGTCAAAACGCTGTGCGATCACGCGGCGCTGCTGGAGCATGGCGAAGTCATCGAGAGCGGGAAAATCGCCGATCTGCTGGTGGCGCCTTGGTCCAGATTACGTCAGTCGTTACTGCATAATCCGCAGGCGGAGCAAGATTTCCTTGCCCGTCACGGCTTTCACGGGAGGCCTTTATGCGTAGTCGCATGAGTTGGGAAGATTTATGGCCCTTATTGTGGGAAGGCAGCCTGGAAACCCTCTATATGGTAGGGTTGGCGGCGCTGTTTACCATTTTAATCGGCCTGCCGGTCGGCGTGTTACTGTTTGTCTCCCGTCGCAACGGCCTGGCGCCGATGCCGAAACTGAATGCGTTGCTGGGGGCGATTATCAATTTTGGCCGATCGCTGCCGTTTATTGTACTGCTCATTGCGCTGATCCCCTTCACGCGTTTGATTATCGGCACCACCTTAGGCAGCACCGCCGCCGTCGTGCCGATTACTATCGGCGCTTTTCCGTTTTTCGCGCGGCTGACCGAAAACGCGCTGGACGAAGTGGATTACGGGCGCATTGAAGCCATTCTGTCGATGGGCGGTAATCTGTGGCACGTTATCTTTAAATCGCTGCTGCCGGAGGCGTTACCGACCCTGCTTGCCGGGATCACCCTGACTATCGTGATGCTGATTGGCTTTTCATCGATGGCGGGCGTCATTGGCGGCGGCGGTCTTGGGGACCTGGCGATTCGCTATGGTTATCAGCGTTTTAACGATCAGGTCATGGTCGGTACGGTGCTGATTCTGGTGGTGATGGTCCAGGGCGTACAAATGATCGGCGACAGGCTGGTACGACAGCTTGCCCATCGCCGCTAAGCTCTTATTCGCAGGCGGCTACTGCAGGCCGCCTTCCTCCACCAGAACCCTGACCAGCTCTGCCGCCGGCATTTCGCGGATCATCGCCACCCCTTGTCCCGCCCAGTGCGCGCCGAAACCATGATCGCCCTGCGCTTTTGCCGCCGTCGCCAGCGCTTTTCCGGCATCATAAGCGAGCGGATAGGCTGGAATGTCACGTTCACTGAATGAAGCCACCACTTCGCTCCAGCTATTTTTAACGCAGCGTGCTGGCCGACCCGAAATAGCCGCCGTCAAAAAGGTGACAACGTCACTATTTTGCGTGAGCGCCTGTCGATATCCACTATCTATACCCGCTTCCGGACACAATAAAAATGCGGTTCCCAGCTGAACGCCCGACGCGCCGAGCTGCATCAGGCTGGATATGGCCGCCCCATGCATAATGCCGCCGGCGGTGACAATGGGTAAATCGACAGCCTGCTTTAGAGCCTGAAGCAAAGTGAAAGTGCTCATTTGACGATCGTCGCCGTGTGGGTCAAAAATCCCCCGATGGCCACCGGCCTCATACCCTTGCGCAATAACGACATCAATACCCGCTTGCGCAATTAATCGCGCTTCCGCGACGCAGGTGGCGGACGCCATCGTTACCGTTCCCTGTTGCTGGAAGCGGCGAACAACCTCTGACGACGGCACGCCAAAATGAAAACTCACCACCGCCGGCTTCTGTTCAAGCAGCATATCGAGCATGGATTGATGTTGATGGAAGGTCTGATAAATCTCATTAAGCTGTTTCGGCGGCGTGCCGTGATAGCGGGCAAACGCCGGAGCCAACCGCGCCAGCCACTGCGCTTCCTGAACGGCATCACGGCTCGACGGCGTATGACAGAAAAGGTTGACGTTAAAGGGACGATCGGTGAGCCGTCGGGTTTGTTCAATAAGCGCTTGCGCCTGCGTAACCGTCGACGCGCCGAGCCCAAGCGAACCCAGTCCCCCGGCGTTGCTTACCGCCGCAGCCAGGGCTGGTGTCGACACCCCAGCCATCGGCGCCTGAATAATCGGATAACGAATATTAAGTAATCGCGGTAAATGCTGATTCATTGGCGATCCTGTGCAATTTGCGATGTGAGGCATTAACCATCTCTTTTTAAGATGTTAAGATCAACCATATTGTCATATTGAGAAGAAAAATATGAACCACACCACATTACTGATCTTTAAGCTGGTGGCCGAAACGCAAAGCGTCACTCAGGCGGCGAAACAACTTGGTCGCGCGCAGTCCAACATCACCACTCGGATCCAGCAACTTGAAGAGGAGCTGGAGGCCGAGCTTTTCGTGCGCGGAAACAAGAAGATGCTGCTTTCTCCCGCCGGGCAAAACTTCCTCAGCTACGCGCGGCGAATTTTAAGCCTTGCCGAAGAAGCCAAACTGGCGCTGCACCCGGCACGGCCCGCGGGAACGTTAAAACTCGGTGCGATGGAAGCCTGTGCCGCCAGCCGCCTGCCGGCCATATTGCCTTTGTTTCAGCAACGCTGCCCGGATGCCGACCTGACATTGCGTACCATGCCCACCCGTCAGCTGACTGAACTGGTCGAAAACTCCACGTTGGACTGCGCGCTGGTTTCACTGCCGGCCGGTCCGGACGGCAGCCTTCAATGCCCACAGACGCTTGAATATCTACCGCTTTTCATCGAACAGCTGGTCCTGATCGCCCCTGTCGATGGACGCGATTACCGTTTTGCCGCCTTCCCGGCAGGATGTTCCTACCGCCAGCGCGGCATCGAGTATCTACAGCAGACGGGAGCGCACGTGGACATCGTCGATGTCAGCTCCTATCACGCGATGATGGCCAACGTCGCCACCGGTCGCTACGCCTGTTTGCTCCCGGAAAGCGTCCTGGCCCTGCTCACGCTACCCGCAGGCTGCCAGACGCAATACGTCACCCAGGCCGCCACCCAGCTTATCTGGCGCCGCGGGTATGTGTCGCCGATTCTCGACGCCCTGCGCCAGTTATTGCTGGCGCCGGCCGCAGGCAACCAGTCCGGCGGCTCCCAGCAACACGCCGCTGGCAGTTAATAGTGAAGGGTTAAACGATCCCGTCAGGCTGTATAACGCATCGGCGACCAGCGGCCCGATTATCTGCCCGACGCCGTAAGTCGCCGTGAGCGCGGCGATCATATTAAATTTTACCGCCTGATTTAGCCGCTTGCCCTCTGACAAGGCAATGGTTACCGTCCCAAGGAAGGTCGCCCCAACCAGCAGCGCGCTCAACAGACAAAAGGTGAATGAGTGGCTCCACGCCGGTAAGGCCACGCCGAAGGCCTGAATAACGAGATTGCTACAAAATGCCCGCTGATAGCCAATTTTCAGTACGAGTTGGTGCCAGATAAAACAGGAAGGTACCGCCGCGAGACCAAATACCGCCCACAGGTGCACCGGGTCGATACCCGATAACGCGCCGTGCAAAAACAGCGGCAAATAGGTCGCGGTGATGATATAGCCGAAGCCCGCGAGGCCATAAATCAGCAGCAATTTTACCGCATCGCTCGTGCGCCCATCGTTGCGCGGCATCGCTGTTGCGGGTCCGCTGTGTAACGCCAGCAGCGAATCCGCCGGGCTTAATAATCCGCGCAAGGCGCATAAAAACAGCACCGTCGCCGTGATAGCGCACAGTAGCCAGATTTGCTGACTGCTAAACGCCAGCGCTTTACCGGCGGCAATAAACTCCGCCGACAGAAAAATCCCCATCCCGACCCCGGCAAACAGCACCGGCGCGCCGTTATGATGTTTCATATGTTGCAATAGCCATAAGGAGGCGGAGATAAGCGTTACCGCGCTGAGTACCCCGGCCAACCCGCGCAGGATAATGATAGCCAGCGACGAACGCAGCCAGGCCAGTAGCGCCAGACAAATTAACGTCAGAATGACCGAGACAATATTCATTCTGCTCGCCTGCTCCGGCTTTGCCTTCGCCAGCAACAATGCCCCCAGCAGGTATCCGGCATAATTAGCGGAGGCGGCCAGATTACCCTGACGCAGCGTCAGGATCTGATCGCTTAACATCACCGGCAGGATCCCGGTGAAAGCGAAGCGGCCATAACCCATACCAATCATTAATACCGTCGCCCCTGCCATCGCTAATAAGAAAGCGTTTATCTCCGGCCTGATTTGTCTCATCCCCATACCCCTTGCATAATTTAATCTCAAAAAGAGAATGTTATTTAGTTTTAATTCTCTTTTTATTATGTATTAGCACGATACGACGAGCAAGCCGCCGCACCTGAGCAAAGAGTAAAAGCACCAACCAGAGGATACTTCGGTTAGCGACGAAGGATGGTTGTCAGAAGCGCACGGTCGTTAAACGCCGTACTCGATAACGGGCCGCATTATCTTCAGCGCGGCGCTCAGTTTATCGAGGCTCGGAGACGCCAGCGCCAGACGCAAAGCGTGCGGCACATCGCGCCCGACGCTGTACGGTTCGGCGGTGGAAATAGCGATATTCATGGTTAGCAGCTGTTTCACGACGCGATCGGCGCGGATCTCCTCGCCCAACGGCAGCCAAAGGAACCAGGCATTTTCATTGCCGATAATTGGTAAACCCGCCAGCGCCTGACGGGCGATGGCCTGCCGCCGCCGCGCATCTGCGCGCATTATGGTTTCGAGCCGGGCCAGCGTCCCATCCTGGATCCAGCCGCAGACCAGCGCCGTCGTTAAGGCCGGCGTATTCCAGCTGGTGGCGCGGATCGTCCGCTCTATCGCCGGCATTAGCGCTTCTCGGCATACCACCATGCCAACCCGTAAACCGGTGGCGATGTTTTTTGAAAAGCCGCACACATAGACCGTACGCTCAGGCGCCAGAGACATCAGCGGCGGCGGCGCGTTCTCGATCAACCACGCATAGGCGGCATCCTCAATAATGAATAAATCGAACTGGCGGGCAATATCAACCAGTTGGCTACGCTGCGCCAGATTCATTACCCAGCCGAGAGGGTTATGCAGCGTCGGCATGGTGTAAATCGCTTTTACCCGCCGTTTTTCACAAAGGTTACGAAGCAAGTCGAGATCCGGCCCTTGCGCTGTGTGCGGGATAGCAACCAGTTCGAGTTGATAGAGCCTGGCGAGGGCGCGAAATCCCGGATAGGTCAATGCATCTGCCGCAACCACGTCGCCGGCACGCAGCAGGCCGCCGAGCGTGACCGCCAGCCCATGCTGAGCGCCGTTAACGATAGCGACCTGCCCGGCGCTGGCCGCCATACCCTGTCTGTTAAGATGCTGGGCCACTATTTCCCGTTCGCTCATACGTCCGGCGTGCGGTTGATAGCGTAACAACGCCTCCAGATCGCCCGCGCCAGAAAGCTTTTTTAATGCCTCGCGCAGGAGAACGGTTTGTTCCGGCAACGCCGGAGAGTTGAAATTAAGATCGATCATATCCGGGGCAATGGCGTGCTGATCGACACCCAATCCCGGCGGCAAGCTCAGTTCACGCACAAAGGTGCCGCGTCCCGTTTCGCCGCTGACCAGCCCCATTAACGCCAGTTCACTGTAGACCCGCGTCGCGGTAGCCAGAGAAATTCCGTGTTCAACGACCAATTGCCGATGGGTCGGCAGTTGGCTGCCAGCCGCCAGCGCACCGCTGCGGATTGCTGCCGCATAGCGATCAACCAGAGATTTATAGCGGTTTTTCATCGTCATTGTATCCATGACAATTATTTGATTGTCATGGATTGTGCGACCTACTATCGACCCGGTCAACCACCTTAACGATTACTACAAAGAGGTCACACGTGCACAACCATCGCGCTTCCACTTCCATATCCGGCTGGATAAACGGCTTTATCGGCGTCGCTATTTTTAGCGGCTCGCTACCCGCCACCCGCATCGCCGTGCAGGAATTCGATCCGTTTTTCCTGACTTTCTGTCGTGGGGCGATTGCCGGGGTGCTTGCGCTGGGCCTGATCTGGGTTTTACGCCTGCCGCGCCCGCAGGCGGGACAATGGCGTTCACTGGCGCTGGTTGCCGGCGGCGTGGTCATCGGTTTTCCGCTGCTGACGGCGCTGGCGCTGCAGCGGGTGACATCCGCACACTCAATTGTTTTTATTGGTTTATTGCCGCTGGCGACGGCGGTTTTCGCGGTGATCCGCGGCGGTGAGAGACCGCGCCCTGCCTTTTGGGGATTCTCGTTACTGGGCAGCGTACTGGTGGCCAGTTTCGCGCTGGCCGGTAGTGCCGGGATGTCCGTTTCAGGCGACCTGCTAATGCTGGCGGCGGTAGTGGTCTGCGGATTGGGTTATGCCGAGGGGGCGCGCCTCACCCGAGCGCTTGGCGGGCTGGCGGTCATTTGTTGGGCGCTGCTCCTGTCCCTACCCCTGATGTTGATAGCCTGTGGCTTAACGCTTCCCGTCAGTCTCAGGGGTATCAGTACGTCTGCATGGACGGCGCTGGCCTATGTCTCGTTGTTCAGTATGCTGATCGGTTTTATCTTCTGGTACCGAGGACTGGCAATCGGCGGTATTGCGGCGGTCGGTCAACTCCAGCTATTGCAGCCCTTTTTTGGTCTGTCGCTGGCGGCACTGCTCCTTCATGAAGCAGTGAGCCCGTTGATGGTCGTCGTCACGCTTGGCATCATTTTCTGCGTTATCGGTTCGAAGCGCTTTGCCCGTTAAAATAGTCGGCGGCCTGATGCGAGGCGTGTTCCTCCATCAGGCTGTCTCATATCATTTAAATTGTGGCGCGACCGAATGACCGCAGGCGCTGTTAGCGTCAATGGTGTCGTTCATGCAGGTCTGCGAATCAAAGCCCTGACCGGGGGACATCCCTGAAGAGGATGATGAACCACCGGAACAGGCGGATGCTGCAAAAACAATGAGCAATATAAGTAATTTTTTCATCGAGATGACCTCCGGGAAGCGAATAGATTGCCATGCTCCGTGCTGAGACTGGCCACTCATCCATTTCCCTTTCAAACTCAGGCATCACTCTAAGAAATAATATGGGCGTCATTTATCACCTGTATAGCTATATTATCGGTCAGTTTGCCAATAAATGAACCGAGCGTTGGCATAAAATGCTCGTCCGCTCGCCGGAGTCGCCGCGCTTGCGCTATGCTTATCCTCCCTTTCGTTGTAAACACTTAGCGTTATGACTACTTCTGTCAGCACCACTCAGCTTAACCTGCGAATTATTTCCGTCGTTGTCTTCACCTGTATCTGCTATCTCTCCATCGGCCTGCCGCTGGCGGTGCTTCCCGGCTACATACACTATCAGCTCGGGTACAGTACGCTAATCGCCGGAGTCGTTATCAGCCTGCAGTACATTTCAACGCTAGTAAGCCGCCCGCATGCTGGCCGCTATACCGATATCTGGGGGCCAAAAAAGGTCGTTAGCCTTGGCATCATCTGCTGCATGCTAAGCGGGCTTTTCACCCTCGCGGCGGTGATGTTGCAAACTATACCGCTTCTCGCCGTCAGCGCCCTGTTGATTGGCCGGGTTTTCCTCGGCGTGGGAGAGAGCTTCACCGCCACCGGGGCAACGTTATGGGGCATTAAAACCGTTGGCGCGATTCATACCTCACGGGTGATTTCATGGAATGGCGTCGCGACCTACGTGGCAATGGCCGTCGGCGCGCCGCTGGGGGTGATGCTCAATAATTATTTTGGCATCAGCGGTTTTGCCGTAGTGGTAGTGCTGGTTGCGCTAATTGGCCTGCTCTTTGCCCGCACCCGCCTGGATGTCAGCGTGACTGCCGGAGTGAGAGCGCCGTTTCATGTGGTGGTTCGCAGAATCTGGCCGTATGGCCTGGGGCTGGCGCTGGGTACGGTAGGTTTTGGCGTCATCGCCACCTTTATCACCCTCTATTTTTCGGCTCACCACTGGCAGGGCGCGGCCTTCACCCTCTCTCTTTTCAGTATCGGTTTTATTTGTATACGTCTGATCCTTGGCAACACCATTACCCGCTACGGCGGCGTGCCGGTGTCGCTTGTCTGCTTCGTAGTGGAATGTCTTGGATTATTGATTATCTGGCAGGCGCCGTCGGCGTGGGTCGCCGGTATTGGCGCATTCCTCACCGGTTCTGGTTTCTCGCTGGTCTTTCCGGCGCTGGGCGTCGAGGCGGTGAAACAGGTAGAAGAACAAAACCAGGGCACGGCGCTGGGTACCTATTCAGCCTTTCTCGATTTGGCGCTGGGTTTGACCGGCCCGGTGGCCGGCTGGGTGGCGGGTTATTATGCGCTTGATACGCTGTATCTACTGGCGGCGGTGGTCGTCGCCATGGCGTTTATCCTGCTGCTTCGGGTTCGTCGAGGGATCTGAAGTTCAGTGTAACTACAACTCACGTTAAGCCTGTTTTTTGATTTTCAGAAAAAAACGGAGGAAAATCCGTACAAATAGTAGGCATTAAAGCCATACCCCATCCCTGAATAAAAGGAATTATGGATGAATCCCTGTTATAGGACTTTGCTGACCGGTGTCGTTCTGCTGCTTACCGGCTCTCCCGTCGCATTTGCAGGCACTATCGAAGCCATTAACCATACCAAATGGGCAATTAATCATTTCAGCGTTAACGGACAGTCCGGTCTGGATGCCATAGGCCCCTTTCAAGGGGGAGGCGGCGGATGCTGTTACCGCGCGCCGCCGTCCTGGAAACCCGGCATGACTGTCAGGATAGACTGGGAAACAGGTCTGGGTAGCACTCTTGATATGACAGAACCCAAACCCATCCCTCCTAATACCACAGGGATGTCTCAAAAAGACAGAAATCGTGCCTGGGATGAGTACGGTGATAAAACCAGCGAATGGTTCGCAAAAATCAGGCGGATGAAAAAAAAGCATTCACGCATCGTGCCACTCCCGCCCTATACCTCCATAGACAAAACCTGCGGCATTACCGTGCATTTCCAGCCCTGTGACCAGGTAAAAGTCACAACGAGCTGCGCCGATTACGGCAGTCCGGCTTATCCGGTTAAAGACCCCATTCAGATGAAGGAGCCCGCCGTATGTCCGAAGTGAATAGCGCGCCGGTCTGGTATCCACCATCTTTCCCGGAGCAGGGCCGCCTTCCCTCTGTTGCCTCTTTGACCGGGAAAAACTGTCACCAGCAGAACAGCCGGGAGCGGGCTTACCATAAAGAACTCTGTCTCGCCGCAAACCGCCGGGTCGCGCCGCCCTGCTGCAAAACCCTGCATATCAGCCTATTCTTTGACGGCACCGGCAACAACCTCAATCATGACCTCAATATCGCAGACCCCAAACATCCCACCAATATCGCCCGCCTGTTTCGCGCCACCGTGGGACAGGGATATGCCGCCGGACTCGGAAATAAGAATTCGGCTCTGACGGACCTCCCGGACACGGCCGGCAACAAGTATTTTAAGTATTATATACCCGGTGTCGGCACCCCGTTCCCGGAGATTATGGATCTCGATTTCACCATGGGCGGGCTGGCCTTTGCCTCTCACGGGGAAGACAGGATTAACTGGGGACTACTGCGCATCATTGATGCGCTGCGACGTACCACCGGACTCGGTAAAATGGACGACGGGGAATGCTGGGCATCGGTTCAGGCTATGTCCACCACCATGATGTCCTTCGGGCTGACCGGCGGCGGTAACCGCTATAATGAGTTTCAGCGCCTTCTTAAATCTCCGCCGCTGCACAGCAGGCTGAAGATGGCGCTTAATCCGGGTGAACCCGGAAAAATCAAACTGCTAGGTATCAAGCTGTATATTTACGGGTTTTCGCGGGGAGCCGCGGCGGCTCGCGCCTTTGTCAACTGGCTCAGCGAACTGCTTCCTGCCCCGAAGGAGGGCCAGGATAAACCGGAGCAGTGCCTGATGGCCGGCGACCTTAAAATCCCTCTCAGCGTTGAGTTTCTCGGTCTGTTCGATACCGTCGCATCAGTCGGAGTACCGCATATCGCCCCGGTTGCCGAAGGGCATATGGGCTGGGCTGACGGCAATCAGGCACTGCCGGAGGAAAAAAGATACGGCGGACTGATAAAGCACGGTGTGCATCTGGTTTCTGCTCACGAGCAGCGTCTGTGCTTTCCGCTGGATTCCATCCGCCGCACTGATGGCTCCTATCCGGCCCGCTGCGTCGAGGTACTCTATCCCGGCATGCACTCCGATCTCGGCGGCGGCTATCCGCCGGGGGACCAGGGCAAGGCGAACAGGCCGGATGATGCCCTTCTGCTGTCGCAGATTGCCCTACATGACATGTATGCCGCCGCTTTCGCCGCCGGTGCGCCATTCAAGATTCCCCTTGAAGCCATCCCTGACGCGCTGAAAAAAGACCAGTGGCGGGCGTTGCCGCCGGATGTACAGGATGAATTTATCATTCATCCTCAGCTAATCCGTCGTTTCAACGCGTGGCGCACCCTGACCCTGAACCTCTCCTCATCAGAAGAGGATACCAGCCCGGAGCAGGCCTCTCAGTTAACACCCATGCAGGCACCGATGTCCCTGGAAAAAGCCATGGAAACCCAGATAGCATGGCTTACCACCTGGCGCATCGGTCGTTACGCCACAGGTACCTATAAAACACAGCGCTTTTACCTTGATGCCGCCGCCGGCGGCCTGGATGCCGACAGTGACCCGGAAGTCCGCAAAGCCCATGAACAGGAGCGGACAGACAAACAGAAGGCCGTGGAAGATGACCGCAAAAACGAGTTAATCAAGGCGCCAAAAAACAGTTTTATCCTTCTACCTCAGGGACCGAAAGACTTCGATGCAATGCTCGGTCAGACCCAGCTGCGACAGGGCGCTGAAGAATTCAGGGAGGATTACCGGGAACTACAGCGGGACAGTACTCAAGAATGGTATTACGAACCCCTTTACGCCCTTAAAAATACCCTGTACCTGCTGAACACCGACGATGAATACGCAGAGTGGATGCGCATGAAAACTGCCGGCGAATCCAGGCTAAAAGTGCTGTTTCCTGACACCGGCGAAGCCGGCAATACAGACCGGCCTGCTAGTCTTGTCCGGGCATTGTTTGACGATCAGATCCATGATTCACGGGCCTGGTTCATGCACAATGCCTTTGGCTCCCGTGAACCCTGGGGCGGTTACTTCCGTTACCGGATGGTCTATTTCGGCAACAACTGCAACAAATCACTTTCCCCCCTTATCGTGGCCGGCTGGGTGGTGGGCGCCGCCACGTTGGCGGGTGGTGTAGCTCTCGCCATCAGGCAAAAAAGCGTTCAGGGGAAAATACTGGGCGTCGCCGGTGCCTTCGGTGCCATCAGTCTGGAAGTGGAAGCGATTGATATTCTGTCCGGGAAACCGATCCCCATGCTCCCTGGTTCCGAACTGCTGAGAGCCTTCACACAGCAACCGGGTGTGGCTGTCGCACAGCAAAAAGCCGCCATGGCAGAGCAGTATCTCGCCCAGCATAAAGCCACGATTAACGCCATCTGGCTGGAGCTTGCGCAGGAAACCATAAATTAATCAAAATACAACAGACCAGGTCGAACGTATGATGTATGCCGATTAATCATGATACTGGTAACAATTTAATCAATAATTGACGACGCTTTAATATCCGTGCCACCATTCCGCGAGCATCCAGTCCTGGATGCCGGGCGGTACGGGTGCAGTGATAGAGGTCGTCAACAAAACGATCCCCCCGTGACCTGGCTCCATTCGACTCGTCGCCTGCCGCGGCGAGCGGCTTACCCTGGCGGGAAATACCGACATGCATCAAAGTTTCAACCAGCGAGTCCATTTTTACTACTGCATTCTGGTCGCGCTGAAAATCCACGTAAAAACGAAAAAATCGGGTGGAGCAAGAGGAAAAAATAACTTTCTTCTCAAATGGTTGCGTAAAGCGCAGGACAACAACATCTTTCACCCGGATATCACCAGCGAAATCGAATGGCTACGCGGTAAAATTATCCAGGCCGGTCATGATACAGACCTTGAACCAATGCTGGAATTCGTCTATGCCACTGCCCGGCGCGCCGAAATGCTCAAAGATGCCGACTGATCCTTATTAAGCTAGCTGCAAAATATCCCCTGTAGCCGGCGCCTGTGCGCCGGCGAGCCACAGTTTTCCCCAAGCGCCGGTACAGTGGCAGGCCAAAATTTTCTCCACCTGCAGCTGCTGTAAATAACTTCGGACCTGCCAGATCCTGGCGACGGATGCGGCGCGCAGGTGTAGCCCACCGATCAACGCGTGGACCCGCTCAATGCCGGTAATATTCTGACAATGCCGCACGATATTCTCTACGCCGCGATGTCCGCAGCCGCAGATGATGACCAGCCCGTGGTCGGAGAGATAAATCAGGACGCCTTCATCGACGATATAATCAGGCGTTAGCGGCGAGCTGGCTAAAACGCCAAAGGATTGCGGACGGTTTACCACGATCTCGCCCGACCACAACAGCCGTTCGCTGAGAGCAAACGGCTGCCGGTAGCATTCCATGCGAAAGCGGGAATAGTCGAGCTCAAGCGAAAGTTTTTTGAGTTTGCGGACATGCCTGCCAACACTGATAGCGGCATAGCGCGGTTCGGCAAGCCGTGGATGACAGATAATTCGACTCTCTTCCGGCAGCCAGGGGACGCCGCCGCAATGATCGTAATGGCCGTGTGATAATACCGTCGCCGTCAGGTCATCCAGTGAGATCCCCATCCGCTGCGCATTCTTGAGAAAACTACCGTCCGGCCCGGTATCAAATAGCACTTTGCTGGTTTCATCTTCAAGGAGAAGGCTAAGTCCGGCTTTGGCTGTCAACGCCGGATCGGCGTGGGCCGCAAGGCGATTTTCCAGTAATACCCTGATGGTTAAGGCCATTATTTCATTCATCCCTGTTATATATGCGCAGCCAGTGTAACGAAGAAACCCTGCTATCGGTGTGATGAACGCCGCACCCTTCGCCTCGAAAAAGTGACGCCGTCACTAAAAAACAGCTTCACAACCGCAGCGTGTCCTCTATGCTGATAGACTCGGATAGTTCACTTGAGGTTATCTATGGCAGACTGGAATCCCTCGCTGTATCTGAAATTTGCTGATGAGCGCACCCGACCGGCGTCTGAGTTAACGGCGCGTATTGCGCAACAGCCGGTCAAGCTGGCTGTGGATCTGGGCTGCGGTCCAGGCAATAGCACGGCCTTACTGCGTGCAGCATGGCCTGAAGCGCGAATTATTGGCGTTGATAATTCCGACGCCATGCTGGCACAGGCGGCGCAAGCGCTTCCCGATTGTGAGTTTATCACCGCAAATATAGAAGACTGGCAGCCATCTGAGCCCGCAGACGTGATCTATGCCAACGCCTCTTTGCAATGGCTCGGTGAACATCAAACGCTGTTCCCGCGACTGGTCAGACAGTTAGCCAATAATGGGGTGCTGGCCGTGCAGATGCCGGATAACTGGCAAGAGCCCTCTCATACCCTGATGCGCCAGGTAGCGGAAGAGCTGGGATTTCCAGATAGCGGCCGACAGCCGCTCCCCAGCGTCCAGCAGTATTACGACATGCTGAGCAACAGCGGCTGCGAGGTGGATATCTGGCGCACCACCTATTATCACCCTCTGGAGTCACACCAGGCTATCGTTGATTGGCTGCAGGCGACCGGTCTGCGTCCGTATTTGCAACATCTTGATGAAGCAGAAAAGAACGTGTTTTTAGAGCGTTATCTGACGCTGTTGCAACAACACTATCCGTTACAGTGTAACGGAAAAGTGCTGTTATTGTTCCCGCGACTGTTTATTGTCGCGCGACGCCTGGCTAACGCGTAGTCGCCAGTTCGACGTCAACGTTAAGCGCATTCAGCTGATTTACCACACTGCCGCTCAGCCGGTCATCGCTGATGATGACATCAAGCTCGCTGAGCGGCAGGATCAGGTAATTCGCCATTTTTCCATATTTTGATGAGTCGCTTAGCAGGATACATTTTTCACTTACCTTCGCCACGGTCTGTTTCACGATGGCTTTATTTTCGTTGGGCGTCGACAGTCCGCGCAAATTCCATGATGACGCCGAAATAAACGCGACATCGATAAACAGGTTTTCCAGCATTTTCGCCGTCAGGTGGCCAACGGTCGACTGATTCTCACGGCATAAGCGTCCGCCGGTATGGATCAATTCACATTGCCCGCGTTCAATCATCAAATTGGCAATGGCAAAATCATTGGTGATGATCAGCAAATCCTGACGCTCAACCAGGTTTTCGGCCAGCGCGAGCGTCGTGGTCCCGGCATCCAGATAGACGGTACTGTTGGCGGGAATGTGCTTAAGCGCCGCCAGACCAATAGCCTCCTTTTCCTGGGGGAACATCAGCGTTTTATCGCGATGCGAAGGTTCGTTCAGCAGGCGGGTTCGTTGCGGCAGGGCCACGCCCCCTGATACGCTGGCCAGCACGTTAAGCTGCTCCAGGCGCTGAATATCGCGCCGGATAGTCATATGCGACACGCCCAGCGCCTCGACCAGTTCGACGACGCTGACGACCCCCTTATCTTTAATGATTTCCAGTATCTTCTCTTGTCTTTCCAACGGCAGCATCGGTTTCTCCTGATGGTGTCTCGTTATCTCATATTTTCACATTTTATCACATCACATTAGGCTGTACATCGGATTGACAGCGTCACATGATGTGAAAAATAGATAATAAATGTTATTTATTGTGATACAGATCGCTGTATTCATCACATCAATCATTGATATTAACATTTAACAACAGATAGTACCGTAAATTAACACTCGCTGTATGAAGAGGACAGGATATGAGAGCAGGCATAATTGCCGATGATTTTACCGGCGCGACGGATATCGCCAGTTTTCTGGCCAACAACGGAATAGCGACCAGCCTGTTTAGCGGCGTCCCCGGGGAAGATTACCAGGGTGATGCTCGCGCATTAGTTGTGAGTCTGAAATCACGTTCTGTATCAGCCGAAGAATCTGTGACGCTGTCACTTAATGCATTGCACTGGTTGCAACAACAGGGGTGCGATCGCTTTTATTTTAAGTACTGCTCCACCTTCGATAGCACGATCAAGGGCAATATCGGGCCGGTAACCGATGCCTTAATGGATGCGCTAGGCGTCGCAACCACGGTTATCTCCCCGGCGTTGCCCATTAACGGTCGTACGGTGTATCAGGGGCATTTATTCGTTGAAGACCGCCTGTTACAGGAATCCGGTATGCGCAACCATCCGGTCAACCCCATGGATGACAGCGATCTACGCCGTTTGATGGAACGCCAGTCTCGCGGCACATGCGCTCTTATCAATGTGCAGATTCTGGAGTCCGGCGAGGCAGCCGTGCGCGACGAGATCCAAACTTTATCCGCCTCGGGTTATCGTTATATCGCGCTGGACGCAATAAACGATAAACACCTGCAAATTCAGGGACAAGCGCTGCACGATATGAAGCTGGTTACCGGGGGTTCCGGTTTAGCTGCCGGTCTCGCGCGTAGCTGGGCCAACGCCACGGCGACGTCCCTTCCCTTTCACGTCACCACGTCAGCAGCCACCACGGTAGTATTATCCGGCTCCTGTTCTATCAGAACGCAGGCGCAGGTAGAAAAATACCGCCAACTGGCGCCAGCGCTGTCCGTGGATGTTGCAGGTTTGCTTGATAAACGTTGGACGCTTGATGAGTATTGCGGCCAGATCGTTGAATGGCTGTACCAGCAGTCTGACGCGGTCATGGCGCCAATGGTTTACGCCACCACTTCGGTCGCCGATCTGCACAACATCCAGCAGCGCTATGGCGCCGAGCCAAGTCGGTTGATGGTTGAGGCGCTGTTTTCTCTGTTGGCAAAACAACTCGCGCAGCAAGGCGTGAGCCGGTTCATCGTCGCTGGTGGAGAAACCTCCGGCGCGGTAACGCAAGCGCTGGATATTCGCCATTTCGCTATTGGCGCCGCGGTCTCACCCGGCGTTCCGTGGATCAAGGCAGATTCCCGACCGCTTTTCCTGCTGCTCAAATCCGGCAATTTTGGCGATGACAATTTCTTTGCTCGCGCGCAGTCCGCGGAGGTTTGCGCATGAACGAGTCATCCCTACGCCAACAGATGGTGGCTATCGCACGCTCTTTCTTTCAGCGCGGCTACGCAACCGGTTCGGCGGGCAATCTTTCCGTCCAGCTTGCTGACGGCACGATTCTGGCTACCCCGACGGGCTCCTGTCTTGGCGAGCTTAACGCCGAAGAATTGTCGCACGTGAACCTGAACGGTGAACTGCTCTCAGGGTTAAAACCCTCAAAAGAGGTGAGTTTTCATCTCGCGCTGTACCGCAACAATCCGCAGTGCCGCGCCGTCGTCCATCTGCATTGCCATTACCTGACGGCCTTATCCTGCCTACAGGATCTGGATCCGGCGAATACCCTTCCGGCCTGTACGCCGTATGTGGTCATGCGGGTCGGTGAAATACCGCTGGTGCCCTATTTCCGCCCTGGCGATCCGCAGATTGGCCAATGGCTCGGTGAACGCGCCACGCAGCATAAGGCTTTTTTGCTGGCTAATCATGGTCCGGTGGTGGTGGGTAAATCGCTACGCGATGCCGCCGACAATCTGGAAGAGATGGAAGCGTCCGCCCGCCTGTTCTTCACGTTAAAAAACAGCCCGGTGAACTATCTCGATCATCAACAACTGACTGTGCTTCGAGGAATGCAATAATGTTGAAACTAGCTGCCAATTTATCGATGTTATTCGGCGAAAATCCGCCTCTGGAGCGCTTCTTCCTGGCGGCCAGGGCCGGTTTTAATGCCGTTGAGATGTGGTTCCCTTACGAATATCCCGTAGAGACCGTCGCCCGCGAATTAGAGAAACATCACCTCAAGCTTATCGGCATTAATACTCCGGCAGGCGATACCGCGCGCGGCGAATGGGGATTATCGGCTTTACCTGGCCGTGAAGAGGAAGCCCGCAAAGCCATTGATTTAGCCATTCATTATGCTGCGGCTTTGCAGTGCCCGGCGATACATGTTATGGCGGGGGTCACCGAAGGATTCGACCGGCAGCACTGCGCGGACACGTTTATTGACAACGTACGCTACGCGGCGGACCGAGCCAAAGCGCATAACATCACCATTTTGCTTGAAGGCTTATCGCCCGCCACCCGTCCGGGTTATTTATTTTCCAGCCAATACCAGGCGATGGAATATATTCGCCAGGCGGACCGCGACAATATTCGACTGCAGCTTGATATTTTCCACGCCCAGCAGGTCGATGGCAATCTAACTTATTTATTGAAAAACTATAAAGAGTATATCGGCCATATCCAGATTGCGTCGGTACCGGCGCGCCAGGAGCCGATTGACGGCGAAGTAGATTATCAATGGATTTTCGCCGTACTCGAGCAGGAAAAATATGATGGTTACGTCGCCGCGGAATATAGTCCTCGCGCCGGAACGCAAGCCGGACTGCACTGGGCGCAGGCCTGGTTAAATAACTAAAACCTACATAATATCAATGCCTCAGTGAGCGCCGATGCGCGCTCATTTTTTGGAGATAGAACTATGTCAAACCACTCTGCGTTGAGCCTGGAGGGCGCTGCGCCTGCCATAAATGAAGAGTTAGTGTGGAAGAAAGTTGTCCGCCGCACGCTGCCATTATTAATGATTTGCTATATTCTGGCCTATCTTGACCGGGTTAACGTCAGTATCGCTAAATTACAAATGTCGAGCGATCTGGCATTTTCCGACACCGTTTACGGTATCGGCGCGGGTATATTTTTCATCGGTTTTTTCTTTTTTGAAATTCCCAGCAATATGATCCTTCATCGCTTTGGCGCCAGACGTTTGCTTGGCGGTTTACTTATTTCCTGGGCGCTCATCGCGCCGCTGACGGCATTCGTGCGTACGCCGCTGGAGTTTTATACCGTGCGCTTCTTTTTAGGCGTAGCGGAATCTGGCTTTTATCCCGGGGTAATTCTGTATCTTTCGTTCTGGTTCCCCAGCTATCGCCGCGGGCGGATGTTCGCCCTCTTTGCTACCGCCGTACCGCTTTCCGGGATCCTCGGCGCTCCGCTCTCCGGCTGGATTATGGGCCATTTTCATGAGTACGGCGGGCTCGCTGGCTGGAAGTGGCTGTACATTATCGAAGGCGCGCCATCTCTGCTCATTGGCGTGCTGGTGATATTTCTGTTGACCGACCGCATTTCTCAGGCGAAATGGCTGTCAGATGACGAAAAAGCGTTGCTCGAGGTGCGACTGCGCAGCGATGGCAGCCATAAGACCGAACAGCATGGTTCAATGCTGGCTGTTTTGAAGAATCCGAAGGTGTGGTTACTGACTTTTATCTATTTCTGCCTGATTGCCGGGTTCTATACCGTCAGTTTCTGGATGCCAACGCTGATTCATAACGCCGGTGAAGGCGATGTGCTGAAAGTCGGATTGTTAACCGCTATTCCTTATGCCGCAGCGATAGTCACCATGATTGCCGCTTCGCGCAGCGCCGATAAACATAGAGAACGTCGCTGGCATCTCGCCGCCATCGCCGTCATGAGCGGCCTGGGGATGATTATTGCGGCGCTGTTCAGCCACGATCTGGTGATTGCGATGATCGGTTTAACAATTGGCGCAGCGGGCGGATTAAGCACCCTACCGTTATTCTGGAGCCTGCCGACGGCCTTCCTTGGCGGCGCTTCCGCCGCGGTCGGTATCGCGGTAATCAACTCCTTTGGCAACCTTGCCGGCTTTGTCGCGCCGTGGATTATGGGCCTGCTCACCGATATGACCCATTCGACGCTAACCGGCACCTTAATCATCTCCGCGACGCTGTTTATCGGCGCTGCTGCGATATTCCGTATTCCTGCCCGTATGGTTAACCATTAATAATATTGAGAAAATCACCATGAATAATACATTAACGATTGCCGTCACCGGCGCCGCCGGATTTCTCGGCACCCAACTGGTCAAGGCGCTGCTTCAGCGCGGTTCGTTGAGCGACCCGCAGGGCGAAACGCAAGAAATCGGTAGACTGATCGCTATCGACCGCGTGGCGTTACAGGGGATCGACGATAGCCGTTTACAGGTATTAACCGGCGACATCAGCGATAGCGAATGGTTACGTAGCGCGATTCCAGCGCAGGTCGATAGCGTCTTCCATTTAGCCGCCATCGTTTCAAGCCAGGCTGAACAAGACTTCGAGCTGGGGATGAAAATCAACGTTGATGCCTTCCGTCAACTGCTGGAGCATCTGCGTCAGTTGCCGAAGAACGTCAAACTGGTGACCACCAGTTCGGTGGCGGTTTTCGGCGGCGACTTACCGGAAAAAGTCAGTGATTCACAGGTATGGTTGCCGCAAAGTTCTTACGGCACGCAAAAAGCCATTTGCGATCTGTTACTGGCGGATTACAGCCGTCGCGGTTGGCTTAATGGCAGAAGCCTGCGCATGCCCACCATCGTCGTGCGCCCGGGGAGGCCCAATCAGGCGGCATCGAGTTTTGCCAGCGGTATTATCCGCGAGCCACTTAATGGGGAATCCGCCGTTTGCCCGGTCACAGCGGATACCCGTCTGTGGCTGTTGTCGCCCCGTAACGCAATTAAGGCTTTAATTCACGGGCACGAACTGGCTGAGGCACAGTTGACGGACGGTCGGGTGATTAATCTCTGCGGGCTGTCGGTCAGCGTCGAACAGATGATCGTGGCGTTGCGCCAGGTTGCCGGCAGTGAAGTCGCGCAGCGTATCACCTTCACGCCCGATGCCGCCATTGAACGCATTGTCAATTCGTGGCCCGGCGATTTCGACACGCGCTATGCTCAGCGTCTTGGGTTTAGCGCCAACCACAGCTTCAGCGAAATGATCGAAGAGTATATGGCGGATTACCTCAAATAGGTTCGGTATCAGCGGCGCCCGACGGCGCCGCTGCATGTTACCAGGGGAAGTCGTGAACCAGCGAAAGATCCCAGGCGGTGGCCAATAACGACAGAAACATAATCAGATTAACGGTAGTTTCGATTCGTTTTTCCATGTTGCTTCTCCTGTGTCGCACAGCTAGAGCTTCATCAGATATCGAACATAATCGTCCGCAGGGGTAAATTCATCATACAGACGGCGGGCAGGATTATCGTGACGGGTATGCCAGTACAGCCGCGACCATCCCTGAATTTTACCTTCAGCCTGCAGGGTTTGAATCAGCGTTCTCGCGACTCCCCGTCCGCGAGCTTTTGGCGCGACAAACAGATCTTCCAGATAACAGATAGGCGTCGTCACCCAGGTGCCTTCGTGCAGTACGCAAATAGCAAACCCCAGTACCTCACCATCAACCACGGCTACCCGGCCTATTACCGGAGACTGCGGATCCAGCAGACGCCGCCAGGTATGTTCGGTGACGGTGTCCGGCTGCGGGCTATTATAGAACTGCGTGTACCCCTCCCATAACGCTCGCCAGGCGCTGTAATCCCGGTCAGTAGGTTCACGTATGTCGATATTCATTGATGGGATCTCCGCACGCTAAACGTCATCGTTAAGTCATTATTTTGCTTTCTGAAAATGACTTCAAGCGCCGAGTGCACATTTCATCCCTTTCCCCGCTGCAAAGCGATGCCGGTACGATGTTACTGTAACGGCTTCTTGCTAGTAACAACCAGAATGTTGTAACTAATGACAGAAATTAACCCGGCTACATGCCGGGTCGCTTCAGTTGGCGTGTTAGCACAGCGGTTTTACGGCGCTGCGCATGCCGTCACGTAAGATAGCATCCAGATCGGCCGTTACCTGCGCCGTCAGTCCTGGCACCTGCGTCAGATCCTGCTGCCAGTGCGATTCTACCGACAACACCGACGTTACCAGGTCCCGCGTTGCAAGCTGGCCGTCGCGATGCTGCGCCCACAGCGTCTGAAAGCGAGCGATCCACTCCGCGTCGTCCTGAACCGGGTAGACTTCACCGTTACGCTCTCCGCGGTAGAAGGCAATCAATGCCGCCAGCGCGAAAGTCAGGCGCGGTGGCAATTTACCGCTTTGCTTCTGCCCTACCAGCAGCTGCGGCAGGATACGTGTACGGAACTTCGTCATGCCATTGAGGGCGATGGATAAGAGTTGGTGTTTGATATAGGGATTGCGGAAGCGTCCTGTTACCGCGCTGGCGAATGATTCCAGCTCATCGCGCGGCAGATCGAGAACCGGGATAATCTCATGATATATCGCTTTTTCGACAAATGAGCAGACTTCCGCGTCGTTCATCGCTTCACCGACGGTATCCAGGCCTGCCTGCCAGGCTACCGGCACCAGCGCGGTATGCGCGCCGTTAAGAATCGCTACCTTCCGTTCTTTATAGGGTTTGATATCGTCAACAATCAGCACGTTGAGCGGTAATTTATCGAGGCGCAGTTCGGCGGCAAGCGATTTCGGCCCCTGGATCACGAACAGGTAAAAGTGCTCAGCGGTATCAAGAAAGGCGTCTTTATAGCCAAGCTGCGTTTCAATCTGCTCCGCTTCATCGCGCGGATAGCCGGTAACGATGCGGTCCACCAGCGTCGAACAGAAGGTGTTCGCCTCTGCAAGCCAGGCGGCGAAAGCTGCCGGCAGCGCCCATTCATGCGCATAGCGCAGCACCAGTTCACGCAGCGCCTCGCCGTTATAATCGATGAGCTCACAAGGGATGATAACCCAGCCTTTATCAGCGGCGCCGGCAAAATGGCTGAAACGCTCATATAGCAGCCGGGTCAGTTTCGCCGGATAGCTCACCGCCGGGGCATCGTCAAAACGGTCCCCGGCATGGTAGCTGATACCCGCCTCGGTGGTGTTGGAGAAGACAAAGCGGATATCCGGATTGTGCGCCAGACGCAGAAATTCCTCATAGTCGGCGTAGGCGCTAATTTCGCGGTTTACCGAACGAATAAGACGCGCATCGCTGACTGCTTCGCCCTTTTCATTCAGTCCGCGAATAATTGTGGTGTAGAGGCCGTCCTGAGTGCTCAGCGACGGCGGGAAATCGCTGGCGATGGGTCGGACGATGACCACCCCAGCATTCAGGTCAGTATGCTCGTTAAGCAGGTCAATTTGCCAGTCAACAAACGCGCGCAGGAAGTTACCTTCGCCAAACTGGATGATACGTTCAGGGTACTGCGCGCCGGGGAAATCACGACGGTTTAAGGTTTTCACAATGGGTTCCCTCTTAGAGTAGTCATACAACCTGAGTAATTGGTCCAATAAGTTATCAGGTTTTATGGTTGGCGAAACCCCGTTTTGATCAAACCTCGTCGCATTATTCTGTCGCCGGGAGGATCTTATAGAACAGCGTGGTGCCCGTCATTTCCCCGTCAGGCATTAAGGCAAACTGCGGAATTTCCCCCGCTTTTTGCCAGCCACACTGCTGATAGAAGCGTTCCGCGCCGCTGCCGGTGGCGGTATCCAGCACCAGTACCGTTTTCCCGTGCGTCAGTGCAATAGCCTCAAGCTCGCTCATCAGCAACCCGGCGACTCCCTGTCGGCGCGCATTTTGGTGAACCAAAAGCTTGGCGACATCGGCGCGGTGCGGCTGGTTTTCCGGCTGGTCGATAATCAACTGGACGGTCCCCACTATCTGCCGTTGTTGGTTTTCGGCCGCCAGCACAATCCGCTCACCGGCGGCGACGCTTTGCGCCATCCGCTGCCAGAAGCGCTCGCCGGTGTCCGACGAAAACGGCTGCATAAAACTGACCGAAGCCCCGCCGTTCACGCAGCTGGCGAGGATTTCATTTAATTGTGGAAGAGATTCAAGAATAGATTCACGCGTCAGCGTGCGAAGTGAAATAGGTGTGGCCATAGGTTGCTCCCTGAAAATGACCACATCACTATGTTTTTAACTAATATTTAACTCAAGCAAAAAGACCATTGGATTTTCTTATCACACGCCGTCAGGCAGCGCCTGTACGCAAACGCGATTGCGCCCGGCCTGCTTGGCGTTGACTAACAGGTCATCCGCTTCCATTAGCAGCTGATTAAACAGCTCGGCGATTCGTCCTTCACCGACTTCACGGCACTGCAGGCCGAGACTCACCGTCAGGCGAATACGCTGCTGCCCCCAGGTGAACGTTTCCGATTCTATCCCCTGGCGAATTTTTTCCGCCAGCACATGGGATTGTTGAGCATTATCGAGCAGCGCCGCGACGGCAAACTCTTCCCCGCCGATACGCGCCACCATTCCCTCATCGCCCGCCAGTTCACGCACCCGCTGGGCGAACTGGGCCAGCACGCAGTCGCCGCATTCATGACCCCAGGTATCATTCACTCGTTTAAAACCATCGATGTCCAGCACCATCACCGAGAGCAGTTTATCCGTCTGCGGCGCCTGGCGTTTCAATGCTTCGCCCAAACCGGAACGAGAGTAAACGCGGGTCTGAAAATCAAAGTCAGCGCGGAGCGCCAGCTGTTTGACGAGGTTGTTGATAGCCTCGACGCTGGTCGCCACGATAACCGGGCTTATCAGCATCGCCGCCATGCCAAGACGGGTTGAAAACAGCTGCCACGGCTGCGGACGCGCATCCGGCGACAGATGGATAAGCGAGTTCGCCACCAGCAAAATCTCAGTGATACCGGTAATAAACGTCAGCAGGCAGGTCAGCGGCAACGGATAGCGAATCGCGCACCAGATCAGCGCCGGCAGCGGGAAAGTAAGGCTTCCGGCGCCGCCTACCGCCACCCCAAGCGCCATCGATAGCACCAGCGCTATTACCGGCAGTAGTTGGCTAAAGCGAAAGCGGCCCAGAACCGATGGCAGCGTCAGGGTCAGAATAAACGGCAAGATGAGGACCGCGGTCGAGAACTGCTCGCTAAACCAGTCCGCCAGTTGCGGAATAAAAGTCGCCCGTTCAACATCAACCGAGCCCAATGCGCCTACCGCGGCGCACACCAGCGCCGCCAGCAGGCAATAACAAAAAAGATTCAGAGCGTTAATTGGCCCCGGCATCGAATCGGCGCGCCGCTTATCCCACAGCACCAGTTGCGCCAGAATGACGATAAAGACGATATTGGAGAAGTTAATCAGCAGCGACGCAAAGCCCATGCCCCAACGGGAAGTCAGGCCGTCATAAACCAGCATCGCGGCAAAACAAATAGCGTAGAAATAGCTGCGATTTAGCCAGACGTAGCGTGCGAAAATACCAGCCATAACGGCATTGAGCGGCCAAAAAAACGAAAGCTCCTGCACCAGACGCAACATAGCGCCCATAAAGTGCAGCAGAATCGTCAGCGTGAATAACACCAGCGCATCGCGCACCGGTTGATCCTCGCGAAATAGCGTGAATGACCGAATCGACAGTGAAGACATTCAGTAATTATCCGTCTAATTGTTTCAGGCAATTATTATGTAAATAATTAGTTAGCGGATTATCATAGCATGAGAATATTTGTTAGGCATACTGCCATGCCTGAGCGAGACAGGTTAACGGTTGGTAATCGCGTTCATTTCCATCACCAGCCAGTGGTGAATTACCTGTACGACATAACGCTGCTCCTCGCCGCTCAGTTCCCGCCCGCGCGGGATCGCATGCCACTTTTCCAGACATCCGCGGCAGCAGGTGGCCGTGGCGTGCTGGGCGATAAATACCGGGTGCCCGCGCATCGGAGTTTGCTTACCATCATTAGCAATCTGCGCCGGAGCCAGCCTTTTGGCGATAAAATCCGCCGCGTGGCTGTCGATAACCTCCGGCCCTTTATCATAACAATACTGTCGCTCTTTCGCCCCGAGGTGGAAGCGAGAGCGGAACGTTGAACGCCCAAGCCGGGCGAACAGATTTTCCATTGCAGACATCAGAACACCGATCTTCCTAAACGTTGGGTAAGCTTCTCGAGTACAGCGATCCCCGCCAGCGAGTTACCCGCTTCATCAAGTTCCGGACTCCACACCGCTATCGCCATCTCCTGTGGCACAATCGCCACAATGCCGCCGCCGACGCCGGATTTTGCCGGCAGCCCGACACGCCAGGCGAACTCTCCGGCGTTCTGGTACATCCCGCTGGTCATCATCAGCGCATTAACCTGCCGCGACTGAATCGGCGCGATAACCGGGTCCGCCAGATGCGGGGCAATCCCCCGATCGGCGAGAAACAGGAAGGTCCGCGCCAGTTCGACGCAACTCATCTCAAGCGAGCAGTAGTGGAAATAGTTTTGTAGCACCGTGGCGACATCATTATGGAAATTGCCGAAAGATTTCATCAGCCAGGCGATGGCGGCATTACGCGCGGAGTGTTCGAACTCGGAGCGCGCGACCACTGAATCATAGGCAATATCGTCCACTCCGCTCAGCCGACGCACGATCTCCAGCATTCTCTGACGCGGCGCGCTCAGGCGGCTTTGCAGCATGTCGCAGACCACTAACGCCCCGGCGTTGATAAAAGGATTACGCGGTTTGCCCTGCTCGATTTCCAGCTGTAGTAAGGAGTTAAAGGGCTGGCCGGAAGGATCTTTACCGACGCGCTGCCAGATCTCCTCTTCCTGATAATGGTTCATCGCCACCACCAGACTTAGCACTTTCGAGATAGATTGGATCGAGAAGCGTTCGTGGGCATCGCCGGCGCTATAGTGCTGCCCATCAACCGTACAGATGGCGACGCCAAGTTTATTGCCGCTGACGCGCGCCAGGGCAGGAATGTAGTCCGCTACCTTGCCGCGCCCTATCAGCGGCCTGATTTCTGCCAGAACGGCATCCAGCATTGCATTATTAATAACCGTCGCCACACTCGGCTCCTTGCCCACCATCGAAATTCGGGTGGCGAGTATAGCAGAGCGTGACGACGGACGTCAGGCGCTAACGTCGATTAGCGACGGTCTTTCCATACGGTTTGAATATTGCAAAACTCATGCAAACCGAAATGCGACAGTTCCCGACCAAAGCCGCTCTTCTTCACGCCGCCGAAAGCCACGCGGGCATCGCTGGCGCTATAGCCATTGATAAACACCCCGCCGCACTCCAGACCACGAGAAAAGCGCTCCTCTTCCGCGTTGCTTGCCGTAAATACTGTTGCCGAAAGACCAAACTCGCTATCGTTAGCCAGTTCAAGAGCATGCGCCGCGTCGCGGGCTTCGCTAATGGTAGCCACCGGACCAAACAACTCCTGACGGAAACCGGTCATCTCCGGGGTAACGTTCGCCAGCACCGTTGGCGCGTAGTAGTTACCGGCGCCGGCGATTTTCTCGCCGCCAAGCAATAAGGTCGCCCCTTCCTTCAGCGTGGCTTCAACCTGCTGATGCAGTTCGTCACGCAGATCGAAACGCGCCATCGGGCCGATGTAATTTTGCTCGTCGCGCGGGTCGCCCATTTTCAGCGCCGCCACGGCGTCCACGAATTTTTTAGTAAAAGCGTCGGCAATACCCGCCTCAACGATAAAGCGTTTCGACGCCGCGCAGACCTGCCCGCTGTTCTGATAACGGCCGACAACGGCGGCTTTCACCGCTTCGTCCAGATCGGCATCGTTGAGCACGATAAAGGGATCGGAACCACCGAGTTCCAGCACGCATTTTTTCAGCGCTGCGCCGGCCTGAGCGCCGATTGCCCGCCCGGCGCGTACGCTACCGGTCACCGTGACCGCTGCGATACGATCATCATTGATAATTTGCGAGACGCCTTCATTGGTGGCGTTGATCCAACCAAAGACGCCCGTCGGCAGTCCCGCTTCGGCAAACAGTTCGCCCAGCAGCTGCGCGCTGCCCATCACGTTCGGCGCGTGTTTCAGCAGATAACTATTCCCTGCCAGCAGAATCGGTACCGCGCCGCGCAGAACCTGCCATACCGGGAAGTTCCACGGCATCACCGCCAGTATCGGCCCCAGCGGCCGGTATTCAATCACCGCCTTATTATCTTCTACCTGGGTGGCTTCGGTCGCCAGCATCGCCGGGCCATGTTCGGCATACCAGTCGCAGAGGTTGGCTGACTTACTCACTTCACCGCGCGCCTGGGCGATGGGCTTACCCATTTCAAGGCTAATCATTTGCGCAAGCTCTTCGCCGCGGGCGCGCATTACGCTGCCGACTTTACGCAGCGCGGCGGCGCGATCGGCGAGCGCGACCTGGCGCCACTGGCGAAAAGCCTGTTGCACCTGGGCAATGGCTGAATCTACTTGTTGTTCGGTTGACCACGGCAGAGACGACACGACTTCACCAGTGGTCGGGTTAACGGAAACCGCATGGGTGGCAGATAAATTCATGGTTATTCTCTCTGTAGGGATTGCGAAGTGTGGATATTGTGGCCTACCCTTCCTTTCATTGAAAATGAATAATATTAAGCAACGCATTCACAAAAGAAGAATATTATGGACCTTACCCAACTTGAGATGTTTAACGCCGTCGCCAGTACCGGCAGTATTACCCAGGCCGCGCAGAAGGTGCACCGCGTCCCGTCGAATCTGACCACCCGTATTCGCCAACTGGAGGCCGACCTCGGCGTCGAGCTATTTATTCGCGAGAACCAACGGCTGCGTCTGTCGCCCGCCGGGCACAGCTTTTTACGCTACAGCCAGCAAATCCTGGCGTTAGTCGATGAAGCGCGGATGGTGGTCGCCGGCGATGAGCCGCAGGGGCTGTTTTCCCTCGGCTCGCTGGAAAGCACCGCTGCGGTGCGCATCCCAACCACGTTAGCCCTTTTCAACCAGCGCTACCCGAAAATCCACCTGGCGTTGTCCACAGGCCCTTCCGGCACCATGATTGACGGCGTGCTGGAAGGCGCGCTCAGCGCGGCGTTTGTCGACGGGCCGCTGGTTCATCCCGGTCTGGAGGGGCTACCGGTGTTCCCGGAAGAGATGATGATCGTCGCCCCTTATGGCCATGCGCCGGTAACCCGCGCCAGCGAGGTCAACGGCGCGAACGTCTACGCATTTCGCGCCAACTGCTCCTACCGTCGTCATTTTGAGAGTTGGTTTCACGCCGACCGCGCGACGCCCGGAAGGATCCATGAGATGGAGTCCTATCACGGCATGTTAGCCTGCGTGATCGCCGGCGCCGGGTTGGCGCTTATCCCACGCAGTATGCTGGAGAGTATGCCAGGGCATCAGCAGGTTTCCGCCTGGCCGCTCGCCGAAGAGTGGCGCTGGCTGACGACCTGGCTTGTGTGGCGACGCGGCGCGAAGACGCGCCAGCTGGAGGCATTTATTGAATTGCTGAACGAGGATCGTCAGGCGGCTAGCGCGACATGATGGCCGGACGTTAATCGGCGATAATCAGCCGCGGCGAGAGTTCCTTAAGCGCATCGCGGGTTTCCCCCGGCAAATGCCCGTCGGTGATGATGTCCGTGAGCGAGTCGAGGTGCGCGATATTGAACAGCGACCAGGCGCCGTATTTCGAACTGTCGGCCAGCAGGATCCGCCGCCGGGCATTGGCGATCAGATCGCGTTTCAGCGCCGCCTTCTCTTCCGTCGGCGCGGTAATGCCCTTTTGCAAATCCCAACCGTTACAGCTGACGAATGCCAGATCAGGCCACACATTCTGCAGCAAGCGTCGCCCATGTTCGCCAATACACGACTGGCTGCTGTCATCAATGCGACCGCCAATAATCGTCACTTCAATCTGTTTGAATTCAGCCAGAAACAGCGCGATATGCAGATCGCTGGTGATGACCCGCAGCGGCAGATGCGTAATCTGTCGCGCCAGTTCAATCATAGTGGTACCGGCGTCCAGCACAATGGCATCGCCGGCCTTGATAAGCGACGCCGCCGCCCTGGCGATAGCGTATTTCTCCTGAGGGCTACGCTGCGCTTTTTCCAGCGTCGTCGGCTGTGTGGGAATAAATCGGTTGAGCGTCACGCCGCCGTGGGTGCGGCTAATGACCCCTTCCTGATCGAGTTTAATCAGATCGCGACGAATGGTCGCCGGCGAGGCGTTAGTTACCGCAACCAGTTGGTCGACCGTTACCAGATTATGGCTTTTCAGGAAGTCCATAATCTGCTCTAACCGATTATATCCCTTCATGTTATTCCTGTGCGATTTGCATGGCGAGCTCAATGGAGGTTGCCATGCTCTCAGACTTCGCTTTACCTGTCCAGGCAATATCAAAGGCGGTGCCGTGGTCCGCGGAGGTGCGGATAAACGGCAGCCCGGCGGTGATATTCACCCCATCATAGAACCCGAGCAGCTTGAGCGGAATATGCCCCTGATCGTGATACATCGCCACCACCATATCGTACATACCTTCGTGGCACTGCATGAAGACGGTGTCCGGCGGGCACGGTCCGACGACATGAACGCCCTGTGCCTTCATCGCCGCGACGGCCGGGGCGACAATACGGATTTCTTCATCGCCAAACAGACCGTTTTCACCGGCGTGCGGGTTCACGCCAGCGACCGCAATGCGCGGCTGCGAATACCCCACGCGGCGTAAAAAATGATCGGCGACCCGGATAACCGTCTCTACCCGCGATTGGCTTAGGGTATCGAGGAAGCGGCGCAGCGCGATATGGGTGGTGACGTGGATCACCTTAAGCTTATCGGTGTACAGCACCATGGCATAATCTTTGGTCTGCGTCAGATGGGCCAGCAGTTCAGTGTGTCCCGGGAAATGGTGCCCGGCCAGATGTAGCGCTTCTTTATTTAACGGCGCGGTGGCGATAGCTTTAACTTCCCCCGCCAGCGCCAGCGCGGTGGCGCGCTTGATGCAGCGATACGCCAAATCGCCGGCCTGAGCCTGGACTGCGCCGGGCCGCAGGGCCTGAGGATCGCTTAACGGTTCATCAATCACGTTAATCGTTGCGGGTGAAAACTGCGCTTCGCGCGGGTGTTCGATAATTCGCAACTCCGCGCGCGGGGTTATGTTCAGCGCCAGGATCCGCCGCAGCGTCTGCGCGCAGCCCACGACCACCACCGGCGCGCCGCTCAGTTCGCCTTCGCTCAGCGATTTAATAATAATTTCCGGACCAATGCCCGCCGGGTCGCCCATCGTTACCGCAATCATGTTAGACACTCAGTTTCTCCTCAATAAAATTCACGACATCCCGCAGCGTGGTCTCCGTACCGAATCCCCCTGCTTTGGTCATCACCGGACGCGGCCAGCGACTTCCGAGAAAATGGCCGTACGGCACGCATTGCGCCACCCGGCCGGTTATATGAAACCCCTGCGCGCCGAGCGCATGAGCGACGGCGATCGCGACATCGCCGCCGGATAGATACAGCGCCCCCGGCGCATGTAGCTCAACGGCAAGTTGGGTGACCTGCGCGAGATAAGCGCAGATCTGTTCTCCCAGCGCAGCGCGGCTCAAGCCGCGTTCACGGCACTGCGCCTCAATACCGTGCCGGACAGCGTTATCCGCGCAGGTGGTGACCACGCAATGATGATTTGCCGCCAGTACCTCGGCGATTCGCCGGGCATCGGCCAACGCATCGCCGTTAAAGGCGCGGGCAACATCAATCCCGATCCGCCCGACTCGCGGATGGCCGGCCAAAGCGGCGACCTGAGCCTGCGCTATTTCGCTCATTGAGCCGACCACCGCCAGCAACGGCCCGGCCGCATCCCGGCGCAGGTAGCGCGAAAGCGCCTCGCAGATCCCCGCAGAGCCCACCAGCAGCGTTTGCCGCGCGCGGCTGGCTACCGCAGCGATAACCTCATCCAGCTGCGCGTCTTCTTCAGCATCAATAATCAATACACGCGGTTGGTCGCTCTCTTCCGCGAGGGCGGCGGTCAACTGCTGTACGTCAAGCGAACGGCACGGCAGCTGGCTCTGCATGGCGAGCAATTGCCCAATATCGGCGCTACTGACCGGGGTTTTGGGGTCGCTGGCGTATTCCGTTTTATCGAGTGCCACGCCGTGGACATAACATCGTCCGCCGCGGGTTATGCGCCCTGCCGCCGGAAAGGCCGGCGCGACGACCGCGGTGACGCAGCCCCGCGCACGCATCATCGCCTCCAGTTCCGCGCCGGGGTTGCCGCGTAGGGTGGAGTCGATTTTCTTCACCTGCCAGACGGCGGCGAAATTTGCCGCATCACGGAGTATCGCGTTCACTTTCTCTGCTGCCTGCGCCCCGGAAAGCGCCCGACTATCGCTATTGAGAACCAACGCCCGGGTGGTCGGCTGATAGCCGGCGCTAAACGCCACCTCAACCGCCAGGCCCGCTTCTGCCAGACTGACACCGGCATCATTGGCCCCGGTAAAGTCATCTGCCAGCACCAGAACAGGATTATCGCCGCAGCTCATTCTCTTTCCTTCATCGCTTATCCGAACCGTTAATGATTATATTCAATCATATTTGATTAAATGTGAGCAAGCTCAAGTTATTAAACGTCCGTATAAATTATAACTTTTGCTCATTGAAATGAGTGAACACTACGCACATTGATTGAATTCAATCATAACAATAGAGGAGTGAGACGTGGCGACGATTAACAGCACGATTATCAGCGGCGCGGGCGCCATATCAGCCCTGAAGCCAGTGCTGGCAGGTAAAAAGCGCATTTTACTGGTCACCGATGCGAACGTCGGTAAGTTGGCAGCGACCAAACAGATCCAACATCTGCTGGGCGAGAATAACGTTGATGTGAGGATCGTGGATTCCGTGCCGGCAGAGCCCAGTCAACATGATGTGGCGCAGATTGTTGCCCAACTCGCGGGAACGCAGCCACAGATGGTCGTCGGTATCGGCGGCGGCAGCGTCCTCGATGTGGCTAAGCTGCTCTCGGTACTACTACACCCCGCATCCCCTACGCTCAACGCGCTGATTGACGGCGAGAAACCGCGTCTGCGTCTGGCGTCACTGTTGATACCCGCCACCGCCGGCACCGGCTCGGAAGCGACGCCAAATGCCATCCTGGCTATTCCCGAACGTAATACCAAAGTGGGGATTATCTCCCCGGTACTGCTGCCGGATTTCGTGGCCCTGTTGCCGGAACTGACTACCAGCATGCCTGCGGCCATTGCCGCCTCCACCGGTATCGATGCGCTGTGTCATCTACTGGAGTGCTTTACTTCAACCGTCGCGAACCCGGTGAGCGATAACGCCGCCTTAATCGGCCTGCATAAGCTGGTGCGGCATATTGAGCGTTCCGTGACCCACCCGCAGGATCTCACGGCGAAACTGGAGATGCTGTGGGCCTCGTACTATGGCGGCGTGGCTATCAATCATGCCGGCACGCATCTGGTGCACGCGCTCTCCTACCCGCTTGGCGGCACCTGGCATTTACCACACGGCGTCGCAAACGCCATTCTGCTGGCCCCCTGTATGCAGGTCGTACGCCCGCACGCGGTGGATAAATTCGCTCAGGTCTGGGATCTGATCCCGGACGCCGATCTGACCTTGAATAACGAAGAGAAATCTCATGCGCTGGTCCGCTGGCTGGCGCAACTGGTGAAACGCCTGGCGCTGCCGGACAACCTCGCTGCGCTGGGTGTACCGCCAGAGAGTATTGAAACGCTAAGCGCCGCGGCGCTGGAAGTAAAACGATTAATGAACAATGCCCCATGCAGCGTGAACCAGGACGAAGTCCAGGCGATTTACCAGACGCTGTTTCCACAGTCATCTCATCAGGGAGAAGAGAAATAAATGCATCATTCCATTCGCGGCGTGTTAACCGCCATTGTTACCCCCTTTACCGCCAGCGGTGAACTGAACCTGACGGCGCTGTGCCAACAGGTAGAACGTCAGCTGGCCGCCGGTAATGGCATTTTCTGCGGCGGAACCAACGGCGAGTTTTTCGTCCTTAATGAGGCGGAAAAAATTGCGGTTGCCGAAACCTGCGTCGAGGCGGTTGCCGGACGCGCGCCGGTGGTGGCGCATATTGGCGAAGTGTCGACGCGGGAAACCATTCGTCTTGGCCAGCAGATAGCAAAGTCAGGCGTCGACGCGGTGTCGGTCATCACCCCGTGGTTCGTGCCGCTGAAGCAAGATGAGTTGCTGAGTCACTACACGGCAATCGCCGATGCGCTAAGCGTTCCGGTATTTCTGTATAACATCCCGGCGCGCACCGGCAACACCATTGAACCGCAAACCGCACGTCAGCTAGCTGCGCATGACAACATTATTGGCATAAAAGATAGCGCCGGTAGTTATGACAGCCTGAAGGGCTTTCTTGATGCGGTGAAGGGTATCGACGGTTTTAATGTCCTGAACGGGCCGGATTCGCTGATTCATCAGGGGTTCGTTGATGGTTGTTCAGCGTGCATTTCCGGGTTGGCTAACGTTGCGCCACGGGAGATTAACGCGATTTGGTCAACCTTCCAGGCCGGCGATATTGAAGCCTCAAGGCTGGCGCAGGAAAACGTCACCGGCCTGCGTACCGATCTCTACAAAGTCGCCTTTTCCCCCGCCGCGGTGAAAAAAGCATTGCAGCTGATGGGCCATGAGGTCGGCGATAGCCGCTACGCGGTTCAGTTTAGCGCATCTCAACTGCAGCAAATACGTGGAATCATCGCGCAGTATCTTAATTAAACGCTGCGTTTCTTCAACAAAATAGACCGGGTACCTGTGTGCCCAGGATTCGTACGCCCAAAGAGAGGCTAAGATGAATCATTTTACCACTGAAGATACCTTTATTATTGTCGGCATTGTCATCGCCTATATCTTATTTACCACCTGGCTGACGTTCCGCATTAGAAGTAAAAACTCCGGGGATTTTATGGAGGGCTCGCGCGCGATGCCGGCCTTTATCGTCGGTATCCTGCTGATGTCGGAATATATCGGCGCCAAGTCGACTATCGGAACCGCACAGGCCGCGTTTGAGAGCGGGATTGCCGCTTCCTGGTCGGTGTTGGGCGCCGCTATTGGCTTTCCATTGTTTGGCCTGATACTGGTTAAACGCATCTATAACACTGGCAAAATTACTATTTCCGGGGCGATTGCCGAGCGATACGGCACCAGCACCAAGAATATTATTTCCATCATTATGATTTACGCCCTGTTGCTGGTGAACGTCGGCAACTACGTCAGCGGCGCGGCGGCAATTTCCACGGTATTAAAGATCAATTTACCCCTCGCGGCGTTTATTACCGCCATTGTCAGTACTTTCTATTTTGCCTTCGGCGGTATGAAAGGCGTAGCCTGGGTCACCATGCTGCACAGCGCATTAAAATATGCCGGTCTACTCATTATTATGGGTTTCGCGCTGGCAAAAACCGGCGGTTTCACGCCGATGATCGAGAAGATGCCTGATTACTACTGGACCTGGGATGGTAATTTTGGCGCCGGCACGATCTGCGCCTGGCTTATCGGCACCATCGGCTCCATCTTCTGCACCCAGTTTGTCATTCAGGCTATCAGCTCGACAAAAAACGTAAAATCGGCGAAACGCTCTACCTGGATTGCCTTTTTCTTCTGCCTGCCTATCGCCTTCGCGATCGCCATTATCGGCGTGGCGGCGAAGTTTTTACACCCGGAAATCAATAGCCTGTACGCCCTGCCGGTGTTCCTGCAAGATATGAACCCGTGGCTTGCCGGGTTAGTGACAACGTCACTTGTTGCTTCAATTTTCGTTAGCGTCAGTACCGTTGCCCTGGCGATTGCCTCGCTGGTGGTAAAAGATTTTTACGTGCCGTGGCGCAATCCAACGCCGGAGCAGGAGTTTAAAGCCACCCGTTGGGCCTCGCTTATCATCGGTTTTCTGCCGCTTATTTTTGTGCTGCTGGTACCGGAAGTGCTGAAGCTCTCCTTCTTTACCCGCGCCATCAGGCTTTCTATCACCGTGGTCGCGGTCATCGCCTTCTATGCGCCGTTCTTTAAAAGCGCCCGCGGCGCGAACGCGGGCCTCATTGGCGCCTGTGTGGTGACCTCGGTGTGGTATTTGCTCGGCGATCCGTTCGGCATCAATAACATGTACATCGCGCTGATCACCCCGGCCCTGATTATGGTTATCGACCGTCTGATCCCCAATAAAACGCAACAATCATCCCCGGCCCCCATTGAACAACGTGGAGTGTAAAAATGACCACCACCCCAACTTTTGACGGCGTAATTCGCCAACACCAACTGGATCCTCATCTGGCATGGGCAATGTTGCCCTCCGGCTGCCCGCAAAACCATGCCGCCAATCTTCTGCCGCTGCCCGATGGCACGCTGATGTGCGTGTGGTTCGGCGGTTCGCAGGAAGGAAAAGCGGATATTTCAGTCTGGGGGGCGCGTTTAGCGCCGGGCGCCACAACGTGGAGTGAAGCGACAAAGTTATCCGACGATCCGCAGCGTTCGGAACAAAACCCGGTACTGTTTCAGGATCCTGATGGCGTACTGTGGCTGTTATGGACCGCGCAGTATGCCGGTAATCAGGACACCGCTATTGTGCGTTATCGCCAGTCGCGCGATGGCGGAAAGCACTGGGGCGCAATCGCCACCCTGCTCGATGAACCCGGCACCTTTATCCGGCAGCCCATAACCGTAATGCCCAACGGTAACTGGTTGCTGCCGGTTTTCTATTGTCGTACCCGGCCGGGGGAGAAATGGGTCGGTAACGATGATGTGAGCGCGGTAAAAATCTCAGCCGATGGCGGCAAGAGCTGGCGCGACGTGGCGGTACCGCAGAGCCTCGGCTGCGTGCATATGAATATCACCCCGCTGGCCGATGGCTCGCTGGCCGCCTTCTTCCGCAGCCGCTGGGCCGATCATATCTGGTACAGCCGGTCGACAGATTTTGGCGAAAGCTGGTCAGCGCCTATCCCCACCACGCTGCCAAACAATAACTCGTCCATTCAGGCGACCACGTTGAGCAACGGCGATCTGGCGCTGGTATTCAATAACATGAGCGCAGCAGGCGCCAGCGAGCGTCGGGCGTCGTTATACGATGAAATAGAAGATGATGACGGCCGTAAAGAGCCTGAATGCACTGGCAAAACCGCCTTCTGGGGCGCGCCGCGTGCGCCAATGACCGTGGCTATCTCCGACGACGGCGGCAGAAGCTGGCCGTGGATGCGCAACCTTGATGAGGGCGACGGCTACTGTATGACCAACAATTCAGAGCAAAAACTAAACCGTGAATTCTCCTATCCCAGTATTAAACAGGGTGAAGATGGTGATTTACACATTGCCTATACCTGGTACCGGCAGGCCATTAAGTATGTCCGCGTGTCGCCGCAGTGGGTGAAAGGAGAAATCGCATGATCATCGGTAATCTGAACGCCCTGCCTCAGGCGGGGTTGCCACTGGCGTTACGGCAAATCCTCAGCCGTCCTGAATGTTCTCTTAGCGCCCTGACAACCCATGAAGACGGCCGTTTCCAACCTGGTGATGGCGACTGGTATTGCACCATCGGCACCGCGCAAACCCAGGCGGCAGAACAGCGACATACCGAATATCACCTCCAATGGGCCGATATTCAGGTCATTTTAGCCGGCGAGGAGATAATTCATGCCGGTACCTTGTACAGCGGCCAACCCGAGGATGAACAGCGCAAACCGGATCTCTTTATCAGCCAGCAGACGCCGCACAGCGTCACGCTGCATTTGCGCGTCGGCGACTTCGCGGTCTTTCTCCCCGGCGAACCGCACCAGGCGCTATGCGCCTTTGCAACACCCGCCCCGGTGAGGAAAGCGGTGTTTAAAGTGCCGCGCAGCATGCTGGAGGCGCCATGAAACAGGCACTGGTCACGGGCGCCAGTTCGGGGATCGGCGCGGCGATTGTGGGGCAACTGCTGGCGGAGGGCTGGCAGGTGCTCGGGCTAAGCCGCTCCGCGCCGCCATTTACCCATGAAGGCTTCACGCATCTGGCGGTCGATGTGAGCGACCGCCAGGCGCTGGTTGATGCTCTGTCGTCAGTACCGCCGCCGCAGGCGATTATCCATGCCGCCGGTGTGATGGCGGCGGCGCCGCTAGGAGAACTTGACGCACAGCGTGGCGAGACGTTATGGCGTCTGCATGTGGATGCGGCGCAGACCTTAGCCAACCGCTTTGCGCCCGTTATGAGCCGCGGCGGTCGGATTATCCTTTTGGGTAGCCGAACCTCTCGCGGAGCGGCAGGCCGTTCTCAGTATACGGCAACCAAAGCGGCGCTGGTGGCGCTGGCGAGAAGCTGGGCGGCGGAACTTGCCGCGGCGGGCATTACCGTTAACGTGGTCGCCCCCGGCGCCACCGATACGCCAATGCTGCGCCAGCCAGGGCGGGAGAGTTCGCCGCCGAAGACGCCGCCGCTCGGTAGATTGATTAAGCCACAGGAGGTGGTGTCGCTGGTAAGCTGGCTACTTAGCGAAGGGGCCGCGGCGATGACCGGACAAGAGTTGGTGATGTGTGGCGGCGCCTCGCTTGGCTAGGTGAACCCGGCTCAACGTCGCGCCAGCCGGGGGAAACTATCATCAACCTTCGCGCAAATAGACCGTGCCGCGCAGATAGGTGGTCGCCTGGCCGCTAATCAATACACGGTCATCACGCCACTGGCAGCGCAGCTCGCCGCTGCGCGCCGACACCTGCCGCGCCAGCAGTTCGGTTTTATTGAGCTTCGCTCCCCAGTAGGGGATCAGCATACTGTGGGTAGAACCGGTTACCGGATCTTCCGGTACCGCTTCACCGGGGCAGAAAAAGCGGCTGACAAAGTCATACTCTTCGTCGGCGGCGCTAATGCAAATCATTTTATCCAGCGTCTCCAGCAGCGCCATATTAGGGCGTACCGCTTCAACCTGCGCCCGGTCGCGCAGAACCACCAGATAATCACGCCCTTCCCGTACCTCCAGCGCGTCATCGATGCCCAACCCGGCGAACAGGGCCGGCGGTACGTCACGTACCGGCGTCGTTTGCCAGGCCGGGAAATCCAGCGTCAGCCAATCGCCGCTGCGCGTCACCCGCAGTTCACCGACAAAACGGGTGCTGAATACGATAGTTGCCGTGGGATGATCGAGATATTCAAAAATCACGTGCGATGCCGCAAGCGTGGCGTGGCCGCAGAGGTTAATCTCATCAAGGGTCGTGAACCAGCGTAGCTCATAGCCGCTATCAGTGCGGACAAAAAACGCCGTTTCGGATTGATTATGCTGCTGCGCCATTTTTAAAAGCGTTTCATCAGGCAGCCATTCGCTGAGCGGGCACACCGCCGCCGCGTTGCCGCCAAAATTGCGATCGCTGAAGGCATCGACCAGGTAAAAACTAATTTCTTTCATCGTGCTCCCCTTTTTTATCGTCTATCAACATGACACAGAAAGCGCGGGTGCACACTATTAGCTGAAAAATTAAGTTGTTAGCAGGCACAGGTGTCAGCATAAAATGAGACACAGATCACAAAGTGATTGTATTTTCAGCAGCATTCGTTTTAAGATCGCCTTCTCTTCTTCTCATTACTACCAGCCCGGAATTTATGCTTACAAATACGGTCTCACGCAGAGTCGCGTGGCTGCGGGTCGTCACGCTGGCAATTGCCGCCTTTATCTTTAATACCACGGAATTTGCTCCTGTCGGTTTGCTGTCTGATATCGCCGACAGCTTCGGCATGGAAACGGCCCAGGTCGGGATCATGCTGACCATTTATGCCTGGGTAGTGGCATTGATGTCGCTACCGTTCATGCTGCTGACAAGCCAGATGGAGCGCCGTCGCCTGCTCATTGGCCTGTTCGTCTTATTTATCGCCAGCCACGTATTGTCATTTTTCGCGTGGAACTTCACGGTGCTGGTGGTGAGTCGAATTGGCATTGCGTTCGCCCACGCGGTGTTCTGGTCGATCACCTCCGCGCTGGCTATTCGTATGGCCCCTCCCGGCAAGCGCGCACAGGCGCTAAGTCTTATCGCCACCGGTACCGCGCTGGCCATGGTGTTCGGCATCCCTATTGGCCGTATCGTCGGGCAATATTTTGGCTGGCGCACCACCTTCCTGGCCATTGGTCTTGGCGCTTTAGCGACGCTGGTGTGCCTGGCGAAACTATTGCCGGCGCTGCCAAGCGAACATTCCGGTTCGCTGAAGAGCCTGCCGGTGCTGTTCCGCCGTCCGGCGCTGCTCGGCATTTATCTGCTGACGGTTATCGTGGTAACCGCCCACTACACGGCGTACAGCTATATTGAACCCTTCGTTCAAACCGTCGCAGGCCTTAGCGGTAACTTCGCCACCCTACTGCTGTTAGTGCTCGGCGGCGCGGGTATTATCGGCAGTATTGTCTTCGGCAAGCTGGGCAATCAACATGCTTCCGGACTGATTACGACCGCTATCGCCATGCTGCTGATATGCCTGCTGTTGCTGCTACCCGCCTCAAGGAACGCCAATCAGCTCATGCTGCTCAGCGTATTCTGGGGGATCGCGATTATGGTCATCGGCCTCGGCATGCAGGTGAAAGTGCTGGCGCTGGCTTCGGATGCTACCGATGTCGCGATGTCGCTGTTTTCGGGGATTTTCAATATTGGTATTGGCGCCGGCGCGCTGGTCGGCAGCCAGGTGAGTACGCAGCTGTCAATGTCGGCGATAGGCTACGTTGGCGCAGTGCCGGCGCTGGTAGCGCTGGTCTGGGCAGTGATGATTTTTCGCCGCTGGCCTTCGCCGCTGGATGAACAACAAGCGCATCACTCATGATAACGCCGCGGGCGGTCAATGCCGCTCGCGGCGCCGACATCCTATCCCCAAAAGGCCCGAAACAGACACGTCGCCGGGCCTTTCAGAAAGTTACCGCGATCAGGCGTGATAGTTGGTGATAATTTCCAGCACGCCGTTAATGATGAACTGCACGCCCATACAGACCAGCAGAAAACCCATCAGGCGGGAAATCGCCTCGATACCGCCTTTACCCACCAGTCGCATGATCGCCCCTGAGCTACGCAGGCAGCCCCACAGAATGATCCCCACCAGCGCAAAAATAATCGGCGGCGCGGCCAGCACGACCCATTCCGGGAAATCAACGCCGTGTTTTACCGTCGAGGCGGAGCTGATAATCATCGCGATGGTGCCTGGCCCGGCGGTACTGGGCATCGCCAACGGCACGAAGGCGATATTCGCCGTGGGTTCATCCTGCAGTTCTTCCGATTTGATTTTCGCTTCCATCGAATCATGGGCTTTCTGCTGCGGAAACAGCATGCGAAAACCAATAAATGCTACGATCAGACCGCCGGCGATACGCAGGCCGGGAATGGAAATGCCGAAGGTATTCATGACCACCTGGCCGGCATACCACGCCACCATCAGGATCGCAAAGACATATACCGATGCCATCAACGATTGCCGGTTACGCTCGGCATTGTTCATATTGCCCGCCAGGCCGAGGAACAGCGCCACGGTGGTGAGCGGATTCGCCAGCGGTAAAATCACCGCCAGACCGAGCCCTATTGCTTTAAAGAGTTCCAGCATAGTGAGTCAACATCCCGTTAAGTATCATTTTTTCAGTACAGTTTCACCCCGTGAGTATATCGACAGCAGCGACTCAGATGCCACACCCACTGAAAAAATCACGTCGATAAAAAATAACAAGCGTTAGTAAAATGAAAAAAAGTGACCGCCATCAAACTATCAATCTTTAGCAAATCGTGGCATCGGCGAATTCATAATGTTGACTTATGATTGCCGCGGCAATAATATCCATCGCAACTAAATAATTGCCTGGGCAACTATCATGGAAAACACTAACAATCTGTTCAACGAGATGATCCCTCTCGGCCGATTGATCCAGATGGTTAACCAGAAAAAAGATCGACTGCTCAACGACTACCTTTCACCCATGGATATCACCGCTACCCAATTTCGGGTGCTCTGTTCCATTCGCTGCGAGGTATGTACGACACCCGTTGAGCTGAAGACCGTTCTGTCGGTCGATCCAGGCGCAATGACGCGCATGCTCGACAGACTCGTCTGCAAAGGCTGGATAGAACGGTTGCCCAACCCCAATGACAAGCGCGGCATTCTGGTGCAACTGACTCCAGAAGGCGCAGCCCTTTGTGAGCACTGTCATCAGGTTGTGGGTCAAAAATTGCACCAGGAACTAACAAAAAATCTAACGGCAGACGAAGTGGTCATGCTTGAGCAACTTCTCAAGAAAGTCCTGCCGTAATAAGAAGAGGTAAGATGATGTCCAGACGCAATAACGACGCCATCACTATCCATAGTATTTTGTCGTGGATCGAAGAGAACCTGGAATCTCCATTGTCGCTGGAGAAAGTTTCGGAGCGCTCAGGTTACTCCAAATGGCACCTGCAAAGAATGTTCAAGAAAGAGACCGGCCACTCGCTGGGCCAGTATATCCGCAGCCGCAAGTTGACGGAAATCGCGCAAAAACTCAAGCAGAGTAATGAGCCGATTTTGTATCTGGCCGAGCGCTACGGCTTTGAATCGCAGCAGACGCTGACGCGGACGTTTAAAAACTATTTCGATGTACCGCCCCATAAATATCGCATCACCAACGTTCCGGGTGAATCCCGCTACCTGATGCCGCTAAATAATTATTGTTGTTAATCGCCTGCAAAAGACGTATTGAGGAAATCATGAAATTATTCGCTACCGCCGCCATCGTGCTAATGGCGCTGGCCACCGGTCAGAGTTATGCGGAGCAAACCACCACTCCGGTTCGCCACAATAACCGGGATGCGATGATTATCCCTTCCGAACATAACGACTCGCCGTTTGATTTTAATCACATGGCTGCCGGCAATGACAAATCGGATGAGCTGGGCGTACCGTATTACAACTGACGCCCATATCATTCACCAATAATTATTGATTCGGCTGATGTGCTGAGGGTTCTCCACTCCTTAGCGCATCAGCTTTTTTAGTCTTGCTCGCTTTTTTGCATTTTCAGATATCCTGACGCGGTCATTTATGTATTAATTCCCTGTTTGTAAATTTGATACAGGGAAGAATAAAAGTGGCTTGGAATAAGCAAACGTCTATTACTCATCTCCGCTCGCATGCCCATAAGCAATCTCATTATGAATGTGCAAAATACATCCGCCAGGCTATAGAAGCCGGAGGAATTAAACTTGAGCGCACGCGCGACGCCAAAGATTATGGGCCAATATTATTGCGCGCCGGATTTAAAGAAGTGCCACCGGGTTCGACGATACTGCGCGGCGATGTCGCAGTGATTCAGCCTTATGCGGGAGGCAACCCTAGCGGGCACATGACAATGTATGACGGCAAGCAGTGGATATCCGACTTCACCCAACGAAGCATGTATCCAGGTCCTGGCTATCGTCGTCTACAGCCAGCGTTCAAGGTATACAGGATGAATCAATGAGAACTCTCCCCTTAATGATACTATTTTTACTCACAGCGTGTGTGGGCCATCCTCAAGAGAGTCCAGCTAACCGCGCTGAGGCGTTTTATTCATCGTATCTGCAGTTTCTGGCAAGCAGTAATGATGAATATTATCAGCTGCAAGAATATATTTCGGCTGATACTCTGAGCAGACTTGGTAATATCGAGGCTATTCCTGAACAAGAGATTGTCGGATCTGATTATTTTACTTATGTTCAGGATTATGATTCGTCCTGGATAGCAAATCTTAAGATTGGTCATGCCCGCGCTTTAATGGGGGGAACGGTTATTCCGGTATGGATCGGTATTGAAAACGGTGATGTTTTACACCTTGAAGCATATATGCGCTGCGAAAATGGTAAGTGGAAGATATATCGCGTAAGGGATGTAAGCCATCATTATGAGCAACCGATATTTAATGCCGGAGCAATAGCCCAGGCAAAATCTGCTGCCCAAAACAAGTATTAAAGGGTCGACAGCGTCAAGCCCCGGCACATACCGGGGCTTGATTTATCCCCGCCCTGCCGTGGTACGCAAAAGCCGCAGGCCAAACACGTTAATATAGAGCCCGCCCATTATCAGCGTCGCCCCCAGCAGCTGCAGACCATTGAGCCGTTCGCCGAGCAGCAGAGCCGCGCTGGCCATACCGACTACCGGCACCAACAGCGACAGCGGCGCCACCCGCCAGGTTTCATAACGCCCGAGTAGCGCCCCCCAGATGCCGTAACCGACGATGGTGGCGACAAACGCCAGATACATGAGCGATAGCACGGTCGTCGCGTCGATATTCACCAGGCTTGCCGCCATCGCCTGCGGCCCATCAATAATACTCGATGCCAGCAAGAACGGTAACACCGGAATCAACGCGCTCCACACCACCAGCGACATAATCGGCGGCTTGTGCTGCTGAGACATAATCTTTTTGTTAAAAATGTTGCCGCAGGCCCAGCTAAACGCCGCCGCCAGAGTCAGCATAAAGCCGACCAGCGGCACATGCTGGCCACCAAGGCTGGCTTCAACCAGTACCAGTACGCCAAAAATCGCCAGCGCGATACCGGCGACCTGCTTTCCCTGTAACCGCTCGCCAAAGACAAAAGCGCCCAGCACGATAGTGAAAAAGGCCTGAGCCTGCAGCACCAGAGATGCCAACCCGGCTGGCATACCGAGGTTGATCGCGCAGAATAAAAAGGCGAACTGGCCAAAACTAATGGTCAGGCCGTAACCCAACAGCAGACGCAGCGGTATTTTGGGCCGCGCAACGAACAGCAGCGCCGGAAACGCCACCAGCAAAAAACGTAACCCCGCCAGCATCAGCGGCGGCATATTGTGTAATCCGAGCTTAATCACCACAAAATTAAGCCCCCACACCACCACTACCAGCATTGCCAGCAGTCCATCTCTGCGCGTCATACGATGCCCCTGTCTTTCTGGTCAACGATGACCAACGTCAAAGTAACCAAATTCCCGCCGCTCGAACAGATCATTATTTTTAGCAGGTACTGAAGGCACTTTCCGACACGGAGCCCGCTATACAAGGCTCAGTTAGCATGCTATTTGTGATCGGGCACAACAAAAATAAAACACAACATCGGGCAAGGAAAAAATGACAACCACCATCAGGCGCTCAACGATAGCGCTGTTGGCGTCGTCGTTGCTGTTAACCATCGGCCGCGGCGCAACGCTTCCTTTTATGACGATTTATCTCACCCGTCGGTTCCAGCTGGAAGTCGATGTCATCGGCTATGCGCTCTCCGTCGCGCTGGTCGTCGGCGTTATCTTCAGCATGGGCTTCGGTATTCTTGCCGATAAGTTCGACAAAAAACGCTATATGCTGATCGCCATCGCGGCGTTTATCGCGGGATTTATCGCCATCCCCGCGGTCAATAGCGTGGCGCTGGTGGTGTTCTTTTTCTCATTAATCAACTGCGCTTATTCGGTTTTTTCTACCGTGCTGAAAGCCTGGTTTGCCGACGTGCTGACGCCGGAGAAAAAAGCGCGCATCTTTTCGCTCAACTATACCTTCCTCAATATCGGCTGGACCGTTGGGCCGCCAATCGGCACCCTGTTGGTGATGCAGAGCATTAACCTGCCTTTCTGGCTGGCCGCGCTGTGCGCCGCCTTCCCGCTGGTGTTTATCCAGCTCTTCGTCGAGCGTACCTCTGCCGCCTGCGTGGAAGGCGCCGCGCCGCAGTGGACGCCGTCGGTGCTTTTGCGCGACCGCGCCTTGCTGTGGTTTACCTTTTCCGGCCTGCTGGCGTCGTTTGTCGGCGGCTCTTTCGCCTCCTGCATTTCACAGTATGTGCTGGCCGCAGGCACCAGCGACTTCGCGGAAAAGGTGGTCGCGGTAGTGCTGCCGGTCAACGCCGCGGTGGTCGTCGCCTTGCAATATGCCGTCGGGCGACGGCTTTCGGCGCGAAACATCCGCCCGCTGATGACCTTCGGCACCCTGTGCTATGTAGTAGGACTCGGCGGATTTATCCTCTCCGGTAATAATCTGGTGATGTGGGGCGTTTCCGCCGCTATCTTTACCCTTGGCGAAGTTATTTATGCACCGGGCGAATATATGTTGATCGATCAGATTGCCCCACCCGGCATGAAAGCCAGCTATTTTTCCGCCCAGTCGTTAGGCTGGTTAGGCGCGGCGTTCAATCCGATGCTAACGGGGATAATCCTTACCCATCTGCCGCACTGGTCGCTATTCTTCATTTTAATGCTGGCGATAGTCGCCGCCTGGCTGATGATTTTCCGCGGGATGAACGTGCGTCCCTGGCAAACCGTACAGGCGTAAACCCAGGCGTCATGCGGCTGTCGGGTTGCTGTCGCCTGTCTGTCAGGTGCCCGTCGTGGCGCCCGGCAGGCTAAAAAACCACACTGGTCTCAGGTTCCCATCCGGAGATTAACATCATGAACAGCAGCACCCGAGTAAAGCAATTACGTCTGCAGCGCGCCTGGTCCCAGGAACAGCTTGCCGAACTGGCTGGCGTCAGCGTTCGCACTATCCAACGGATTGAAAACGGCGATCGTCCGGGGTTAGAAACCCTGAGCGCCCTGGCGGCAGTGTTTGAGATAAATGTGGCCGAACTCAGCGACGATGCTCCCGTCGGTCACGAAGCATCGCTCGATTTACGTATCGAAGAAGCGAAAAGCCGCCTGCATCAGGAGAGCCGTTTTTTTCGCTCTCTGAGCGCGGCGGTCACGGTTTGCGTTTTGTTGCTGGTGATTAACCGTTTTACCCAACCCGATGTCTACTGGTCAGTGTGGGTGGCGATCGTCTGGGGCGCGTTATTGCTGCTGCGGGGATTACGTCTGTTTGTCTTTGCCGGGTGGATCCGCCAGTGGCGACAGGCGCGACTACAGCGCCTGCTGCGCAAATAGAAAAAGCCCGCTTAATGCGGGCTATCTCCTTACCAGACCTGGGCGGCGATCCCTGTGACCAGCCGCACTTTATCCCACTGCTGGGCTTCGCTTAACGAATTGCCCTCTTCGGTGGAGGCAAAGCCGCACTGCGGGCTGAGGCAAATCTGCTCCAGCGGCACATACTGCGCCGCCTCCTGCAGGCGCGCCTTCACGCCTTCCGGGTTTTCCAGTTCGCCGTTTTTGGTGGTGATCAGCCCAAGCACCACCTGCTGATGCCCTGGACGAATAAAACGCAGCGGGGCGAAATCGCCGGAACGATCGTTGTCGTATTCAAGGAAAAACGCGTCGATGTTGACGCCGCCGAAGAGGATCTCCGCCACGGGCTCGTAGCCGCCTTCTGAAATCCAGGTCGAACGGAAGTTACCGCGACAAACGTGCAGACCAACGGTCAGATCCTGTGGTTTCCCTTCCAGCGCTTTATTCAGCACCCGGGCATAGGTACGCGCCAGTTCGTCCGGATCGTCACCGCGCTCGCGTACCTGCTGGCGTTGTTCGTCTGAACATAAATAGGCCCAGACGGTATCATCAAGCTGCAGATAACGGCAGCCAGCGTCATAGAAAGCGCGGATCGCGTCACGCCAGGTGGTTGCGAGATCGTCGAAGTATTCGGCCAGGTCCGGGTATACCGTGCTATCGATATCTTTACGCCCGCCGCGGAAGTGCAGCACGCTGGGGCTGGGGATGGTCATTTTCGGCTGCGCATTACCGCTGACGCTTTTCAAAAAGCGGAAATCTTCCAGCATTGGATGGTTGCCGAAGCCCAGTTTACCGGTCACGCGTACGCCGTGCGCTTTAGTCTGTACGCCGTTGAACTGAATACCTTTCTCTGAATCGTAACGTTCAACGCCTTCCAGACCGTCGAAGAAGTCGAAGTGCCACCACGCGCGCCGGAACTCACCGTCGGTCACCACGTGCAGGCCGCAATCGCACTGCTGCTGAACCAGTTGGCGGATGGCTTCATTCTCAATTTCACGCAGATGGCCGGCATCAATATTGCCTTCCGCCAGCTGCAGGCGCGCCTGCTTAATGGCGTTAGGACGTAAAAAACTGCCGACGATATCTGCGCGGAACGGGGCCTGGTGACGTTGCATGTTCTCTCCTTAACGGCAGACAGGTAGTTGCCCGCCGTGATAATTCATTATTTGAATTTTTAGACTTCTGGATGTCTATATGTCCAGATACTGTCATGCAGAGGGAGCATCAGCAAACGAGAAAAATTCATGGCTATTGAATTTATTTCATGTTGCTCGTTTCGCTGACGCTAAATGCGAACCCCTCATCCGCCCAACCGGTCAGTCCACCGAGCATCATTTTTACCGGTCGGCCAAGCTGCGCCAGCTTTAAGGCGGCAATATCCGCGCCGTTGCAGTGCGGCCCGGCGCAATAGACAACAAACAGCGTTTCCGCAGGCCACTGCGCCATTCGCGCGGCATTGATCTCGCGATGCGGCAGATGCAGCGCGCCAGGCAGGTGGCGACGGGCGAAAACATCCTGACTGCCGATGACGTGCAGCAGCACAAAGTCCTGTTCGCCATGCTGCATGGCGTGATGGACATCCGCGCAGTCGGTTTCGACACTCAGTTTATGGGCAAACCAGGCAGCGGCATCGGCCGGGGCGGCTGGCGTAAATTGGCTTACAACACTCATGGCGTATTCTCCTTGTCTGTGGTAACACTACTTTAACCACCACCGTACCCGGACCACCGCCCCCATTGATGACAGAAAACGCTGAAATCCTGACAACCCACAATGTGACACTGTCACCACCAAAAGTCGTCGTTCTGGCCTATGACGGCCTGTGTACCTTTGAGTTCGGCGTGGCGGTGGAGATTTTTGGCCTCCCGCGCCCGGAAATGGGCGAAAGTTGGTATCGGTTCGCGGTCGCCGCCGTCGATGATGGCGAGCTTCGCGCCACCGGTGGTATCCGTATCGTCAGCGATGGCGGACTGGCGCTGCTTGATGAAGCGGACACCATCGTCGTACCCGGCTGGCGAGGCATAGAAAGCGATGTTCCTCAGGCTTTGTGCCAGTCGCTGGCGGCAGCGTATGCGCGCGGCTGCAGAATCGTCTCTATCTGTTCCGGTGTATTTGTGCTCGCCGCCGCCGGATTGCTCAATGGACGGCAGGCCACCACCCATTGGCGTTATACTGCCCGGCTGCAGGAGCGTTTTCCGTTGATTGAGGTGGTGGAAGACGTGCTGTACGTCGGCGATGCGCGGCTGATGACCTCCGCCGGCAGCGCCGCGGGCATCGATCTCTGTCTGCATCTGGTGCGTGAAGATTTCGGCCATGAAGCGGCGAATATCGTCGCCCGGCGGCTGGTGGTGTCGCCGCACCGCGACGGTGGGCAAGCGCAGCAGGTGATTCGCCCGGTGGCGACAGCGCGTGAAAGCCAGCGCCTCGGCCAGCTGTTTGATTACCTGCATCAGCATCTCGCTGAGAGCCATACCCTTGCCTCGCTGGCGCAGCGAATGGATATGAGCCCGCGTACTTTCTTGCGCCGTTTTCAGCAGGCGACCGGCAAATCACCGGCCCGCTGGCTGCTTGATGAGCGCTTGCTTCGCGCCCGCCAGCATCTCACCGATAGCCGTCTCAGCATCGACAGAATCGCCGAAATCTGCGGTTTCGCTAATGCCAGTACGCTACGTCATCACTTTCGCCAGCAATTCGCCGTGAGCCCGCTGCAATATCGAAAAAAGTTTTCCACCGGTCAGTGGTAATATTAAGATGGCCTGCGACAATAATTCGCGTCGTTGAATTACACCTGCAAGGATTAAGCTGATGAAAAAAGAGTGCCGCGTCGTTATCTATAAAGAGGGGCTGCTGGGCAGTATGTTTTTCGGCGAAGCCAAGGCCGATCCCGATAAAATGAGCCGGTTCCTCACTGAGTACACGCAGCAGGGCTGGGAAGTCAAAACCATGGCGGTCGAACGCCGCCGCAGCGCCCTGTTCTGGTCGCGCGAAGCGTATTTATTTGTGCTCGAACGCGCCATCTGATGCGTTAATTTATTTCATATAACATAACGCCATTCTGGTTAATCGTTTGTTTAGATTGACCAGGATACTATCTATCCAACAACCGTAAACCCTGTTCAATGAGGACAACATTAGCGCATAAATAAGATGGAGGTAGACCATGCTGGGAAATATGCATGTTTTTATGGCCGTACTGGGAACAATCCTGTTCTTTGGTTTTCTGGCCGCGTATCTAAGCCACAAATGGGATGACTGATGAACGACGATAATCCCCACCCGTAAGCGCCCCCTGCTGCTGTTGCACCAGGGGGCGTTCTGCTTTAAGTCACTTCTTCGAACGCCTGCCACATCATCCCCACCGCCTGTTTACTGCCGCTTATAAGGTTTTTCTACGCTTGCGCGAATACATCACTTCATCGCTTTGTTTAAGCATATCCCCAAGCGTCGGATAACGGCTGGCATCGCTCTGTAGCTCGCCGTAAGAGTAATTAATGTTATAGGGCTTACCTGACGTCTGGTTGTAATGATCGACACTCTCACGCAGCTTTTGCAAGAATGTGTCGGCACGCCCGTTGCGGGTAATCATCGCGGCGAACTCATCGCCGCCTAAACGGCCGACAACCTCGCCTGGCAGCAGATGTTGCGCCAGAAACGCCGCAAAGGTTTTTAGCACCTCGTCACCTTCCGCATGCCCCCACAGATCGTTAATGGGTTTGAATTTATCGAGATCAAAAAAGACCAGGCTAAACGGGGTTGAGTTACTCGTAAGCGTACGGAAACGTTTATCGCCGATGCGGTAAAAGCCGCGTCGGTTAGCGATGCCGGTCAGACTGTCGGTCATCGCCATGCCAATCACCTGGAACTCATCCTCGACGATATACGCCAGATCCTTGAGTACGGCGATCTCTTCATCGTTAAAATCGCGCGGCGTGGTATGAATCAGACATAGCGTGCCGGCCACGGCGCCATCGGGCAGATGGACAGGATAGCCCGCGTAGAAGCGGATATAGGGTTCGCCCGTCACCAGCGGGTTATCATAAAAACGATCGTCATTGACCGCATCGTTAACGATGAAGGCGCCGTCCTGCAAGATGGCGTGGGCGCAAAAAGAGATATCGCGCCGGGTCTGGCGAATCCCCAATCCCTGACAGGCGAGCAGCCACTGCCGTTCACGGTCGAGCAGGCTGATGAGTACCACCGGCACCTGAAAAATTTTTTTAGCCAGCCGGGTGAGGCGTTCGAAACGCTCATCATCACGGGTATCCAGCAGGTCCGCCAGATACAGCGATTTCAGTCTTTCTTCTTCATTTTCCGGTACGCCAGGGAATTTCATAAAACCTCATTGCAATAAAGCGAAAAAATCAGGTGGCGGGATTAATGAGCAGCAGATGAAAAGCGCGTCAGCGCCCCATACCAGTCATAGCTGCCCTGGGTACCAATTTCGCGTTCCCCCTCCTCCAGCTTCAGCAGAAAACGGCGTTTATTGAGCTGATCGAGGTTGTGGAAGTAATTTGCCAGCCGTCGGGCTAAATCTTCATACATGGCGAAAGCCACCGCGGTCCCTTGCGCCGTATCGGCATACTTAGCAAATTCGTTCTTAATCGCCTGAAAATCATCGTTCATTGAGAGCACCACCTCCTGTTACATTGTCATCAGTATGGTTAGCACTGGCCGTTTTTTCCATCCCAATAGCTATCAGCATTTTATGCTGCCTGCAAAAATACAGCCCGCGGAAAACCCGAGACCTACGCCATAAAAAACAACGTGTTTACGCTGCTATCAGCGCAAATTACCGGCAACCAGCAGAAGATAATAAAATCGACAAGCGACGAGACCGGGGCGAATGGGCAAAAAAAAACCGCCATGTGACTGGCGGTGAATAAATGCTTGCATGGATAGATCGTAGATTGTATTTAGCGTTTTCGTAGAAAAGCGTCGGGACTTCCTACGTCTGACTCGCAGGCTAGCACGCCCTTGTTCAATAAATCTTAAACCGCAGACGTACTCATAGCTTCTCCACCAGCGCTTTAAGTTCCGCGATCAGCGGCGCGGTATTATCCTGCGTCCCGAGCGGCCACGTCGACTGGCGTACCACCAGCCGCGCCGGCAGCAGTTCGCGCAGGCGGCCGGTCGGCGCCGCCATCTGCTGCATCAGTAATTCCACCGCCCGGCGGCCTAACAGATCAAAATCCTGGGCGACAGTGGTAAGCGGCGGCTGAAAGTAAAGGCTATCGGCCGTATCGTCATAACCGGTCACCGAAATCGCCTGGCTGCCGCGTCGATTAAGCTGCGCCAGCGCGCTTAACACCCCAAGCGCCATCTGATCGTTGGCGACCACAATCGCGCTTAATTTCGGGTTTTTATGCAGCAACTCGAAGGTTTTTTGCCAGCCGCTTGCGGCGCTCCAGTCGCCGAATACCGTGATCGATTGACTGACCCCCAGCCGGTGCAACGTCTCGCGCCAGCTGCCAAGGCGCATCCGCGCCGACACCGAGCTTTCCGGCCCGGCCAACAGGCCGAACTCGCGATGTCCTAATTCCCAAAGGTGGCGCACGCAGGCGCCGCAGCCATCACGATGATCGAAACGCACACAGGAGACATCCGTCTCCGGCGAGACATCGAGAAACAGACAGGCGATATCCGTATTTTCCGCGGCCAGCCGTTCGGCGACGCTGCTCTCAAGCGGCAGGCTGATAATGGCGCCTCGAATATTCTGGGCGCGAAACTCATCCAGCCGCGCCTGCAGCGCCGGATAATCACTTTGCGCCGGCATGGCAATGGCGACCTCCAGCCCCTGCTCACCGGCATACCGTTTCACCGCCGCGGCAATTTGCGACGGCGCGTGTAAGGTCAACGACGCGGTGATAAGCCCTATCGATGCCGCCGCTTTGCCCGCCAATAGCTGTGCCGAACGGTTAGGCACATAGTGCAGCGTCTGCATCGCACGCAGCACCTTTTCACGGGTGCGCTGCGCCACAATCTGCGGGTTATTCACCACCCGCGAAACCGTCTGCTGCGATACGCCCGCCTCGCGGGCGACATCTTCTAAAGTGGCTGAACGGCGCTGCATCGCATACTCCTGTCAGTGAAAAGGCTTAATGTCTAACGCTAACATTTTATGTCTTCCTTACGACAGAAATCTGCTATTTCAGCCGTGATTCGTGATCGTGAAGGGGTTTCATTTTCACCAATATTGCGGGCCGGTGAAAAATACCCGATAACCCGATGAGATTGTTTAGCGAATAACATTTATTACCATTATCCGTCAGGTATGCGTATGCAACGATATGATTCAGGCGCCGCTCGCGGCCCCGCTTTTCACGAAGTTCTGGCCCGCCAGGACTGGCAGAACCAGACTATCACTCACCTCAACCGACTGCCCGCTCATCCCTCTTTTGCCAGCTGGCGCGATGCCGATGCGGCGCGCGACAACCGCCCTTCTGACCGCCGTCGTCAACTGGACGGCGAATGGCAATTTTCCTATGCCCGCAGTCCATTTCAGGTGGATGCCAGCTGGCTACTGCATGACCTGCCCGACAGCCGCCCGACGCCGGTGCCTTCAAACTGGCAAATGGAGGGTTATGACGCGCCGATATACAGCAACGTCCGCTATCCGATTGATACCGTGCCGCCGCGGGTGCCCGAAGACAACCCTACCGGCTGCTATTCGTTACAGTTGACCGTCGATGAGGGGTGGCGGGCCGAAGGGCAAACGCAAATTATCTTTGATGGCGTCAACTCCGCCTTTCATCTGTGGTGCAACGGCGAGTGGGTCGGCTACTCCCAGGATAGCCGCCTGCCCGCCGCCTTTGATTTAAGCCCGTATCTGCAGCCAGGCGCCAACCGCCTGTGCGTGATGGTGATGCGCTGGAGCGCGGGCAGTTGGCTTGAAGATCAGGATATGTGGCGCATGAGCGGTATCTTCCGTTCAGTCTGGCTGTTGCATAAACCGCGGGCCCGCTTCAGCGATGTGCAATTAACCCCGCAGCTCGATGCTCTATATCGCGACGCGCAATTGCAGGTCAAACTTAGCGTCGAGGCCGCGCCTGAAGCGCTGGCGGCGTTGGAAGTGGAGGTCGCGCTGTGGGATGGCGAGACACGGATTGCCAGCCAGCGCCAGCCGCTGGGTACGCCGATTGTTGATGAACGCGGCAGCTACGCCGAGCGGGCAATCGTCAATCTCGACGTCGAGCGCCCGCGACTGTGGAGCGCCGAGCAGCCGCATTGCTACCGCGCGGTGGTGTCGCTATGGCGCGGCGAGACGCTTCTGGAAGCGGAAGCCTGGGACATGGGTTTTCGCCAGGTCGAAATCCGTGATGGCCTACTGTTGCTCAACGGCAAGCCGCTGCTGATTCGCGGCGTCAACCGCCACGAACATCATCATCAGCGCGGCCAGGTGGTCATCGAAGAGGATATGGTGCAGGACATTCTGCTGATGAAGCAGAACAATTTCAACGCCGTGCGCTGTTCGCACTACCCCAACGCCCCGCGCTGGTACGAGCTATGCAACCGCTACGGCCTGTACGTGGTAGACGAAGCCAATATCGAAACTCACGGCATGGTGCCGATGAATCGGCTGTCTGACGATCCGACCTGGCTTGCCGCTTACAGCGCGCGCGTCACCCGTATGGTCCAAAGCAACCGCAACCATCCCTCGATCATTATCTGGTCGCTGGGTAATGAGTCCGGCTGCGGCGACAACCATCAGGCCATGTACCAATGGTTGAAGCACAACGATCCTTCGAGGCCGGTACAGTATGAAGGCGGCGGCGCCGACAGCAGCGCCACCGATATTATCTGCCCGATGTACGCCCGCGTAGAGCGCGACCAGCCCTTCCCGGCGGTGCCCAAATGGTCGATTAAAAAGTGGATCGGGATGCCTGGCGAGCAGCGTCCGTTGATCCTCTGCGAATACGCCCACGCGATGGGCAATAGCCTGGGCAATTTCGCCGATTACTGGCAAGCCTTCCGCGACTATCCTCGCCTGCAGGGCGGTTTTATCTGGGATTGGGCCGACCAGGCAATCGAGAAAACATTCCCGGATGGTAGCGTCGGCTGGGCCTATGGCGGCGATTTCGGCGATAAGCCTAACGACCGGCAGTTCTGCATGAATGGCCTGGTATTCCCCGACCGGCGCGCCCATCCTTCGCTTATCGAGGCCAAACATGCGCAACAGTATTTCCAATTCGTCTTGCTCGAACAAAATCCGCTGCGGATTGCTATCACCAGCGAATACCTGTTCCGCGCCACCGATAACGAAACGCTGCGCTGGCGCGTAGAGTGCGCCGGAGAAACGATAGCCAGCGGCGACTTAGCGCTGACGCTGGCGCCGCAAGAACGGGCGGAATTCACCCTTAGCGACAGCCTGTCCCTGCCGCGCGGCGCCCGCGATGTCTGGCTGCAGCTCGAAGTGATCCAGCCACAGGCGACGTCATGGTCTGTGCCCGGTCATCGCGTCGCCTGGCAGCAGCTAACGCTTGCCGCGCCGCTGGCGCTATCAGAGACCTCCGCCGAAGGCCCGGCGCCCGTCCTGACGATTGAGCCCACGCTCTATCAGGTCAGCGTCGGATCCCAGCGCTGGGTTATCGATCGCCAAAGCGGACGTTTAAGCGAATGGTATTGCGCGGGAGAACAGCAGCTGCTGACGCCGCTGGAGGATCAGTTTGTCCGTGCGCCGCTGGACAATGATATTGGCGTCAGCGAAGTCGAACGTATCGATCCGAACGCCTGGGTCGAGCGCTGGAAGAGCGCCGGTCTGTACCAGTCGACGACCCGCTGTGCGAAATGCGAGGCGCAACAGCTGGCGCGGGAGGTGATAGTTGATAGCTACTGGCACTATCTGCGCGGCGAAGAGACCGTCATTGCCAGCCACTGGCGCATGACCTTCACCGCCGACGGCAAGCTCCAGCTCACCGTTGATGGCGAACGAGCCGCAACGTTACCGCCGCTGGCGCGCGTCGGGCTGCGCTTCCAGGTCGCCGATCAGCACGCTGAGGTCAGCTGGTTGGGATTAGGGCCGCACGAAAACTATCCGGATCGCAAAAGTAGCGCCTGTTTTTCACGCTGGCAACAGCCGCTGCGCGAGATGAGCACGCCCTATATCTTCCCCAGCGAAAACGGTCTGCGCTGCGATTGCAAAGCGCTGGACTGGGGACGCTGGCACGTCGCAGGCCAGTTCCACTTTTCGGTGCAGCCGTACAGTACGGAACAGCTGATGACGACCGATCACTGGCATCGCATGGCGCCGGAAAAAGGCGTCTGGATCACGCTCGACGGCCAGCATATGGGCGTGGGCGGCGATGATTCCTGGACACCAAGCGTTCTGCCACAGTGGCTGCTGCTCGAGGCCCAATGGCGCTATCAGGTTACGCTTCATTGTCACTAATAACGGGGGCTTCGGCCCCCACCGCACAGGTATAATAAGATATGAAACTCTCTGAACTCACGCCCCGCGAACGGCACAATTTTATCTATTTCATGCTGTTCTTTTTCTTTTACTATTTCATTATGTCGGCTTACTTTCCCTTTTTTCCGGTGTGGCTGGCGGAAGTAAACCATTTAACGAAAACCGAAACAGGGATTGTTTTCTCCTCCATTTCGCTGTTCGCGATAATTTTCCAACCGGTGTTTGGCCTGATTTCCGATAAGCTCGGGCTGCGTAAACATCTGCTGTGGACCATTACCGTACTGCTTATTTTATTCGCCCCGTTCTTTATTTTTGTCTTCTCGCCGCTGCTGCAAATAAACATTATCGCCGGCGCTCTGGTGGGGGGCGTTTATTTAGGCGTGGTATTTTCCAGCGGTTCTGGCGCTGTCGAGGCCTATATTGAACGCGTCAGCCGCGCCAACCGTTTTGAATATGGCAAAGTGCGCGTCTCGGGCTGCGTCGGCTGGGCGCTTTGCGCGTCAATTACCGGTATCTTATTCGGCATCGACCCGAATATTACCTTCTGGATAGCCTCCGGTTTTGCGCTGGTGCTTGGCGTGTTGTTATGGCTATCGCGTCCGGAAGCCAGCAGCAGCGCGCAGGTTATTGACGCCATCGGCGCCAACCGCCAGGCCTTTTCTCTACGTACGGCGGCCGAACTGCTGCGAATGCCGCGCTTCTGGGGATTTATTATTTATGTGGTGGGCGTCGCCAGCGTGTATGACGTTTTCGACCAGCAGTTCGCAAACTTTTTTAAAGGCTTTTTCGCCACGCCGCAGCGCGGGACCGAGGTCTTCGGCTTTGTCACCACCGGCGGTGAATTACTCAACGCGATGATTATGTTCTGCGCCCCGGCAATTATTAACCGTATCGGTGCGAAAAACGCCCTGCTGACGGCCGGCATAATTATGTCGATGCGCATTCTCGGATCTTCATTTGCGACTTCGGCGGTGGAAGTGGTCATTTTAAAAATGCTGCACATGTTTGAATTACCGTTCCTGCTGGTCGGGACCTTCAAATATATATCTTCCGCATTTAACCCTAAGCTTTCCGCCACCCTATTTTTAATCGGCTTTAACCTGTCGAAACAGCTTTCCGGCGTAGTGCTTTCGGCCTGGGTCGGGAGGATGTACGACACCGTGGGTTTTCACCAGGCCTACCTTATCCTCGGCTCAATCACCCTGAGCTTTACCCTGATATCGCTGTTTACCTTAAAGGGCGGTAAGACGCTGCTACCCGCGGCAGAGTATAACAACGCGGCCTGAGAGATTAACGTTCCGTCAGGGATGACGGCAACGCCGCTTTAATTTGCGTTTGCCCACCGTTGTTTTCCAGTTCGTAGAGGCGGCTCTGCGCACGCGCCGAGATCAATTGCGCCAGTTCCGCCGAGTGGCTGGTGAGCCAGATCTGGCTATAGCGTGATGCTTCGACAATCAGTCGCGCCAGCGCCGGGAACATCTGGCGATGCAGGCTGTTTTCCGGCTCATTAATGGCGAGAAACGCCGGCGGCCGTGGGCTGAGCAAAGCTACCGCCAGGCACAAAAAACGCAGGGTGCCGTCAGACATCTCCGCCGCCAGCAGAGGCCGATAAATCCCCTCCCGGCGCATCTTCATCACGAAACGCGAGTTTTCGTTCTCGCAGAAAAAGGTACAGTCGGGAAACGCTTCGCCGAGGATTTCATGCAGCAACTCCTCAGCGCCGATTTCGACGATAGTCTGAAAGGCGGCCGCCAGATTGCCGCCATCGCTATCGAGCACCGGCGAACGATAGCCGACCGTCGGCTGGCGTAGCGGTGAAAGCCTACCGATGGCAAACTCATGGTAAAAACGCCAGCGGCGCATGGTCTCCCGCACGCGCGACACTTCCGGGAAACGATGCGGCTCGCCTAGCTGGCCGAAAATAGACTCGTTTTCGTAAATAGTATCGGTGAAGGTACTTTTTTCACCGTTGACGTCGACCAGGAACGCCGCCTGGTTTTTCCGCTGCAGTACACGCGACGACGGCCGGCGGTTAAAGCCCGACAGCCAGATATTCTCTTCTTTAACGATCGGATCGAGCATGAATTGCGTCGGATACGGCAGTTTTTCCGGAAATCCGACCTGCAATTCATATTCAAATTCATCGGTCAGGCAGGCGATTTGCAGACGCCGCGGATGGCGATCGGTTGGCGCCTGCTTTCCCGACCACATGATATTCTCCAGTCCGCCCTCCTCGCTGACATAGCTGGAAAACTGGCCGTCAGCCGAGGCGGTTAACAGATGGATCGCTTTGTAGATATTCGATTTTCCGCAACCGTTAGGGCCGAACACAATGTTCAGCGGCCCCAGTTCCAGTTCAATCTCTCTGACTGAACGGAAGTTGTTAATACGAATACGGTTAATCATGCCATTCCTCAGGCGCGCCGACGCTCAACTGAGCGATTTTTTCATCCCACGCGTTAGCGCGACTCTGGCGAGCTTATCGGCATCCAGATGTGAATCACTAAATACGCCAAAAAACAGACGTTCATTATCAATAACCTGCGACACCACCCGGTAGTTCAGCGGCAGCCCGGATGGCGCGCCGTACTGCGCAGGGGTGACGGAAACTTCCGTCGCGGTGTCGGCGACGCTGACCAGCAGACCATCTGCTTTGCCGCCTACCAGCATGACCTTAATTAACGGGTGCACAGTGTTCCTCCCGAGTGGGGTCAAAAATGTCATTGAACAAGTCCCAGGCCACGCCCAAGCGTCGCAGGAAAAAACATCGTCGTAAGTACTTTTTTATAGTTCATAGCGGCCTGGAATATAAAAAAAAACAAATTGCACTTTGTAAGCACGCATTATTAGTAGTAAAGGCCGACAAATGATGAAGGAAAAAAGTGGAATTGTGAATCTTAACAACTCTTATTTGTTGCGCCGGGCATTGAGAATGGTCGCAAAATGTACATTGGTTACAGTGGCATGCCGTGCGTTTTGATAGCCCGTACAAGGCGCAAAGCGTCGCCTCCGGGGAAAAACCCTGGCGGCGACGGGTCGCACAGTATCTACAAGCCGCGATTTTTCAACATCGGCTCGATCAGCGGATCGTGCCCGCGCCAGTCGCGATACAGCGCGTCGAGATCGCCGCTGTTACCGCGCGATAAGATCGCCTCGCGGAAGCGCTGGCCGTTTTCCCGGGTTAATCCCCCCTGCTCGACAAACCACTGATAACCGTCGTCGGCGAGCATTTGCGTCCACAGATAGGCATAGTAGCCCGCCGCATAACCGCCGCCGAAAATATGTGAGAAATAGCTGCTGCGATAGCGCGGTGGAACCGCCGCCAGATCCATCTGCTCCTCGCGCAGCGATTGCTGTTCAAAAGCATCGACATCCTGCGGCAGCGCCTGCGTGATGACGCTGTGCCAGCGCATGTCCAGCAGCGCCGCCGCCAGCAGTTCGCTCATGTCATAACCCTTATTGAACGTTGAGGCGCGGAACATGCTGTCGCGCAGATCGTCCGGCATAGCGTCGCCGGTCTGGTAGTGCTTCGCATAATGGGCGAAGACCTGCGGCTCGCGGGCCCAATGTTCATAAATCTGCGACGGAAACTCGACGAAATCGCGCGGCGTGTTGGTGCCTGAAAGGCTCGCATAGCGCTGGTTAGCGAACAGGCCGTGCAGCGCATGGCCAAATTCGTGGAACAGCGTGATGACGTCATCCCACGATAGCAGCGCGCAGCCGCCGGCTTTTGGTTTCTGGTAGTTGCAAACGTTGTAAATTACCGGACGCTGGGCACGCAGCGTCGATTGCTCGACGAACACGTCCATCCAGGCGCCGCCGCTTTTGCTGTCACGCGAGAAATAATCGCCGTAAAACAGCGCCATGCCTTCGCCGTTGGCATCAAAGATTTCCCATACCCGCACATCGGGATGGTAAAGCGGAATATCAAAACGTTCGACAAAACGGATGCCAAACAGCTGGGAGGCGGTCCAGAAAACGCCATCTTCCAGCACCCGGTCCAGAGCGAAATAGGGTTTTAGCTGCGCTTCATCGATGGCGAATTTAGCGCGCCGCACCTGCTCGCCGTAATATAACCAGTCCCAGGCCGCAGCCTGAAAATCGCCGCCCTCTTCATCAATAACCCGCTGGATGTCGGCAAGCTCCTGTTCGGCGCGGCGGCGGGCCGCAGGCGCGATGCGGCGCATAAAGGCAAGCGCCTCAGACGGCGTTTTCGCCATCTGGTCGGCCATCGACCAGCTCGCGTAATCGGCGACGCCCAGCAATTCAGCCTTACGCGCGCGGATTTCCGCCAGCCGCAAAACCAGTTCACGGGTGTCGTTGGCATCGCCCTTCTGGTTACGCGTCCAGCCCGCGGCGAACAAATTGCGCCGGGTCTGGCGATCGGCAAGTGCCTGCAGCGCCGGTTGCTGGGTGGTATTGGTCAGCGCCAGCAGCCAACGGTCTTGCAGGCCTTTGTCGCGCGCGGCATCGGCGGCGGCGGCAATCTCATCCGCGGCCAGTCCGTCAAGCTGGTGTTGATAATCAACGACCAGACCGCCGGACTTCACCGCCGCCAGCAGACGCTGCTGGAACTGACTTTGCAGTGACGCTTCCTCGGTATTCAACGCTTTTAGCGCGGTTTTCTGCTCTTGCGCCAGCGCGGCTCCCGCCAGCTGAAAACGCTGCCAGCTCACCTCGAGCAGACGACGCGACTCCGGATCCAGACTCAGGGCGTCGCGTTGCTGCCAGACCTGTTTAACACGCTGGTACAGCGCCTCGTTAAGCCAGATATCGTTGCCAAGCTCGGCGAGCTCGGCTGAGAATTGTTCGTCCAGTTGCTGTATCAGCGGATTGGTATTCGCCCCGGCCATGGCGAAAAAGACTCGGGTTACCCGGCCTAATAGTTGGCCGCTCTGTTCCAACGCAACCAGGGTATTGTCAAAATCCGCCGGCGCCGGGTTATTGATTATCGCCGCAATCTCCTCGCGCTGGCGCCGTACGCCCTCATCAAAAGCCGGGCGATAATGACTATCTTCAATCAAATCAAAATGCGGCGCCTGGTACGGCAGCAGGCTGACGTGTAAAAAGGGGTTATTGTCCGACATCATTCTCTCCTGAACGCGGGTATCCACTAAGATTAGGCAACTCATTGATTGGCCGCAATGATTTATCCAGCCAGCGCGTTATACCAACAGATGACGATACGATTTTCCTTTACCGCGCGGCGTTATCGCGTGCTATGTTATGACAACACAAAAAGCGTTGAGGAACAGTAAGATGATTATTCTGGTGACTGGTGCAACTGCTGGATTTGGCGAAAGTATTACTCGTCGTTTTATCGCTAATGGCCACAAAGTTATCGCCACCGGGCGTCGTGAAGAGCGCCTGAAGACGCTCAAAGAGGAGCTTGGCGATAACCTGTATACCGCGCAACTCGACGTGCGTAATCGCGCCGCCATCGAAGAGATGATCGCCGGGTTGCCTGCACAGTGGCAGGCTATCGATGTTCTGGTGAATAACGCCGGCCTGGCGTTAGGTCTGGAACCCGCCCATCGCGCCAGCGTTGAAGATTGGGAAGACATGATCGATACCAATAATAAAGGCCTGGTGTACATGACCCGCGCGGTGCTGCCGGGGATGGTTGAGCGTAATCGCGGCCATATTATTAATATCGGTTCGACCGCCGGCAGTTGGCCCTACGCTGGCGGTAACGTCTACGGCGCGACCAAAGCGTTCGTGCGCCAGTTCAGTCTGAATCTGCGCACCGATTTGCACGGTACCGCGATTCGCGTCACCGATGTCGAGCCGGGCCTGGTAGGCGGCACCGAGTTCTCCAACGTGCGTTTTAAAGGCGACGATGCGAAAGCCGGTAAAACTTATGAGAACACCCAGGCGCTGACGCCGGAAGATGTCACCGAAGCGGTGTGGTGGGTCGCGAATCTGCCGAAACACGTCAACATTAACACGCTGGAAATGATGCCGGTCAGCCAGAGCTTTGCCGGTCTCAGCGTCCATCGTGAGGGCTAACGTCCTCTGCGGCCTGGCCTGCGGGCCAGGTCTGGGCGGAACGGCAAAAAACGAGTAAAATAATGCTCATAACCCATTAAAAAGTAATCATCAATGGCCGCAGAAACGCAACTGAATCCGACCCAGCCCGTCAATCAGCAAATCTATCGCATCCTTCGCCGGGATATTGTCCATTGCCTGATCCCGCCGGGAACCCCGCTGTCGGAGAAAGAGGTGTCGGTGCGATTTGATGTCTCCCGCCAGCCGGTACGCGAAGCCTTTATCAAATTGGCGGAAAACGGGCTGATTCAGATCCGCCCACAGCGCGGCAGCTATGTGAATAAAATCTCGATGGCCCAGGTGCGTAACGGCTGTTTCGTGCGCCAGGCCATTGAGTGCGCGGTAGTGCGCCGCGCGGGATCGATGATAAACGATGAACAGCTCTATCAGCTGGAGCAAAACCTCAATCAGCAGCGGGTGGCGGTAGAGCGTCAGCAGCTCAATGATTTTTTCCAGCTCGATGACGAATTTCACCAGAAATTGTCCCTTATCGCCGACTGCCAGCTGGCGTGGGACACCATTGAAAATATCAAAGCAACCATCGACCGGGTGCGCTATATGAGTCTCGATCACGTGACCCCGCCGGATATGCTGCTGCGTCAACATCTCGATATCTTTAAAGCGCTGGAAAAACGCGATCTTGATGCCGTCGAACAGGCGATGAATATCCATCTACATGAAATTAGCGAGTCGGTATTGTTGATTCGTCAGGAAAATAGCGAGTGGTTCAGCGAAGAATAATGGGATAAACGGCAGCCAACGTTGCGTCAGCTGCCGTAAAATAGATTACCGCACCACTAACACCGGAACTTTGGCATAGCGTAAAACGGATTCGGCGTTTGAACCAAGAAGATGGATTGAAATACCCGGTTTGCGAGAGCCAATAACGATAACGTCAAAATTCTCTTTTTCGCTCAGCGCTAATATTTCATCGCGCACATTGCCAAAAACAATGCGGGTATGGATCCGCGAAGCCGGGGTAGAAAACAACCGCGAGAGATCGCGCATTTTCTTTTCCGACTCCTCTTTCATGAAGGCTTCAAATTTACGAATATCCGCCGTGAAGCCGCGCAGCAGGGAACTGGTGCTGTTTGGCAGCACGTTCAGCAACGTGATTTCACCCTCTTCGGCAGATGCTAAAAAATCCGCGTGACGAACGGCCTTATCGCTTAAATCCATTTCAAAAACATCGACCGGCAACAGTATTTTTTTGTACATAGCCTGAGCTCCTTAGTCCTGAAGAAACCGTTGGGATGATTTTATTCTGCCATATTTAAACGTATGGGAATACGATCAATCACCCAAATAAATACTTCAGTAATAAAAATAAACTTCAACAATATATAATTAATTATAGATATTTAGAGTTATGTACAGGCGGGGAATATCACAAGATATTCGTATTGCTAATACAAAAATAGCCCAGCACGCAATACGTTGCCGGGCTATTCATCGTCGGACGTTTTTACTGGCCTTTAGCCCATTCGGCAACGGTCGCCTTCGCGCCGTGAATCTGTAAAGAGAGATACGCCGCCGTCACCGCATCGACAAAACGCGGTTCCTGCGGCAGACTTTCGCCGAAAATGGCCTTAATACCCAGCAGCGCCTGCACGCGTTCGCTCCCCTCTTTACTGCCCTGCACCGCCTGTTGAATGACCGGCAGCAGCGGATCGCTGATTTCAATTGCCTGCCCCTGATCATCGACGCCGCTCACGTAGCGCATCCAGCCGGCAATACCCAGCGCCAGCAGGCTGAAATCACTGTGATGCGCCAGGTGCCAGCGCACGGAATCCAACATACGCTGCGGGAGCTTCTGGCTTCCGTCCATCGCAATCTGCCAGGTGCGGTGCTTAAGCGCCGGATTACTATAACGCTCAATGAGCAAACCCGCATAACGCGCCAGATCCACGCCCTGTACACTCAGCGTCGGCGCTTGCTCTTGCAACATTAACGCCTGCGCGGCGCGGCGGTAGTTATCATCCTGCATGCAATCATTAATATGCTGATAACCGGCGAGATAGCCCAGATAAGCGAGGAACGAGTGGCTGCCGTTGAGCATACGCAGCTTCATCTCCTCAAACGGCACTACGTCAGTGACCAGCTCTGCACCGGCTTTCTCCCACTGCGGACGACCAGCCACGAAGTTATCTTCGATAACCCATTGGCGGAACGGTTCACAGGCCACACCGGCCGGGTCGCGCACTCCGGTGAGTTGTTCAATTTTATCCAGCGTATCTGCGGTCACGGCCGGAACGATGCGGTCAACCATCGTGGAAGGGAACGTTACGTTTTGCTCAATCCACTGCGCCAGTTCGTCATCAACGGCGCGGGCAAACGCACAAACTACGTTGCGCATTACGTGGCCGTTTTCCGGCATATTATCGCAGGACATGACGCTGAAAGGCGGCAGACCGGCGGCGCGACGGCGCGCCAGCGCTTCTACCACCACGCCCGGAGCCGATTTCGGCTGGTGTGGAGTTTGCAGATCGGCGGCAATCAGCGGGTTATCGAGCTGCAGCTGGCCGGTGGCCGGAGAGTGGCAGTAGCCTTTTTCGGTGATGGTCAGCGAGACAATCGCCACCTGCGGTTCGCACATTTTTGCCAACACGCTTTCCAGGCCGTCGACCTGCGCATGCATCGCCTGCTTCACCACGCCAACGACGCGCGCGGTCCAGGCATCGGCGGACATTTCAGCCACCGTATAGAGCAGGTCCTGCTGCTGCAAATCGGCAATCTGCTGCTCACCGCCAATGAGGTTCACTTCGGTATAGCCCCAGTCGCTGCCGTGTTCGGCGGCAAGGATATCAGCATATACCGCCTGATGGGCGCGGTGGAAAGCCCCAAAACCGAGATGAACGATGCGAGAAACCAGCTTGCTGCGATCGTAAGAAGGAAGCGTTGCCCTGGCGTTTAAAAGCGTGTTTTCCATGGTGTCTCTCATTTTTATGATGACTGATAAATCATTCTCAAACAGAATGTTTTGGTGAGGTAAACCATCGCACGCAATTGGTATGACATCTTTGATTTCCATCAACTACCATACAAGAAGATTCAGCGCTGTCGCGTTTCGTGATCCTGCGCGCAATGGCGGGAAGGAGCCGGGAGTAAACCCGGCTATCAAGGGTTAACGATATGATTATGATTTCGCGTATTGGCGGTTCGCGCTCAGCGCCTGACGTGTACCGGCGTCCGCCGCATCATGGTCCAGCCTCAGGTCACGGTCGCACACTTCCGGCATCAGTAATGACGAGATAAGACCGATAGCTGAATAGCAAATCAGCATCGCGACAATCGGCCACCACGAACCGGTTACGTTACAGAAGATACCGGCCAGTACCGGCCCGAATCCCACCGCCACCAGACCGCCGGCCTCTTTTGAGATAGCCATTCTGGTGAAGCGATTACGCGAGCCGAACATTTCCGCCATAGTGATATTTTCCAGCGCGAACAAGCCCAGCACCGCCACGTTATGAATGACAATCAGCGATAGCATAATCGTGCTGGCGCTATAACTTTTATCGACAATAATAGCCAGCATCGGCCAGGCCAGAATAATGGCGGAAATATTCACGATAATATAAGGAAGACGGCGCCCAACTTTATCCGACAGCCAGCCTAACAGCGGGATAGTAATAAAACCAATCACTGAGCTAATCATTAAGGCATCGGTCGGAATAGCCTTATCAAATAATAGAGTCTGTACCAGATATCCAGCGAGAAATGTTTGCAACAAACCGGAATTACCGGCCTGTCCAAAGCGTAACCCGGTCGCCAACCAGAATGATTTGCTTTTTAACATCGCGCCGAACGTGTTTTGCGCGGCGGCGGCTTTAGCCTGAATTTCATCGGCTTCATTGACCTGTTCAAATACCGGGCTCTCTTTCAGATTCAAACGCAACCAGATGGCAAAGATCATTACCACGACGCTTGCGAGGAACGGAATACGCCAGCCCCAGGCGATGAGCTGTTCGCGATCGAGCAGGAAGAACATTATCGCCCAGATGGCCGTGGCGCTCAGCGTCCCGCAGTTGGTGCCCATCGCCACCAGAGAAGAGATGATGCCGCGTTTGCCCTTTGGCGCATACTCCGCCAGCATGGTGCCGGCGCCGGAAATTTCAGCACCCGCCCCCAGCCCCTGAATAATACGCAGGGTCACCAGTAACACTGGAGCAAAAATGCCAATCTGCGCATAGGTAGGTAAAACGCCGATTAACGTGGTACAAATTCCCATCATGGTGATGGTAATAAACAGAACTTTTTTACGCCCGATGCGGTCCCCCATTTTACCGAATATAAAAGCGCCGACGATCCGCGCAATATATCCTGCGCCATAGGTTCCCATCGCTAATATCAGCGCCATGGCCGCCGACTGTTCCGGGAAAAATATCTCATGAAAGACCAGCGCGGCGCCTAAAGAATAAAGCTGGAAATCCATAAACTCCAGCGCCGTGCCAAGCCAACCGGATACCGCGGCGCGGATAAGATCCGTGGTACTTCTCTCATTTTTAGCTGTCGTCATAATAATAATCTCTAAAGTAGGATACAGCGAGGTTATTTATATTTATGCGTTGAAGGTTAATAACACCTTACAACAATGCTTGCGGTCTTCTTCAAATAACGTCATGGCATCGACAACATGCTCGAAAGCAAACTGATGGGTGATTAGCCGATCCGGATTAATTAATCCGTTTGCCAACCATTCAAGAACCAGCGGGAATTTATTGGCATTGAGCCTGGACGAATAAATAGTGAGCTCTTTGCCGGTGATCCCCTGCTGAGCCACCATTGAAGGTTCGGTAGAAAAACCCATCAGTACGATCCTGCCCGCCGGCGAGGCCAGTGCGATGGCCTCTGCGAAAATCGCCGGGTGGCAGGCGGCGTCGATAATCAGCGTCGGTCGGATCCCCTGCGCTTCCAGCGCCTGCGCCAGCGGCTGTTCATGATTATTGATGGTCCAGTCGGCGCCGTTTTGCTGCGCCATCTGCAGCCGCTCGGGGATCCGATCGGCGACGATCACCTGCTGCACGTTATAGACGCGCTTGAGCACCTGAATGGTGGTCAGCCCCATTGGCCCGGCGCCGTAGACCAGCGCGATATCCTGTTCGCGTGGTTTAGCCTGGCCGGTGACATTCGCCGCAATGGTAAAGGGCTCCACCATTACCGCGTGATGGTCGCTCACGTTCTCCGGTACCGGCCAGGCGTTTTTGGCCGGTACCACCGCGTATTCGCTAAACCCGCCATCGCGATGGACGCCCAGCACCACCAGCGAAGCGCAGACGTTGGGCTTACCGACCGAGCAGGGATAACAGTGGCCGCAGCTGATAACCGGATCAACCGTCACCCGCTGGCCTACGATTTTATCCGTCACGCCCTCGCCCACGGCATCAATCACGCCGAAAAACTCGTGGCCGATGACCCGCGGATATTTGGCGAACGGGTTATGTCCACGATAGATGTGGCTATCTGAGCCGCAAATTCCCGCCAGTTTCACCTTTACCCGTACTTCTCCATTTCCCGGCTGCGGCAGCGGCCGTTCTTCAATCGCCAGCGCGTTTGGCTGTTGGATAACAATGCTTTTCATTTTTCTCTCCTTACCAATTCCACAGCGTGCCATCTTCGAGGCGCGCCACCGGCAGACAGGCGGGTTCATAGGGGTATTTCGCCGCCAGCTTCTCGTCGAATTCGATGCCCAGCCCCGGTTTATCGCCCGGATGCATATAGCCATTGTCAAAACGCCAGCTATGCGGGAAGACCTCCAGCATCTGTTCGGAATAGCCCATGTACTCCTGCACGCCGAAATTTGGCACCCACAGGTCGAAATGCAGCGCCGCCGCCATGCATACCGGAGAGAGATCGGACGGCCCGTGAGAACCGGTACGTACCTGGTACAACGAAGCAAAATCGGCGATACGCCGCATGCCGCTGATCCCGCCAGCGTGGGTAATGGTGGTACGGATATAATCAATGAGCTGCTCTTCAATAAGCTGTTTGCAATCCCAGATGCTATTAAAGACTTCGCCGACGGCAATCGGCGTGACGGTATGCTGGCGAATTAGGCGGAAGCAGTCCTGATTCTCTGCCGGTGTCGGATCTTCCATCCAGAACAGACGATACTCCTCAACGCTTTTACCAAAGCGCGCCGCCTCGATCGGCGTCAGGCGATGGTGCATGTCGTGCAGTAAGTGCTCGTTGAAACCAAATCGTTCGCGCACGGCGGCAAACAGCCGCGGGGTAAAATCGAGATATTTTTCCGTCGACCACAGCTGCTCTTCCGGCCACACGCCTTTGGTCGCCGGCTCGTATGCCTGACCTTTGCCCTTGGCCATGCCGTAGGTGGTTTTCATCCCCGGAATACCGCACTGCACGCGGATCGCCTTAAAACCCATTTCCTGATGGCGGGCGTAGTCGTCCAGCACTTCATCAATGGAATGACCGGTGGTGTGGCAGTAGACCATCACCCCTTCGCGCGAGGCGCCGCCCAGCAGTTGGTAAAGCGGCATTCCGGCGGCTTTGGCTTTGATATCCCACAGCGCCATATCAACGGCGGAAATAGCCGACATGGTCACCGGGCCGCGGCGCCAGTAGGCGCCTTTGTAGAAGAACTGCCAGATATCTTCGATGCGGTGAGCATCACGGCCAATCAGCTGCGGACAAAGATGATCTTTCAGGTATGAGGCGACCGACAATTCACGGCCGTTGAGCGTGGCATCACCGAGGCCGACAATCCCGTCATCGGTGGTGATTTTTAAGGTGACGAAGTTACGCCCTGGGCAGGTAACGAACACGTCGGCAGCAACGATCTTCATGGGTAATTCCTTACATCTGTGCGGTTAGTGATCAAAATTAAATCACCAGACCTACTACCATACAAGTATGATATTTAAAAAAGATGCGAAGGATCACAAACGGATGTGGTTGCGGGGGGCGCCAGGCGCCCCCCGTTAGCGATTAATTAATGCGGTCTTTTACGATGAAGAAATAGCACAGCGCGCCGGTAAAGGTCACACAGGCGGCGATGACTAAGGCCAGGTTAAAGGAGTGCGTGGTATCCACTACCCAACCGGTGACAACCGGCGCAAAAGAGGCGAAAACAAAGCTGCCGAAGTTCTGGATCGCCGCCACCGACGCGACTTTATTCTCGCTAACCATCACCTGAACCAGCCCCCAGGCCGAGGTTCCGGCAAAGTGGACGCAGAATAGCGCCATGGAGATAAACGCCACCGCCTGGGTCGGCGAGTTAGATTGCACCACCAGCAACGTGCCGAGCGCAGAAAGCGTCAGGCCAACCACAATGGCCGTTTTGCGCGTTTTCGCCAAATCGTAACCGCGGCGCGCCAGCGCATCGACCACCAGCCCATTGACCCACATGCCCACCGCCGCGGCCAGAAACGGGATTGCCGCCACCCAGCCGGTTTTCGCCAGGCTCAATCCCTGCTGCGCCTGCAGATAACCCGGCAGCCACGCGATATACAGCCAGCCGGTATAGTTAACCCCGGAGAAGCCTAAAATCATGCCCCAGGTGGTGCGTCGTTTGAACAGCGCCAGCCACTCGCTGAATACCAGCGTTGGGCGCGCTTTTTCCGGCGCCGCCAGATACTGGCGCTCCTCCTGTTGCAGATCGAACTGCGCGCGGTTGCGATACCACGCGTACCAGCACAGGCCCACAACGATCCCGGCAAGGCCGATAACCACGAACATGGTGCGCCAGCCCCAGGCTATCTGCATCAGCACCAGCGCCGGCGGCGCGATCGCCTGGCCAAGCACCGTTGAGGAGTTAAAGATGCCGACCGCGGTACCGCGCTCTTTTTGTACGTACCAGTCGGTAATGGATTTTACCCCCGCCGGCATAAACGGCGCTTCGCCAATCCCGAGGCCAATACGGAGCAAAATAAAGTGGCTAAAGGAGTTCACCACCCCGGTTAGCGCCTGCATCAGTGACCAGAAAATCAGCCCTGCCCCCAATACAATTCGCGGGCCGAAGCGATCGAGCAAAATACCCGAGGGCAGTTGAGCAAAGCCGTATGACAGAGAGAACGCCGACAGCAGCACGCCGAATTCCGTCGCGCTAAGCCCGAGATCGCCGCGAATAGCCTCACCGGCAACGCTTAATGACGAACGATCGAGGAAGTTGACGATACCGGCGATGAACAGCAGCGTCAGGGTGACTTTTTGCACCCGGCCAATGCGCACGGGTTTGGCGCCAGCTTCGCTGGCAAGGGTTTGTGTAGCCATAATTGCCTCTTACGATAAACAGCACGATGCGGTTAGAGTAAGTAAGGCAACTAGTCGGCTACCATACAAGAATCAAGGTTAAAATTAGCGTGGAAGATCACAAAGGGCGATTTTTTATCCTGATGCGCGACGTTAAGCCCGCCCCCAGCCTGCAACGATGATCAGCATGCCGCATAGCGCAATCGCCGCCCCCGCCCAGTCAAAGTGGCTTAGCTTCACACCATCGACGAAACGCAGCCACAGCAGCGCGGTGCAGACGTAGACGCCGCCATAAGCGGCATACACTCTGCCACTGGCCTCCGGGTGCAGGGTCAGTAGCCAGACGAACATCGCCAGCGCCATCGCGGTTGGGATCAACAGCAGCGGCGAACCTCCCCGCTTCAGCCATAGCCACGGCAGGTAACAGCCGATGATTTCGCACAGCGCGGTAGCAAAGAAAAGTAACGTGGTTTTCAGCATTAAAGTTTGGTAAATGAGACAATTTGTTGCACTAGTGTACGCGATAATGCGCAGGCACCCATGCCATTTTGTCCGGTAGGCGCGGGTAGCGAGTTGTAGTAAACTTGTCCAACTGGTTAACCCTTTTTATCACTCAAAGGAAATCGTGATGAAAATGACACGCAATAAACGCTGGTGCCTGACCGCCCTGCTGGCGGCAAGCGCAATGGTCTATACCGCTTCGTCCTTCGCGCAAACCGACAAACTGGTGATCGAGTCCGGCGACAGCGCGCAGAGCCGTCAGCAAGCCGCAATGGAAAAAGAGCAGTGGAACGATACCCGCTCGCTACGGCAGAAGGTAAATAAACGCGCGGAGAAAGAGTGGGACAAAACCGACGTCGCCTTCGATGCGCAGGATAACTGCCAGAAGAGCGCCAACGTCAACGCCTACTGGGAACCCAACACCCTGCGCTGTCTTGACCGCCGCACCGGTCGCGTTATTACGCCATAATTCCCCGGCGCCCGTGGGCGCCATCCTCTATTAATGCACACAGGATTTCCCATGTCTGACGCCCCTCACGTCAAACTCCGCCCGCTTGAGCGCGAAGACCTGCGCTTCGTCCACCAGCTTGATAATAACGCCAGCGTAATGCGTTACTGGTTTGAAGAACCTTACGAGGCCTTCGTCGAACTCTCTGACCTTTACGACAAACACATTCACGATCAAAGTGAACGCCGTTTCGTCATCGAATGCGATGGCGAAAAAGCCGGGCTGGTTGAACTGGTGGAGATAAACCACGTTCACCGTCGCGCCGAGTTCCAGATTATTATCTCCCCGGAATATCAGGGCAAAGGGCTGGCGACGCGCGCCGCTAAGCTGGCAATGGACTACGGCTTTACCGTTCTGAATCTGTATAAGCTGTATCTGATTGTCGATAAAGAAAACGAAAAAGCGATCCACATCTACCGCAAACTCGGTTTTATGGTCGAAGGCGAGCTGATTCACGAGTTCTTTATCAACGGCGAATACCGCAATACCATTCGCATGTGCCTGTTCCAGCATCAGTACCTTGAGAAACATCGTCCTCAAGGCCAGACGCTACTCAAGCCCACGGCTCAGTAGTAGTCGATAGTGTTTTTGATGCTGTAGTGTCGCGTCACCGCCGGCTGGACGCTTTCATCGACAACCTGCATCTCGCAGCGGATCGGGTTGTCGTGATCGTCATAGTCACAGGTTTGATTCACCTTACCTAACGCGCGATCGTTAAATACACTCACCGCGCTGTAATCGAGCTTTTTACGCGGATCGGTGGACGGCGTCGATACGACACTGAAGCGCTCATCTTTCGCGGTGGTGGTTTTGCCCAGCGGATAGCCTTCGCTGTCGTAGCGATAGCTGGAAGTGCTTTCTTTCCCAAGAGCCTTCACCACAAACCCGTTGTCATCAGTCTCCCAGCTGACGCCCGCCGCCGGCATCTCGGCGAGCTGGCATTTCCCCTGCAGCCGCAGGCGTTTCTCCTGCGTTTGCGCATCGAGATAGTAATTCGCGTCCAGTACTAGCGTGGCGCCGGTTTTGTTTTCGAGGTCGGTAAAATCCAGCAGATCGAAACAGCCTTCTGCCGACACCTGGGCACGCACCCGCTTCACCATTTCCCCCTGGTCATCAAACAGAATTTGGGTAAAGGTTTTAACCGGGCCGCGCAGCGGGTCGAACTCAAACTCATTGGAAAAACTGGCCATCTCCGGGGTAAACGCCGCCGGCGTTGACGGCTTGTCACAGGCGCTGAGCAGCAACGCCGCCGGGATCAGCAAAAACAGTTTATTCACAGCCGCTACCTTTTTGGGAACATTCCAATCATTTTAGCAAATACAATTGTTTACACCAATTCTGCTATGCTTAAAACTGGATGACATCAATAAGGAGCTTATGATGAAACTATCCCCATGGTTGTGCGCGGCCCTGCTGCTGGGTTCGGCATCCGCACTGGCAGCGCCGGACTCCTGCGAGCGGGTAAAAGGCGAGATCCAGCAGAAGATTATCAACAACGGCGTACCGGCCGACGGTTTTAGCCTGGCCATAGTGCCGAACGATCAGCCTGACCAACCCGGCGCTCAGGTGGTGGGCCACTGCGCTAACGACACCTTCAAGATAATCTATACCCGCAGCGGCGACGCGGCGGCGACCGATTCAGACGGGCAATAACCGCCGCTTTCGAGTGAAGGATCTTATCTCTGGTTGACCGGAGATAAGATTCGCCTACCCCTATTTAAGTATTATTCCTCACCCATGCGCCAGCAGCCCCGCGGTTGCCAGCGGCATTTTGCATAATAAAAATCATGGAGTGAGCACAATGTCCAACCCTGAACATCCCGGCGGCGTCAGCCGTCGCACCCTCATAAAATCCTCAGCAATCGGTTCACTGGCCCTGGCCGCCGGCGGCCTGTCCCTGCCTTTCAGTCTACGCGCCGCGGCCGCCGCCGTGCAGCAAGCCACCTGGGCAGAAGAAAAAACCGTCTGGGGAGCCTGCTCGGTTAACTGCGGCAGCCGCTGCGCGCTGCGCCTGCACGTCCGCGACGACGAAGTGGTGTGGGTGGAAACCGATAATACCGGCCACGATATCTACGGCGATCATCAGGTTCGCGCCTGCCTGCGCGGGCGCTCTATTCGCCGGCGTATCAACCACCCCGATCGCCTAAACTACCCAATGAAACGCGTCGGCAAACGCGGCGAAGGAAAATTCGAGCGCATTAGTTGGACCGAAGCGCTGGATACCATCGCAGAAAGTCTGAAACGCGTGGTTAAAGAGTACGGCAACGAAGCGGTCTATATTAACTACTCTTCCGGAATTGTCGGCGGCAATATGACCCGCTCTTCCCCTTCCGCCTCGCCGGTGATGCGGCTGATGAACTGCTACGGCGGATCGCTCAACCAGTACGGCACCTACAGTACGGCGCAGATCGCCTGCGCCATGCCCTATACCTACGGTAGCAACGACGGCAACAGCACCTCGGATATTGAAAACAGTAAACTGGTGGTGATGTTCGGCAATAACCCGGCGGAAACCCGCATGAGCGGCGGCATTACATGGTACCTGGAGCAGGCGCGTGAGCGCTCCAACGCCCGTATGATCGTCATCGACCCACGCTATACCGATACCGCGGCAGGGCGTGAAGATGAGTGGATCCCGATTCGTCCCGGTACCGATGCCGCGCTGGTCGCCGGTATCGCCTGGGTATTAATTAATGAAAATCTGGTAGACCAGCCGTTCCTCGATAAATACTGCGTCGGCTACGATGAGAAAACCTTGCCGGCCGATGCCCCGGCCAACGGCCACTATAAAGCCTATATTCTCGGCCAGGGGGACGACGCTACCGCCAAGACGCCGCAGTGGGCCTCGCGTATTACCGGTATTCCCGCCGATCGCATCATTAAGCTGGCGCGCGAAATCGGTATGACCAAACCCGCCTATATCTGCCAGGGCTGGGGCCCGCAGCGCCAGGCGAACGGCGAACTCTCCGCGCGGGCTATCGCCATGTTGCCGATTTTAACCGGCAACGTCGGCATTAACGGCGGCAACAGCGGCGCCCGCGAATCGACCTATACCATCACCATTGAGCGCCTGCCGGTACTGGAGAATCCGGTAAAAACCGCCATCTCCTGCTTTAGCTGGACCGACGCTATCGCCCGTGGGCCGGAGATGACCGCAACCCGCGACGGCGTGCGCGGCAAAGAGAAGCTGACGGTCCCTATCAAATTTCTGTGGAACTATGCTGGCAACACCATCATTAATCAGCATTCCGACATCAATAAAACCCACGATATCCTGCAGGACGAGAGCAAATGCTCGACGATCGTGGTTATCGAAAACTTTATGACCTCGTCGGCAAAATATGCCGATATTCTGCTGCCGGACCTGATGACCGTAGAACAGGAAGATATTATTCCTAACGACTATGCCGGCAATATGGGCTATCTGATTTTCATCCAGCCCGCCACTAAGGCGAAGTTCGAACGCAAGCCTATCTACTGGATCTTAAGTGAAGTGGCAAAACGCCTTGGCGACGATGTGCATCAGCGCTTCACCGAAGGACGGACTCAGGAGCAGTGGTTACAGTATCTGTACGCCAAAATGGTCGCCAAAGACCCAGCGCTGCCGGGCTATGACGAGCTTAAAAAAATGGGCATCTACAAGCGTAAAGATCCGAACGGCCATTTCGTCGCCTATCGCGATTTCCGTCGCGATCCTGAAGCGCATCCGCTAAAAACACCTTCCGGCAAAATTGAGATTTACTCCAGCCGCCTCGCCGAGATTGCCGCCCGCTGGCAACTGGAAAAAGGCGAAGTCATCAGCCCGCTGCCGGTCTATGCCTCCACCTTTGAAGGTTGGGACGATCCGTTACGCAACCAGTTCCCGCTGCAAATGTTTGGCTTTCATTATAAGGCGCGTACCCACTCCAGCTACGGCAACGTCGATGTCTTACAAGCGGCCTGCCGTCAGGAAGTGTGGCTTAACCCCATCGATGCTGAAAAACGCGGAATTAAAAACGGCGACATGGTGCGCGTCTTTAATCAGCGCGGCGAGCTGCGTATTCCGGCAAAGGTCACGCCGCGCATTATGCCAGGGGTAACGGCGATGGGTCAGGGAGCGTGGCACGATGCCAATATGGCCGGCGATCGCGTCGACTACGGCGCCTGCATGAACACCCTCACCACCCAGCGGCCTTCACCGCTGGCGAAGGGAAACCCGCAGCATACCAACCTGGTCGAAATCGAGAAGGTTTAAGGAGTAAACCATGAGCGCTCAATACGGATTTTTTATCGATTCCGCCCGTTGCACCGGCTGCAAAACCTGCGAGCTGGCCTGTAAAGACTACAAGAACCTGACGCCGGACGTCAGCTTCCGTCGTATCTACGAGTATGCCGGCGGCGACTGGCAGGAGGACAACGGCGTCTGGAATCAGAACGTTTTTGCCTACTACCTTTCCATCGCTTGTAACCACTGCGAAGACCCGGCGTGCACCAAGGTCTGCCCGAGCGGGGCAATGCACAAGCGCGAAGATGGTTTTGTGGTGGTTAATGAAGAGGT